>JAIXXF010000022.1 GCA_027490925.1 Comamonadaceae bacterium
GCGGTGATGCCGTCTAGGAAGCAGTCTGTGATCCATGGGTTGCTGTCCATCTAACTTTGATGGACAGCAATGGTGCACCCTTTGACACAGGCTTCAAGGTGGGATGGCCAGCCGCTTACATTTCAGGAGCCATTTGTGGGCATTAATCAAACAATTTTGGTCGGCGTCGTCGACGACCTCCCCCGCAGCGAGTCTTTGCGACCCGACGGGACCGAAGCCATATCTTTTACCTTGCGTACCGTCCACCCGCAGCCGGACGTACCACCGGAGCAATTTCGTTCCGACGTCCACACGATTTGCTGTAGCGGCCCGCTCGCGGACCTGGTGCGGGAAAAAGCGCCGCCCGGAACGCTTGTGTATCTGTCGGGCCGCATCCGGTACAAGCGACACCCAGCCGGGCAGCTCGCGCACATTTTGGCGCTCCAAATTTTTGTGCTTACCCTGGAGTCTCAGTGGGCCGCGGCCTGCCGCCCGCAGCCGTATTTGTGCCCCGACCAGGCGGCGAACGACCCGGTGGCCACCCAACAGCCCCAGCAGCCCAACCGTTTGGCCAAGATTTTTTCCTTTCCTTCCCTCCCTTCTACAAAAAAGTGAGAGTTAGAAAGCCATGCATCGAAATCCAATTCCTCAAAAGCGCGTCCTTGACCCATGCTGCGGCTCGCGGATGATGCACTTCGACCGCAAAAATCCCGATGTTCTTTTTTGTGACCGCCGCAAAGAGACCATCATCGTGACAGACCGTAGCCACGGCCGTGCCGATGGAACCCGCACGCTGTTCGTCGACCCCGACCTGCAGGCGGATTTCCGCGAAATGCCATTCGAAAACGACACGTTCTATGCAGTCGTATTCGACCCACCGCACCTTGTGCGCGCCGGAAAGAAGTCCTGGCTGGCCGCCAAGTATGGCGTACTCAGCGAAGACTGGCGAAATGACCTCCGCGCCGGTTTCGCCGAGTGCTTTCGCGTCCTCAAGCCCAACGGTACGCTCGCCTTCAAGTGGAGTGAGGAGCAAATCAAGGTCTCAGAAGTGCTAAAGCTGTGCCCCGTTCGCCCCATCTGTGGCCACCCGACCGGTAGAAAGGGGCTGACGCACTGGATGCTATTTCTGAAACCAGGGGAGCAAGTCGGGGTTGAACAATGACTGCAATGTCAGTCTCAGACGGCGGCAGTGACCGGTATTGCGGCAATCAAACCTGGCCCTTCCCGCCGCCTGGCGGGCCGGTGCCACTTAGATCCGAGCGGCGACGCTCTGAGCGCTTTCGCGATAGTACGCCGACATCAACTGCTTCAAGTCGCGGTGGCCAGATATGCGGGCCAAAGTCAGCACGTCATGCTTACGCGCCAGCCGAGTCAGTGCGGCAGCGCGCGAGTCGTGATACCGCATCCCAGATATTAGTAGCCTGTCCCGGTTTTTCCTGAAAAGCGCATCTAAGCTTGCCGGCGAAACTGTGAAAAGTTCATCCCGCCCAGCTGCCTTTGCTGCCCTCACCAGCACGGCGATCACACGCGCCGCCGACTTGGTAAATGGCACATGGCGGACGCCTTCGTAGTTGTCCGTTTTGTGTTTTTCAAGGGTCAAAACGCGATTGGCCATGTCCAGGTCCTGAACGCGCAAACCACGTGCTTCGCTGGCCCTCAGCGCGGTGTGCAGACACACCAGCCAGCACCAACCAACCTGCTCTTGGATCGTCTTTGGCGCGTTGCCCGGCCGATACCCAAACGCACGCAGCAGCCGCTTGATCTCGGACCAGGCGGGTAGCCTGGTGCGAGCCAAAGACTCGTCGGGCAGCTTCACCCTCGACCAGGGTGACGGCTCTGGCGCGAGCTCCCATTCACGCGTGGCCACCGACCACAGGTTGCGAAGCGTGCCGGCTTCGCGTACCACAGTGCTGTCCGACACCTCGTTCCTTCGCTTGTCCCGCCAAGCTGCAACGTCCGCAGCGCCCACCTCGTTGAACACCTTCGCGCACAGCTCGGCGTTGTCACGCAAAAAAGCATTCAGGCGAAGCGTTTCCGCTTTGCGCGATTTTTTACGCACGGTCACGTCGCGCATGTAACGCTCCACCACCTCGGCCACAGTGACGTTGGGCCAGCGGCCAGACCGGCCGCCGGCGGCCAAGATCTCGGCCTCGCGCTTTGTGGCCCATGCAACGGCCTCGGATTTAGACGGAAACGTGCGCGAATCACGCACGCCTTGCCTGGCCACCTCGGCCCGCCAGCCTGTCTTTTGCTTCCTAAACGACGCCACTTACAGCCCCACGCGTAAATCGATGCGTAGATTATGCGTACGTGCAAATTAAAAGAAAAGCAACCGCGCCACTGTTGCGTAAAAAACTGATTTGACTAAAACAGTTCGTCTTAGCTATGATCTACGAAACGATTAAGCGTAAAAAAGGTCGCTGAAACGTTCGCAAGTCTTTGAAGTGTTTCCCCACAAAAAGTGGGTTTGGTGCCCGAGACCGGGGTCGAACCGGTACACCCCATTTCTGGAAGCGGCGGATTTTAAGTCCGATGTGTCTACCAATTTCACCACTCGGGCGGAGTTGTCATAGCTTGGATGATACGCGACCAATCCCATCCCAGGATGTAATACCACACCTGAAAGATCGCGCGTACACACTCTGGTTATTCACGCACGCATGTCACATGTTGCGACCTGCTGCGCATTGATCCGTCCCCAAAACACATAGTAAGAGCGTCTGGATCAACGCGTCACTTTGGTGACGCAAGCGAGCGGGAAACCAGAGATTTTGGAGGCGCGGGGCGGAATCGAACCGCCCTAGCCGGATTTGCAATCCGGTGCATAACCGCTTTGCTACCGCGCCATGTGAGGAGACCCCAGGCTACCGCCTCGGGTTCAACGAAAAAGGACAGCATGTCACCATGCTGCCCTCCAATTTGGAGCGGGAGAAGAGTCTCGAACTCTCGACCTCAACCTTGGCAAGGTTGCGCTCTACCAACTGAGCTACTCCCGCAATTCACTTATCAAATTATAGCGATTTTTCCGCCACGCCTGGATCGAAAGATCGCGAAGTGAATCAATGCTTGATGGAAGTGGTACTGTCGACCGGACTTGCAGACACCTCAGGGGTCACGGTTGCCGCAACATCATCTTCTGGCAATGGAGTCGGCGAACGCTCCAAGGCAATTTCCAAGACTTGATCGATCCACTTAACAGGCACGATTTCCAGACCATTCTTGACGTTCTCAGGGATCTCTTGCAGATCCTTGGCGTTTTCTTCCGGAATGAGTACCGTCTTGATGCCGCCGCGCAACGCAGCCAACAGTTTTTCTTTCAGGCCGCCGATGGCGGTGACCTCGCCGCGAAGGGTGATCTCACCGGTCATGGCTACATCACTTCGCACCGGGATGCCGGTCAAGGCCGACACGAACGCTGTGGTCATGGCGGCGCCAGCGCTGGGACCATCCTTGGGGGTGGCACCATCGGGCACGTGGATATGGATGTCTCGCTTTTCGAACAACTCATCCTTGATGCCAAGCCGGCGCGACCGACTCCGCACCACCGTACGCGCCGCTTCGACCGACTCTTTCATGACGTCGCCCAAAGAACCCGTTCGCGTGATCGCGCCCTTGCCCGGCATGGTCACCGCCTCGATGGTTAACAGGTCACCACCCACTTGGGTCCACGCCAACCCGACGACTTGTCCCACCTGGTTGTCTTTCTCGGCACGCCCGTAGTTGAACTTACGGACACCGAGAAATTCATTGAGGTTATCGACGTCGACCTTGACCGGGCCAATCATTTTCTTGAGCTGCAAACCCTTGATGACCTTGCGGCACACCTTGGACAATTCACGTTCCAGCGAGCGCACACCCGCTTCTTGGGTGTAGTAACGCACCATGTCGCGTATCGCCGCCTCGGTGATCTCCAACTCGCCATCTTGCACGCCATTGTTCTTGACCTGTTTGGGCAGCAAGTACTTAATGGCGATGTTGGCCTTCTCGTCCTCGGTGTAGCCCGCCAGCCGAATGACCTCCATGCGGTCAAGCAGCGCTGGAGGGATGTTCATCGAATTGGACGTCGCCACGAACATCACATCGCTGAGGTCGAAGTCGACCTCCACATAGTGGTCGCCAAACGTGTGGTTTTGTTCCGGGTCCAAGACTTCCAGCAACGCGCTGGAAGGGTCGCCACGGAAGTCCGTCCCCAGTTTGTCGATCTCATCCAGAAGAAACAGTGGATTGCGCGTGCCCACCTTGGACAAGCTCTGGAGCACCTTACCAGGCATTGCCCCGATGTAAGTACGGCGGTGGCCCCGGATTTCCGCCTCGTCGCGCATGCCACCGAGTGCCATGCGCACATACTTGCGGCCCGTGGCTTTGGCGATTGACTGGCCCAGTGAGGTTTTGCCGACGCCGGGAGGGCCCACCAGACACAAGATGGGGGCCTTGACCTTGTCCACCCGCTGTTGCACCGCCAGATATTCAACGATGCGGTCTTTGACCTTCTCCAGACCATAGTGGTCTTCGTTTAACACATCCTCGGCATTGGCGAGGTCGTGCTTGATCTTGGTGCGTTTGCCCCAGGGAAGGTTGGTCAGCACATCGATGTAGTTCCTCACCACGGTGGCTTCTGCCGACATGGGGGACATCAGCTTCAGTTTCTTGAGTTCAGCTTCGGCCTTTTTCAAAGCCTCTTTCGGCATTTTTGCCAGCCGAATCTTCTTTTCGATCTCTTCGATGTCGGCGCCTTCTTCGCCTTCACCCAGTTCTTTTTGGATCGCCTTGACCTGCTCATTCAAATAGAAGTCGCGCTGGTTCTTCTCCATTTGGCGCTTGACCCGACCGCGGATTTTCTTGTCCACGTTCAGGATGTCCACCTCGCGCTCAAGCTGTCCAAACAGGTTCTCCAGCCGAGAACGCACATCGGACAGTTCCAACACGGCCTGCTTGTTATCAAGTTTGAGCGGCAAATGGGCGGCGATGGTGTCGGCCAGTCGCCCCGGATCGTCGATGCTGGAGATGGACGTCAGGATCTCGGGCGGGATCTTCTTGTTCAGTTTGACGTACTGGTCAAACTGCTGCATGACTGCGCGGCGCAGGGCCTCCACCTCGCTGCCCCCCACTTTGGCCTCCACCGCAGGGTCGACCGGCAACACCGTGGCCGTGAAGTGGTTCTCTCCGTCCATGATCCGGGATACCGCCGCACGCTGCTGGCCCTCGACCAGCACCTTGACTGTACCGTCGGGCAGCTTGAGCAGCTGGAGGATGATGGAGACGCAACCGACCTCGAACATGTCGGACACTTCGGGCTCGTCTTTGGCGGCCGCCTTTTGAGCCACCAACATGATCTTTCGGTCGGCTTCCATGGCCGACTCCAGGGCTTTGATGCTTTTGGGTCGCCCCACGAACAACGGGATCACCATGTGCGGAAACACCACCACGTCGCGCAAAGGCAGCAAGGGGAGTTCGATCGGCGAGGGGGGCAACGGTGTTTGGCCAGACATGAATTACCTTTGACGTTGCTTAAATGTGTGGGGGTCAGACGCAGGAATTCAAGCGTCGCTCACAAAACGAGCATCTGACCACATCGCTTGCGCTGGCAAGCGGCGAATACTAGGCCTTTTTGGCCGTTTCACGGTACACCAGCAAAGGCGGCTTGTTTTCGTCGATGGTGGAGTCGTCCACCACCACCTTGTCAACGTTAGACGCGTTGGGCAGCTCGTACATGGTGTCCATCAAGGCATGCTCCAAGATGGAGCGCAGGCCGCGGGCCCCTGTCTTGCGCACTAGGGCTTTTCGGGCCACAGCACGCAAGGCCGCTGGACGGATCTCCAGGTCCACTCCTTCCATGGCCAGCAGCTTGGCGTATTGCTTGACAAGAGCGTTTTTGGGCTCGGTCAGGATCTGCACCAAGGCGTCTTCCGTCAATTCGGCCAAAGACGCCACCACAGGCATGCGGCCCACCAGTTCGGGGATCAGGCCGAACTTGATCAGATCTTCGGGTTCGATGTCCTTGAACATCTCTGTCAGGCTACGTTCTTTCTTGCTACGCACCGCGGCTCCGAAGCCGATACCAGACGCCTCGGTGCGGCTTTCGATCACCTTCTCTATCCCCGCGAACGCGCCACCGCAAATAAACAGAATGTTTGTGGTGTCGATCTGAAGGAAATCCTGATTCGGGTGCTTGCGGCCGCCTTGTGGCGGAACGCTGGCCATGGTTCCCTCAATCAATTTCAAAAGGGCCTGTTGGACACCTTCTCCGGAAACATCGCGAGTGATTGACGGGTTATCTGACTTTCGAGAAATTTTGTCGATTTCGTCTATGTAGACGATGCCGCGCTGCGCCCTCTCAACTTCGTAATTGCAGCTCTGCAGCAACTTCTGGATGATGTTTTCCACGTCTTCGCCCACGTAGCCTGCTTCGGTCAGCGTGGTGGCATCGGCCATCACAAAGGGAACGTTGAGCATTCGTGCCAGGGTTTGGGCCAGAAGCGTTTTGCCCGATCCGGTCGGCCCGATGAGCAAGATGTTGCTTTTGCTCAGCTCCACATCGTCTTTTTTTGCCTTGTCTTTGTGGTTTAGGCGCTTGTAATGGTTGTAAACCGCGACCGACAGCAGTCTCTTGGCGTGCTCTTGGCCAATGACGTAGTTGTCGAGGTTGGCTTTGATGGCCGCAGGCGTGGGCAGATCTGCGCGGGAATCGCCGACCTGCTCCAGTGCGGGCAGCTCATCGCGAATGATGTCATTGCACAGGTCAATGCACTCATCACAAATGAACACCGACGGCCCTGCAATGAGCTTCTTCACCTCATGCTGGCTCTTACCGCAAAAGGAGCAATACAGCGTTTTCTCAGGCGTTGCGCCTTTTTTCTCGGCCATGTGGGAATGCCTTATTACAGTATTGAACAATGATAGCCAAATCCCAAAGCCGCCAGCCCCCAACGGCCACCCAGCCGCCAGGCGCTCAAAACACTCATGGGCGCTTGTCCAAGACCTTGTCGATGATTCCGTACTGCTGCGCTTCGTCGGCGAACATGAAGTAATCGCGCTCGGTGTCACGTTCGATTTTTTCCACCGTTTGGCCGGTGTTGGCGGCCAAGATGCGGTTGAGTTGGTCGCGTGTTTTCAAAATGTCCCGGGCATGGATCTCGATGTCGGTCGCCTGACCCTGCGCCCCACCCGACGGTTGGTGGATCATCACGCGTGAATTCGGTAGCGAAAAACGCTTGCCTTTCGTCCCAGCCGACAGCAGAAACGCGCCCATGCTGGCGGCCATGCCGACGCACAAGGTGGACACATCGGGCTTAATGAACTGCATCGTGTCGTAGATCGACATGCCTGCGGTGACCGATCCACCGGGAGAGTTGATGTACAAGGAAATGTCTTTGTCAGCGTTTTCGCTTTCCAAAAACAACAGCTGGGCCACCACCAAGTTGGCGGTTTGGTCATTCACGGGGCCCACCAGAAAAATCACCCGCTCTTTGAGCAAGCGCGAGTAGATGTCGTAAGAGCGCTCGCCTCGGCCAGACTGCTCAATCACCATGGGAACCATTCCCAGACCTTGGGTGTCTTGTGCCTGAGAGGTGTGAGATTTAGAACCAAAAAACATGTTTTCTCCCGTGTTCTTGACACTGTAGCGAAAAAGTAAATGGGGCTTGTGCGGTCAGACACAAGCCCCTTGCGTGTAGTGCGCCACCGGCGCCCGTGCAGTCGATCAGCCTTGCTGGCCCATCAGCTCGTCAAATGACACGGCTTTGTCTGTCACCTTGGCCTTGGACAGGATGAACTCTGTCACATTGTTTTCCAACACCACCGCTTGCACCTCAGCCATGCGGTTGGTGTCGCCAAAGTACCAACGCACCACCTCAGCAGGGCGCTCGTAACTGCTGGCCAGCTCTTCGACGTGGGCCTTGATCTGGTCGGGTGTGGCGTTGAGGTTTTCTTTGCGAACCAGCTCCGCCACCACCAGACCCAGCCGCACACGTTGCTCGGCCTGCGGGCGGAAGATGTCTTCCGGAATGGGGGCCTTATCAGCGTCCTTGATGCCGCGCTGTTTCAGGTCCGCTCGCGCACTTTCCACCATGCGCCCCAGCTCTGCCTGCACGCTGGCGTTGGGCAAGTCCAGTTCAGCTTTGGACACCAGCGCATCCATGACCGCTCGCTTGTTGCGCGCTTGAACACGGAACTTCACTTCTCGCTCCAAATTCTTGCGGATGTCGTTGCGCAGCGCCTCGACGCTGGCGTCAGCAATACCAAGGGATTTGGCGAACGCGTCGTTGACTTCGGGCAGATGCGCGGCCTCAATCTTGCCCACCGTCACCAAAAAGTCGGCCGTCTTGCCTGCCACCTCTTTGCCTTGGTAGTCCTCGGGGAAGCCCAGAGGGAAGGTCTTGCTTTCGCCCGCCTTCATGCCACGCACGGCGTCTTCAAATTCTTTCAACATCTGGCCTTCACCAACCAGGAACTGGAACGCTTCAGCCCGACCGCCTTCGAACACCTCACCATCGATCTTGCCTTCGAAGTCAACGGTGACGCGGTCACCATCCTGAGCGGGCGCATCCGCAGCACGCTGGGCGAAAGTGCGTCGCTGCTTGCGCAAGATGTCCAGCGTTTTATCGATCGCTGCATCACCCACCTCGGCGGTCACCCGCTCCACCTCAACAGTGGCCAAATCAGCGATCTTGACTTCCGGATACACCTCAAAAACGGCGTCAAAAGCCACCTGGCCTTCGACTGCTGCCTCTTTCTCTGTGATACGGGGTTGACCCGCGACACGAAGGTTGGCCTCGTTCGCAGCCGCCGCGAACGCTTCGCCCACCTTGTCGTTCATCACCTCGTAGTGGACCGAGTACCCGTAGCGTTGGGTCAATACATTCATCGGCACTTTGCCCGGGCGAAAGCCGTCCATCTTGACGGTTTTGGCAAGGCGCTTGAGACGGTTACCCACCTCGGATTGAATGACCTCCAGGGGAAGCGTCAAAGTGATCTTTCGCTCCAACTTTTCCAAGGTTTCAACGGTCACGGTCATGAAAAACTCCAGTTAACGGGTGGGGCAAGGTCCCCGACATCGGCATTGCGGTTGGATTCAGATGAACGGGTGACTCACGGCCCAACAGCAGCGTGTGGCGACGCGGCGAGCCAGCAAACACAATTCCCGAACGGAATCCAAAGCCCTCGATTGTATGGGAACCGGTTTGCTGAAACGCATGTAGCCGGCGCCCCCGCCGCGCAGAGACCTGGGGTCAGCCGCGGGCGTCGAATTGCAGGATCGCCGATGCCATTCGATCCAGGGGCAAGATGTCGTTGATTGCGCCCAGCTTGATGGCCTCTTTGGGCATGCCGAACACCACGCAAGTGGCTTCGTCTTGCGCCAAAGTGCGCGCACCACCGTCGTGCAATTGCTTCATTCCACGGGCGCCGTCGTCCCCCATTCCGGTCAAGATGATGGCCAGCAAATCCTTGCCCGCACATTCGGCGGCCGATTTGAACAGCACATCGACCGAGGGCGTGTGCCGGTTGACCGGCGGTCCTTCGACCACCTTCGCAAAGTACTGGCCCGCTGCCTTGCGCAGCTGCAAGTGGCGGCCGCCCGGGGCGATCAAGACCACCCCACGTTCAAGGCGGTCGCCGTCTTTGGCCTCCCGTACATTCATCGCGCAAATGCCATTCAGGCGTTGGGCATACATCGCAGTGAACTTTTCGGGCATGTGCTGGACAATGGCGATTCCGGGGCTGTCTGCAGGCAGCGCTGTGATGATCGCCTCCAAGGCTTGGGTTCCGCCCGTCGAACTGCCGATGACCACCGGCTTGTTCACGGCCAAAGCGTGCAGGCCTGCTGCTGGAGCGGTTGGGGCTGCACGCCCAGCCGGTACCGGCTTGCGAACCGCCGCATTGCGCGGGTTGGCACGCGCCGCGCTTTTCAGCGTTTGCACCAGCTCACGGCGTGACTCTTCCAAAAACTGCTTCAAGCCCAGACGCGGCTTGGCCACCACCGCCACGGCCCCCGCCGACAACGCCTCCAGGGCAACCGAGCTGCCCCGCTCGGTGAGCGTGGAACAAATCACGGTCGGAATCGGGTCGTCGGCCATGATTTGCCGCAAGAAGGTGAGCCCATCCATACCTGGCATCTCAATGTCAAGCAGTAACACATCGGGCCGCTGCTTGCGGATTGCAGGGCCAGCAATCAGCGGGTTGGGCGCGCTGCCCATCAGCGCGATGTCGGGGTCGCCCTGCAGCAAGTGCATGACGGTCTGGCGCACCACCGCTGAGTCGTCCACCACATAAACCTGTACCGTCATGCGGCCACCTCGACGTTGACCGAGGTCACTTCAGGCAAGCAGGTGCCCACGGTCCAGGCGAGTCGCCGGTAACTGCTTCCACCCACATCGTGCTGCACGACCGTTATGCCGTCCTGGGCGAGGGCGCTGAGCGCCCAATCGGCGTTGGCTTGCCCAACATGCCGGCCAGACATGACCACCGACGGAAACATGTTCCCACCGCCATACACGTAGGCCTCGCACATGCGAGGGTTGATGCCGTGTGCCGCCAAGCCCTTGTACATCGCGTTCAGCGCGTTGGCCGCATAAGCGGTGTTGTCTGACGCATCGCCAGCGCCACCAGACGGGTGAACAATGTGACACATGGCGCCCAGAGTCCGCCTCGGGTCGGTGAGGATGATGGCTACGCAAGATCCCAACAGGGTCTCAAGCCGGTCGCCTCGGGTTCCCAGTGCCACGTCGCCTGGATGCAGTGTGTGCATCGTCGAATCGGTCATGAAGCCACCTTGCGGAATGCGCCTGGAGCCACCAGTTGCAACGGTGTTTCGCACGGCACGCGCCCTTCCGCAGTTCCAAGAAACAACAGACCTCCTGGACGCAACTGTGTCAGCACACGGTCCACCACCTCGCGCTTGGTGGGCGGGTCGAAATAGATAAGAACGTTGCGCAAGAAGATCACATCGAACGGGCCCAGCGACTCGATCGGCTGGCAGAGGTTGAGCTGTCCAAAACGCACACGAGAGGTCAGCTTGGGGCTGATTTGCACCAGACCCGCCGACTCCGCTTCCCCACGCAAGCAATAGCGGCGCAAACGTTCGGCCGAGACCTCGCGCAGGCGATCTTCGGGAAAAATGGCTTCGCTGGCGCTGCACAACACCCGGTCGCTGATGTCGGTGCCCAAGACAGACCACTCGGCACCGATGCGTCCCTGCGTGTGCAGGTCCGCCATGACCATGGCCACACTGTAGGCCTCGTCACCAAAGGAACTGGCTGCACTCCACACCGACAGCGGATGGCCTTTGAGTCGGCACAGCTCGTCGCTCAGGATGTCGAAATGGGCGGGCTCTCTGAAAAAATAGGTTTCATTGGTGGTGAGCAGGTCCACCGCCATCTGAAATTCGCCGCCGTTGTCATCGCTGGCGATCAACGCCAAGTAGTCCTCGTAACCACTCATGCCCAATCGCTGCACTCGGGTGGACAGTCGGGAAGACACCAAAGGCTTCTTGCTGTCCGCGAACGACAACCCGATGGTTTGGTACATCAGGCCGGTGATTTTCTTGAAGGTGTCGTCGCGCATCGCGTCCATGGGATTCCTCGGTCTTCAGGGGGCGGGCGACAGTGCTCTGCGCCCCAGTGGATACAAAACGCTGGCGCGGTCAGACGGGCTCGGACGCTGGGGCGCCTTCACACAGCTGGGCCATGTCCTCGACGTCGAACGCCTTGTCGGGCTCGATCAAGATCACAAACCGGTCAGCCACCTTGCCCATGCCCCGGATGAAATCTCGGCGGACGGCAGTACCAAAGTTGGGCGGTGGTTCAATCTGCGACGCAGCGATCTCGATCACTTCGCTCACTGCATCCACCAACAGCCCCAGCTCAACCCGCTCGCCGTCGCGTACCGTGTCAAAAATGACGATGCAGGTTTTCTTGCTGACCAACGCCGATGGCCGCCCGAAGCGGGCCTGCAAATCGATGACTGGTACCACCGCCCCGCGCAGGTTGATGACGCCGCGCACAAAACCTGGCATCAAAGGCACCGTGGTCATCGGCCCGTACTGAATGATTTCGCGAACGGTTCGGATGTCCATGGCAAAGACCTCACCACCCAGGGTGAACGTCAGGTACTGGGTCGGTGTTTCGCCCTGCAGCATGGCAGGCGCTGAATCGCGTTTCATGCGGCCTCCGTTTCAGTAAGGGCGGAAATTGCCACCTGCCACGCGCGGTGCGCCACCGCCGGTTGCCACGCGCAAGCTCGGCGCGGTGATGGGACGGCGCTTGGTGGACATGTCGGGCTCGGGGCGTCCGCGCTTGGCTGCCGCAGGCGCCTCATCACCGCCCAGGTTAAAGAAGGCGACCGATTGTTGGAGTTGCTCGGCCTGACCCGAGAGCTCCTCCGACGTGGCGGCGAGTTCCTCGGACGCCGAGGCGTTCTGCTGTGTGGCTTGACTGAGCTGTGACATCGCGCCACCGATCTGAGTCACTGACTGGCTCTGCTCCGACGAGGCCGCCGCGATTTCCTGAACCAGTTCCGAAGTCTTCTGAATAGACGGCACGATTTCATCCAGCAACTTCCCAGCCCGCTCGGCGGTGGAAACCGAGTTACCCGCCAAATCGCCAATTTCCTTTGCCGCCTCTTGGCTACGTTCAGCCAGCTTACGGACTTCCGCCGCCACGACGGCAAAGCCTTTGCCATGCTCGCCCGCCCGCGCCGCTTCAATCGCCGCGTTCAGCGCCAGCAGGTTGGTCTGGTACGCAATGTCGTCCACGATGCTGATCTTGGCGGCGATCTGCTTCATCGCCGTGACCGTCTGAGTCACAGCAGACCCGCCCTCGCCCGCCTCCTGGCTGGCCTTGGTGGCCATGCTGTCGGTGACTTTGGCGTTGTCACTGTTCTGCGAGATAGAAGCCGACATGAGGTCAATGGATGCGGTGGTCTCCTCTACAGAGGAGGCTTGCTCACTGGCCGATTGAGAGAGGCTTTGCGCGGTGGCGCTGACCTGGTTGGCTGCGCCGGTCAGCGCGTCGGCGGCGGCGCGTACTTCTGAAATGATGCCGGCGAGCTTTTCGCAGGTGCTGTTGGCGTCGTTCTTCACTTGATCAAACGTGCCCTCTGCATCGCGGGTGATGCGCTGGCCCAAGTCGCCCGCTGCCATGGCGCTGAACACACGGCCCACATCGTCAATGATGTTGGCGAGCTTTTCGCTGGTGGCGTTGGCGTCGTCTTTGACCTGACCAAAAATGCCTTGGTAGTCGCGGGTGATGCGCTGCGACAGGTCGCCCACCGACAACGCGCCAAACACCCTCCCGACGTCCATGAAAATCACGCCGGTGGTTTCCATCAGGCTGTTGACGCCCGAGCACAGGATCTCGATCGGTCCGCTCTTGCCTTCCAGTGGGATCCGCTGGGTCAGGTCGCCGTCGCGGGCCGCCGAGGTCACCTGCTGCGCCTGCCTCACCGCTTCGGACAACATGTTGGATGCGATGACCTGCTCGGTCACGTCAGACGCGTACTTGACCACCTTGAACGGTTTGCCGCTCATGTCCATGATGGGGTTGTAAGACGCTTGGATCCAAACCTCACGGCCACCCTTGCCGACCCGCTTGTATTGACCTGCATCGAACTCTCCGCGCCCTAACTTTTCCCAGAACAGGCGGTATTCCACGCTGTTGCGGTGCTCGGGATCCACAAACATACTGTGGTGCTGACCTTTGATCTCTTGCAGGGTGTAGCCCACGGTCTGCAAGAAGTTTTCGTTGGCGTTGAGAATTTTTCCGTCGAGGGTGAATTCAATCACCGCTTGAGCCTTGCGGATGGCGTCCAGTTGGCCAGAGAAATCGGCCTGTTGCAGACGGGCTTCGGTCACGTCCGTGGCGATCTTCACCACCTTGACCACCCGGCCCATCTCGTCTTTCACCGGGGCATAGACCGCTTGAATCCACACCTCACGGCCGGCCTTTGTGATCCTCTTGAACACCTCGTTCTGTGGCTTGCCGTCCACCAGGTCTTGCCAAAACTGCCGATAGGCGGTGCTGGCGGCGTCAGTGGTGTCAACAAACAGCCGGTGGTGCTTGCCTTTGATTTCTTCAAGCTGGTAGCCCAGAAGCGCCAGGAAGTTGTGGTTGGCGTGCAGCACATGCCCACCCAAATCGAACTCAATGAACGCAAAACTTTGGTCGATGGCGTTCAAGATGCCACGGGTGTTTTGTCGCTCGAGCTCCTGCTCGGTGATGTCGTAGCGAACACCCAAGTACTTCTTGGGCTTGCCGTTTTCGCCCATGATCGGTGCGATCACTGCATCGACGTAGTACGGCGTGCCGTCTTTGGCGCGGTTTTTAACCACCCCTCGGAAGATCTCTCCCCGGCCGATCGTCGCCCACATGTCCTTGAAAACCGACTTAGGCATATCGGGGTGCCGCGTGGTGTTGTGACCAAAGCCAATCAACTCATTTGCGGGGTACTTGGAGACTTCTAAGAACTTCTGGTTCACCGACAGGATGTCGCCCTTTTTGTCAGCCTCTGACACGATGCTGGTCACGTTCATGATCTCGGTCCGAACCTTCAGTTCGGCCTCCAGGTCAGCGATCCTTGCCTTCATATCCGCCAAACTGGCCTCGGCGGTGATGCGCGACTGCTCACACCGGCTGGCGGCGTCCAGCGCTTGTTGGATTTCTTGGCCTGCGACAAGGCGGGCCAGCCACGAGGTGTTGGTTTGGGTCATGTTTTGTCCTTCTTTCAGTCAATTGGCAGCGCGGTCCACCGAACAGGCATCGCGCGCAGGTTGAAGATCGGTCCATGTCGCCTCGGCTGCCAGGCGGCTCAGCGAGTGCACATCGAAAATGAGGGCCACTTCTCCGTTGCCCAAAATGGAGGAACCGGACATGCCCCGGAGGCTGCGGAACATGCGGCCCAAGGGCTTGATCACGGTCTGGTGCTGACCCAGCAATTGGTCCACCACCACCCCGTATCGGCCCGCTTCGTGCTGAATCACCACCACGCTGGAGCGCTCTGGCGCCGTCGAGTCAAGGGCATACAACGTGCGTAAACTGACCACCGGGAGTGTTTGGCCTCGAAGCTCCATCACACAGCGGCCGCGGGCGTCGGTGGTCGAGGTCGTGGGGCGGGTCTCGATCACCTCGACCACAGCGTCCAGCGGAAAAATGAACTTGCTCTGGCCGACGCCGACCAAGAAGCCATCGATGATCGCCAGCGTCAAGGGCAAACGGATCTCGATCGTGCTGCCCTGCCCCTCCACGCTGGTCAGGTTGACTGTGCCGCGCAGGGCCTCGATGTTCCTGCGAACAACGTCCATGCCCACGCCGCGGCCAGAGAGGTTGGTCACTTGCTCGGCGGTGGAGAACCCTGGTTCAAAGATCAGTTTGAGCGTCTCGCTGTCGGGTGGTGTGAATCCCCGCTCGACCAGGCCCCGCTCCCAGGCACGGGCCAGCACCTTGTCGCGGGAGATGCCCCGACCGTCGTCCTGGATCCGGATGACGATGCTGCCTCCCTCGTGGCATGCGGCGAGGGTCAACTTGCCCTGGCTCGGCTTGCCATTGGCCAGCCGGATGTCGGGGGTTTCCAGCCCGTGGTCTAACCCGTTTCGGACGAGGTGCATCAGCGGGTCGGCGATGCGTTCCACCACCGATTTGTCCAGCTCGGTATCGCCGCCGACGATGTCTAGCAGCACATCTTTGCCAAGTTCAGACGCCGTGTCGCGTACCACCCGTCTGAAGCGGGAAAAGGTCTCCCCGATGGGCACCATGCGCAACTGCAGGGTGCCGTTGCGGATCTCTTCGATCAACCGGGTGATTTGTTGGTTGGCCTCAATCAATGCACCCTGCCGGGTTTGCCGCGCCAGCAAAGACGCCCCCGCCCCCGCAATCACCAACTCGCCAAGCAAATTGATGACCGCATCGAGCCGGTCTGCCTGTACGCGGATGAAGCGCTGGTCGTCTGGTACGGCGCCCTCGGCGCTGCGCGCGGTCCGAGGCGCGGCCATTGCAGCGCCGCTTGACTTGCTCGCGCCAGTGGCGCTTGGCTCACCAAACGCCGTGCCCCGTTCTTCTGCGTGCGCCAACGCTTCTTCAGAATCCAACGTGGCCGGTGCAGCCACCAATGCGGCACCATCGATCAACGGTGCGCCTGTGAGCCCTGCAAGCAGCGCTGAGAAAGGCGCGCAGTGAGCCAGCCGTCGGGAGAGGTCCAGCACCTCGGCGTGCTGAGAATCGACGGAAAACACCTCCAACGCGCAGTCTTCGCTGACAAAACTGAACGCGCCTTCGATCCGCTCACGGGGTGCGTTGGTCAGCAGCGCCAGCAACAAGTCCCAATGGCAGGATTCGGCATCCACCGAGTCCAATGCTGGAATGGCATCGAGGTCGGCAGCGACAGCAGACACCTCGCCCAACCCTTGCAGATAAGCCAAGATGGCCGCTGGGTCCATGCCGTTTCGGAACGTGTCCAAACCGAAACGTGCGGAGATGGCCCAGCGACATGCGATGGGTGGTGCGGCCTCCAGATCTGGAACCATCGTGCCAGGCGACGCTGCACCACCGCTCCCCGCTCCGGTCACGGCTGTCAGCCGCGCCACCAGTTGATCGCGCACCGGCTGGCCCGCTGGAAGCGCGGGGTCAATGCCCGCTGCCACCAGCACGCGGATCTGGTCGTTGCACTGCAGCAGCAGTGTGCTGAGATCTGGTGTGAGCGTCACTTCGCCTTCGCGCATCCGGTCGAGCAGGGTCTCAACGTGGTGCGTGAAAGCCACCACCCGGTCCAGGCCAAAAATACCCGCAGATCCTTTGACGGTGTGGGCGCATCGGAACAAAGCGTCCAGAACGCCTCG
The DNA here is from genome assembly GCA_027490925.1 of Comamonadaceae bacterium. Lineage (GTDB taxonomy): Bacteria > Pseudomonadota > Gammaproteobacteria > Burkholderiales > Burkholderiaceae_C > PCRC01. Next base: position 16,802 of record JAIXXF010000022.1, read on the forward strand.
GTCGGTGGGGTTGTCTTCCAATTGCAGCATCAGCTGCTCGATCGTTTCGATCTGCTCCTGCGCCTCGCTGATGAAGGCCGGTAAGGCCTCTGCGATGAAGCTGCTGTCACTGTCTTCTTGGGGGGTGGTGCTCATGGCGCCTCCGGGGTTTGACTGTTGTCCACCAGCACCTCCCTCGCCCCGATGGCTGAACACGCGCTCATCAAACTGGCACTTGCAGGGAACAGCCGCCAGCCGAGGCCGCGCTGCCGAACTGCACGGTGCAGCGACACCAGCAGCTGCACGCCAGCGCCATCGACTTGATCCACCTCGCCCCCTGCGATCTCCACGTCGTCGCTGACGTTGGCCAGCCAAGTCAGCCAATCTGTCCTCAAGTCGCCAACGGTGTAAATAGACAATTCAGGTGGCAGTCGAAGGGTGTGGGCCATGGCGCCTCAGGGAAGGATGAGCTTGGACACGGCGTCCAACAGCTGAGGTGGGTTAAAGGGCTTGACGATCCAGGCTTTGGCGCCGGCGGCACGACCCTGCTCTTTCTTGGCGTCTTGTCCTTCGGTGGTCAACATGATCACCGGCGTGAACTTGTGACGCGGGTGTTGCTTGACCTGAGAGACAAAGGTGATGCCATCCATGTTGGGCATGTTCACGTCGCTCACAATCAGGTTCACTTTGGCCACACTGTCGAGCTTGGCCAGTGCCTCCACGCCGTCACCTGCCTCGTGAACGTCGTAGCCTGCGCGGGTGAGGGCCAACTTGACCACTGTGCGGAGCGAGGACGAGTCATCGACGATGAGAATGGTTTTGGCCATGCGCGTTGGGGTCAGAAAAATGTCGTTTCGCTACCGCCCGCAGAGGTGGTTTGAACCGCCTCCCCTCTGGCGACAGCGCGTTGTTCATCGGTCGTGTAGCCCGCACTGAGCAACTCCGACCACTCGGTATCGGCAGGGACGTTGCCTGTGGCAGCGGCCTGTTGCAGCCGGGCGGCCGCGCTCGCCATCGAGTCGCAGACCTGGGTCATGATTTGGTGCACCCGGTCCTGGAACTGGAACGACACCATGAGTTGCTCCACCTGCGCCTTGATCACCTCGCCCCGTGCGCACAACTCCGCCGCTCTCTGGTTCAGTGCGGAAACGGTGTCTTCCACTTGGCCCATCACTTCACCAATGGTGGCTTCCGACGCCTTGATGGCGTCGGCATCTCGGGCGGAGTACTCGGACGCATGCACCAGCGCGGATTGCATGCTGCCGGTGAAATCCTGTACCTGCCCGCTGATGCGCCGACCAGTCTCGCCCGACTCGCTGGACAAGCGCCTCACCTCGGCGGCCACCACCGCGAAGCCCCGTCCGCTGGGACCCGCCCGCGCCGCCTCGATGGCGGCGTTGATCGACAGAAGGTTGGTGTGGCGGGCCAGCTTGGCCACGTCCTCAGCCATTTCAGTGAGCCGACCTGAGGCTGCTGACAGGGTCTTGACAGACCCCAACACCTGGTCACGCGACTCCACAAAGGCCTGGAAATTCGCCAGAAGCCCATGCAATTTGGCCTCACAACTCGACAGCATCCGCGCACGCTGGTCCAACTCGGCTTCTGTACCGGTGCCGTTCGTCTGTGGCTGCGCCGAACCGGTGATGTGCTCGAGCTCGTTCAAGATGTTGGTGAAGCCAGCCAACAGGTTCTCGGTGGCTTCCCGCATCTGGATTTGCGCGGTACCCAAATGGGTGGTCCAGGTGTGAACCGCTTGGCCCAAGCGCTCGGCGAGTTGGGAATTCAGCGGGACATTTGTAGCGGCGCCTACTGCGCTGGGGCCCGATCGGAACCAGCCTTGCGCCGCCCGCGCCCAGCCGCTCCAACGCCTGCCAGCGCGGCGGCGCGCCTCGCCGGGCCAGCTGCTCACCTGAGCGAGAAAAGTGGCGCTCATGAGCAATATCCCGGATTGAAGGCGGGTTGCCTGTGCGACGGTTGCCGCGCTGCACGGCCGCCCAAGCACGGGTGGCGCCAGGCGGGTGGCATCACCTCTTCCGTCCGTCCACACATGGCCTATCCCTGCTTCCTTGGCGTCTCGGCACACCGTGTGCCGATGCTTTCAGTTACGGCAGGGGAACGTGTCAACTTGAGGAAAAGAAGGGCTGTGTCAACCTTCTTTTTCACGCCTCACAGGCGCGGGATCGGCCCCGCTGCCTACCCGGCAGATGGCACAGCACGCCTTGGCACCCGCCCCACGGCAGCGCGGACCAAAAGGGCCTGACAACGAGTCAATTCAGGCTGTCGAACAGCGACAGCCGCGCGAAGCTGGCGTACGACTTCAGCGCGGCCTGTAACGCCGTCTGGTTGACCTGCATGTCGGAGACGGCGCGTGCGTAGTCCAGGTCGCGCAGGTCACTGCGGCGCGACTCGGTGGCCAGTTCCAACTGCCCGTTGGCGGCGAACGCGGCGTCGGTGGTGTTGAGTTCCTCGCCCACCTGGGTGCGCAGAAACACCATACGGTCCACGGCACCGTCCAGACTGGTTTGCACGGCTTGAAGCCGTTCGGAATAGGCCGACGGTGACAGGGTGCCATCTCGCAACAAGGCGATGGCATCGTCCACGGTTTGGAACACCGACTGCTGGCCCGCGGGCTTGAGATCGAACCGATCGCCTGGTTGGGGCACGCCGGTGACAACGACCCTCTGCCCAGCGATGTCGATCACCCCCCCACTCGCAAAGGTGTTGCCGGTGCTCACATTGGCGCCGGTGGTGAGGTCGTCCACGGTGTACTGCAGCCCGCCTGCTGCCCCAGTGACAGTGATCCGGTAGTCGTGACCTGTGAGCAAAGTGGCATCCGTCACGCGGCCAGCGTCAATGGAGGCGGCACCCGTGTTGCCCGGAACAGAGGCTGGCACAAAAACACCGTTGCCTTGGGGCAAGGCAACGAATGCGGCGCGGCCGTCCACGTTGGACGCGAAGCGGCCGTCCGCGCCGATACGCTGTTGACCCGCCAGCGGGTCATAGCTCGGCAGGCTGTTACCACTGACTGGCGCGTCTGGGGTGCCCTGTCCGGAGAATACGTAGCCCCCAGTGCTGTCGCGGGTGTTGGCCACTGCAAGCAAGCGGTCGCGTGCGGCCGACAACTGCTCCGCCAATATCTTGCGTTCGGCCAGGCTGTAGCTGCCATTGCCAGCCGCCACCAAGCTGTCGCGCATGCCCTGAAGCACATCGACCCCCTGTGCTAGCGAGTTGTCAGCCGACGTCAACAAAGTGCTGCTCAGTTGTGCCGCGCGTTGGTCTTGCGCGATGCGCGCCAGCCTGGACCGCGCCAGCTCCGCTTGCGCAGCAGCCACCGGGTCGTCGCCCGGTGCGTTGACGCGCAGGCCAGTGGACATTTGATTTTGAAGGCGGTCTTGTTCGGCCTGGCGGGCGGTGATGCCCGACATGGCGACTTGGGCCGACTGCAGTGTGGCGATGCGCATGGCGGCTCCGGTTAGCGGGCAACAGCCGACAACAAGGTGTCAAACAGTTGCTGGCTGGCTTGGATGATCTTGGCAGAGGCCTGATAAGCCTGTTGGTAGCGCAGCAGATTAGCGGCTTCTTCGTCGAGATTGACCCCCGACACGTTTTGCTGCCGGGTCGTGGCCTCGGTCAACAGGCGCGACGACACGTTGGCGCTGTCTCGCGCACTTTGCACGCGGATCCCGGTGTCACCCACCAGCGCGGCGTAGGCCTCGTTCAACGTGGCGCCATCCACCAAAGCGCTGTCGGCCAACCGGCCCAGCGCCAGCGCGTTGCCGTTGCTGTTTGTTGGGCTGGTGGTTCTCTTGACCACAAAGGTATCGCCGGCGGCGGCGGGGCCATCGAGCGTGAGCGACCAGCCGTTGTAGTCGGCCGGCGCTGCAGGCACCCTCTGACCCGGGTTGTAAAGGACATTGGTCAGATCGCCGGTGGCCAGGCCTGTGACGTTGAAGCTGGTGGGTGGGCTGTTAAAGGTAATGGTGACGGGCAGTGTGGTGTCGCCGGTCTGGCGTGTCACCTGGAACAGGCGCACCGAGGCGCTGCCGGTGTTGGCCGCGGCCGATTCCACGCTGGCCGCATAGCCAGTGGCCAAGTCTTTGGGGTACAGCGGCTGTGCCAGCAAACCTTGGGCGGCCGCTGCGTAAGGCTGAACGGTGTACGAATCGCCGGGAACAATCGGCCCCGGTGAACTGAAGATCAGCCCATCCACCGTGGCAGGCACGGTCGACGCGGTGGTGACCTGGCCATCCGACAAGCGCGTGATGGTGAAGGCGGTGCCGTTCCAATCCACCTGGTAGTCGCTCGGCTTGAGGTCGGCGCTGTTGCCCACGGTGGCGGTGATCGTGTTGCTGCCCGTGTTGGCCGAGTTGGCCCGAGTCACCGGCGACGGCACACTGAACAGTGGCCGCCCTGGGTTCCCGCCCGCGTCCACGCCCAGCGCCTGTTGGGCGTTGAAGCGGTCCGCCAGCACCACCGCCATGCGGCCGACCTGGTTCATCGCGTTGGCCAGATCGTCTGAGCGGAACCGCATCAGGCCCGAAATGCCGCCACCAAGGGTCTGTCCGTCGAGCGGCTGCACCACCTGGCCCACCCTGAGTTCCAGGCCCAAGCGCGCCGCGTCTGCCGGGTCGGGCACGGCCTTGAGCTCCGACTGCACGTTGCCCACCAACAAAGGTGCACCATTGGCTGCGAACAGGCTGATGGTGCCATCGGGCGAGGCGACGGTGCTGACCCCCACAAGTTCGTTCAAGGCCTTCAGAGCGACGTCGCGCTGGTCCAACCAGTCGTTGGGCGAATGGCCCGAGGTCTGGGCCTGCGCGATCTGGCCATTGAGTGTCTTGATCTCAGTCAGTCGTTGGTTGACTTGCGACACCGACTGCCCCATCCGCTTGTCGGCGAGTTCCCCCATCTCAGCCAACTGCGCACCCACGGCTGTGACCCGCCGGGCGAGCTGGTCGGACCGTGAGATCACCGCTTGGCGGACCGACGTGTCGGCCGGACGGTTGGCGAGATCTCCCGCGGCGGCGAACAGGCCGTCCACTGCGGCGCCAATGCCAAGTTCAGGATCGGCGAACAGGCTGTCGAGCTGGGCCATGCCCTCCGACCGCGCCGCATCTGCCGCGGCCTGCGCGGTGTTGGCCTGCACCGCCCCCATCAAAAACTGATCGTACTGTCGGCGCACGGTCGTGAGGTCCACCCCGCGGCCGAAGAAGCCAGAGCCGGTGAACTGCCCGTTCGCGGTCGACAACACCGCTTCTTGCCGGGAATAGCCCGGCGTGTTCACGTTGGCAATGTTGTGGGAAATCGTGCTCAGCGCGCCCTGGGCGGCGCTCAGGCTGCGGGTACCGAGGTTCAACAATGAGGTCATGGCGTTCTCCTCAGCCGGTGGACCGCTGGACAGCCAGCGCGAGGTTGATGGTCCGTGTCAGTTTCGACGCATAGGCGGGGTCGGTCGCGTAACCCGCCTGCTGCATGCCGTTGGCGAACCCAGCAACACTGGTCGCGCCCCGCACCACGCCGCTGTAGCGTGGGCTGTTGGCCAACATGCGGGCGTAATCTGCAAAGGCCTCGCTGTATGAGCCGTAGCTTCTGAACCGGGCCACTTGCTTGACCGGTTCACCGCCCACGTACTCGGTGGTTTTGACCTCCGCCGTGGCGCCCTTCCAGCCGGGTGTTGCCTTGATCCCAAACAAATTGAACGACGGTGCGCCGTTGGCGTGCCGAATTTCCCCTTGACCCCAACCCGACTCCAGGGCCGCCTGGCCCAAGATGAAGGAGGCGGGCACACCGGTTTCACGCTCGGCCGCTTGGGCATGTGCGGTCATCTTGGCCATGAACTTTGCCTGCAAGCTGCCCGGCTTGACCGCTGGCGCAGCAGGTGCTTCACCGCTGGACACAGCGAACGCGCCAGTGCGCGGGGAAGACGGGGCTCCTGCAATCGGGGTGGCTGCCGAGCCAGGCAGGACGGCGTTGTCTGGCAAGGCGACTGCGGGCGCCGGCATGTGGCGTGACAGCTGCCGCTCAATCATGTCCGCCAAGCCACCGGGCCGGCCTGCAAACTGCTTGGCCATTTGCGAATCCAGCATGCTGGTGAAAGTGTCACCGCCGGAATTGGGGTTGTCCTCAGCCTTCAGTGTCGCGTCGCGCATGCTTTTCAGCACCATTTGCATGAACAGCGACTCGAACTGCACCGCCGCTTGGCGCGCGGCCCCATTGGGGTTGCGCGTCGCCTCGTTCCGAAGCGCGTCCAGCGACCGGCTGTCGATGCCCAGAGACGAACGCGACGCGTCGGGAATGGTCATATGATTTCCAGCTCGGCCTTCAAGGCGCCGGCCGCCTTGATCGCTTGCAAGATGCCGATCAAATCCTGGGCCGTTGCGCCCAGCGCATTGAGCGACTTGACGATGTCGGCCAAGTCAGCGCTGGCGGGGATGTTGAACAGCACGCCAGGGTCTTGCTGGATGCGGATGTCTGACTTTTCGGACACCACGGTCTGGCCTCCCGACAGCGCATTGGGCTGGCTGATCACCGGCGTGGTGGACACAGTGACCGACAAGCTGCCGTGCGCCACGGCACAAGCCCCCAAACGCACCGACTGGTTCATCACCACCGAGCCACTGCGCGCGTTCACCACCACCCGAGCGGGCGGGGCCTCAAGCGCGACCTCGATGTTCTCCAACGACGAAATGAACGCCACCCGGCTGCCCGTGCCAGGGAATCGCACCTGGACCACCCGTCCGTCCAGGGCCGCGGCCACATCATCGGTGCCCAGTTTGCGGTTGATCGCGTCGGCCACCAGGCGGGCGGTGGAGAAGTCGGTCTGGTTCAGTTCCAGGTGGATCACATCGGCCGACAGCGCTGCGTTGCTCACCACCCGCTCCACCGTGGCGCCGCCAGGCACCCGCCCAGCCAGCATGTGGTTGATTGCCACCTTGCTGCCGCCGGCGGAGGCGCCTGCACCGCCGATCACCAGATTGCCCTGCGCCATGGCGTAGATCTGACCGTCGGCGCCCCGCAGCGGGGTGAGCAACAACGTGCCGCCCCGCAGGCTGCGGGCGTTGCCCAGCGACGAAACGGTGATGTCAATTTGCTGCCCGGTTTGCGCGAAAGACGGCAGTGCAGCGGTGACCATCACGGCCGCGACGTTTTTCATCTGTGGCGTCACGCCGGGTGGCAGGGTCACGCCGAACTGGCTCAACAGCGACTGCACGCTCTGGCCGGTGAACTGCACCTGGTTGGTGGCGTCGCCGCTGCCGTCCAGCCCCACGACCACCCCGTAGCCGATCAATTGGTTGACGCGCACGCCTGAGACGCTCGCCAGATCCCGGATGCGTTCGCTGCCGCCGTTGGCCGCCTGGCCGAGCACTGGCGCCCCCCCCAAGCCGAACAGGCAGGCGACCCACAGAAACAAAAGGGGAAGCGGTTTCATGTTCATACCGGGGCCACGCTGAGGAAAAAGCGCGACAGCCAACCCAGCCCTTGGACCCGGCCGATGTCGCCACGGCCGCGCTGCTCCAGGCGCGCTTCAGCCACCTGGGTGGAGCTCACCACATTGCCCGCGCGGATGGAAACCGGATTGACGATGCCAGAAAAACGCATCACATCGACGTTTTGGTTCACGCCGAGTTGCTTTTCCCCGGCGACGACCAGGTGGCCATTCGGCAACACCTGTTGCACCAACACAGTGATGGTGCCTGCAAATGTGTTGGTGCTATTGGTTTTGCCATCGGCCGAGGTGTCCACACCGGAGGTGGCGTCGGCAGACAAACGGCCAAGGAGTTTGCTGTTGGCGAACGGCAGCGCCGAGATGCCCGCCGACAAGCTGCTGTCTCGGTTGAGCTTGCTGGTGGACTGCTGGCTGGCAGTGAGTTGCTCCTCGATCTGTATGGTGAGCGTGTCGCCCGCCAACCGGGCCCTGCGGTCTTCAAACAAAGGCCGATGGGTCGCTGCCTGGAAGATCGCGCCCTGCGTGGGTGGCGGCACCGGCACGGCCACCGCGGTGGGCGGCACAGCGGTCAGCATGTCCACCTGTGGGGTGGAGACGGCCGCACACCCCCCCAGCAGCGCCGACCACACCCACCCGGTCAACACCAAACGTTCGCGCCACATGGTCAGACCCCTCACAGTTGGGTCAGGCGGGCCAGCATCTGGTCCGACGTTTGAATCGCCTTTGAGTTGATCTCGTAGGCACGCTGGGTCTGGATCATGGCCACCAGCTCCTCCACCACGTTGACGTTGGAACTCTCCACCACGCCCTGATTGACCACGCCCAGGCCATTGGCCCCAGGGTTGCCCGTTTGCGGGCTGCCCGATGCCGAGGTTTCTGCAAACAGGTTGCCGCCGCGCGGGTCCAGCCCAGCTGGGTTCATGAAATTGGCCAGCTGGATTTGTCCCACCTGCTGCGGCGCTGTGGTGCCCGCCACCGTGACCGAAACAATGCCGTCGCGCGCGATCGTCACGCTCTGGGTGTTCGCGGGCAGGGTGATGCCTGGGCTGATGAGGTAGCCGTTCGAGTTGACCAACTGGCCTTGAGCGTCCACCTGAAAAGCTCCATCGCGGGTGTAAGCGGTGGTGCCGTCGGGCATTTGCACCTGGAAGAAGCCCTGACCGTTGACCGCCAAATCCAGGTTGTTGCCGGTTTGGGTCAATCCGCCCTGACTGAAGTTGCGCGCGGTGGCCACCGACCGCACGCCGGTGCCCAACTGCAACCCGGTGGGCAGCTCGGTTTGCGCGCTGGACGGTGCGCCGGCTTGGCGTAAGTTCTGGTAGAGAAGGTCTTCGAACACCACGCGGCTACGCTTGTAGCCGTTGGTGGCGGTATTGGCCAGGTTGTGGGTGATCGCGTCCAGCTGGGTTTGCTGGGCTTCCAAGCCGGTCTTGGCGATGGACAGTGAGCGCATCATGGCGTGTCTCCTTGACTCAGTGCGACTGGGCCAGCAGCTGTGCAGCGCGCTGGTCGTTCTGCTCGGCGTTCTGCAGCAGCTTCATTTGGGTTTCGTATTGGCGGGAGGCGGCGATCATGCCAACCATTGCATCGATCACGTTGACGTTGCTGCCCTCCAAGGCGCCGGAGGCGACGCGGACCGTTTCGTCCGCGTTGACCGGGTCACCGTTGCGGGTACGGAGCAGCCCGTCCACGCCTTTTTGCAGGTCTGCCGCAGGTGGGTTCACCAGTTTGATGCGACCAACCGTCTGGGCTGGCCCGATGGGCGGTTTGGCGCTCACTGTGCCGTCGTCGCCGATCTGCACCTGGCTCCCCGCTGGGATGTTGAGCGGGCCACCCTCACCCGCCACCGGCTGGCCGGTGTAGGCGCTGAGCACCCCTTCGGCATTGACCTCGAAGCCACCGTTGCGGGTGTAGGCCTCTCCGCCATCGGCGGTCTGCACCGCGAAGTAGCCGTTGCCTTTGATGGCCACGTCCAAGCTGCGACCCGTGCTGTTGATCGGACCACTCTGATCGTTGAAACCGGTGGTGACCTCCAGCGCCTGCACACGTGTGGTGGCACCCTCACCGCGCACCGGCACGGCACGGAAAGCCACCAGATCGGCCCGAAAGCCGGTGGTGTTGGCGTTGGCCAGGTTCTGTGTGATGCCATCCTGCCGGGTGGCCAGGGCCCGGGCAGCGGAGGCAGCGGTGTAGATAAGGCGGTCCATGGTTCAGACGGACGCATCAGCGCAGGTTGACCAGGGTCGCCAGCATCTGGTCCATGGTTTTGATGGTTTGTGCGTTGGCCTGATAGCTGCGTTGGGCGGAGATCATGTCCACCAATTGCTGTGTGAGGTCCACGTTCGACTCCTCCAACGCACCGCCTTGCAGCACACCCAGGTTGGCGGTGCCGGGGGCGCTGACCGCCGCCTGGCCCGACGCAGGCGTTTCCCGCCAGAGGTTCCCACCGGCAGGGGCCAGACCTTGTTCGTTGCGGAAATCGGCCAACGCGATCTGTGCGGCGCTCAGGGTCTTGCCGTTGGAATACCGCGCTTCGACCATGCCGTTGCCGGAGATGCCGAACCCCACCAGCTGGCCCGGGGCATAGCCGTCCTGGGTGGCTTGCGTCACGCCGAACGCACTGCCGAACTGGGTCGAGCCGCTGAATGACAAGGTCACTGGCGCCGAGGTGGTGGACGCCGACGGCGCCACCGGCAGGGTGGCCGCCGCAAACGGAATGGGCAGCGTGAGGTCGCCCGCCGTCAGAGTGCCGCCCGACAGGCTGCCCGAGTTGGCCGCGTCCAGCGTGCCATCGGGCTTGAACGTCAACCGGCCCACCGGGTCTTGCGGCGCGCCTGCGCCCGACAAGGCGGGCACCGGTGTGCCGTCGTGGGACGCAAACACCTCCCACTCATTCGGGTTGGCGGTTTTGCGGAAGTAGACCGACAGCACCTGCTGGTTGCCCTGCTGGTCGTAAGTAGACACCGAGGTGGACGAGGTGTAGGACTTCGGGTCAGACAGGCTGAACACCGACGCTGGTGCGCTCAGGGGTGTGCTGCGGGCGTCCAGGTTGATCTGCATCGAGGCCGACGACGTCACCCGGGGGCCAATCCCCTGGGCGGGCAACAAAATGTCGCCAGTGACGCCGCTGGCTTTTCCGGTGGTGGCGTCCACGGCATAGCCCTGCAAGCGCAGGCCCTGGTTGGTGACCACGTAGCCAGCGCTATCGAGTTGGAACTGGCCGTTGCGGGTGTAAGACACGTCGGTGGCAACGCCAGGTTGAGACACGCGGAAGAACCCGCGTCCGTTGATCGCCACGTCGAGCGGGTTTTCCGTCGTGCGGATGCCGCCCTGGCTGAACTGCTGGGTCACGGCATCGACCTTCACACCCATGCCAGCCACCGTATTACCCACGCTCGATGCCGCGTTGGCATAGACGTCAGAAAACTCGGCGCGGGCGGATTTGGCACCGACCGTGTTGGCGTTGGCGATGTTGTTGCCGATCACCTCCAGGTTGCGGGAGGCGGCGCTCAAGCCGCTGATGCCTTGTTGAAAACCCATCGTGTGCTCCAGTCAAAAAGCGGTTCAAAGAAATGACTTGATGTCGCTGTAGGCGCGGGTGCCTGCGCTACCCAGATCGATCTGGACACCGCCGCTGCCATTGCTCACCGCCTGCACCCGGCTGGCCGTCAACGGGCTGGCAGGCACTGGCGTGTTGCCCACCGTGGCGCTGACGCGCAAGCGGTAGGTGCCGGGCGCGGCGGCTTGGCCGTCGGTCTTGAGCCCGTCCCAGCTGAAGCTGCGCACGCCGGCAGGCACGGGGCCCAGCGTCAGCGACCGCACCGTGGCGCCCGTGGCGTCGACGATGTCCACCGACACCGCATCGGCGGCGCTGGGGAGTTCCACCCCGCCCGTGGCAGGGCCGCTGCCCAGCGAGAGGCTGCTGCCCGAAACCAGCACCGAGCGGCCAGGCAGTTGGGTCGCCGACTGGGCCTGCAGACTGTTGAAGCTGGCCAGCAATGACGTCACTGTGGTGTTGAGCTTCTCGATGCCGCTGACGGTGTTGATTTGCGCGATCTGGCTGGTCATTTGCGCGTTGTCCATCGGGTTCAGCGGGTCCTGGCTCTTCATTTGTGCAACCAAGAGCTTCATGAAACGGTCTTGCTGCTCTGCGGCGCTGGTGCTGCCACTAGCGCTGTCCGCTGCCGCCGAAGCGGCGGCGGTGGAGGCCGCAGTGGCGCTGGCGGTGGACAAACCGAACGGGTTAGAGACGCTGCTGACGGCCATGGGGTTCCTTGGGAGGGGCTGGGGTGCTGAGTCAGTGGGTGGTGGGAGGGCTCTGGTCAGGAACTGGTCACTGGCCCATCTGAAGCGTTTTGGACAACAGGGTGCGGGCGGTGTTCATCACCTCGACGTTGTTCTGGTACGAGCGGGAGGCCGAGATCATGTTGACCATCTCATCGACCACACTCACGTTGGAATGCGTGACGTAGCCCTCGGCGTCCGCCATTGGGTGGGCGGGCTCATGCACCCGGCGACCAGGGGTGGGGTCTTCGGAGATTCCGGTCACGGCCACGCCCGGTGTGGGGCTGCCGGGCACCGGCTGGGCCTGAAACGTCAGTTGCCGGGCCTTGTAGGCCTGGCCATCGGGGCCGGCCACCGAGTCGGCGTTGGCGAGGTTGCTGGCCACCACGTTGAGCCGTTTGCTCTGGGCCGACACCGCGCTGCCGGAAATGGCAAACACATCAAAGAGGGACATGGGAGCTGCCTTTCTGTGTCAGGGCTCATTGGCCTGTGATGGCAGACAACATGGTGCGCACGTGGCCGTTGATGAAGCGCAGAGTGGCTTCGTAGCGCATCGCGTTGTCGGCAAAGTTGGCACGCTCCCGGTCGAGGTCGACCGTGTTGCCGTCGATGTTGGGCTGCTCTGCCGTGCGGAACACCACGGCGGCCGCGTCCCCGCCCGCCTCAGCCGTGGGCAGGTGCCCTGCCCGGGAAGCGATCAGTGTGGTGCCCAGGGAGCCGCCAGATCCGCCCTGCGCTTGGCGCAGCGCGCTGGCGAAGTCGATGTCTCGCGCCTTGAATCCTGGGGTGTCGGCGTTGGCGATGTTGCCCGCCAGCACCTGCTGACGTTGCGCCAAAAGCTCAAGTGTGCGGCCTTGGCGGTCGAGAACAGAGGTCAAGGGTGGCGTCATGGTGGGGGACCGTTTGGGGTCGGAGGTTTGAAACGAGTATCGGCATCTGCCGTCGCCGCAAAGGCCAGAAAAGACGCCTGTTTGGGCGGCTTATCGACCACCGGGTCAGCGTTCGGCCACCTACAGTGGGCGCTGTCCAATCCTCCGCAGACCATGGCCGCCACACCCCTGCTCATCGCCCCTACACGCCCGTCCCAGCGTTGGCTGGCTGCCGCCTTGTTGGGTGGCGGCACGGCCCTGGCAACAGCCGTGCAAGCGGCGCCTGGCCTTATGACGGCCGAGGCACTCAAGGCGTACGCACTTGAGCAGGCCCAGGCGGCGGTCAATGACCCCGCCATCCGGTTGGAGGTGCAACTGGGCATGCCAGACAACGCCCAGGCTGTGGCGCCCTGCTCGAGAACCGAGCCTTTCGTGCCGCCGGGCGGGCGGCTGTGGGGCCGGTCGTCGGTGGGCGTGCGCTGTGTGGAGGGCGCGGCCTGGCGAGTGCTGTTCCCGGTGACGGTGACGGCGTGGGGCCCCGCCTGGGTGGCCGCCACCCCGCTGCCCGCGGGCGCCACCGTGTCCGCCGCCGACCTGCGCGAAGCCGAGGTGGAACTCACCCGCGAGCGCAACGGGCTGCCCAAAGGCCCCGAGCCGCTCCTGGGCAAGGTGCTGGTGCGACCGATGGCGGTCGGCCAGGCGGTGTCGCTTGACGCGGTGCGGGCGACCGCTGTGGTCAACGCGGGTGATGTCGTGAAGCTGCGGGTGCTGGGTGGCGGGTTTGCGGTGACCGCCGCTGGTCAATCGCTGGGCAGCGCGGCCGAAGGCCAGCCGGTCCGCGTCCGCACCGACTTTGGACGCACCGTGACAGGGGTGGCCCGGGCGGGCCGGATCGTCGACCTCCAGCCCTGACCCCGCATCATGGCCCACGCCTGGCCCGCTGACCGTTCCGCGCCCACAGGCCTACAGTTTCCAAAACCAATGCCGAAAAAAGTTCCTAAGATGAGTCAACGTCTGAATGGAGCACTTCATGAAAATCGGACCCCCCCCTGACATCGGCACGACCGCGCCCGACGCCGCCGTGCGCAGCAAGACCGCTGGCAAAGCCAACGCCACCAACACCACCGACTCTGTGGACCGTGTGGACCTGTCTGCCGCAGGCGCGCGCATTGGCGCTTCCAACCAAACCGTGGACTTTGACAGCGCCAAGGTCGACGCGATCAAGGCGGCCATCAAGGAAGGCCGCTTCAAGGTCAACCCTGAGGTGATCTCAGACCGCCTGATCGCCGAGGCCAGCGCGCTGTTGCGCCCCCGCTCCTCCTGAACCCATTCAACTGAATGACCGCACCGAAGACCCTGGACCAATTGCTTGGCGCCGTTGAGCAGCTGCTGGACAGTCAGCACGGGTTGGCGCTGGACGGCGACGCCGACGCGATGCCGACGCTGAATGCGGACTTGTCAGCGCTCCTGGGCCAGCTGCTCGCCCACGCGGGCACGGCCGCCATGACGCGGCACCGCGCGCGCCTGGTCGCGATCCAGAAACAGGCGCTGTCGGTCGGTACCCTGCTCAACCGCCGCCAGTCGGATGTGCGCCGTGCCCTCGACGCGATGGGCCACCACCACCGCGCAATCTCTGAGCTGCAGTCCCCCCGGGTGTACGCGCCCGCCGGGCTGCTGGTGTCCACACTGCACACCCGGGCTATGGGATCGGCCTGAGCGCACCGCACCCGGCCGCCATCCTGACTTAATTCAATGCATTTTTGATAGCGTTATAGCCAATAATCACGTGGGCTAGAGGTCTAAAAGACTCAAAATCTCCGAAGAGACGGCCCCACAAGCAAAAAAGCCCCTTTTTGGGGCTTTTTGCATGGTGCGGTGTCACCTGTGCCAGCGCTGGCTGCGGCCCACCACGCGGGCCACCAGGCACAGGGTCACCACTCTTTCAGGCGCGAGCGCAAGCGGGCGACCGCCTGGCTGTGCAACTGGCACACGCGCGATTCGGTCACGCCCAGCACGGCGGCGATTTCTTTCAGGTTCATGTCGTGCTCGTAATACATGCTCATGATGTACTGCTCCCGCTCCGGCAGGTGGGTGATGGCGTCGACCAGCGCCTGTCGAAAGCGGTGGTCGGTGAGTTGGTCCACCGGGTCGGCGCTTTCATCGGTCAGGTGGCGGTCAAGGTAGCTGGACTCGCCGTCCTCGGCGTCGTAATCCCCGATGTAGACCAACTGCGCGCCGCGCACGTCGGTCAGCATGTCGTGGTAGTGCTCGAGGGAGACCTTCAGCTCGGCAGCGATCTCGGTGTCCTTGGGCGCTCGGCGCAGTTTCTGCTCCAGCTTGTGCACCGCGTCGGCGATGCTCCGCTGGCTTTTACGCACCGAGCGGGGCACCCAGTCGGCGCCGCGCAGTTCGTCCAGCATGGCACCGCGCACCCTCAGCATGGCAAAGGTCTCGAACTCGGCGCCGTGGCCTTGTTCGTAGCGCTGCATCGCGTCCATCAGGCCGATGGTGCCCGCTTGAATCAAGTCGTCGAGTTCCACGTTGGCGGGCAAACGGCCAATCATTTTGGAGGCCTGACGGCGCACCATGGGCAGGTATTGCTCGATGCCAGTGGTGCGTTGCAGGGTGCCTTTGGCGGTGTACATCGTATGGTTCTCCAACATGAATCAGTGCCTGAACACAGGGGTGGATGCGGTGTCCAGCAGCGACTGGGCCAGCCGCTCCAGGGCTGCGTGGGCGGTGGCGCCACCCACAGCGGGTATCCAACCGGCGAGCGACACGCCCGCGTTCAGAAAGGTCCGGGCGGCGTCGGCCAACCGTGCGTGCACGGCCATGGCCTGCGCCGGATCGGCTGCGCCACGCAGTGCCAGCGCAAACTGGCTGTAGCCAAAGTCGGCCGACAACTGTTTGATGACGGCGTAGGCTTGCTGCACGCCCTGCGGCCCAGCGTCGGCCACCATCACCGGCACGGTGCTATGGGGCGATGTCAGCGACGCCAGTTCGCCTGCAGGCATGGCCAGCAGCAGCACCTCGAATCCATGGGACAGGTCGGCGAAACCGCGCAACAGGTCTTGTGGCGCACCGCCGTTGGCCACGAAGGCGTCCAGCCCGGCGTCGGCCCGGACCAGGCTCACGCCCTCGCGGGTCACGCACGCCACTTCGTCAAAGCGGTGAGCGCCCGACAGCAGGTCCATCAACTCGCGGGCGGGTCGGGTAACACCCAATGCCCGCGCCACCTCGCCGCCACTGGCGTCGATCACCAGCGCGCGCGACCCAAGGCTGTGCAGGGTGCGGGCCACCTGACCCACCCAAGCACTGGCCTGGGCATCGCGTGGGCTGAGGGGGAAAGCCATCAAATGGAGTGCGGAGCGGCCCATCAGCCGACGCAGCCCGGCGGCCTGGTCGTGACCCGCGTCAAGCATGGCGGCCTTCGGAGGCGGCAGTGCCCATCCAAGCGATTTCGGGGGCAGTCATCACCAGGCCCAGCTCGCTGTCGTCGGTGGTGAAGACCGATGCCGGGCGGCTTTGCAGCGCCTTTTGCACCAGCAACTGCGGGCGGGCGCTGTGCCAGTCTTCCGGCACCCGCTGGCCGTTGGCAAAGCCTTCCACCTTCAGGTGGCGGCGCACCACCACGTCGATCGCGCCGCCAGTTTTCACGGCTTCGTCGAGCTTGGTGAGCACACACCGTGTTCCAGTGCCCTGCCCGTACGCCTGCACCACTTCGTCCAAGGTCTCGGCTTGCGCCGCGGCGTTGAGGACCAGCAAGCGGGTCACCTTGTGGCTGGGCAAGGCGGCGAACAGTTCTGCCAGGCGCTGGTCCCGCTGGCTGGCGCCCAGGGTGTCGATCAAAACCAACTGTTTTTTCTCGAACAAATCCAACAGGTCGGCCAAAGACGCGGCGTCGCGGGCGGTGTGGACCGGGATGTTGAGCAAACGGCCAAATGCACGCAACTGGTCAGACGCCGCCATTCGGTAGGTGTCCATGGTGATCAAACCGACCGCGGCCGCACCGTGCTTGAGCGCAAACCCGGCGGCGATCTTGGCGGTGGTGGTGGTCTTGCCCACACCCGTCGGGCCGACCAGCGCGAACACGCCGCCCGCATTCAGGATGGACTCTTTCTCCGGTACGCAGTGCAGGTTGTGCGAGACCACGTCTTTGAGCCACTGGCTGGCGTCGGTGTCGGAGCCGCTGCGCTCGCTGGGCAGGCGGTTGACCATGTGGCGCGCCAGTGCGGGAGAAAAACCGTTGTTGAGCATCAAGCGCAGCAACTGGGTTTGCACCGGGCTGCGGCGCACGTTGTCAAACCATGACAAAGACGACAACTGCGATGAAATCATGCTGCGCATGGACTTGAGCTCGTCCATCAAGACTTGGCCGGCATCGAACGCGGGCGCCGCAGGGGTGGACGCCACCGGCTCAGACGACTGGTCGGCCGACAGCCGCGAAGCGGCAGGCACAGGGCCTGGGCCCGTGGCGTTGAAAGACGCCGAGGGCGGCACGGCTTGCGCGGCCACCGGCATGGTGGCGGCCAGCGTTTCGGCAGCAAACTGGCCCAAAGCCGGTACCGCCCGCAACACAGGGGCAGGCGCCGACACGAAGGCGGGTGCAGCGGCGGGCGTCACCACCGCGGCGCTGTGGGTCGTATGAGCTCCGTAGGAGGCGTTTGGGCGCGACGCAGCGGGACGGGTTGCAGACGGCGGGCCCACGCCGTCAGGCGACTCGACCTGCTGCTTTTGGCGTTCTCTGACAAAGGTCTCAAACGACACGGTGCTCATCGGCTCGACCTTGGGGCGACTGACCGCCGCCCGGGCCACCGACGGTGTGCTGGGCATGGCATGGGCGTCAGGCAGGTCGGAACCCGGAATGGCCAAGATTTCCACGCCGCTGGGGATGGGGCGATTGGACAGCACCACCGCGTGCTCGCCCAAGGTGGCTCTGACCTTGGCAATGGCTTCGCGGGCGTTTTTGCCGGTGAACCGTTGGACATTCATGCAGGGGCTCCAATCACTCGGTGGATGCGGATGGTGTGGGTGCGCGGCACTTCAGAATGGGCCAGCACATGCAAGCGCGACGCGGCACGGCGCAACAGGCGCGACAGCGGTACCCGGATGCGGTCAGGCACCAGCAGGCAGGCAGGCACACCGGCTTCCTCTTGCAGCTTGGCGGCCTCGGCAGCTTGTTCGGTCAGCAGGTCAGCGATCGATGGGTCGAGCGGCACTTGGGCGCCAGGCGACAGCGCTTGCACCAGCAATTGCTCCAGACCGGGTTCGACAGCGATCACCCCCAGCTCTCGCACGGAGCCATAGAGGTTCTGCACAAAGGCGGGGGACAGGCCCACGCGCAACTCGCGCGTCAGCTCGATGACGTCTTGGGTCACAGTGCCAAACTCCGCGAACAGCTCCAAGATGCCACGCAAATCACGGATGTGGATGGATTCGTCCAGCAGATTGCGCAGCACCTTCTGAACCGTCCCCAGGGGCAGCAGCTTGGGCACCACGTCGTCCACCAAACCCGGGGTGAACTTGCGGGCATGGTCCATCAGCATCTGCACCTCGGCCCGACCCAACAACGCGGCGGCGTTGGTCTGCATGATGTGGTTCAGGTGGGTGGCGATCACCGTGGCGGCGTCCACCACGGTGTAGCCCGCGGCTTGGGCCTGTTCGCGCACCCGCTGCTCCACCCATACGGCTTGTAGGCCAAAGGCCGGGTCGGTGGTGGGGGTGCCGATCAGCGGCACGTTGATGTGGCCTGGGTTGATGGCCATGTACATGCCGGTTTGGGCCTGGCCTTCGCCGACCACTACGCCCTTTAGCAACAGGCGGTAGGCCGATGGGTGCAGTTCCAGGTTGTCGCGGATGTGAACGGCCGGGGGCAGGAAACCCACTTCGGCCGCGAACTTCTTGCGCACGCCCTTGATGCGCTGCAGCAGGTCGCCGCCCTGGTTTTTATCGACCAGCGCGATCAGGCGGTAGCCCACTTCCAGGCACATCACGTCCACCGGCAGCACGTCGTCCCAAGTGGCCTCTGCGCCAGGTGCAGGCGGCGGGGGCGCTTGCTTCGCCACCAACGCACGCTTGTCGGCCTGTTGGGTCAGCCAATAAGCTGCGCCACCGAACATGGCCGCCAGCAACAAGAATGCGAAGTGCGGCATGCCCGGTACCAGCCCCAACATACCGATCATCACAGCGGTCAGCCCAAGCGCCCGGGGCATGTGAAAAAGCTGACCAGCGATCTGACGGCCGATATCGTCCTCGCCCACGCGGGAAACGATCAGGCCTGCCGCCACCGAGATCACCAGCGCGGGGACCTGGGCGACCAGCCCATCACCAATGGCCAGCAGCGCGTAGTTGTTGATGGCAGCAGAAAAACCCATGCCGTGCTGCAACATGCCAATGGCCAGACCGCCCAGCAGGTTGATGAACAGGATCAAGATGCCCGCAATGGCATCACCGCGAACGAACTTGGAAGCACCGTCCATCGAGCCGTAGAACTCGGCCTCCTGGGTCACCTCCAGGCGACGGCGGCGGGCTTCCTTCTCATCGAGGCTGCCCGCCGCCAGATCGGCGTCGATGGCCATTTGTTTGCCTGGCATCGCGTCCAGCGCGAACCGGGCCGATACCTCGGCGATGCGGCCCGCACCCTTGGTGATCACCACGAAGTTGATCACCGTCAGGATGGCGAACACCACGATGCCAACCGCCAGGCTGCCGCCGATCATGAATTCGGCAAAGGACTCGATCACATGCCCGGCGGCGGCTGTGCCCGTGTGGCCATTCATCAGCACCGCGCGGGTGGACGCCACGTTCAGCGCCAGCCGCAGCAAGGTGGTGACCAGCAAGACGCTGGGAAAGCTGGCGAAATCCAGTGTGCGCTTGGTATAGCTGGACACGATCAGCACCACCAGGGCCACCGCGATGTTCAGGCTGAACATCAGGTCCAGCAGCAGCGGCGGCACCGGCACCAGCATCATCGCCAGGATGAGCAGGATCAGCGCGGGCGCGCCCAGCGCGCGGCCGTCGGGCAGGCGGCGCCACAGCGCCATGACGGGGGTGGGGTTAGCGGATTCGCTCACGGCTTGGCTTCAAGTGGGTCCAGGCCCGGGGGCACGGCAATCTGGGGCAGCGGCGGCGTGCGCAGCGCAGTGCGCAAACGGGCGATGTAGGCGAGCACCTGCGCCACAGCGGTGTACAGCGCCACTGGCACCTCGGCGTCCACCTCGCCGTGGCGGTACAACGCACGCGCCAGCGGTGGCGCATCCAGAATGGGAACACGAGACGCTTGCGCGATCTCTCGGATCTTGAGCGCCAGCAGGTCCACGCCCATCGCCACGATGCGGGGCGCCTGCATGCTGGCCTCGTCGTACCGCAGCGCCACGGCATAGTGGGTCGGGTTGACCACGATCACGTCCGCCTTGGGAACGGCCGACATCATGCGCGAGCGCGACACTTGGCGGGCGCGACGGCGGCGCTCGCCCTTCAGGTGGGGATCGCCTTCGGATTCTTTGTGCTCGCGCTTGACCTCTTCCAGCGTCATGCGCAATTCCGCGTGGTGCTTGAACAGTTGCAGCGGCACATCCACCAGCGCCGAGACCGCCGCCACCACCAGCAAGCCCAGCAAGCCCGCAGCGAACCAGTCAAACCCCACCTGGAGCCCGCGCTCCAGCGGCATGCGGCTGAGGTGTTGCAACTCACCGACGTGCCGAAAGACATACCAGCCAGCAACGGACAGAAAGGCAGCGGTGACCACGACCACACGGCCATGGTCCACCAGATGGCGCCACTCGAACAAACGCGCGACACCGGCGAACGGGTCCACCTTGGAAAACTTGGGCGTCAGCACTTGGGTCGTGAGGTTCCAGCCGCCCACCACCACAGATGCGCCTGCGGCGAGCAGAGCCACCGCCCCCAAGACCGGCAGCACCAACTGAGCGCCAAGCCAACCACTCTCCAGGGCTCGGGGCAGCATGCGGCCCGCATCGAACACCGCTGCGCGGTCGAACTTCAGGCTGCTGGACACCAGCTCCAAGCCTTGCTGAGCGCACCATGGCCCCAAGACCATCACCAGGGCGACCAGGGCGCACAGCATAACCAAATGCACCAGTTCGCGGGAGCGGACCACCTGCCCTTCTTCGCGCGCCTGTTCCAGCCGACGCTCAGAGGCGGGTAACTGGCGGTCTTCTCGGCTGGTTTCGGAATCGGACATGCGCGAACGGTGTGATGGGCACCATTATTCGCAGCAGGTCACCTTTCCTAAGTTCGAATCAAGCGGGCAAAGGCCCGGTTATTCAGAAGCCGAGGCTCTCCAGCATTTCGTCAACCTGAGCCTGGTTGGACACCACATCTTGGCGGCTGGGATCGGCCACCGGCCCTTGCAAACCTTCCGCCTGGATCTGGGCCCGCTCATCCGGCGGGGTGGCGTCCAGCAGCAGCTGCACCAGTGAGTCTTCCAACGTGGTGGCGATCTCCACCACCTTGCGGATGGTTTGGCCAGTGAGATCGTGAAAGTCCTGCGCCAGCATGATGTCGGTCAATTGCGCGCCCACGTCTTGCGCCGTGCCGCGCACGGACCCTACAAAAGTTTTCATCTCCTGCCGCAGCGTGGCATCGTCGCTGCCCGCGTTCAACAGGCCCTCCAAGCGGTTGGCCTCCTGAATGAGCGCGTTTTGCTGCAACTGGGCGTTGTCCACCGTGTTGAGTACCTTCTCAGCCGCCTCGCCGGTCAGGCGGGCAATGAAGCTCAGGCGGGAACGCGCATCTGGCAGGGTGCCGATGGAGTGTTCGATCTGCTTGTCGTAACCCAATTCTTTTAGCGCATCGTGCAGGCTGCGGGTCAGGTTACCGATGCGCTGGAACACATCAAACGGCTCGGCGGTGGTCGGGGTCAAATCGTGGTCTGGCATGGTGATCCCCCAGCGTCAAGCGGCGAACGCGTGTTTTTGCATGATCTTGTTCACCTTCTCGTCCAGTGTGGCTTTGGTGAACGGCTTGACGATGTACCCCGATGCGCCGTTCTTGGCCGCCAGCACGATGTCTTCCTTGCGTGCCTCGGCGGTGACCATCAAGACCGGCAGGTTCTTCAAGGCGTCTTCAGACCGTATTTGCGCCAGCAACTCAAAGCCGTTCATGTTGGGCATGTTGATGTCGGTCACCACAAAGTCGAAGTGGCCGTTGCGCAGTTTCTGCAAGGCGTTCACGCCGTCTTCCGCTTCGTCGGCATTGGCATAGCCCATCTCCTTCAACAGGTTGCGGACGATGCGGCGCATGGTGGAGAAGTCGTCAACGATCAGAAACTTCAGGTCGGCGGGTGCGGTCATGGTCGGCTCCAAGAAAATGAGGGTCAGAACTTCAACGCTCGGGGGCAGCCGGTGCTGCACCCGGTGCGTGAACGGGGGTGGGGGTAGGGATGGCGCCCTGCTTTTGCAGCAGCTGCTCAAGCGCCTGGGTTTCCGATATGGGGGTTTCGCCACTGCGCGTCCAGCGCTCTTCTCCGATGCGGCTGAGCACCAAGATCGAGATGCGGCGGTTCATGGGGTTGTTCGGGTCGTTGGCGTCGTACAGCGACGACGAACTCATGCCCAGTACGCGCAACACCCGGTCCTCGCGCAGACCACCAGCGAGCAGCTCCCGGCGCGACGCGTTGGCCCGGTCGGCCGACAGCTCCCAGTTCGAGTAGCCCCGCTCCCCGCCGCTGTACGGCATGGCGTCGGTGTGGCCAGACAACACGATCTTCGAGCCAGTCTGGTCCAGCAAGGCGCCCATGCTGCGCAAGAACTCGCGCATATGGTCTTTGACCTGCGCGCTGCCCGCATCGAACATCGGGCGACCCTGGTCGTCCACAACCTGTATCCGCAGCCCGTCGTTGATCAGGTCCATGCGCAGTTGGTTCTTCAAGGCGCGCAGTTTGGGGTTGGACTGCACCG
This sequence comes from Comamonadaceae bacterium, assembly GCA_027490925.1. Taxonomy (GTDB): domain Bacteria; phylum Pseudomonadota; class Gammaproteobacteria; order Burkholderiales; family Burkholderiaceae_C; genus PCRC01. The sequence goes on from JAIXXF010000022.1 coordinate 39,301, forward strand.
CCGACTCGACCATTTGCGAGGCCTGCCGCATCCGCGCCGCCTCTTTGTCCAGCACCTCGTTGCGCAAGGCCTGCATGCTGACGCCTTTGCGCGGGCCGTCTTCCTCGCCCTTTTTGACGTTACCGTTGGCTCGGGTCAGGTCGGTGCCGCCGCCTTTGATCAAACTGGCGCTGTCGCCAGAACCGGACCCGCCACCCAGCACCACCTTCAATGGGCTCTGAAAGTAGGCGGCAATGCCTTGCAAGTCGCCCTGGGCGGTGGACCCGAGCAACCACATCAACAAAAAGAACGCCATCATGGCCGTGACAAAGTCGGCATAAGCGATCTTCCAGGCGCCGCCATGGTGCCCACCATGCCCGCCTTTCTTGACGCGCTTGATGATGATCGGCTGCTGTTTTTTGGTGGACAGGGTCATTTGGGGCGCCGTCCGTCAGGCTGCGGGCGAAGCCTTGCGGCCTTTGACGTGGTCTTCCATCTCAGAGAAGCTGGGCCGCTCGGTGGAATACAGCACCTTGCGGCCAAACTCCAGGGCCACCGCAGGCGCATACCCCTGCACGCTGGCCAGCAATGTGGCCTTGACGCATTGCAGCTCTTTGGTCGCCTCGTCGGCCTTCTGCCCCGCCAGATTGGCCAGCGGCGACACGAACCCGTAGGCCATCAAAATGCCCAGGAAGGTGCCTACCAAAGCGCCCGCGATCATGCCCCCCAACACTGCGGGCGACGCGCCCACAGACGCCATGGTTTTCACCACGCCCAGCACCGCCGCGACGATGCCAAAAGCGGGTAAGCCGTCGCCCACCGCCTGGATGGCACCCGCAGGCACCATGGCTTCGTGGTGGTGGGTCTCGATCTCCTGGTCGATCAGGGCCTCGATTTCGTGGGCGTTCAAGTTGCCTGAGACCATCATCCGCAGATAGTCGGTGATGAACTCCATCAGGTGGTGGTCGGCTTGGACATTCGGGTACTTGGAGAACAAAGCGCTTTTGGCAGGGTCGTCGATGTCGGCCTCTATCGCCATCAGACCGTCTTTGCGCGCCTTGGTCAGCACGTCGTAAAGCATGGACATCAGTTCCATCGACCGCACCTTGGTGTATTTGGAGCCCTTCAAAAGGCCCGGCACCGCTTTGAGCGTGGCCTTGATGGTTTTGGTGCTGTTGCTCACCAAAAACGCACCCAGGGCCGCGCCGAGAATCACAAACAACTCGTGCGGCGCCGCGTGAATCAGCACACCGAAGGAGCCGCCTGCCATGGCGTAACCGCCCAGCACGCAGGCCAGCACAACGATGTATCCAATGATGACGACCATAGGCGCTATCTTTCCTTGGGGAGCATGCGGCCAGGCCGCTGTGCATTTCTTAACGGCAAAGCGCACCGACACTTGATAGGCACACAAACGCCTGGCGGGATGTTGGACAAACCGGAACCGAAAAAAGGCGTACCAATCAACCGCAATGCACCGCGTCAAGGGCGTCCACCCCCCCCTGGCCGACATCGAGGCGCACGCGGTGGTGTGGGAGTTGGACCGACCTGTTGTGGATTTGGACCCTAAAGCTGCGGCAACACCCGCCCGATAAGGATGGGACGGGCATACCCCGCCGAGCCGCAAGAGCAATTGCGGTGTTACCACCAGGGCCTCTGATGAGGTCTATTTATAGGGAACCAATGTCATGCCATCCGTGATCAATACCAACCTCGCTTCGTTGAACACGCAGCGCAACCTCAACGCTTCACAGTCGTCGCTGGCCACCTCCATCCAGCGCTTGTCGACCGGCATGCGTGTCAACAGTGCCCGCGACGACGCCGCAGGCTTGGCGATCGCCGAACGCATGAACTCGCAGGTCCGCGGCCTGACGGTGGCAGCCCGCAATGCCAACGACGGTGTGTCCTTGGCCCAAACCGCAGAAGGCTCGCTGGGCAAGATCGGCGACATGGTGCAGCGCATCCGCGAGCTGGCGGTGCAGTCGTCCAACGCCACCAACAGCTCCGACGATCGCGCTTCTTTGCAGGCCGAGGTGTCCCAGCTGAAAGAAGAAATTGACCGCGTGGCCACCACCACCAACTTCAACGGCACCAAGCTGCTGGACGGTAGCTTTACCTCGGCCAAGTTCCAGGTGGGTTCCAATGCCGGCGAGTCCATCACGGTGTCTTCCATCACCAACGCCCAATTGGCGGGCATGGGTGTGGTGAACCGTGCATCGACACAGAGTTCCACCGCGATCACCGACCTGACCGCCACCGCTGCAGGCGACCTGACCGTCAACGGTGTGGACATTGGCGTTCTGAGCGCCGCCGGTACCACGCAGGAGCGCCAAGCCCAGGTGGTGGACGCGATCAACCGCATCTCCAGCACCACTGGCGTCGGCGCGTTCTTCGACAGCGCCAACAACGTGATCGCCCTGACCTCGGCCAGCGACATCACGCTGACCGGCGCCGCTGGTGACAAAGTGGGGTTCTTGGCGGCCGACTCGGCCACCGCCAGCGCCAGTGCGAACATGGCTTCCCTGGACATCAGCTCCTACGGTGGAGCGCAGTTGGCCATCCAACAAGCCGATGCGGCCCAAAAGCAGATCAACACCGCCCGCGCCAGCTTGGGTGCGGTGCAGAGCCGCTTTGACAATGCCATCGCCAACATCCAGATCAACTCGGAAAACACGTCGGCTGCCCGCTCGCGCCTCATGGACACCGACTTCGCCTCCGAGACCGCCAACCTCACCCGCGGCCAGATCCTCCAGCAAGCGGGCACAGCGATGCTCTCCCAGGCCAACCAGTTGCCCCAGCAGGTGCTGTCTCTGCTGCGTTGAAGCTTGAACCCCAGGAGTCGTTGCCATGCCCTCCATCACCAGCACCGGCGTCGGCAGCGGATTGGATGTCAACAGCATCATCACTTCGTTGATGACGCTGGAGCAACGACCCCTGACCTTGCTTCAACAGCAATCGGCCACCGTTCAAACACAGTTGTCGGCGTTTGGCACCCTCAAGGGCCAAATCGCGGCACTGGGGGATGTGGCCAGCCGGCTGGCCGACAAAGCCAACTGGAACCCGATCAGGGTCGACAGCAGCGACTCGACCAGCGTCACAGCGACCGGAACGGCCAAGGCCGCTGCCGGTCGTCATACATTGGAAGTCCAGCAACTGGCGCAGGGGCAAAACCTGGTCAGTGGCAATTTCACGTCCCCCTCGGCCCTGGTCGGCACCGGGACGCTCCACATTCAACAAGGCAGCGTAGTGAATGGCGTGTTCACCCCCAAAGCGGGTAGCAGCCCAGTGGCGGTGGTCATCGGCACCGGGTCGCAAACCCTCACAGGGGTGCGGGACGCCATCAACGCGGCCAAAACCGGTCTGTCAGCCAGCATCATCACCAGCGGTGGCGTCTCCAAACTGGTCCTACGCGGGCAAGACGGTGCTGAAAACGCCGTGAACATCACCGTCACCGACGCTGACAACAACGCGGTCGATTCGGCGGGCCTGTCGGCCCTGGCTTGGACGCCGGGCGGAAGCGCCGGCAATGGCCGCAACATGACCGAAACCCAAAGCGCCCAGAACGCGCTTTACACAATGGATGGCATCGACCTTGTCAGTGCCACCAACACCCCCACCGACGTACTGGATGGGGTGAGCCTCTCTTTTAAAAAGGTCACCACGTCGCCCGTGAGCGTGGTGCTGACCACCGATTCGGTGGCGGTCCGCAAGAACCTGAATGACTTCGTCAAGGCCTACAACGACCTGAACAAGCTCGCACGGAGCCAGACCCAAGCCGACCCCAGTGGCAAAAACCGTGGGGCGCTGCAGGCCGACTCAACCGCAGTGGGCGTGGCGAATGCGATGCGCGAAATTCTTCGCGGCAGCGTGACGGGCCTGACCGGAGTGGCATCGCTGTCGGCCGCCGGGCTTGAGATCCAGCGAGATGGGTCCCTGCAGATCAAAGAAGACAAGTTCGCCGCACTGCTGGAAAAACCCGAGCAGTTGGCCGCGCTGTTTGCGCAGCCCAAAAGCGGCAATGACACGCAAGTCATGGGGTTTGGGGTTCGCATCAAAGCCTGGGCCGATGCGCTGACCGGTGACAAGGGCCCGCTGGCGAGCCGCACAGAAGGCTTGCAACGGCGGCAGACCGCCAACGACAAACAGCAAACGGCGGAGCAGGACCGCATCGCGCGGACCGAGGCCCGTTTACGTGCCCAGTACCAACGCCTTGACACCGAAATGTCCCGGCTGAAGGGCAGTCTCAGCTCGCTGACGCAGATCACTGGCGGCTAGGAACTGGGCTCAATCGCAGGCCTGGGCCGTCGATAACAAGTGGTAAGACAAGAGACTCAACCATGTTCGCGACCGCCCTCCCCCCCATCGACCAGTACCGCCGGGTCGACACACTCACTGCGGTGTCTCAGGCCGACCCGCATGGCCTGGTGACACTGCTGTTCGACGGGGCGATCGCGGCCATCATGCAAGCGCGACACGCCATCAGCGTGACAGACACCCCGACCAAAATCAGCGCCATCAGCAAAGCCATGCGCATCGTGGACGAGGGACTGAAGGCCTCCCTGCAACCAGACGGTGGGAGTGGCTTGGCCGATAACCTGCATGCTTTGTACGACCACATCGTGGCGCGCTTGCTGGAGGCAAACGTTCGCAACGCCGAGGCCCCGCTTGACGAGGCCAGCAAGTTGCTGGCGGAACTGCGCGACGCGTGGGTGGCCATTGCCCCTGCGGGGGCTGCACCCACCCGACTGCAAGCATGAGGCCCCACATGACCATGACAGACAAAGTCCCTTCCGCCGCGGTGCTGCTGAACCACTACGCTGCGTTGGAGTTCGCCAGCGAAGAGATGCTGCAGGCGGCACACGCGGGTCAGTGGGACAGCGTGGCCCGGCTGGAAGCCGCGTGCGCGGTGGTCATCGTGCGTTTGCGCGGCATGGGAGAAGGTGTGGCACTGACGGAGTCGCAACAACGGCAACGCACCCGTATCTTGCAAACCATCATGGAGAACGATCTGGAGATTTGCCGGATCTGTCAGAACGAATCGCATCCTCTGGACGCGATCTGCTTGTCCAGCGTGCCAGCGAGCAACTTGCTGCACTGACACCGCGGCGGCGTCAGACCTGCATGTTCATGATGTCGCTGTAAGCGGCCACCAAGCGGTTGCGAACATGCAGGGCGGACTGAAATCCGATTTGGGCTTTTTGCATCGCCACCATGGTCTGCTCCAGGCTCTGGCTGGCCGGATTGGTCTGAAACTCGCTGGCCATGCGGCTGGCTTCGTTTTGCTGGGTACTGACCGAGCGCAAGGCCTGGTCCATGGCGCCAGCGAAGGAGGTCTCGGCCGACTTGCCCGGCGCGCGCGGGGCAGACAGGCGGTTGCCCGCGCTGTCGATCAGCCGGGTAGCAGTCATCGGGGAAGAGGTGTTGATGTCCATGGGCGTTGGATGGGTGTCGGGCCAGTATAGGAGCGCGCGCCAGCCGTTCTCTTTTGAATAGCGCGGCCAATCCCCCGCATATCTGGCTTCGAGCCCTGTGGGGCGAGACGGACAATGGCCTGTCGCCATCAACACGTCGCCGCGCATGGACACCACCCTCACCACAGCCGTCAAACCCGCGGGTGGGCCCGATACCGCTCAAGGCCTGCTGGCCGCCGTGGTCAATTTGCCGACCCGCGCGAAATGGATGGCCGGTCTGGCGGTGGTTTTGTTGGCGGCCATCGCCGTCAGCGCCACCCTGCGCACACAGCAGCCCGACTGGCGGGTGTTGTTCGCCAACCTGAGTGACAAAGACGGCGGCGCAGTGATCGCCGCTTTGAGCCAAATGAATGTGCCCCACCGCTTCAGTGAAGGCGGCGGCGCGGTGATGGTGCCCGCCAACCAGGTCCACGAAGCGCGGCTGAAACTCGCGTCCCAAGGTTTGCCCAAGGGCGGCGCGGTGGGCTTCGAGCTGATGGAGAACCAACGTTTCGGCACCACCCAGTTCCAAGAACGCTTGAACTTCCAACGCGGACTGGAAGGCGAACTGGCCCGCTCCATCATGGCGTTGTCGGCCGTTCAGTCGGCCAGAGTCCACTTGGCACTGCCGCAGCAAACCGCGTTTTTGAGAGAGCAGCAAAAGCCATCGGCATCGGTGCTGTTGACCCTGCACGGGGGCCGCAGCCTGGAGCGGGGACAAGTCGCTGGCATCGTTCACTTGGTCGCTTCTAGCGTGCCGGAACTCAACCCCGACACCGTCAGCGTGGTGGATCAGCAGGGCAACCTGCTGTCGAAAACCGCCGGGGCAGTGCCCAACGGTCTGGACAACGCACAGTTACAACACGTCCGCCAAATCGAGCAAAGCTTGGCAGCGCGGGTGTTGGCGATTGTGGAGCCGCTGGTGGGCGTGGGCAATGTCAAAACCCAGATCACCGCCGACGTGGACTTCACCCAGTCTGAATCCACCGCAGAGATTTACACCCCCAACCAAGGCAGCGCTCCAGCGGCCATCCGCAGCCAGCAACTGTCTGAAGCGCCGGGCAATGGCGCGGGCACCGCCCCTGCCACAGGCGTGCCAGGCGTGTTGTCGAACCAGCCACCAGCGACCACCCCGTCGCCCGTCAACGGCGCTGCCCAGGCGCTGTCTGCGGGCGCAGGCGGGGCCGCTGCTGGGGCGGCAGCCGGGGTCAAGCGCGACGCGGTGACGAACTACGAGGTCGACAAAACAGTGCGGGTGGTCCGTAACGCAAGCGGTGTGGTCAAACGTCTGAGCACGGCGGTGGTGCTCAACCACGCCACCGCCACCGCCCCAGATGGCAAAGTGACCACCACACCCCTCACCCCGGGACAAATCGATCAGATCACCGGGCTCGTGCGAGAGGCCATTGGCTACAACAAAGAACGTGGCGACAGCCTGAGCGTGGCCAACGCGCCATTTTCCGCCGCCGCCGCGCCGCCCACGGAGGCTGAACTCCCCGTGTGGCAGCGCCCTGAGGTGCTGGAATTGGTGCGAAGCCTGGGCAGCTGGGTGGCATTGCCGCTGCTGGCGCTGGTGGTGATCTTCGGGCTGGTGCGGCCGGCGCTCAAACTCGGTCGCACGGCCCCACCAGCGCACACACTGACCACCACGGTGCAAGACCCGCTCAGCCTGCCATCGCCAGAAGCGCCTGAGGCCGTTCCCTTGTTGGCGGCACAACCCAACACACAGCAAAACCAGTTGGACGACATCCGCCAGCTGGCGAAACAAAACCCGGCCACCGTGGCGAACGTGGTGCGCAACTGGGTCAACCAGCCGACTTGATCGAGGAACCTCATGGCCAGCGCCGCTGCATCGGAAGACGAAGGTTTGCATGCGAGCGCCATCTTGTTGATGGCGCTCGGCGAAGAATGCGCCGCCGAGGTGTTCAAACACCTCACCCCCAAGGAAGTGCAGCGCCTCGGTGAGCGCATGGCGCGGCTAACCACTGTGGCCGACCAAGAATTCGACGATGTGCTGGCCCGATTCATGGGCACAGTGCAGTCGCAGCGGTCTTTGGTGGACGACACCAGCGCCTACGTCAGCAATGTGCTCAAACTCGCGCTGGGTGACGACAAAGCCAGTCTGTTGATCGACCGCATCGTCCAGGGCCGCGATGTGAGCGGCATCGAAAGCCTTAAGTGGATGGACGCACCAGCCGTGGCCGAACTGATCCGCAACGAGCACCCGCAAATCATCGCCTCCATCTTGGTTCACCTGGACCGCGACCACGCATCTGGCGTATTGGCCTGCCTGACCGAGAGGGTCCGCAACGACGTGGTGCTGCGGATCGCCACGCTGGATGGCATGCAACCCAACGCCATGAAGGAGCTCAACGACGTGTTGTCGAAGGTGCTCGCGGGCGGTGAACGTGTCCGCAAAGCGGCCCTGGGCGGCCCGAAGACCGCCGCCGAAATGCTCAACTTTCTCGGCGCCAGCGCCGAGGGTGCGGTGCTGGAGTCGATCCGCGAGGTCGATGGCGATCTGGCGCAAAAAATCGAAGACCAGATGTTCACCTTTGATGACTTGCTCAAACTGGACAACAAAGCGATCCAGTTGATGCTGCGCGAAGTGCCGAGCGAATCGCTGGTGGTGGCGCTCAAAGGCGCAGAGCCCGAGATGCGGCAGAAGATTTTCAGCAACATGAGTGCCCGCGCCGCCGAAACCGTCAAAGAAGATCTGGAAAGCCGCGGCCCAGTGCGGCTGTCGGAGGTGGAGGCACAGCAGAAAGAAATCCTCAAGCTGGTGCGGCGCTTGAGCGAAGAAGGCCAGATTGTTTTGGGAGGCAGCGGCGATGAAAGCTTTGTCTGACGGGACGAAGCCCACGCCTGACCTGTCGTGGCTGCAGGAACTCACCCCCACTGCGCCAGGGCGCATCCAACTGCTGGGCATCCGCGACCAGGATAACCCCACGGCTCGGGCCGCCTTCGCGCTGGGCCGCCAGCGCGGCTACGAGGCAGGCCTCAAGGCTGGACAGTTGCAAGGCTTTGAAGAGGGCTCCAAGGTCAAGAAGAGGCGCGAGTCGGACGACGCGTCGGAAGTGGCGGTTCGGTTGAACGACGTCTTGGTGCGTTTCCAGGAGCAAATGAAGGGGCTCGAATCCCAGGTGGCGAGCGACTTGGTGTCGCTGTCCATCGACATCGCCCGCCAAGTGCTGCGCCGGGAGCTGGTACTGGATAAAAACAGCCTGTTGCCGGTGGCCCAAGAGGCCCTTCGGGCATTGGGCGAGGGCTTGGGTCAAATGGAATTGCGCGTGAACCCCGACGACGCTGAGCGTCTGGGCGAGCACCTTCAACACCAGCCGAACGGGCCCCGCTGTCACTTGGTGTCGGATCCCGCCATCGCGCCAGGTGGTCTGCGGCTGGAAGCGGACTCGGGCGTGGTGGACGCCACCTTTGAAGCCCGATGGCAAGCGGTCATGGCCAACCTGGGCCGGGACGAGGAACCACTGCCTTGACCGACCACGACGCCCCGACTTTGACCGCGCCCGCCTCGGTTGCCATGGCCGCACACCTACAGGCCCACAGGCGGCTGATTGCCAACACCCCGGCGCTGGAAACCAGTGGTCGCTTGGTTCGGGTGTCGGGCCTGCTGATGGAGGCGAGCGGACTGCGTTTGCCGCTGGGCAGCGTCTGCGTCGTGCGGGACGGTGAGTACGCCTCAGAAGCCGAAGTTGTCGGTTTTTCGCGCGAGCACCTCTACCTCATGCCCACTGGCGACCTGGCCGGCTTGTCTCCAGGGGCTGTTGTGGAGCCGGTCCGCTACCCCAGTGAGCGCCTGCACTACCGCGACCCTTTGCCAGAGCGGCCGCGCAAAGAATCGCTCACTCGGCGGCTGCCCATGGGCGAAAGCATGCTGGGCCGGGTGGTCGACCCAGCGGGGCAGCCGCTGGACGGCGGCCCACCGCTGTACCAGGCGCGCGCCTACGCCATCGCCCGAGAACCATTGAACGCGATGGAGCGCGACCCGGTGCGCTTGCCTTTGGACGTCGGTGTGCGTGCGATCAACGCCATGCTGACCGTGGGGCGGGGCCAACGCTTGGGTCTGTTTGCTGGCTCGGGGGTGGGCAAAAGTGTGCTCCTGGGCATGATGGCTCGGCACACCCAGGCCGATGTCATCATCGTTGGCCTGATCGGCGAACGGGGCCGCGAGGTCAAAGAATTTGTCGAAGACATCCTGGGACCCGAAGGTCGCCGCCGCGCCATCGTGGTCGCAGCCCCGGCCGATCTGCCGCCTTTGATGCGCATGCAGGGGGCGGCTTACGCCACCGCGTTGGCCAGCCATTTCCGCGACAAAGGCCAACACGTACTGCTGTTGATGGACTCGCTCACCCGTTACGCCATGGCCCACCGGGAGATCGCGCTCGCGTTGGGTGAACCGCCCGCCACCCGGGGTTACCCGCCATCGGTGTTTGCCAAACTGCCCCAGTTGGTGGAGCAAACCGGCAACGGCCTCAACGGCTGTGGGTCCATCACCGCGTTCTACACCGTGCTCGCCGAAGGCGACGACCAGCAAGACCCGGTGGCCGACAACGCACGGGCCATCCTGGACGGCCACTTTGTGCTGTCTCGCGACTTGGCCGATGAGGGCCACTTTCCGGCGATCGACATCGAAAAGTCCATCTCGCGCGTGATGCACAACGTCACCTCCGAGCGCCACCAAAAACTCGCTCTGGCGCTCAAGTCGGTGTACGCGCGGTACCAACGGCAGCGCGACTTGATCGCCGTTGGCGCGTACAGCCCCGGGAGCGATCCAGCCACCGACCAGGCCATTCGCCTGTACCCCCAAGTCTCCAAGTTTTTGCAGCAGGGCATGCACGACGGCGTGGCTCTGGACCAGAGCCTGGACCAGCTTGCCCAGCTTCTTGAGGGACCCGCGCCGTGAAACCCAACACCTTGATCAAGCTGATCGAGCGCGTCGAGAGCGAGCGCGACAGCGAGCGGGCACACGCCCACCAAGCCCGACGCCAAGCGGAAGAAGCCCACAACACTCTGGTGCGGCTACAGGCCTTTCGCCAAGATTTTCTGGGCCGTGCACCGGGTGCGCAGTCGGCCCCAGTCCATGCGGAGTCGCTGCAGGGCCGCCAGCAGTTCACCCTGGCAATTGGCCAAGCCATTGGGGCACAACAACAGGCCTGCGCCGAACGGGACCAGCAACGCGACCGCGCCCAGGCCGCGCTGATGGAGCGTCAAAAGCGCCTGCTGGCCTTGCAATCGCTGCACCAGCGCCAAGCAGACGCGCAGCACGCCCTGCAGCTGCGCCGCGACCAAAAAGAGTCTGACGCGTGGGCGGCACGCGCCACTTCGCCCAAGCCGCAAAGCCGAAACACATGAGTGCCCACGCCGTGACCCACACACCCGCCACCGCATCCGCCAGTACCACCCAGCCCACCGGCCTGCGAAAGGCGGGAGCTGGACAGCCAGAACCCTCCAGTGGCGGTGCGTCCGACAGCTTCGAGGCGCTGTTGATGCAACTGGGAAGCGAATCGGCAGCAGACGCCACCTCACCAACGGACAACGCGCACAGCGCTGTTTCCACCGCTGCAGACGATCCGCTGCCCGCCGATGGCAGCCAAGGCGCCATGACCCCTGCCCTCTTCTTGGACGCCAGCGCGGCAAACACCGCGGCCAATCCCGACCTGACAGGGGTTGGGCTGCTGTGGGCGCAAGCCGCCGCGTTCAAATCGGTGGCGGCATCGCCCAATGGCGGAGAGGATTCACACGCCCTAATGCCTACACCGACTTCCGTACCGGCGTTGGGCGCCGATGGCGCCCCCACAGCCGCCAGCGCGCCACCCGGTCAAGCGACTTCCGTGGGCGGGGTGACCACCAGCACCCCCAGTGCAAACCCTGCTTTGCCTGAAACTTCTGCCCCATTGGAAACCGTGTTCGCACAGACCATCCGCGCGGGGGTGTCCCCACAAGACACGCCAACGCTGCCGACCACAAATCGGCTTCACCCGCCATCGACAGCAACCGACTCAGGCCGATCGGGAACACCCCCGACTGTTCACAGCCCGTCATTGTTCAACCCGTCCAACTCTGTCGGCGCCATCAATACAGCGAACCCCACGGGCCCCGTGGGCCTTGCCACAGACCGTTCGCTGGACAAACCCTTCCAGCCCGACCCGCCTGGACCAAGCGTGGGCTGGGGCGTGGGCCAATTGGCGGGATCGAATGGCCTGCGCCACACAGAAGGTGGTGTCTCAAGCGGAACTGGGGTCTACCAAGGCAGTCTGTCTTGTGCGCCCGACTCGCCCGCCTTTCCGGCGGCTTTGGTGTCCGAGGTCCGGTGGTTGCTCAAAGGGGCGCTGCAGCAGGCCGAACTGCGCATGGACCCTGAAGAGTTGGGCCCGATACAGATTGATCTCAGCGTTCATGCCCAGGTGGCCGACATCGGCTTCACCGCGGCCAACGCCGCCACGCGGGAGGGCATCGCGCAGTCGCTGCCACAGCTGCGGGACATGCTGGGCCAGCAGGGCCTGAGCTTGGGGCACACCAGCGTGGGCTCAGAGAACGCGGGACAGCAGCCAGGAGCGCAAGAGCCGCACCGGGCGTTGCCAGTCACCTCGGTCGACCTGGGCCCCGACCACACCTCTGCGCCGCTGCGCGTGACCACCGCCGCACCCCGCCGACCTGGGGGGTTGGACCTCTACGCATGAGTGGGGGCCGGGCTCCCTGAAACTGCGGGGCTTTCGGAAACCTTATCGCTGCATTGCCTCCGAGGCGGCTGAGCACAATGAAGCTCAGAACGAAAGCAGCCATGTCATCGGAAACCACCCCCCCAAAAAAGTCGTCCAAAAAACTGGTGATCATCGCGGTCGCTGCAGTGGTGTTGATTGCCGGCGGCGGCGCTGGCGGCTACCTTTATCTGCAAAAGCAGCAGCACGCCGAGGAACCCGCCCACGAGACCAGCGCCAAGAAGAAGACGCCCTCTAAGAGCATCTTCACACCCTTGGAGAACTTCACGGTCAACCTGCGCGACGAAGGCGGCGACCGCTACGCCCAGATCGGGATCACCCTGGAGGTCGAAGACGCGGCAATCGAAAACGACATCAAGGCCAGACTGCCAGCCCTGCGCAACAACATCTTGTTGTTGATCGGCTCCAAAAAGGCCGAGGATTTGTTGACGATGGAGGGAAAGCAACAACTCGCCAAGCAGATCGGCGTGCGCGCGGCCCAATCCATCGGGGTGGACATCACCGACGAGGACCTTGAAGAAGAAAAAGACGCCAAAGGCGGGCGCCGTGCCAGATCCAAGGTGGTCAACCCGATCAAAGACGTTTTGTTCTCGCAGTTTCTGGTGCAGTGAGGTGAGCGCGTGACCCAACATGCTCTGACGCAGGACGAAGTCGACGCCCTTCTCGCCGGGGTGACCGGAGAGCCCGACGCAGCCGCCGCTTCGCCGGTGGACGCCTCGGGGGTTCGCAATTACGACCTGTCCAGCCAGGAGCGCATCGTCCGTGGGCGCATGCCCACCCTGGAAATCGTGCATGAGCGGTTCGCGAGAAACTTCCGAATTGGCCTGTTCAACTTCATGCGACGCAGCCCAGACATTTCGGTCGGGCCAGTGAAGGTGCAAAAGTACAGCGCCTTCTTGCGCAACATCGTTGTGCCCACCAGCATCAACATCATGCACATCCGGCCCTTGCGCGGGTCCGGTTTGCTGATCTGCGATCCGGTGTTGGTGTTCAGCATCATCGACAACCTGTTTGGCGGCAACGGCAGCAACCACGTGCGGGTGGAGGGTCGAGAGTTCTCACCCACCGAACAGCGCATCATTTTGCGCTTGGTGGAGGTCATTGCCCAGGAGTACACCAAGGCCTGGGCAACGATCTACCCCATCACGCTCGAATACGCACGCTCGGAGATGCACACCCAGTTCGCTAACGTGGCGACGCCATCAGAGATCGTGGTCACCGCGACCTTCCGAATCGAAATCGGCGCGGGTGGCGGCGATCTGCACATCTGCATCCCCTACTCCACTTTCGAGCCGATTCGAGAGACGCTGTACTCGCCGCTGCAGGGCGACCAGGCCGAGCCCGACCGCCGCTGGGTCACTTTGCTGACACAACAAATCAAATCGGCCACGGTGGAACTGACCGCCGAACTCGCCCAGCAAGAGTCCAGCGTGCGCGCACTGCTGGGCCTGAAGGCCGGCGATTTCATTGAGTTGAACCGAACCCCCACCCTGACTGCCAAGGTCGATGGGGTGCCCCTGTTTGAATGTGCCTACGGCACGCTGGGGGCACGCTACGGGCTGCGGGTTCAAGACATCTTGACCCAACCAACCGGCGATAACGGGTCCCTTGTGATCCGCTGACGGAGAGATAACCCATGTCCAATCTTGAAACCAGTGTGGAACCCGACGCTACGGCCGACGACTGGGCCAACGCGCTGGCGGAGGCCGAAGCGTCACAACAAACCACCGCCGCGCCTGGGCGGCCGGAAATCTTTCCGCCACTGTCCCCCAACGGACCCATGACGCAGCGCGACGACATCGACATGGTGCTGGACATCCCGGTTCAGCTCACGGTGGAACTGGGGCGAACACGCATCCCGATCAAACACATCTTGCAGCTGGCCCAGGGCTCGGTGATCGAGCTGGAGGCGCTCGCTGGTGAGCCCATGGACGTCTTGGTGAACGGCTTCCTGATTGCGCAGGGCGAGGTGGTGGTCGTGAACGACAAGTTCGGCATCCGACTGACGGACATCGTCACCCCCTCCGAGCGCATGCGCCGGCTTAACCGCTTTGCCTGAAGGAAATACGGTGCCGATGTCGACTTGGACCTTGGGTGTGCTGGTGCTGGTGTTGATCGCCATGCCGCTGGTGTTGCACGCCCTGCGCCGCGCACCCAGCCGGGCGGCCCATGGGGTGTCGCTGGAACTGCTGGGGCAGCTGCCCTTGGGACAGCGCGAACGCGTCGTATTGGTACGGACCAACGACCAGGTCCTGGTGTTGGGCGTGACGCAACACCACATCGCACTGCTCAACCAACTCGATCACACCGCGGCGCCCTGCACCGCCAGCTCAAGGACCGCGCTGCCAGTTGGGTTTGCACAGCTGCTTCGCACCACCCTGTCGGGCTACACGGGCCGCCAGCCATGAATCTGCTGCTGATCCCCGTCGGCCTGATGCTGGCCGCCCTCAGCCCCGAGGTGTGGGCACAAGCTGCCCCGTTGTCAGTGATCGCCCAGAGCAGCGGCAACAGCACCACCTACTCGGTGCCCATTCAAACGTTGCTGACATTTGGCGCGCTGTCGTTCCTGCCAGCAGTGCTGCTGCTGATGACCAGCTTCACCCGCCTCATCATCGTTTTTGGGCTGTTGCGCCAAGCCTTGGGGTTGCAAAGCACACCGCCCAACCAGGTGTTGGTCGGTATGTCGTTGTTCCTCACCTTTTTCATCATGAGCCCGACCCTGGACAAGATCTACCAGGACGCCTACAAACCCTACAACGAGCAAAAAATCGGTTTCGAAGAAGCGGTGGCCAAGGGCGCTGACCCACTGCGGGTTTTCATGCTCAAGCAAACCCGGCAGGCAGATCTGGAACTGTTCACACGCATCGCGAAAGACACGCCCGTAGAAGTCAGTAAAACGCCGATGAAGGTGCTGGTTCCGGCGTTCGTGACCAGTGAACTGAAAACCGCGTTCCAAACTGGTTTCATGATTTTCATCCCGTTTCTGGTGGTGGACTTGATCGTCGCCAGCGTCCTCACGGCCATGGGCATGATGATGTTGTCCCCCGTGCTGGTGGCATTGCCCATCAAGCTCATGCTTTTCGTACTGGCCGATGGCTGGAACCTGATGATGGGCTCACTGGTGGCCGGCTTTGGAGGAGGCACATGACCCCGGAGATGGTGGTGACCTATGGCCACCAGGCGATGCTGGTGATGCTGTCGGTCTGTGCGCCGATCCTGCTGGTGGCACTGGGCACGGGTCTGGTGATCAGCCTGCTGCAAGCGGTCACTCAGATCAACGAAGCGACATTGTCTTTCTTACCTAAGTTGCTCGCGGTGCTGGGCGCACTGGCGCTCGCCGGGCCTTGGATGATCGCCACCTTGGTGGAGTGGATCCGGCAAGTGATCGGTACCCTGCCCACGGCCATAGGCTGACCCGCATGGTCACGTTCACTGCAGGCCAGCTGGAGTCCTGGGTGGCCATCGGCTTGCTGCCCTTCTTGCGGCTGTTGGCCCTGTTCACTGCCGCCCCCATCCTCTCGGGGCGTTCATTCCCCGCCCGCAGCCGCGTGGCCCTGGCCGCAGCGGTCGCCTTCTTGGTAGCGCCCCACGCCCAAGTTCCAGCGGGTTTGACACTGACCTCGGCGTCGGCCGTGGGCTTGGTGGCGCAGCAGGTCCTCATTGGCTTGACCCTGGGTTTTGCGGCACGTTTGGTGTTCGCTGTATTCGAGATCGCCGGTGAGGCCATGGGCTTGCAGATGGGGCTATCGTTCGCTGGCTTCTTCAACCCAGCAGGTGGACAGCAGTCGATCATCAGCAGTTGGCTCAACACGCTCGCAATGCTGGTCTTCTTGGGTCTCAACGGCCACCTCATGCTGCTGGACGCCTTGGTCACCAGCTTCAAGGTGTTCCCGATTTCCGACGCCCCGATGACCGGCCTGCAGTTGCTGCCGCTGAACCTGCTGGGATCGGAGGTGTTCCGTTTGGCGCTGGCCCTGGCGTTGCCACCCAGCATCATGCTGCTGTTCATCAACCTCGTGCTGGGCTATGTGTCCCGCGTTGCACCCCAGCTCAACATCATGGCGGTGGGATTCCCCGCAACGCTTTTGGCTGGCCTAGCCTGGCTCACACTGGGCATGGACAACATCGTCAACCCGATGGACGACGCCATGCGAGTCATCTTGGCGCCGCTGCGATGATTTCCTGGCTCACACCCGGTGCGACTGTGTGAGTGTGCCCAGGCGCGTGAGCAATTGGGGCGCGATCTTGGGCAACGCCAAAACCTCGTTCGCGGCACCGGCCGCAATGGCCTCGCGAGGCATGCCAAACACCACACAACTCTCCTCGTTCTGCACGTAGTTGTACGCGCCAGCGTCTCGCATTTCACGCATGGCCGTCGCCCCATCGGCCCCCATACCGGTCAGCATGACGCCAATCGCATTGGGCCCCACCTGCCGCGCCACCGAGCGAAACAACACCTCCACCGACGGCTTGTGGCGGTTCACCGTGTCACCATCCCGTACCTCCGCCACGTAGTTGGCACCACTGCGCGCCACGCTCAGGTGCTTGCCACCGGGGGCAATGTACGCATGGCCTTGCAAGATGCGTTCGCCGTCTTCCGCCTCTTTCACGCGAACCTGACACAAGGTGTTCAAGCGGGTGGCGAAGCTGGCAGTGAAACCCGGCGGCATGTGCTGTGTGATGACAATGCCAGGGCAGTCGGGCGGTAGCACCGTCAACAACTCGCGTATGGCCTCGGTACCGCCGGTGGATGCGCCGATGGCAATCAGTTTTTCAGTGCCATGGCGCGGCCCTGCACCGGGCGGATTGGCCTTTGTCACCGGTACAGCGGGGGCATGCTTTCGGCTCACGTTGGCCGCCGCTGCAGTACGTATTTTGAATGCGATCTCTTTCGCAGCGTCGTCCAGCCCTGCCTTCACGCCAAGGCGCGGCTTGGCGACAAAATCCACCGCACCCAGCTCCAAGGCGCGCAGGGTGGCCTCGGCGCCGCGCTCGGTCAGGGTCGAGATCATGACCACAGGCATAGGCCGAAGCCGCATCAACTTGTCAAGAAAGTCGAGGCCGTCCATCCTTGGCATCTCGATGTCCAGCGTCAAGACATCGGGGTTCATTTCACGGATGAGCTCGCGCGCCACGAAGGGATCGGAGGCCACCCCAACGACCTGCATGTCGGGCTGTTGGTTGATGATTTCGGTCAACACGCTGCGGACCAGCGCAGAGTCGTCCACAACGATCACTCGAATGGGCATCACAGTGTCCTAGAACAGTTCAATGTCGCCGGCTGGCGGTGTCGTCAGCAATTGCTTGCGGTAACTCGATTCTTGCAACTGCAGCTCCACCACACTGGCCGGTGCCAAACGCTTGCACATCACCTTGCCGCTGTCGGGGAACAAGCACACCTTGCGCGGGTACACGTCCAACACGTCGCACCCCATGATGGGGATGCGCTCACGCGCGAGGAAAGACTCGACGAAGGCCACGTTCTTTTCGCCAATCTGAGTGGACGCCAAGCTCTTCATCACCTGCCCACCACCAAAGATCTTGGCTTCCAGCGACTCCCTGCGGGCACCACGCTTGAACAGCTCATTCATCAGCAGTTCCATGGCGAACACACCGAACCGCCCGCTGGCGCTTTCTTGGTTGTCACCATCGGGCAGCATGAAGTGGTTCAAGCCACCCACCCGGGCTTGGCGATCGAACAAACAGGCGGCCACGCACGAACCCAGTGTGGTCAGTACCACGATCGGCTCCGACGACACGAAGTACTCCCCGGGCAAGACCTTCACAGCCGCTCTCTGGAATGAATGCTCCAGGTAGAAAAACGATGCTTGATGGTCTTTGTCCGGCGTGCGGCGCAAGGCGGCAAGCTCGGGCGGTTCAGCGCGCAGGGTGTGGCCCATCAGGCATCGTTTCGGATGTAGACCGTCTTGCCAGACAGCTGAAACAAATCGCGCTGATCACCAAAATTTTCCGAATGACCGACCATCAACAGACCGCCCGGCTTCAAACTGCGATGCAAACCCTCCAACACACGGCGCTGGGTGGGCCGGTCGAAGTAGATCATCACATTGCGGCAAAAAACGATGTCATAGGGCTCCATCCGCCAATCGCCGCTCAACAGGTTGAACGGTCTGAATGCGACCATGGACCTCAGTTCTGGCTTGACCCGCACTTTGCCCGCGTTGGCCCCACTGCCTTTCAGGAAAAAGCGCCGCAAGCGCGATTCTGACAACGCGCCCACCGCGTCCAAGGTGTAGACACCGCGCTCGGCGGTGGCAAGCACCTCGGTGTCCACATCGCTCGCGTGGATCACCGCCTGCACGCAGCCAATCCGCGCTTCTGTTGCGGTCATCGCAATGGAATAGGGCTCTTCACCGGTGGACGCTGCGCAGCACCAAATGCGTGGTGCGTCGCCAGGCCTCATCTGCCGCAAACGCTCCGCCAGGGTGTCGAAATGGTGTGCTTCGCGGTAGAAGGACGTGAGGTTGGTGGTCAGGCTGTTAATGAACTCTTGCCAGTCCTTGTCACTGCCTGCCTGTACCCCGTCAAGGTAGCTGCGAAAGGTCTGGTGGCCCCGCTCGCGCAAGCGCCGCGATAAGCGGCTGTAAACCATGTTCTGCTTGCTCGGGTGGAGGTCAATTCCCGCGCGCTCGTGAATCAAACGGCGTACCCGTTCAAAGTCCGCTTGGCTGAATTCCAAGTCACGGTCGAACGGCTGGGGCTCGCCCAAGGCGGACAGACTGGCACGAGGACCAGCGCGCGCAGGGAATTGGGTGGAGGCCATCAGGTCGGTGTCAAGATGAAAGTGGTGGATCGGCAGGCCGTTGCGGCCACCCGAATCAGGCGGCCGCCAAGTTCTTAATGACAGATCACCCGGTCACAGTTCCTGAGACAAGCCAATTTCGGCGCCGCCCAGCATGGACTCGATGTCCACCAATATGAGCATCCGGTCTTCCAGACTGGCAATGCCGGTGATGAAACCCGAGTCGCTGGCCGACAGTTCCGGCGGTGGCTGGATGTGCCCACTGTCAAGGTCGATCACGTCAGACACCGAATCCACCACAGCGCCCACGACGCGGCCGCACACATTGAGCACCACCACCACGGTGACCTCGGTGTACTCGGCGTTGTCGCATCCCAACTTGACGCGCAAGTCGATGATCGGGACGATCACCCCACGCAGGTTAACGACCCCCTTCACGAAGGCGGGCGCGTTGGCGATGCGGGTGGGTGGCTCGTAAGACCGAATCTCCTGCACTTTTTGGATGTCGATGCCGTACTCCTCCGCGCCCACGCGGTAGGTCAGGTACTCACCGGGCCGGGGGAGCCTGTCTTGACGCTCGGCCATTTGGCGCGCCAATTGAGCGCCTTCGTTGATCATTTCCATGGTGTTGTCCTTTTCGGCGTCTCGCGCAATGAATCAGAACTGGGTCCAGTCGTCGTCGGCCGCAGCCGACGGAGTCACCGCAGCGCCGCTGTGCCCACCCGAATTCGCGCTGAGCGACGCCTTGGGGGTGGCAGGGGCAGGGGCGGGCAGACCCGAGCGAACGGCGGTCGATGGTGCAGGCTTGTGCGACAACGCTGGTGTTGACCGCACAGTGCGCGGAACAACAGCGGGCTCTAAGGCGGGCTGGGCGCGCAGCATACCCACCACCGGGTCACCGCCCAGTTTGAATTGCTGCACCGAGCCCACCAGTTCACCGGCCCTGGACTTCAAACTGCCCGCCGCGGCGGCCAGTTGCTCGACCAAGGCCGCGTTTTGTTGTGTGACTTGGTCAAGCTGTGTGACCGCCTGACCGACCTGGGCAATGCCTTGCGTTTGCTCTTGGGCGGCGGAGCTGATTTCGCCGATCATGTCGCTCACACGCTTCACCTGCGCGACGATGTCGTTCATCGTGCGGCCGGCATCAGCAACCAGCTTACTGCCCCCCTCGACCTTGCTCACGCTCTCGCCGATCAGCCCTTTGATCTCTCGCGCGGCCTCTGCACTGCGTTGCGCCAAACTGCGCACTTCGCCCGCCACCACTGCAAAGCCACGGCCCTGCTCGCCGGCCCGAGCCGCTTCCACAGCGGCGTTCAAAGCCAAAATGTTTGTCTGGAAAGCGATCCCGTCGATCACGCCGATGATGTCGCTGATGCGGCGACTGGACACCGAGATGCCTTCCATCGTGCTCACCACCTCGCTGACCACGCGGCCACCGTCCATTGCTGCCTGGCTTGCTGCGGTGGCCAGCTGTGACGCCTGGCGGGCAGTGTCAGCGGTGTTGCGCACCGTACCGTTGAGCTGCTCCATCGACGCGGCTGTTTCTTGCAGACTCGACGCTTGCTCTTCGGTGCGCTGTGATAAATCTTCGTTGCCATTCGCGATCTGCCCAGAACCGCTGGCGATGGCGTCGCTGTTGCTGCGCACTTTGAATACCAAGCCGCTGAGCGCGTGGGTCATGCCGCCCAGCGCCGCCAGCAGCATGCCGGGTTCGTCCCGCGCTTCGGACGTCACCTGCTGCGTCAAATCACCGTTGGCCAAAGTCTCCGCCAGGGTGACGGCTTCAGCGATCGGCTGGGTGATGCTCAAGGTCAGCAGCCAGGCCATCAACACGCCAAACAAGATGGCCAAAGCGGTACAGCCCATCAGCACCCACCACATGGCGTCGTAGTTCTTGCGTACCCCGGCGGATATCTCGGCCGCCTGCTGCTCCTCGTGGTCTGACAGCAGTCGGACGGCTTCAATCCAGCTTTTTTGAGAGGGCAACGACTCTTGTGACAACACCCGCGTCGCCTCTGCCAGCAGCCCTTCGCGCACCAGCTTGCCCACTTGGTCGGCCAGCGGTCGGGCCAGCTCTTTCTTCTGATGGATTTGGGCCAGCAAATCGCGCTCTCGCGGACTGGGGTTGACCAGTAACTGCGTCAGCTTCTTTTCTTCAGCATCGTAGGTTTGCCGGGCGTCGGCCAGTTCGCGCACCACCGCATCGCGCTGCGCTGGCAGCAAGATCAGGTCGCGCACAGACGCGCTGCTGCGGTTGATGGCGCCGTACATTTCGTGGGCCGCGCGCGCCTCCTCATGGCGCACATTGACGATATCGTCCATGTTGGTTTTGAGCTCTGAAAGACGGCTCAAAGACAACACAGAGACCGTGACCACCATGGCAAGCATCAGGCCAAAGCCCAATGCCAGCCGCTGGCCGATCTTGAGATTTCTAAGAATTCGCGTCATGCGTGAGAACCTTTCATGCGTTACCTAGGTTGTCGGCAAACCGCAGACAAAACTGAGTCTTGGCTGGGGCGCTGGGCTTGGCCCAGGTCAATACCCGTCAGCCTGCACCAGTGCAGACACATCCAAAATGAGCGCCACCCGACCATCGCCCATGATGGTGGCGCCGGATATGTTGGAGACCTTGCGGTAATTGGCCTCCAGGTTTTTGACCACCACCTGTTGCTGCCCCACCAGTTCGTCAACCAACAGCGCCACGCGGCGGCCTTCGGCCGCGACCACCACCATGATGGGTGGACTGACAGAGGCGTCGGCCCCGCGTGAGACATCACAAACGGCGTCCAACGCCACCACAGGCAGCCAGTCGTCGCGAACCTTCACCACACGGCTGGTGCCTGCCATGGTTTTGACCACGGCTGTGCTGGCCTGGAACGACTCCACCACCGAAGCCAGCGGCAAGACGTAGATCTCCTTGCCCACCCCAACGGTCATGCCATCCATGATGGCCAAGGTCAACGGCAGACGTACCTGCACCCGGGTGCCTGCGCCTTTGGCAGAGTCCAACGTGACGCTGCCACCCAACGACAAGATGTTGCGTTTGACCACGTCCATACCCACCCCGCGGCCTGACACGTCGGTCACGACCTCGGCGGTGGAGAAACCAGGAGCGAAGATGAGTTGCCAGACGTCCTGGTCGCTCATGTTGTCGGGCAACGCCATGCCGTTGAGACGGGCCTTGGCCAGGATTCGCTCGCGGTCCAGACCCTTGCCATCGTCGCGCACCTCGATCAAGATGGACCCGCCCGAATGCTGCGCCGACAGCGTGATGCGACCCTGTGCCGATTTGCCGGCAGCCAGCCGCTCATCGGGCGACTCGATGCCGTGATCTAGCGAGTTGCGGATCAAGTGCGTCAATGGGTCGGTGATTTTTTCGATCAACCCCTTGTCGAGCTCGGTGGCTTCGCCGACCGTTTTCAGCTCCACTTGCTTGCCCAGGCGACTGGCCAGGTCCCGTAACATCCTTGGAAAGCGGTTGAACACCACCGCCATGGGGATCATGCGAATGGACATCACCGCGTCTTGCAAGTGGCGAGTGGTCCGCTCCAAATCGGTCAAACCTGAGATCAGTTGTTGGTGCGCACCCAGTTCGAGCTTTTCTGCGCGCTGGGCCAACACCGCCCGTGTGATCACCAATTCCCCCATCAGGTTGATGAGTTGGTCCACCTTTTCCACCGACACCCGCAGGGTGGTCTCGTGGGCCAGGACCTGGGCCCGGTCCGCCACCAGCGGCACCGCTGGGGGTGGAGACGCTGGAGCCCGTGGTGCGGGCGCCTCGAACAGCCCGTACCCGCGGTCGGCGTCGGTTTCGGTCCAGGGCAAGAGCTGGATTTGCTCGCGCGGCACATGGAAGCAGCACAGGTCCAGGAGGTCGCCGTCGTCACTCGCAGTGGTGAGTTTGAAACGCACCGTCAACGGGTCTTGCCCCTCTGCTGGCGCCAGCCGGTCCAGCCGTCCCAAACCACCAATTTCCTTGAACAGGGCGATCAGGTCATCGGCCAGACTTGGGCTGGCCAAAGGGCCAGCCAGCAGCGTCAGGGTGCGCTCAGGCGCCTTGGGGGTGGGTGCTTGGGCAGTGGTTTGGGGCTGGGTCCGGGGGGCTTCGGCGTCAAACGCCTGAATCGTGTCGATCAGGGTCTGCACCTCGACCGCCCCCTCGCCCTCGCCCGACTGGTGGGCAGTCAGCATCGAACGAAGCGCGTCGCCGGAAGCCAGCAGCACATCCACCATGCGGGTATTGATGTCGATTTCATGGCGACGCAACTTGTCCAGCAGGGTCTCCATCACGTGGGTCAGGCTGGTCACGTCGTCGAACCCGAAAGTGGCTGCGCCGCCCTTGATCGAATGCGCGCAGCGGAACACCGCGTTGAGCGCCTCGTCGTCCGGCGCATCGACATGCATCTCCAGCAATTGCTGTTCCATGCCCGCCAGACTCTCACTCGCCTCTTCAAAGAAGACTTGGTAGAACTGCGTCAGGTCGAAGTTGGGGCCGCCACCGGCGGAAGAATGGTGGGTGTCTGTCATGGCACTTGGCGCGTCAAATAACCACTTTGCGCACCACCTCGATGAGGCGGGCGGGATCGAACGGCTTGACCAACCAGCCGGTCGCGCCAGCAGCCCGACCCGCCTGCTTCATGTCGTCGCCCGACTCGGTGGTGAGGATCAAGATCGGCACCTGGCGGTGTTGGCCCTGCGAGCGCAAGGACCGGGTGAGCGACAAGCCGTCCATGCGCGGCATGTTTTGGTCGGTCAACACCAGGTCTACGGTCTGATGACGCAGCTTGTCCAGGGCGTCAAGCCCGTCCACCGCTTCGATCACCTGATAGCCCGCACTTTCCAGGGTGAAGGTCACCATTTGGCGCATGGAAGCGGAGTCGTCAACGGCAAGGATCGATGGCATGGGGAACTGCTCCAGATTGGCTGGTGGTTAGAAGAAATCGATGCTGCCTGCGTGCACATCGGTCTGCTCAATGGGGCGTGGCAGCTTGTCATTGGCGCCAAGCGGCTCCGTCAGCGCCGACGGCGAGGAAGCGTCGGAGGACACCGCCGCGAGCGTCGACAAGCGCGACTGGGCGTGGATGAGCTTTTGCTGCGCGATGTCTTCGAATTGCAGCGCAATACCCGCTTCTGACAGCGCTTGGCGAACCGCCTGGTGCTGTTCAGACAGGCTGAGCGCCTCGGGTCCTGTCACCAGGCGCGAGGCTTCTGCAAAGCAGGCGAACAGGCGGCGAGAGGCATGGCTCAACAAGCCTTCCAACTCACTGAGCTGCGCCGACACGGCCAGCAGTTCAGCGGCCACCGCCGGATGGGCCGGGGTTTCGTTGGCTGAGCCACACGGGCAAGTGCACATTCGGTGTTCCATGGACACGGACTGTTTGCCCGCCCCCCAGTTATCGGCAGCAGCAGCGCCACCAATAGGGCAATTAACGCAAGCGGAACCACGCATTTCGTCCGCTGACGGTTCAGATGGTGAATCCCCGGCCGTTTCAACACTGAGCCACCATTCATTTCGGCCAGCACGGGCCGAAAGCACAGGGGCG
This sequence comes from Comamonadaceae bacterium, assembly GCA_027490925.1. Lineage (GTDB taxonomy): Bacteria > Pseudomonadota > Gammaproteobacteria > Burkholderiales > Burkholderiaceae_C > PCRC01. The sequence goes on from JAIXXF010000022.1 coordinate 63,773, forward strand.
ATCGCTTGACCGCCCTTCCAACCCCCACCCAATCAGGAACACACGCCCATGACACACCTTCTTCGTACCTTGGCCGCTGGCTTGCTGTTGGCCGCCACCGGACTGGCCTTGGCCTACGACCCTCAAGCCACCATGGCGGATCTCAGCGCAAGGCTGGCCAAAATCGGTCCTGCCAAGATCGAGGGTACCGACAAAGCCGGGGAGAAAACCGTTCCAGCGCTTTACTTTGGCGAACGCAAGGTCAACAACAACTACGACGTGGTGGACGCGATCCGCAAGGCCCACGGCGCGACCGCCACCCTGTTTGTGAAAGACGGCGACGAGTTCGTGCGCGTCAGCACCAATGTGCTCACACCCGAGGGCAAACGCGGCGTTGGCACCCCGCTGGCACGCAACAAAGCCTACGAATCCTTGATCAAGGGCAACCCCTATTGCGGCACGGTGGATGTGCTCGGAACCACGTACGACGCGTGCTACAGCCCCATCAAAGAAGCCAGCGGCAAGCTGGTCGGTGTGAGCTACATCGGCCACAAGAAGTAACCAACGTACAGGAGGTCCTGCACCATGACCACGCCACCGGTGTCGATTCAAAACATCTTCGCCCGAATGACCGTCGGCCAGCAACTCGTCGGGGCGTTCGCCTGTGTGCTGGCGCTGGTGGGTGCCATCGGTGTGATTGCGCTGCACAGCGTGGCGCAGGTGAACCACCAGGCAGAGCAGTTGTCACAGAAATGGTTGACCAGCGTGGGCCACTTGGCCACCGCCCGGTCACACGCCCTGTCCGCACGCGATTTGGAAGTCAAACACAGCCGCACCCGCGACCGCAGTTACCACGCCGAATACGAAGACAAGATCAAGGAAGCCACCGACATCGCCTCGGGCAGGCTTGAACAATACCGCGCTATGGCCAGCGAAACCGACGAGCGACAGTTGCTGCAACAACTGCTGGCCGCATGGGGGAGCTACCGAAAAGCGAGCGACCAGGTCGTGTCGCTTGGACGCGGCGGTCAACAAGCGGATGCGGCCGAGATCAGCGACGGCTTGGCCAGCATGACCTTCGATGAGGCCATTGCAGCGCTGGACAAACTGAGCCACCACGCATTCGAAGGTGGCAATGCCGCAGCGGCGGTGGCCCAATCGGTCTATGAAAACGCCAAAGCCCTCGTGCTGGGGCTCATGACCCTGGCCTTGGCATTGGGCATCGCGCTCGCAGTGGTCATCACCCGCACCCTGTTGCGGCAATTGGGTGGCGAACCGCGCGAGGCCGTCGCGGTGGCCCAGTCTGTTGCACAAGGCGACCTGACCACGCCGATCCACTTGCGACCCAACGACCACCACAGCCTGATGGCCAAGCTGGCGCAAATGCAGGTGGCTTTGTCCCGGGCGGTGCTGCAGGTGCGACACAGTTCTGAAAATGTGGCCACGGCCAGTATGCAGATTGCACAGGGGAACAACGACCTGTCGTCGCGCACCGAGCGGCAGGCCAGCGCCCTTCAGCAAACGGCGTCGTCCATGGCGCAGTTGGGCAGCACCGTGCGACAAAACGCCGACAACGCCAGCCAAGCCAACCGGGTGGCGCACGACGCTTCGGCCACCGCCACAGAGGGCAACACAGTGGTTGGTCAGGTGGTCTGCACCATGGCCGCGATCAATTCATCGTCGCAGAAAATGTCTGAAATCATCGGTGTGATCGATGGGATTGCCTTTCAAACCAACATCTTGGCGTTGAACGCGGCGGTGGAGGCGGCCCGCGCGGGCGAGCAAGGCCGCGGCTTCTCGGTCGTCGCAGCCGAAGTGCGCAGCCTGGCCCAGCGTTGCACCACCGCAGCCAAAGAGATCAAAGGGTTGATTCACGCCAGCGTGACGCAGGTGGACCAGGGCTCCAAACTGGTTGCTCAGGCAGGCACCACCTTGAACCAAGTGGTCAACGCCATCGGCAAAGTGACCCACATCGTGGGGGAGATCAGCACGGCCAGCCACGAGCAAAGCGCGGGTGTAGCCCAGATCGGCGAAGCGGTCTCCCAGATGGACCAGACCACCCAGCAGAACGCGGCGCTCGTGGAGCAAAGCGCAGCGGCTGCACAGAGCCTGCAGCACCAAGCCCAGCAACTGGTGGAAGCGGTGGCCGTATTCAAGCTGCACCACGACCTCGCTGCGGCGTGAAGGGGAGAAAACGCCCGCATGGAACTGCAACACTTGATGACCCGCCGCTTGGTGACGGTGGAGATGGACGACACGCTGGAAACCGTCAAAGAAATCTTTGACGAGCTCCACCTGCACCACGTGCTGGTCGTGGAGCACCGCCGTTTGGTGGGCGTGGTGTCGGACCGCGACCTGTGGCGTGCCTTGAGCCCTTACATCAACAGCATGGTGGAGACCGCACGCGACGTGGCGACGTTGAACAAGCGGGTGCACCATGTGATGAGCCGCAAACCGAAAACCCTGGGGCCCGAGGCCCCGGTGTCAACTGCGATTGAGCTCATGCTCACGCACCGCATTTCTTGCGTGCCGGTGGTGGACAGCGACCGGCGGCCGATCGGCATCGTGAGCTGGCGCGACATCTTGAAGCGGGCCGGGCAGGCTTTGGACGCCCAAGCGCCTGCGGGGCTGACACCCACTTGAGCAGTGCCCGTCAGGGGTGGTGCGCGGGGGGGGACTCGAACCCCCACACCCTTGCGGGCGTCAGGACCTAAACCTGGTGCGTCTACCAATTTCGCCACCCGCGCGGTTCATGAAAAACAAAGCGGTTTCGGGCAGGGCCACTTTCGCCGCCGCCCGAAACCGCTGATTTCGGTCCGTTCTCATTTTAGCTTGTCGAACCCTGTGCGAACGCGAGGCCGGGGGCGGCCAAGCGGTGAGAACGTCACGCCAAGGCCAGTCAGGCCGCGACCGGATTTTCTCGCTTGACCCTGAACCAAGCGGCGTACATCGCGGGCAAAGCCAGCAGAGTGAGCGCGGTGGCCACCACCAAACCGCCCATGATAGCCACCGCCATCGGGCCCCAAAACACGCTGCGCGACAGCGGGATCATGGCGAGCACTGCGGCAGCGGCGGTGAGCACGATGGGGCGCAAGCGGCGCACCGCTGCCTCCACCACGGCATCCCACGCTGGCACACCCCGCGCCCGGTCGTGCTCGATCTGGTCGATCAAGATGACCGAGTTGCGCTGGATCATGCCCATCAATGCGATCACACCGAGCAAGGCCACAAACCCGAACGGCCGGTTCAGTAGCAGCAAAGCCCCGGCCACGCCCGCAATGCCCAGCGGACCGGTGAGGAACACCAGCATCGCGCGGCTGAAACTGTGCAGTTGCAACATCAACAGCGTGAACGTGATGAATAGCATGATGGGCAACCCGACCACAATGGACGAAGACCCTTTGCTGCTTTCTTCCACGGCACCGGCCACCTCGATGCGGTAACCGATCGGGCCGCTGACTTGCCACGCGGCCTCCAAGGCTTTGAGTTGGGGCAGCAGTTGGGCGGTGACGGTCGCACCCTGCAGACCATCGACGATGTCGCTCTGCACCGTGATAGCGAAATCACGGTTTTCGCGCCACAACACGCCCGGCTCCCAGGTGAATACCGGTTTGGCGATTTGTGTCAGTGGGATGGACTGGCCCGACGCGGTGGGCACATAGCCGCTGCCCAAGCCGGACAATGTGTCACGCTCGTCCAGTGGCTGGCGCAGCACGATGTCGATCAGCTTGTCGTCCTCGCGGAATTGGCCCACGGTACTGCCCGCGAGGTTGGTGCGTGACGACTGGGCGATGGATTGGCTGGTGACGCCCAGCGCACGCGCCTTGGCCTGGTCCACCTCCAAACGCAACACCTTGACGGACTCGTTCCAGTTGTCGTTCACGCCGCGGGTATTGGGGTTTTGTCGCACCAACGCCTTGACCTCGTCGGCACGGGCCCTGAGCAACGCAGGGTCGGTGCCCACCACCCGAAACTGCACCGGGTAGGGCACAGGCGGCCCGTTGGCCAGCAGCTTGACCCGGCCCCGCACCTCTGGGAACTCGGTCGCGAGCAACGCTGGCAGCTTGGTGCGCAGGCTTTCGCGCACCTTCAGGTCCTGGGGTAGCACAATGAATTGCGACACGTTCGTCTGCGGGAACACCTGGTCCAGAGGCAGATAGAAGCGCGGCACCCCGGAGCCCACCCAAGTGGTGACCGAGTCCACGCCCGCCTCTTGCCGCAACCGCGCCTCTACCCGCTGGGTGGTGGACTCGTTCGCCGCGAACGAAGTGCCTTCAGGGAACCAGATGTCCACCATGATTTCTGGACGGCTGGAGTCGGGGAAGAACTGTTGCTGAACCTTACCCATGCCGACGATGCCCAACGCAAACGTCAGCAGCGTGGCGCCAATGGTGATCCAGCGGTGCGCCACGCACCAGTCCACACAGCGGCGAAACTGGCGGTAGAACGGCGTGTCGAAGTGTTCATGCGGTCCGTCCGCCGGGACCGGTTTGCTTTTCAGCAACCAATTGCCCAAGTAGGGCACGAAGTACACCGACACCAGCCAACTCAGCACCAAAGCAATGACGGTGACCGCAAAAATGGCGTAAGTGTACTCCCCGGTGCTGGACCGGGCCAAGCCAATGGGCAAGAAACCCGCCGCGGTGATCAAGGTGCCGGTCAGCATGGGCATCGCGGTCACGTCGTAGGCGAAGGTGGCGGCTCGGACCTTGTCATAGCCCTCCTCCATCTTGCGCACCATCATCTCGACAGCGATGATCGCGTCGTCCACCAGCAGGCCCAGAGCGATGATCAGCGAACCGAGCGAAATCTTGTGCAAGCCGATCCCGAGGTAGTACATGACCAGAAACGTCATGGCCAGCACCAGCGGGATCGTGATCCCTACAACCAGACCAGGACGGACGTCGATGTGCCAACCCAGCAGCCCCCCTTTGTGTAGGCCCAGGGCGACGAAACTGACCGCCAGCACGATCACCACCGCTTCGATCAGCACGCGAATGAATTCACCAACCGAACGCGACACCGCCTTGGGCTGGTCTTGCACGTTGACCAGCGAGACCCCGGCGGGCAGCTTGGCGTTGATGGACTGGGTGGCGGTTTTCAATGCCTCCCCCAGCGCGATGATGTCTCCGCCCTTGACCATGGACACGCCCAGGGCAATGACCGCGCGGCCCTGGTGACGCACCTTGACCTGGGGCGGGTCGACATAGCCCCGGGTGATGGTGGCGATGTCGCCCAAGCGGAACTGGTTGGCCGAAGCGTTGGCACCGGCCCCGCGAATCGGCATGGCGCGTAAATCTTCCAGCGCGCGGAATTGCCCGGCCACCCGCACCTGTACCACGTCCAGTGGTGTTTGCACCGCACCGGCGCTCTCCACTGCGTTTTGCTGGCCCAATTGGGCCAATACCTGGCTGAAGTCCAGCCCCAGCTGCGCGAGGCGCTTTTGCGACACCTCGATGAAGACCTTCTCGTCTTGCACGCCGAACAGCTCCACCTTGGCCACGTGCTTCACGCGCAACAGCTGCTGGCGCACGTCGTCGGCGAACTCTTTGGCTTCTGCGTCGGAGAAGCCATCCGCCTCAAGCGCGTAGATCACGCCGTAAACGTCACCAAATTCATCGTTGAAGAACGGGCCTTGCACTCCCGCGGGCAGCGTGCCGCGGATGTCGCCGATCTTCTTGCGCACTTGGTACCAGACGTTGGGCACCTCCTGGGGACGGGAGGTGTCCTTGATCTGGAAAATGATTTGCGACTCGCCAGGCTTGGAATAGCTGCGGATCTTGTCCGCGTAAGGCACCTCTTGCAGGGTGCGCTCCAGTTTGTCGGTGACCTGCTCGGCCACCTGTTGTGCGGTGGCGCCAGGCCAATAGGTGCGCACCACCATGGCGCGAAAGGTGAATGGCGGGTCCTCGTCTTGCCCCAGCTGAAAGTACGCTGCCACGCCCAGCAGCATCAGCACCACCATCAGGTAGCGGGTCAGCGCCGGGTGCTCCAGGGCCCAGCGGGACAGGTTGAAACCGGGCGCAGGCTCAGTCAAAGGGGTCGCAGATGGGGTGTGGCCCTGGGGCTGAGGAAGGTGGGGAGGGTTCATGTCGGGCTCACTCGGGGCGGCTGGCGCGGGTGGCCGTGGAGGGGACAGCGGGCAGAGCCGCGGGCGGCGGTGCTACCGTTTCAGTAGCAACAGATGCTGATTTAACGGGGGCTGGAGTGCCTTTTTCATTAAAAACGGTGACTTTTTGACCCGCAAACAGCACATGGACGCCTGCCGACACCACTTTCATGCCCGGTGTCAGACCACCGGCGATGACCGCGGCGTTGCCGTCAGCGGCGGCGATCTGCACGGGTTGGGAACGCACAGTCATGGTGGCCTCGTCCAGCACCCACACCGCAGTCGCCTCGCCGTCCTGACGCAACGCGCTGGTGGGCAGCTTGATCGCTGCGGTGCCCGCCGCGCTCAGGGCTGCGGGTTTGACAAACACCGTGGCCCCAAGCGGGGGCGCCTGGGCCGCGTCCACCGCGACCTTGACGGCGTAGGTACGGGTCACGGGGTCGGCGCTGGCCGCCACCTCGCGCACCTTGCCGGGCAATACCGCGTCGTTGGCCCAGCTGCGTACCGCCACCGCACTGCCGACCACGACCGCGCGCACCTTGTCCTCGGGCACTGCAAACACCACGTCCCGTGCGCCGTCTTGTGCCAGGCGCAGCACCGGTACACCGGCTGCGAGCACTTGGCCCGGCTCGGCCTCCACCGCCGTCACCACGCCCGGGGCATCGGCCACAAGCGTGGTGTAGCTCGCCTGGTTGCCCTGGCTGGACGCCTGCGCCAAGGCTTGGTCCAGTTGGGCTTGGGCGGCCTTCAGGCTGGTTTCGCGGCGTTCCAGTTCGGCGCCGCTGATGAAGTTCTGGTCTCTCAACTCCTTGAACCGGCGGAAATCGGCTGCCGCCAAGTCGCGGTTGGTCTGCGCTGCCTGCACCTGGGCGCGGGCGGCGTCGGCCGCCAGCCGGTAGTCTTGGGCGTCGATCTGCGCCAGCACTTGCCCCGCTTTCACACGCTGTCCCAGTTCCACCTGCCGCCGCATCAGTTTGCCCGGCACACGAAAGCCGAGCCGCGACTCCACCCGGGCCCGGACCTCGCCCGCGAACTCCTGCCCGCCCTGCACCGCGTCCACCCCCACGGTGAGCACCCGCACCGCGCGGATGGGTTCGGAAGGCGGCTCAGGACGCGAACAGGCCGCCAGCAAAAGCGAAGCCCCGGCGATGCAGGTCAGCAGGGCGATGGCACGAGTTGGCATGGTGATTCCAGGTTTCAGGGCTTTTCGCCGACCGCAAGCGTCCGGCCGGCTTGATATTAATGACTGACTGGTTAGTAATCTAGTTGACGCGGGGTCACCTGTCAATCCAAAAGCCGACCAACTGGGGTCGAACCCGCCAAACGGCCTCTATGGTCACTGGTCACCACCGTGTCATAGAGTACGGTTTCGATGGCGCCTGCCCACAGCCCAGTACGCTTACCATGACGCACATAAACCGACGCACCGTGCTCGCCATGACCCTCACCGCCCTGCCCGCCGCCGGTACCCCTTGCCGCAGCGTCGCCCGGCCCATCGTCATTGGGCACCGCGGGGCGAGCGCCTGGCGGCCCGAGCACACCTTGGCTGCGTACCAACGCGCGGTGGACGACGGCGCAGACTTCATCGAGCCCGACCTCGTCATCACCCGGGACGGGGTGCTCGTGGCACGGCACGAGAACGAGATTGGCGGTACCACCGACGTGGCCAGCCGACCGGCGTTTGCCGACCGCCGCACCACCAAGACCATCGATGGCACCACGCTCACCGGCTGGTTCACCGAAGACTTCACGCTGGCCGAGCTCAAAACGCTGCGCGCGGTGGAACGCATCCCGCAGCACCGCCCTGGCAACGTGGCGTACAACGGCCAGTTCGATGTTCCGACGTTCGACGAGGTCCTCGCGCTGGCACAACGGGCCAGCCGCGACACTAGGCGAACGGTGGGTGTTTACCCAGAAACCAAGCACCCGAGCCACTTCCAGCGGCTGGGACTGGCCTTGGAGCCGCCTCTGTTGGCGGCGCTGGCGCGACACGGCCTCACCGGGCCCGACGCGCCGGTGTTCATCCAGTCTTTTGAAGTGAGCAACCTGCGTGCGTTGCGCCAACAGACCCAGGTGCCACTGATCCAGCTGCTCGGTGCGCCCGCACAGCAGCCGTTTGACGCGGTTCTGTCCCGTGCCCGCCTGACTTATGCCGACCTCGCCACACCGGCAGGATTGCAAGGCGTTGCGCAGTACGCGCAGGGGGTGGGCCCGGCCAAGGACTGGGTGATTCCGCGCGATGCGCAGCAGCGTCTGGCACCACCGACCCGCTTTGTGGCCGACGCGCATGCCTGCGGACTCCTGGTTCACGTCTACACCCTGCGGCCGGAAAACCCGTTCTTGCCCGCCGAACTGCGCCGGGGGGACACCGCCTCGCTGAGCGAGCGCGGCGACCTGGCGGCCGAGGCGCGCGCTTATTTAGAAGCGGGGGTGGATGGCGTGTTCACCGACGACCCAGCCACACTGCGGGCCGTGATCAACGCTGCGAAGTCGTGACACACCACACGGTCAGCGAACCGGCGCCACTCACGCCCACCGGGTATGGGCTTCGCGCGACAGGCAGGCCTTGAGCCATTCTTTGGTCAACGGGTAAGCGCTGAGCAGCTCCCGCGCCGGGCGGACCCAACCGACCACGCTGGCCACACAGAGGTCGGCCACCGTGAAGCGCTGGCCCGCCAGATAAGCCTCGCCCCGCGACTGGGCCGCTTGCAGGTGCTGTTCGAGCACCGCCAGCGGCTTCACAAGCCGCTTTTCGGCCGCATCGGCCAGGTCGGGCTTGCGCTGGTCCTCGGGCATCGCCAGCCGGTGCATGAGCACGGTGAGCGCGTCTTTCTCCAACTCATTGACTGCCCAAAAACCCCAACGCAAGGCCTCAGCCTCTTCCCGGGCGCTGGCGGGTGACACATCCTGGCCGTCGTGGGCACCGTGCTGGCGGGCAATGTAAAGCGTGCAAGCCATAGACTCCCAAACCGTCACTTCGCCGTCGGGCGTGTGGTCCACCACCACGGGGATGTGGCCGTTCGGGTTGAGCGCCAAAAACTCCGGTGTGCGGGTGGCACCACGGGTAAAAGGTGTGGGCACGTGCTGAAAGTCCAGCTTCAATTCGGTGGCGACCCAAAGTGGGCGCAAAGCGCGTGAGTTCTTGATGCCGTGGATCGTGAGTGCCATAGAAACCTGTTGTGGATTGAAAAACTGCATGAGCTTAAGCGAGCCCCGATGCCCCAGCATGGGCGCGGGGCAAGCCCGCCGGGCCGCTATGGGCGTGACGAATTTGCGTCCGCACACCCCTCTACACTGCGAGCCATGCCCGCCACACCATCGGCCCAATGGCCAATTGAACTTTAGACCAGCAGTTGATGTCGGTCGATCACTACGAAAACTTTCCGGTCGCGTCGTGGCTCTGCCCACGCCGCTTGCGGCCGCCAATCACTGCGATCTACTGGTTCGCGCGCACGGCCGATGACATCGCCGACGAAGGCGATGCGCCCGCACAGTCGCGTCTGGACGACCTGGCGGCGTTTCGAGATGACCTGCACGCGATTGCCCACGGTCAGATGCCGTCACCGCGCTGGCGCCCCATTTTTGCGCCGCTGGCGCGCGAAATGGAAGCGCACCAGCTGCCCGTGTCACCGCTGGCGGACCTGCTCAGCGCCTTCGAGCAGGACGTGCGCCACACCCGCGACGGCGCAACCTACGCCACCCAGGATGAGCTTCTGGACTACTGTCGCCGCTCGGCCAACCCGGTCGGACGCTTGCTGCTGCACCTCTACCACATAGACAACGCCACCGCGTTGGCTGAGAGCGACCACATCTGCACGGCGCTGCAACTCGCCAACTTTTGGCAAGACCTGAGCGTGGACATCCCGCGGGGGCGCCACTACCTGCCGGACGATGCGTGCGCCGCCCACGCCGTCACCCGGGCCAGCCTGTCGGTACTGCACAGCGCACCAAACACTCTTAAATTGATAGCAGAACAGGTCCATTTCGCAAGGGCTGAGCTGAAAAAAGGCTTGCATTTGCCAAAAAGAGTGCCTGGCAGGGCCGGATTTGAGCTGCGCCTGGTCGCTCAGGGTGGATTGGCGATCTTGGACCGCATTGCGGCCGCTGGCCACGACACCCTGCGCGCCCGCCCCACCCTGGGAAAGACCGACCTGCCCAGGCTGCTCTGGCGCGCCCTGACGATGTGATCGGCTCGGAGACAATCCCCGCATGACCCCCCAGCAATATGTGCAGGACAAAGCCGCCGCGTCTGGCAGCAGCTTCTATTACGCCTTCCTGTTTCTGCCCCAACACCGGCGCGCTGCCATCACCGCGTTCTACGCGTTTTGCCGTGAGGTCGACGACGTGGTGGACGACATTGTCGACGCGGGTGTGGCCCAAACCAAGCTGGCATGGTGGCGCAACGAGGTCACCCAGGCATTTGCAGGACAACCCAGCCACCCGGTCATGCAGGCCCTGCTGCCACTGGCCAGTGATTTCCAGATCCAAGCGCACCACCTGCACGCGGTGATCGAAGGCTGCCAAATGGACCTGGCCCAAACCCGTTACCTCGACTACCCCAACCTGCAGCGCTACTGCCACCTGGTCGCCGGCGTGGTGGGCGAGGTGGCTGCGCGCATCTTCGGCCAAACCGACCCAGCCACCACCGCCTACGCCCACGCCATGGGCCAAGCCTTCCAACTCACCAACATCATCCGCGACGTGGGCGAAGACGCGCAGCGGGGCCGCATCTACTTGCCCATCAACGAGCTGCAGCGCTTCGACGTCAAGGCCCACGAGCTGCTACAACGCACGCCTTCGGACCGCTTCACAGCGCTCATGCGCTTCCAGGCCCAACGCGCCCACACGCTGTACGACGAGGCCCTGACCCTGCTCCCCGCAGCCGACCGCCGCAGCCAGAAGCCCGGACTGATGATGGCCAGCATCTACCGCACCCTGCTGCGCGAAATCGAACACGACGGCTTCCAAGTGCTGCACCAGCGGGTGAGCCTCACGCCATTGCGCAAGTTCTGGCTGGCGTGGAAGGTACAGGCCCTGGGACGGTGGTGATGCCCCGTACGCGCCCTGCCCCAAGGCACCGGCAGACGGCATGGCCAGGCCGCGCCACATGGAAGTGGCGGCAATGAAAGTTGCGGTCATCGGGGCGGGATGGGCAGGCCTGGCCGCTGCGGTGACCGCGGCCGACGCGGGACATCGGGTCACCGTGATGGAGGCCGCACGCGCCCCGGGCGGCCGCGCCCGCGCGCTGCATGCTTCGCTGCCCGACGGCAGCGACATCACGCTGGACAACGGCCAGCACATCCTGATCGGCGCCTACCGCGACACCCTGGCGCTGATGCGCCGGGTGGGCGTGGACCCAGACACCGCCTTGCAGCGCCTTCCGTTGTCTCTGGTTTACCCCGACGGCATGGGCCTGCAAGTGCCCGCCTGGCCGCTCCCAGGTCACTTGCCGATTCACCTTCTGGCCGGCGTGCTGGGCGCACGTGGCTGGACCTGGGCAGACAAGCTGGGGCTGCTGCGCACCGCGCTGCGCTGGCGCCAACAAGGCTTTGAGTGTTTGCCCCACCACACCGTGGCGGACGTGGGCCGGGGCCTTGGCCCGCGGGTGTGGGCCAGTCTGATCGAGCCTTTGTGCGTGTCGGCGCTCAACACCCCGGCAGAGCGGGCCAGCGGGCAGGTGTTTCTGCGGGTGCTGCGCGACAGCTTGTTCTCGGGGCCCGGTGGGTCCGACCTGCTGCTGCCACGCACCGACCTTGGAATGCTGTTGCCAGACGCCGCCGTGGCCTGGCTGCAGCAGCGCGGCGCGCAGGTGGCATTGGGCCACCGCGTGACCCGACTTGACCCCCTGCCTGAGGCCCGCTGGGCGGTGGACGGCGAAGCGTTCGATCGGGTGGTGCTGGCCTGTTCACCCACCGAAAGCGCTCGGCTGGTGAGGGCAGCAGTGCCCGCCGACCCAGCGTTTACCGCCTGGGCCGATGCCGCAGCCAACTTGTCATACGAATCCATTGCCACCGTCTACACCCACGCGCCCGGGACGCTGGCCCGCCTGCGCAAAGGGCCAGTGCCGATGCTGGCCCTGCGCAGTGGCCCCGGGGCGCCCGCGCAGTTCGTGTTCGATCGGGGTCAGCTCGGCGGGCCTGCGGGCCTGTGGGCCTGGGTCGTGAGCGCCAGCCAGGGGGACCGGGCCACATTGCAGGCGCAGGTGTTGGCGCAAGCCGCGGCGCAGTTGGGTGCCAAAGGCTTGGTGGCGTTGACCACGGTGGTGGAAAAGCGCGCCACCTTTGCATGCACCCCAGGGTTGCGGCGTCCAGTCGCTGCCGTGGCGCCCGGGCTACTGGCTTGTGGGGATTTTGTCGACGGACCCTACCCTGCCACGCTGGAAGGGGCGGTGCGCAGCGGCGTGGCTGCGGCGCAAGGGCTTTGAGCCGCAGTCCCAGCGCCGCTAAGCCGCTTGGCCGGTCTCAGCGGGGCAGGCAAGGGAGTGGCCCACTCGCACTGAAACCACTGCGCGGGCCGTGGGCGACGCACCCTGGTCAGTTCATCAGGCGTTTGCTCGTCTCTCGGCCGCAGGCGTCTTGCACCAGAACGTCGCTATCGAGCACGCGGGACTTGCCACCCTTGGCGCTGCTGACATCCACCGTCATCTTGGCCGGGATGCTGCGGCAGCCGATGGGCTGGCACAGCCCCTCGTCGCCGGTTTTCACCAGCGCGGCCTCCACCACATAGTCGCCATTCGGAGACAACGTGAGGCCACCGAACTTCACCTCTTTGGCGTTGCGGTAGTGAACATACTGTTCACTGGCCACATTGGCCACCTTGACGCGGGCCACGTTGGTGTTGCTGATCAGCGCCACCGGCTTGTTCTCTGGCAGCTTGACGATCGCCACCTGGCAGCCGGGGTATCGCGCGGCTTGCCGGGACTTTTCGGCATCGCTGAAAAAACCCAAATCAGACTGGGCCCACAACGGCGTGGCGAGCCAAGCCAACTGCGTGCCCAACACCAAAGTTCTCACAAGAGTGGTCATGATCGTGTCAACAGGTTGAAAAAGTGAACTAATGTAAGCGATTGTGACCATGGCCCTGATACCGTGCGAAAACAAAAATCAGGTCAGGCCGCGTCTTTGGTGGACGTTGCGGCACGGCGCACCGCCCGCTGGTCACCGCCCCTGGAAGGCCGGTGGCCGCTTGGTGAAAAACGCCGACAGGGCTTCTTGGAAGTCGCTGGTGCGCGTGCTGGCCTGGAAGGCATCGCGCTCGGCATCGAGCTGGGTCGGGAGGTCGTGGTCGAGCGATGCCCGGAGCAGCCGTTTCATTTTGCCGATCGCCAGCGTGGGGCCATTGGCCAGGCGCTGGGCGATTTGGTCGGTCGCAGCCTCCAGCTGGTCGGCGGGGACCACCCGGTTGACCAGACCCAGGCGCAAGGCCTCGTCGGCCAAAAAGGTGTCGCCCAACAGCGCAATTTGCATGGCGTTGCGCAAACCCACCAGACGCGGCAAATGCCAGGAGCCCGACAGGTCGCAATTGGCGGCAACATTGACGTAGGCGAGGTTGAACTTCGTGCCCTCGGCAGCGATGGCGAGGTCGCTGGCCATGGCCAGGCTGAGGCTGCCTCCCGCCACCACGCCGTGCAGCCGGGCAATGACCGGGGCGTCCATGCCAGTGAGCACCTGCACCGCTTGGTGCATCGGCTCGATCACCGCGATGGCGGCGGCCGTCGGGTCGGTTTGGAAGCTGGCCAGGTCGCCACCCGCACCGAACCCACGTCCCGCTCCGCTCAGCACCACCGCGCGCACCGATGCGTCCTGGGCCAGGGTGCGAACCGCTGCCAGAAAAGCGTTCGCAGTGGGGACGTCCAAGGTGTTGAGTTGTTGGGGGCGATTGATCTGCAGGTGGGCCACCGCGCCGTTTCGTGTGGTCAGCACCAAAGGGGCTTCTGTTGTGGTCATGTAGGACTCCGGGTCGGTTGAAGGGTGGAAAGGGGGGTGGCGGTGGCAACAGGGGTGGGCATGGGGATTTGCAGCCCGTGGATCAGCAGGCCGATGCACTGGTCGGCGATCTGCTCCGGCCGGAGCGGCCCACCGGGCTGGTACCAGCGACCGATCCAACTCAAAGCGCCCGCCAGCGTGAAAGCCGCGATCTTGGGGTCGCAAGACGCGATGCTGCCTTCGGCAATGCCTAGGCGAATCAATTCGCGAAACTCCTGGTCCAGCGCCGCTTTGAAACGGCGCAGCTTGCGCTGACTTTCGGGCGGCAGCGGGTCTTCGCCAACGCGGATCACGCACATGCCGAAGTCCATGGTCACGATGCGCACGTATTGCTGCATGCCCGCCACCAGCTTGTCGATCGCACGGCCGCCGCTGGCACCCACCTGCTGGATCGCGTCCTGCAGCATTTGCAGGCCGATGTTCACGCACTCGAACAAGATCTCGTCCTTGTTCTTCACGTAGTAGTACAGCGTGGGCTTGGTGATGTTCAGGCGCTCGGCCACTTCGTCGAGCGACGTGGCGTGAAAGCCCTTCTCATTGAACATCTGTGCTGCTACCCGCAACACCGCTTCGCGTTTGGAAGCGCGGGTACGGGCGCGGTCGACCGCAGGCTCCCAAGGCGACACCACCGGCGCCTGGCCGTCGGAAGCAGCGGGGACAGCCGCCGCTTCAACGGTAGAGGGCCTCGATTTCGGCGGCATACGACTTGTAAATGCTGGCGCGGCGCACCTTCATGGTCGCGGTGACTTCACCATCGTCATGGTCCAGCTCTTTGGTCAACAGGTGGAAGCGTCGAATATGCGCCACCTCGGCCATCCTGGCGTTGCCCTGGTTCACCTCGCCCTGGATAAGTTCGCGCACCTCCGCGGTTTCCACCAACGATCGGAAATGGGTGAAGGCGATGTTGCGAGCCTCCGCCCACTGGGCCACCGACTCGTAGTCAATCTGGATCAGGGCCGCCACGAACTTACGCGCGTCGGCGACGATCACGCACTCCTTTATGAAGGGGCTGGCTTTCATCGTGTTTTCAATTTCCGACGGCGTGAGGTTCTTGCCACCGGCGGTGATCATGATGTCTTTCAGGCGGTCAACGATCTTGATCACACCGCCCTCCTCACGCACCACATCGCCGGTGTGTAACCAGCCGTCCACGATCGCGCTGGCCGTGGCCTCCGGGTTTTTGTAGTAGCCCTTGAACACCACTGGCCCGCGGATCTGCAGCTCGCCCTGGTCCGACAGCCGATGGTCCACACCCAGCGTGGGCACACCCACCGTGCCCCAGCGCACATCGTCCAGGCGCTGCCCCAGCACCATGCCACTGGACTCGGTCATGCCGTAGACCTCCACCAGCGGCACTCCCAGCGTGCGGAAAAACTGCAAAATCGCAGGCGAGATGGGAGCCGCACCGGTCAGCGCAACGCGAACCTCGCGCAGTCCGATGAAGTTTTGCAACGCTCGGAAGATCAGCCAGTAGTACACCCCGAAGGTCAGCCTCTCAGCGAGGCTGCGCTGGGTCGCGGCCTTGTGGGCAAAACCACCACAGGCCTTGAGACCCGACTCGAACCAGCGGCGGCGCAGCGTCCCGGTCTCGTTCATCTTGATGGCGATGGCCGAGTGCAGCTTTTCCCAAATCCGCGGCACCCCTAAAAACATGGTGGGTGCGACCTCTCTAAGGTCTTCCTGCACCGTCCGAATCGACTCGCCAAAGTCCACCCTCGACCCCAAGTACAAAGGCACAAAGGTGGTCAGCATCTGCTCGGCCACATGGCACAGCGGCAAGTACGACAGGTGGCTAGTGTCGGGCCGCAGCCTCAGCCGGTCGATCACGCCGGGCGCCATGGCCGCCACGTTGCCGTAGCTGATCATCGCGCCCTTTGGCTTGCCGGTGGAGCCAGAGGTGTAGATGATGAGAGCCGTGTCGTCCAGGCTCTGGCGGTCCAGCACCCGGTCGATGAGCGCAGCGTCCACCGACCCTCGCCCCATCGCTTCCAGCTCCTCGAACCCCATCACCAGGTCCGGAGCCAACCCGATGGTGTCGCCCAGACCCTTGCGCTCCATGACCACGATTTTTTTCAAGCGCGGCAACTGGTAGCGCGCGGCCAGCACCTTGTCAGACTGCTCCTGGTCTTCACAGACCACCACCTCGGCGTCGGCGTGGGCCAGCACGTAGGCGATCTCGTTGGTCGGACTGGTGGGGTAAACGCCCACGGTCACGCCGCCCACCAAGCCCGCGCCGAGCTGGGTCAATACCCACTCCACGCGGTTCTCAGACAGGACCCCCACATGGCCCCCGTCCGACAGACCCGCGGCGCGCAAGCCCAGGCCCACATGCCGCGCGCGCTGGTGGTAGGCCGCCCACGTCAGCGGCTTCCAGATGCCGTGCTCTTTTTGCCGAATGGCCACCGCGTCACCGCGGCGTTGCGACTGCTCGCGCAGCACCTGTGGCAGAGTCAAGGAGTAGGACAGGTCGGTCATCGCAACGCTTTCAAGACAACCACCGCTTGCGGCGCTTGTAGTGCTTCAACTCCTTGAAGCTCTTGGCCCCGCCCTCGGTGCCCACGCCGAGGTAGAACTCCCGCACGTCTGGGTCGGCAGCGAGCTTCTCGGCGGTGTTGTCGATCACCACCTTGCCGGTCTCCATGATGTAGCCGTAGTGCGCCACCGCCAGTGCGATGGAAGCGTTCTGTTCCACCAGCAACATGGACACGCCGCGCTCGGCGTTGATGCGGGCGATGATCTCGAATATGGTTTCCACCAGCACCGGCGACAAGCCCAACGATGGCTCGTCGAGCAGGATGAGTTGGGGATCGGCGATCAGCGCCCGGCCGATGGCCAGCATCTGCTGTTCCCCGCCAGACAGGTAGCCCGCCAAGCCCTTGCGGCGCTCGTATAAACGCGGGAAATAGTCGTAGACCACATCGAACGCGGCCGATCCCGCCTTTTGGCCACTCAACGCGTAAGTCGCGGCAATCAGGTTCTCTTCGATGGTGAGGTCTTCGAACACATGGCGCCCCTCCATCACATGGAACATGCCCGTACGGACCAGCGTGTGCGGCACCAAGCCGCGGGTGTCGCGCCCATTGAAGCGGATGTCGCCCCGCGTCATTTCCCCATCTTGCAAGGCCAACAAGTTGGAAATGGCTTTGAGGGTGGTTGACTTGCCAGCACCGTTGCTGCCCAACAAGGCCACGATCTGCCCCTTGGGAATGCTCAGTGACAGGCCACGCAGCACCTGAATCGCCTTGTTGTAGACGACCTCGATGTTGTTGACCTGCAGAATGGGTTCAGGTGCCATGGTGGTTTGGGGTTCAACCGACACGCCGCCGTCCAGCGGCGGGCGTTGCGAGATCACTGCTGCAAGCTGATCCAATCGGACGCGGGCACCATTTTTTGTTGCTTGAAGTCGGCCTTGTAGATGCGACCCACCGGAATGGAGTTGCCCTTGATCGACAGCGGCACGCCAATCAAGCCGCCGGTGTCGAAATTGCGGATGGAGCTGAGCGCGGTTTTCAGGTTCTTGCCGTTCAACTCATTGCCTTGGGCCAAGGTGCGCTTGGCGGCTTCGGTCAACAGCATTGCGGCCAGAAAGCCTTGAATGTAGGCTGTGCTTTGGTATTCAGGCCGCATCTTGCGGATCTTCTCCAGCATTGGGGCCTTGCCGTCGGTGTCGTCGTAGTAGCGGTAAGGCATCACCCCGAGGAAGCCATCGGCATTCGGCCCCATGCGCATCACGGTGGTTTTGTCCATGCTCCAGAAGGTCCCCATGAACTGCGTTTGCAGGCCCTGACCGCGCGCTTGGTTGATGAATTCGGGGATCGGCGCCGACACGTAGCCATGGAAGATGGTGTAGTCGGGCGCGGCGCGTCGCAGCTTCACCACCTCGGCCGACACATCCACACTGCCCGGCGGGGTGACAATTTCAGTGACCAGGTTCAGCCCCAAGCGTTTGGTGTCCGCGCGGGCAGCCTCCACTGGGTCCTTGCCAAACTCCGTGTCGGAATACACCAAGGCCACCTTCGCACCCGGCTTGGTCTTAGCGATGTACTGCAGCAAGATGGCCACCATCTCGGCGTAGTCGGGGCCCACCATGAACTGAAGCGGATAGCGCTGGGCGTTGCTGATTTCCTTGGCAAAAGAAGCGCCGGTCATCAGCACCGAACCCACGCGCTCCAGTTCGGGGTTGACTGCTTTGACGAAGCCGGTGGAATCGGCGTAATACAGGCTGACCTTGTTCTGGCTGGTGATCTTTTTGAACGCTGCCATGGACTGATCCACCTTGTAAGCGGTGTCTTCGGCCACGTACTTCACCTTGCGGCCCGCGATGCCTCCGCCCTCATTGAGGAGGCTAAGGTAGTCTTTGATGCCCTGGTCAATACCGATTCCAGCAAACGCGAACACACCGGTGAGGGGGACCGACGCACCGAAGACGATGTCTTCCAGCGGCGCCGACGCCTTCTTCTGCGCCAGCGCGGAAGGCGCCAGCGCCAAGGTGGTGGCGGCCACCAGACCAGCCGTACAAAAATCGCGTTTGCTCAAGCTCATGTCAGTCTCCTTGGGGTGTCTGCGTTGGGGAAGCGAACTCAGGTGCGGAATGGCCACAGATGGAACAGGCGCCGGATGCGGCGCCACACCTCAGCCAGGCCGTGGGGCTCAAAGATCAGGAACAACACGATCATCAAACCGAACACGATGGTTCGGATCGGCGACAAGACCAACGTGGCATTGCCCGACAGCGGCAACCACGCAACGACGATCTTCAACACCTCGGGCACCAAGGTCATGAACACCGCACCCAGCACACTGCCCAGCAGGGTGCCCATGCCGCCCACGATGACCGCCGCCAGGAAAAAGATCGACATCAGCAGCGGGAAGCTCTCTGGCGTGATGGCGCGGAAGAAATAGGCGAACAGACCTCCGGCTACCCCGGCGTAAAACGACGAGATCGCGAACGACAGCAGCTTGTAGGGCAGCAACGGGATGCCCAACACCTCGGCCGAAATGTCGCGGTCCCGAATGGCGATGAAGGCGCGGCTAATGCGGGTACGGAACAGGTTGGCCGCCCCCAGCAGCATCAGCACGGTGACCGGCACGATCACCCAGTACAGCTTGAAGTCGGTGTCGAGCGGCACGCCCCAAATCGACGCGGGCGGCACAGTGAGTCCTGCGGTGCCACCGGTGAGCGCCGTGAAGTGCGAAAAAATGAAATGCGCCATCACACCCGCTGCGATCGTCGCGATCGCCAGGTACAAGCCCTTCACCCGCAGCGATGGCAGACCCACCACTACGCCTGCGAGCATGGCCACGCAGCCCCCCGCCAGCAGGTTCAATGCGAAGGGGGTGCCATACCGCAATTGCAAAATAGCCACCGTGTAGGCCCCCAAGCCCATGAACGCGGCTTGGCCCAAACTCACTAAACCGGTGTAACCGGTGAGGATATTAAGGCCTGTGGCGCTGGCGATGTTGATCGCCACCAGACACGCCATGTAGAGCCAATACTGGCTCGCCACGAAGGGAAACACCACCAGCGAGGCCGCCAGCAACGCCACCCAGCGCCACTGAGTGGGGCTGTCGAACAAGGCCGCGTCAGCGGCGTAACTTTCTTTGGCCGAACCGATGCGCATCTCAACGTTCTCCGGACCGCGCTGAAAACAGACCGACCCGCTCTAGGCCCATGGCCACCAAAGTCAGCGGCAGCGCGCCAGGTGCTGATCCCTCGATGGGCATAGCAACAAGCGACGTGGCGGAAAAACCAAATGAAACGGGGGCCATGGTTCAAAGCCTCTCGATGTCGTGCGTGCCGAACAAACCGTAGGGCCGCACCAGAAGAATCAACACCAGCAGGCTGAAGGTGGCCAGGATCTTGAATTCACCGCCGAGATAGAACCCGGCCAGCGCTTCCATCACGCCCACCAGCATGCCGCCCACCAACGCGCCAAGCACGCTGTCCAGCCCACCAAAAATCACCACCACCAGTACCGACAGACCAAAGACGCCCATGGCCGACGACAAACCACCGATCGAACCCACCACGATGCCCGCCACGCAAGCAATCATCGCGGCAGCCACCCACGACAGCGAGAACACACGCGGCACGTTGATGCCCATGGAGTACGCGGCGGCCTGGTCCGACGCGGTGGCCCGCAATGCCACACCTCCGCGCCAGAAGCGGAACAGCAACAACACCACGGCAATCAGCAGCACCGCGATCCAGAAGCCGTAAAAAATCTTCGGTGATATGAAGGCCTCACCCAACGTGATTGGCGTATTGGGCAAGAACTCGGGCAAGCGTTGCTGGTCGGCGGTCCAGATCAGTTCCACCAAACCCACCAGAATCGACGACAGGCCCACCGTCACCATGAAAGACGCAATCGGCGACTCCCCCAACATGGGCCGGATCATGGTGCGCTCGACCACGCCGCCCAGCGCGCCAGAGACCAGCAAGGCCGCGGGAACGGCCAACCAGATTGGCAGCCCCATTCCCGCCGAAAACGCAAAAAACACATAGGCGCCAACCATCAGCATGTCGCCAATGGCAATGTTGACCACCCGGGTGGCCTTGTAAATCATCACAAAAGCCAGTCCGGTCAGGGCGTACAGCCCGCCCGTGCCCAGGCCTGCCAAGCCGATTTCGAACAGCAGCCACCCGTCGAAGTTCATGGCAACCTCCCGGTCTTGGCCGCTGCGTCACGTGACACTTTCTGGAAGCGCTCACGCAGCACGGCCACATCGCCCGCGCCGAGGTAAGCCTTCACCACCTCGGGGTTGGCCTGCACTTCGGTGGGCAGGCCGCTGGCAATCACCTGCCCGAAGTTCAGCACCACCACGTGGTCGGACAAGTCCATCACCATGCCCATGTCGTGCTCCACCATCAGCACGGTCACGCCCCACTCGCGTCGCACCTCCAGGATGAAGCGCGCCATGTCCTCGGTTTCTTCGCGGTTCATGCCTGCCACCGGCTCGTCGAGCAGCAACAGCTTGGGTCTCATCGCCAGTGCCCGTGCCAATTCCACCCTTTTTTGCAGTCCGTAAGACAGGGCCGACACCGGCGCCTTGCGGATGTGGTCAATCTCCAGGAAATCGATGATGCGTTCCTCGATTTCGCGGCGCAGTTCGTTTTCTTCACGCCGGGCGGCCGGGGTGTAGAACAACGCGCTCAAGGCATGGGTCTTGAGGTGGCAGTGGCGGCCGAGTTTGATGTTGTCCAATACCGTCATACCGCGGAACAAGGCGATGTTTTGGAAACTGCGTGCCAAACCCAGGGCAGCTCTACGGGGCGGCGTCAGACCGGCAAGTTCTTGGCCCTCGAACACCATGCGGCCAGAGGCAGGCGTGTAAAAACCGGACAGGGTGTTGAACACCGAGGTTTTGCCCGCCCCGTTCGGGCCGATCACCGAGGTGATGGAGCCAGGCCGGACCGAAAAACTCACACCGTTGAGCGCCTTCACACCGCCAAAGGCGAGCGTCAGGTCTTGCACCTGCAGCATGGGGGGCTGGTCGGGGTCGAGGGACATGGATCGGTTGTCTCGGGGTGCAGCGCTTGGACGAAAGCTTTGACCGCTTTTCTACTGGCGAGTAACCGGCGTACTCTAGCCACGCTCAGCGACTTGTTCGCTAGGGATTTCCCGGCTTCACGCCCGCCGGAGCAAACGCATCAGCACCAAACAACGGGCGAACCGGAGGGTCAGACGCCCAACAGGTCGCACAAGGCCAACAGGTCGGGGGTCTGGGCGTGGGGCGAAGGCCCGGGGTGGTCCCACGTCTCGACCCGCCGATTCACCCAGGCCGACTGCATGCCTGCGCCGTGGGCGCCGACCACATCCAGCGCGGCATCATCGCCAACGTGCAACACCTCGTCGGGGGACACCGCCACGGCCTCAGCAGCGGCGTGAAAAAAGCGTGCGTTCGGCTTGCCCACGCCGAACACCTGGGCGCTCAGCGCCGCCTCAAAAAAAGACCCCAGACCAATGCGCGCCACGTCGGCGTTGCCGTTGGACAGCGCCACCAGGGGATAGCGGCAGGCCAGACGAACCAGCGCGGGTTGGGCATCGTCGAACAAGGTGACGTCTTGGCGGGCGCTGAAGAACACCTCGAAAGCCGGGTCGGCCAGGTGCTCGGGCTCGCCGGCGCGGCGCAGCGTGTGGACAATGGTTGCGTGGCGCAACCCACTCAGGTCCACGTGGTACCGCGGCTCTCGGGCCACCAGGGTCTCACGCAGCGCGCTGCGGTAGTCGGAATCGGCGTACAGCGCAGCGCTGGCGGGGGTGTGCTGCCGCATCCAGCCGAGCAAGGCCGACTCTGCCTTGCGGATGGTGGGCCAAATCGGCCACAGGGTGTCGTCCAAATCAAGGCTGATGGCCCTGATTTTCGGGATGTCGAGCATGGTGCGGGAGAATACCGCATGCTTTTGAAATCCCCTTTCCAACAAGAGCCTGCGTTCACGCACGGCCAAGCGCCGAAAACCGGCGTGCTGCTGTGCAACTTGGGCACGCCCGATGCGCCCACCGCCCCGGCGTTGCGCCGTTATCTGTCGGAATTCCTGAGCGACCCGCGGGTGGTTGAGATCCCCAAACTGCTGTGGTGGCTGATTCTGCACGGCATCATCTTGCGGGTGCGGCCAGCCAAGTCGGCGCTCAAATACGCCAGTGTGTGGACGCCCGATGGCTCACCGCTGCGGGTGTGGACCCAAAAGCAGGCCACGTTGCTGCGTGGCTACCTCGGCGAACGCGGCCACCACGTTGCGGTGGCACACGCCATGCGCTATGGCACCCCGTCGATCGCCAGTGCGCTGGACACCCTGAAGGCCGAAGGCGTGACCCGTGTGCTGGTGTTGTCGGCCTATCCCCAGTACTCGGCAGCCACGACGGCGAGCGTGCTCGATGCGGTGTTCGACTGGGGCAAGCAGGTCAGGAACGTGCCCGAGTTGCGCTTTGTGAACCATTACCACGACGACCCCGGCTACATCGACGCGCTGGCCCAGCGCATCAGCGGCTTTTGGCAAACGCACGGCCGGCCTGACAAGCTGGTGTTGAGCTTCCATGGCATCCCGTTGCGCAGCCTGCAGCTGGGCGATCCTTACCACTGCGAATGCCACAAAACCGCCCGCCTGCTGGCAGAGCGGCTGGGCCTGAAGCCGGAACAGGTGCAAACCACCTTCCAGTCCCGTTTTGGTCGGGCGAAATGGCTGGAACCCTACACCGAGCCCACGCTGCACGCACTGGCCAAGGCGGGGGTGAAGCGAGTGGACGTGTTCTGCCCTGGCTTTGTCAGCGACTGCTTGGAAACGCTGGAAGAAATCGCCATGGAAGGCCGCGACGCCTTCTTGTCTGCGGGGGGTGAAGCGTTCCATTACATCCCGTGCGTGAACGACAGCCCCGCATGGATGGGCGCGCTCACCGGCATCGCTGAACGCCACCTGTCCGGCTGGCCCACTGGGGTGTCTGACGCGGCCGCCTTGAAAGTGTCGCAAGCGCAGGCCAAGGCACTGGGTGCCCCCAACTGACGCCACTGCCATGGACCGACTGCGGATCGACAAGTGGCTTTGGGCGGCGCGCTTCTACAAGACCCGGTCGCTTGCCTGCGATGAGATCGACAAAGGCCGGGTGCAGGTCAATGGCCAAGCGGTGAAGCCCGCACGCGAGGTCAAAGCCGGCGACTTGATCGGCCTGCGTCAAGGCGTGGTGCAGCGCACCGTGCAGGTACTGGGTGTCAGCGCCACCCGTGGCCCAGCGCCTGTGGCCCGTCTCTTGTACGAAGAAACGCCAGAGAGCGTGCAAGCGGGCTTGAAGGCAGCCGAACAGCGCCGATACGCCAGCGAGCCCGCCCATGCCATTGCCCATGGTCGCCCCACCAAGCGGGACCGGCGAGCTCTGTCAGGCGTGGCGGGCCACGCCGACCAATGGGGCGACCGCTGGAGCGCCTCCGTCGACCCCGACACCGACCGCTGAGAACACGACAGGGGATTGGGGGGTGCACCCTTCCGGCCATCCATGCGGTCCGTACCCCTCACCCCAGGTTTGCTATGTAAAATATAGCAGACCAAGCAAAAAATACGGGGGCCACTGACTCGTGGGATACAAAAAAGCCGCCAGGGAGCCCCAAGGCGGCTTTTCTGGTGGCTGGCTCTTTGCCCCAACCCAATGCGTCGGAACAATGTCCGCAGGTGGCAGCCGGGGACTGGTCTGCGGCGACCGGCATCATGGGCTTTCTGCCGTCCCCGCTGGGCTTGAAGCACCCAGCGGCTAGAACGAACCCAGGGCGGCCTTGTCTCGACCTTGTGTCAGTTGAGCGCGGTTTTCTTGCCGTCTTTGTAGGTGTAGAGGGTGATGGTCGGGTTCTTCAACTCGCCATTGGGCTCGAACGCGATGGCAGTGGTGATGCCTTTGTAGTTGGTGTCGGCCAGCTTCGCGGTGTAGACCTTGGGGTCCACCGAGTCGGCACGCTTCATGGCGTCCACCAGCACAAAGGTCGCGTCGTAGGTGTAGGGGCTGTAGATTTGGTACTGGTTGGGGTACTTGGCGTCGTAACGCTTCTTCCAAGCCTCGCCGCCCAACATTTTCTTGAGCGATGCGCTGCCCTCAGCGCACACCACATTGTTCAGCACCTTGGAGCCCGCCGACAGCTTGGCGATCTCGGTGGTGCAAATGCCGTCACCGCCGAAAAAGCCCACCTTGGACATTCCCAGTTGCTGCAACTGGCGCAGCATCACACCGGCCTGAGCGTCCATGCCGCCGTAGAAAATGGCGTCGGGCTTCTTGGCTTTGATCGAGGTCAGGATCGCCATGAAATCAGTGGCCTTGTCGTTGGTGAACTGCTCGTCCACCACGGTGATGCCTTTTTGCTGCGCGGTTTTCTTAAACACCCCGGCCACGCCTTGTCCATAGGCGGTGCGGTCATCGATCACCGCCACCGTCTTCACTTTCAGCGCATCGGCAGCGTAATGGGCCAAACCTGCGCCCAAGGCGTTGTCGTTGGCGATGATTCGCCACGTGGTCTTGTAGCCAGGCTTGGTCAGGTCGGGGTTGGTGGCCGCACCGGTCACGTGGGGAATGCCACAGTCGTTGTACACCTTGGACGCCGGAATGGTGGTGCCGGAGTTCAGGTGACCCACCACGCCTGCGACCTTGGCGTCGCAGAGTTTCTGTGCCACGGCCTGGCCTTGTTTGGGATCGGCGGCGTCGTCTTCGGCCAGCAGCTCGAACTTGATCTTTTTGCCCCCGATCACGACGTTGGCGGCATTCAAGTCCTCCACCGCCATGCGGGCGCCGTTCTCATTGTCTTTGCCGTAGTGCGCTTGTGCACCCGACAGCGGGGCCACGTGGCCAATCTTCACCACCTGCACGTCTTGGGCGCTGGCCTGGGTCAGGGCCATCAGCGCGGCTGCGGCCGCCAAAGTCACTTTCACTGGCATCGGGAACCTCCTGTGGGCATCAGTCGTTGATGGGTGTAGCCGTTCACGGCGACAAAACATTATGCGGCCGCTCACCGGCCATCCATTTCCTGGGCCACCGCGTCGTTGATCGCTCGGCGCACGACCAACTCGATTCGCTCGCGCAGCCCAGGCAGCAGGCTGCGCGTTTGTGTGGCGATGACATCGGCCAAGGCCTCGTGCAATCGGCGCTCCAGCGCGACATCCACCCGCTGCAGCACCCGCTGAACCAGTTGGTCCTCCAGCCCCGCCCATGGGGACGGTGTCACTGCGGGTTCGGCCACACGCGATGTGTCCAGCGCGGGCTCGATGCGACCCCGCGGGGCAGTTTCCAAGGGGATCTGGTCGCCCGCCAGAGGGGGAGGCGTGGCTGGCGACGGGCGGGTGTCGGGCACCACCTCGGTGAGGGTTGGCACAAAGCTGGGGGGCAGGCGGGCGCTCACGCGGTGATCTCCGAAGCGGTGCGGGACGCCAGGTCGTGGCGGACGATGGGATAACCGCGGTCGGCGTAGTGCTTCCAGCGGGCGCGGGCCGGAGCACGGTCGGCGTCGTCTGTGGACACCACCTCGACCAGCCGTTCGAACTGCTCAAAGCCTGAGGGCACCGACCTGCCCAAATTGACCAGCACGCCGCGGCCAGACAGTCCCAGCGCCTCAGGGGCCAGAACGATGGGCGAGGCGGCCAGCAACGGTGCGGCAGCGTCGACCCGGCAGTGGGGCAAGAAATCCAGGGCGGAGAATGTCCAAAGCGCCTGGTCCAGCGCCTCCAGCACCTCCGGTTCCGCCACCACCACCGACCGCGTCCCCGTGCCCCACACCTTGCGCAGCAAGCGACAAGCGTGGTTCAGCTTGTCGGGGGCATTGAAATGGAAGGCGACCTCGGTCATCGGCCCGACCTTGGCGCAATCACCGTGGCGCAGGCTTGGACGCAGCGCGCCGGCTGGCGCCTGCTGCGCGGGTGGGCGCGGCGCCGCCCTGCCCGCCAGACTTGGCGCGGCCACCGGCTTTGGAGGGTGTCTCACCCGCAGACGCCTTCGGCGTGGAGGCAGTTTGGGCTTGGGCGAGCAGGTAATGCACCAGCAGAGCCACAGGCCGACCGGTGGCGCCCTTGGCGGCCCCGCTCTTCCAGGATGTGCCCGCGATGTCCAAATGGGCCCAGTCAAACTGGGCGGTGAAGCGCTGCAAGAACTTCGCCGCGGTCACCGCGCCGGCCATGCGGCCCGCGATGTTGGCCACATCGGCAAAGTTCGACTTCAGTCCTTCGGCGTATTCGTCGTCCAACGGCAGGCGCCAGCACGGGTCATGCGCCGCTTCGCCTGCGTCTTGCAGCGCCTGGGCCAACGCGTCGCTGACTGAAAACAAGCCGGTGCGTACCGCACCGAGTGCCACCACGCAGGCACCGGTCAGCGTAGCGATGTCAATCACCGCGCGCGGCTTGAACCGCTCGGCGTAGGTGAGCGCGTCGCACAACACCAGGCGGCCCTCCGCGTCGGTGTTCAAGATCTCGATCGTCTGGCCGCTCATGCTGGTGACCACATCGCCCGGCTTGACCGCACGGCCGTCGGGCATGTTTTCGCAGGCAGGGATCAGGCCCACGACGTTGATGGCGGGGCGCAGTTCGGCCAACGCCCGGAATACGCCCAGCACGCTGGCGGCGCCAGACATGTCGAACTTCATCTCGTCCATTTCTCCAGCAGGCTTGATCGAGATGCCGCCTGTGTCGAATGTGATGCCCTTGCCCACCAGCACCGTCGGTGCTACGGTTTTGGCTGCGCCGTCGTAACGCATCACGATGAAGCGCAGTGGCTCCTCAGAGCCTTTGGCCACCGCCATGAATGCGCCCATGCCCAGCCGGGCCACCTCTTTGGGGCCCAACACTTCGGTTTTGAACTTGGTCGGCTTGCCCAGGGCTTGCGCAGCGGCGGCCAGGTGGCTGGGGGTGGCGTGGTTGGCAGGGCGGTTGGCCCACTCCTTGGCCAGCTCGATGCCTGCAAACAAACCCTTGCCATGCAACAGCGCGCTTTGGTGGGTGGCCGCGTTGGCGACGCCGAGCGTGATGTGCGTGAGGCTGCGCGCTTCAGCTTTGGGTTTGGTGGTGGTGAAGACGTAGGAGGCATCGGCCACCGCCAGCATGGCACCGGTGACGGCAGCGTCGGAGGTGTGGGTCAGGGCGCCCAAGTGGACCGCCACACGTTGACAGCGGTTGGCCTTGAGGGCTTGCACCGCCGCAGTCACCGCCGCACGCACTTGCTTGGCGCTGCCGTCGCCCGCGCCCACCAGCACCAGGCGCTTGGCGGCGGCTTCCGCCGGTCGGTAGCTGTGCAGCAAGCGGCCGGTCTTGGCGCTGAAGTCGTCGGATCTGAGCGCCTGAGCGATCAACGCGGACAGCGCGTCGGTGCTGGGCTTGAAGTGCTCGTCGACCAGTACCAACAGCGCGTCGGCTTTTTCGCGCGCCACAAGAGTCAGGTCGAGGGTTTTCAGTTCAAAGTTCATAATCCGGGCTCTTTATTGCCAACTGATGTTATTCCATTCTTCCATTCGCAAGGAGCTGGCTCGGGCTTTCGGTGCCACGCTGGTGGTGCTGGTTACGATCGTCATGTCGATGATCCTGATCCGAACCTTGGGCCAGGCCACCAAGGGTAGCGTCAACCCGCAAGAAGTGATGCTGGTGATGGGGTACACCGTGTTGGGCTACATGCCAACCATATTGACGCTTGCGCTGTTCATCGCCATCGTGGCGACCCTTGCCAGGATGTACCGCGACAGTGAGATGGTGATCTGGTTCGCTGCGGGGCGTGGCTTGGGCGGCTTCCTGGCCCCGATGATGCGCTTTGCGTGGCCTGTGCTGGCGGTCATCGCCGCTTTTGCGCTGTTGATCTGGCCATGGACCAACCAGCAAACCGCCGAGCTGCGCGATCGCTACGAGCGCCGGGGCGATCTGGATCGGGTGGCGCCCGGGCAGTTTCAAACATCGGCCAAGGGCAACCGCGTGTTTTTCATCGACAAGGATGTGGCCAGCAGTGGCACGAGCAAAAACGTGTTCATCTACACCACCGACAACGGCAAAGACACCGTCACCTCGGCACCCGACGGTCGCATCGAGGTGGTGGGCAACGACCAAATGCTGCGGCTGAGTAACGGCCAGCGCCTGGAGACCACCCGGGCGTCGGGCGAGGTGCGCATCAGCGAATTCGGCGACTACAGCACCCGGGTTGGCACCTCGCGTTTGAGTTTGCCTGGGGAACTGCCGGTCCGTGCCCGCAGCACGCAGATGCTGCTCTTGGACCGAACACCCGCACACCTGGGTGAACTTGCCTGGCGCATGGGTTTGGCACTGGCGGCGTTCAACTGCGTGGTGATCGCACTCGTGTTGTCCAGCGTGAACCCGCGCGTGGGCCGTGCCGGGGGCATGGTGTTCGCGCTGTTCACCTTCATCGTGTACTACAACCTCATCAACCTCGGACAAAGCTGGATCACTGGCGGGCGGGCCAGCTTTCCCGTGTTCATGCTGGCGCTGCACGGCGGTGGCCTCGCGCTTGGCCTGTTGTGGCTGGCCAAACGGCACCACAACTGGACTTTGCGCGGGCTGCTGCTCCCGCGACGCATTCGAGGCACGGCATGAAGACCATCCGCCACTTGATCTATGGCGAGGTCATGGCCTCGGTAGGCTTCGTCACGCTGGGGTTTCTGGCGTTGTTTTTCTTCTTCGATTTCGTCGACGAACTCCAATCCATCGGCAAGGGTGCGCTGGGAGCCACCTACCAAGTTCGCCACGCGCTCCTCTACGTGGCACTACGGGTGCCGACACACTGGTACGAACTGCTGCCGATCGCTGTGTTGATCGGTACGATCTTCGTGATGGCCCGACTCGCGCAGAGTTCGGAATACACCATCTTGCGCACCAGCGGCCTGGGGCCTGGACGGGCACTGCAAACCTTGCTGGGCCTGGGTGCGGTGTTCGCGGTGCTGACCTTCGTGGTGGGTGACTACCTGGCCCCCTTGAGCGACCGCACCGCCCAGGTCGTCAAGGCCCGGTTCGAAGGCCGGATGTCCATCGGACAGGCCGGGGCATGGCTTAAAGAGAAGCTGCCCGATGGCAGTTACGCGGTCAACGTGGGCGCACTCGCACCCGACGGTGCGATGCGCGGTGTGCGGGTCTTCGAGTTCGACGCCGACGGCTTCATGCGGGCGCAGACCGTGGCCGACAGCGCCCGGTTTGGTTCCAACAACACCTGGGAAATGACCCAGGTGAGCCGCAGCGAGTTCACCCGCCCCGGGAGCGAACTGGCCAACGTGGTGCGGCGCCAGCTCGACACCTACCCCCTGCCCACGGCCATCAACGCCGAAATGGTGTCGGTGGCGCTGCTCAAGCCGGACCGCATGAGCACGGTGGACCTTTTTCAGTACATCCAGCACCTGCAAACCAATGGCCAGACGGCCCAGCGCTACGAAATCGAGTTCTGGCGCAAGGTGTTCTATCCCGTCAGCTGTTTGGTGATGGTGGTGTTGGCGCTGCCGTTCGCCTACCTGCACTTCCGCAGCGGTGGCATCACCGGCTATGTGTTCGTCGGCGTGATGATCGGCATCAGTTTTTTCCTGCTGAACAACGTGTTCGGCTACGTCGGCAACCTGCGCAATTGGGAGCCGTGGCTGGCCGCTGCATCCCCCGGGTTGCTGTACGTGCTGTTGTCGCTGGGCGCGTTTGGCTGGCTGGTGCTGCGGCGCTGAAACCTTCCACCCTATCCCCATGTCACACGCCATTGTTTTGTTCGCCCACGGCTCGAGAGACCCGCTGTGGCACCGGCCCATGGAGGCGGTGGCCGCCCGAATCCGCGAACGAGAACCCGAAGCCACGGTGGCTTGCGCCTACCTGGAGCTCAGCCCGCCCGACCTGCCCACCTGCGTGGCGTCCCTGCTGACCCAGGGCGTGCATTCGGTGCGGGTGTTGCCGATGTTTTTGGGGGTGGGAAAACACGCCCGAGAAGACCTGCCAGAGCTCATGGTCCAACTGCGCGCGCAGCACCCCGGTGTGGCGTTTGAGCTGCTGCCCGCCGTGGGCGAAGACGCCCGGCTGATCGAAACCCTGGCCCACATCGCTCTGTCATAGACTTGTATTGCATAATGAATCCAGCTTTTAGCTTGAATTCACATATACAGCACAAGACATGAACCTCCACCAGTTCCGATTCGTTCAGGAAGCGGCGCGCCGCAACCTCAACCTGACCGAAGCCGCCAAAGCTTTGCACACCTCGCAGCCCGGGGTGTCCAAAGCGATCATCGAGCTGGAGGAAGAACTGGGCGTAGAAATCTTTGCCCGCCACGGCAAACGGCTCAAACGCATCACAGAGCCTGGGCAGCACGTGCTCAAAAGCATCGAGATGATCATGCGCGAGGTCGGTAACCTCAAGCGCATCGGCGAGCAATTCAGCGCCCAAGACAGCGGCACCTTGTCGATCGCCACCACCCACACTCAGGCGCGCTATGTGCTGCCGGTGCCAGTGGCGAAGCTGCGCGAGGCATTTCCCAAGGTCAATGTCAGCCTGCACCAAGGTGCGCCAGACCAGGTGGCCCGTATGCTGATCGACGAGGTGGCTGAAATTGGCATCGCCACCGAGTCGCTCGCCAATTACGCCGAGCTGGTCACCCTGCCCTGCTACGAATGGCAGCACATGCTGGTGCTGCCCGTGGGACACCCATTGGCCAGCAAAGACCGCATCACCCTTGAAGACATCGCGCTGGAGCCTGTCATCACCTACCACCCATCGTTCACGGGCCGCACCCGCATCGACCAAGCTTTCGCCGCGCGCAAGTTGGAGCCGCGCATCGCTCTGGAGGCGATCGACTCCGACGTGATCAAAACCTACGTGCGCCTAGGCCTGGGTGTGGGCATCGTTGCAGAGATGGCGGTGCAAGACGACGGCACCAACACCGACCTCGTCATCCGGCCTGGCGGCCAGCTGTTCGGCCAAAACGTCACCCGGGTGGCCTTCAAACGCGGCGCTTACCTTCGAAATTTCGTGTTCCAGTTCGCCGAGCTGCTGGGCGACCGGCTGGACCGCAAGTTGATTGCCCGCGCCATGAGTGGCCAACAAGACGACTACGAACTCTGACCGGTTTGACCCTCAGCGGTCGGCACCGCACCATCACCCAGCCGCTGCTTGACGGCCGACACGACCCTGGCGAACTTGAACCCACACCCAGCACGCCGCCCATGAACACCGCCGCCACACCTGCCCGCACCCCCGCACTGCAGTCCAAGCTGCCCGCGGTGGGCACCACGATTTTCAGCGTGATGTCGGCGCTGGCCGCCGACAAAGGCGCGGTCAACCTGGGGCAAGGTTTCCCCGACTTCGCCTGCGACCCGCAGCTGGTGGATGCGGTCACTCGGGCGATGCAGCAGGGGCTGAACCAGTACCCGCCGATGCCGGGCGTTGCGTCGTTGCGCCAAGCCGTGTCGCAGAAGATCGAGGCAGAGTACGGGCGCCGCTACCGCCCTGAGGACGAGGTCACCATCACGGCCGGAGCGACGCAGGCCATCCTCACGGCCCTGCTGGCGGTGGTGCGCCCAGGCGACGAGGTGGTGGTGCTGGAGCCGTGCTACGACAGCTACGGCCCCAATATTGAACTGGCGGGCGGCGTGGTCGTGCGGGTACCGCTGACGCCCCGCAGCTTTCGGCCCGACTTCGACCGCATCGCGGCGGCGCTGTCGACACGCACACGCGCCATCGTCGTCAACAGTCCGCACAACCCCAGCGCCACCTGCTGGACGGCCGAGGAGATGCGCCGCCTGCAAGACCTGCTCGCGCCCACCGAAGTGCTGCTGGTCAGCGATGAGGTCTACGAGCACATGGTCTTTGACGGCGCTCAGCACCAGAGCGCGGCACGCTTCCCGGGGCTGGCAGCCCGTGCGTTCATCGTCTCCAGCTTTGGGAAGACCTATCACGTCACCGGGTGGAAGGTGGGCTATGTGGCGGCCCCGGCCGCCCTGACGGCTGAGTTCCGCAAAGTGCACCAGTTCAACGTGTTCACTGTGAACACCCCGGTACAGCACGCGTTGGCGGAGTACATGGCCGACCCGCTGCCCTACCAACAGCTGCCCGCGTTCTACGCCGCCAAACGCGACCTGTTCCGCGACGGGTTGGCCCGCACCCGATTTGAGTTGCTGCCCACCGAAGGCAGCTACTTTCAATGTGTGGACATCTCAGCGGTGAGCGACCTGCCCGAGGCCGAATTCTGCCAATGGCTCGCCTGCGAGGTGGGGGTGGCGGCGATTCCGATGTCGGCGTTTTATGCCAACGGCTTTGACCAGCGGGTGGTGCGTTTTTGCTTTGCCAAACGAGACGAGACGCTGCATGCCGCCCTGGCGCGGCTGGCCCGCCTGTAACGGCTTTAAATGCCACGCCGGGTGGCTCAAGGCCCTGGTTCCCAGCGTCAGCCCGGTTTTCTGCGCGGCGCTTTGGCCGCAGGCCGCGACCCGTTGTCGCGCGGCGGTAAACCGGTGTGTTGGGTGAGCAGCCGCCCTTTGGTCACCGGCGACGTCTTCACGCCAACCGAGGTCGAGTTTTTCCTGCGGGCGCTGGTGTAGCCCCCGTCGGTGAGCGGCTGGTAAGTCGGGATCAAATGGTGTTTTCCGTTGCCAATCAGATCGGCGCGGCCCATGGCTTTCAAGGCCTCGCGCAGCAGCGGCCAGTTGTTGGCATCGTGGTAGCGCAAAAACGCCTTGTGGAGCCGACGGCGGCGGTCGCCTCGCACGATGTCCACCGTCTCGCTGTCGCGGGTGACCTTGCGCAACGGGTTCTTGTTGCTGTGGTACATGGCGGTGGCCGTGGCCATGGGGCTCGGATAGAAAGTCTGAACCTGGTCGGCGCGAAAGCCATTCTTCTTGAGCCACACCGCAAGGTTCATCATGTCCTCATCGCTGGTGCCCGGGTGCGCGGCGATGAAATAAGGGATCAGGTACTGCTTCTTGCCCGCCTCCAGGCTGGCGGCGTCAAAGAGCTTTTTGAAGCGGTCGTAGCTGCCAATCCCCGGCTTCATCATCTTGGACAGCGGGCCAGACTCGGTGTGTTCGGGCGCAATCTTCAGGTAACCACCCACATGGTGGGTGGCCAGTTCCTTGATGTACTCGGGTGACTTGACGGCGAGGTCGTAACGCAAACCAGAGCTGATGAGGATCTTTTTCACGCCCTTCAAGGCGCGCGCGCGGCGGTACATCTTGATCAGCGGGCCATGGTCGGTGTTCAGGTTGGAACACACGTCCGGGTAGACGCAGCTGGGTTTGCGGCAAGCGGCCTCGATGGCCGGGCTTTTGCAGCCGATGCGGTACATGTTGGCGGTGGGCCCGCCGAGGTCGGAGATCACGCCGGTGAAGGCCGGTATCTTGTCGCGGATGTCTTCGATCTCGCGGATCACCGAGTCTTCCGACCGGCTCTGGATGATGCGGCCCTCATGCTCGGTGATGGAGCAGAACGTGCAACCACCAAAGCAGCCGCGCATGATGTTCACGCTGAAGCGGATCATCTCCCAGGCAGGGATCTTGGTCACGCCGTCGTGGCCGCCCTGGTCGTCTGCATAACGCGGGTGTGGGCTGCGGGCGTAGGGCAAATCGAACACCATGTCCATCTCGGCCGTGGTCAGCGGGATGGGGGGTGGGGTGAGCCACACGTCGCGGTCGCCGTGCCGCTGCACCAGCGCGCGGGCATTGCCGGGGTTGGTTTCCAGGTGCAGCACCCGGTTGGCGTGGGCGTACAGCACCGGGTCACTTTTGACTTGCTCGTAGCTGGGCAGGCGGATCACCGAGCGGTCTCGCGGCGGCACCTTGATCTTGCCGAAGAGCGCCGGGTTGGGCACGAACACCAGCGGCTGGACCGCGGCGTTGGCATCGGTTGGTGCCTCGCCCGATTCTTTGGCGCAGGTTTCGCCCTGCGCACTGGCCTGCTCCGAGGTGGTCTGATATGGATTGACCAGGGCTTCGACCCGACCGGGGGTATCCACCGACGTGGAGTCGATCTCGAACCAGCCTTGGGCGGTCGGGTCGTCGCTGCGGCGAATGAACGCGGTACCGCGCACATCCGTGATGCGCTCCACCGGCTCACGGGCCGCCAGGCGGTGGGCAATCTCAACAATGGCGCGCTCGGCGTTGCCGTACAGCAGCAGGTCGCATTTCGCGTCCACCAAAATCGACCGGCGCACCTTGTCTTGCCAGTAATCGTAGTGCGCGATGCGACGCAGCGAGCCTTCGATGCCGCCCATGACGATGGGCACGTCGTTCCAGGCTTCTTTGCAACGTTGCGAATACACCAGCGAGCTGCGATCGGGCCGCGCGCCACCCACGCCACCAGGTGTGTAGGCGTCGTCGCTGCGGATCTTGCGGTCCGCGGTGTAGCGGTTGATCATTGAATCCATGTTCCCGGCGGTCACGCCAAAGAACAGGTTGGGCTTGCCCAGCGCCTTGAACGGCTCGGCGCTTTGCCAGTCGGGCTGGGCGATGATGCCCACGCGGAAGCCCTGTGCCTCCAGCATACGACCGATCACCGCCATGCCGAAGCTGGGGTGGTCCACATAGGCGTCGCCGGTGACGATGACGATGTCGCAGCTGTCCCAGCCGAGCGCGGTCATCTCCTCGCGGCTGGTAGGTAGAAACTTCGTAGTGCCGAAGCGCTTGGCCCAATAAGGCCGGTAGCTACCTAACGGCTTGACCTGCGGCACCGTGGGCGCACTCTGGGCGCGGGCCTGTGCGAGCGGCTGCAAGGGGGTCAAGGAGGGCTGTGACACGGAACGCTTTCGGGGTAGCGCCTGAGTGTAAGGTTTTACCCTGACGTATGGGCTCGCCTGCGCTTCTTCCTTGCACACCACTCAGCACCGCGCACAAGGCAACACGGCAGTGCCGCTCAGAACCTGCGCAACTTTTCCCGCGTCGTACTGGGTGTGGTTTTCGCATCAATGGACCACATCCTCGCCTGCGCTGGGGGTGTTGACATGAATGACCTCAAACGGGTCGAACAGCACGCTGATGGTCTGTGGTGTGAAGCTGGACGCCTTCAACGGATCGCCCAGCGCGTTGAACAGCAGCACACGGGCGCCGAGCTGGGGTTTGGCGTTGGCGGCGATCGCTGGGCACGCGTTCAAGGCCCCGTCGGCGCCTGCACCGACCGCTCCGATCGAACAAGTTCTAACGAAATAGCCACGGTCCATGGCGACTGCTGAGGCAGGCGCTGGCGACCAACGCTGCACAGGCGATTCAACCTCAGCTACGGGGATAATGCGGGCATGCAGCCAGCAGCCAGCACGGGCGCGCCCACGGGGGGCGCCCTCTTACACGACGCGTTTTACAAGTTTGTGCCCCTGCCTCACCGGGCCGAGGTGGCTGCCGCGCTGCGCGAGCTCACCGCGCCCGCGGCAGGCCATGCGCTGCTGGGCAGCATCTTGGTGGCGCACGAGGGCATCAACGGCATGTTGGCAGGCCCCGCCAGCGCCCTGGACGCGTTCCGCCACGCGCTGGCGACCGACCCGCGTTTTCAGGGGCCCGACGGCCCCTGCTTCGCCGACATGGCCTACAAGCGCACGGCCTGCGTCACACCGCCGTTCAAGCGCATGAAGGTGCACGAGAAAGCGGAGATCGTGCCACTGGGCATTCCCGGCATCGACGCGGCCAAACGCACTGGCATCAACGTCAGCCCAGAAGATTGGCGCGAGCTCATTGACCAAGACGACGTGCTGCTGATCGACAACCGCAACAGCTTTGAGTACCGGCTGGGCCAGTTCCGCAACGCGGTCAACCCCGAGGTGACCAACTTCCGCGATTTTCCTGGGTATGTCAAAGCACACATTGACGAGTGGAAGGCCGAGGGCAAGCGGGTGGCGATGTACTGCACCGGCGGCATCCGTTGCGAAAAAACCAGCGCTTGGATGGCCGACCTCGGCATGACCGTTTACCAGCTGGAAGGCGGCATCCTCAATTACTTTCAAAAAATGCCGGACGCCGACAAAGATTGGCAAGGCGAATGCTTTGTGTTCGACAACCGCATCGCGCTGGACACCAAACTCCAAGAAACCGACACCACGCTGGACGAGGTGTACGGCTCCGGCAGCGAGGACGACGCTTGGCGCCTCCAACGCGCTCGCCTGCTGGACGGCAGCCGTTGAACCCGGGAAACTGGCCCACCTGCGCCATCCCCACCGCCAATTGCATCCGCCCCGGGCGAGGTCAAAATTTGCCCGCCTGGGCGCCCCACAACTGCTTGAGCCGCGCGTCCCGCCCACAACTGGCCCGGTAGTACTGGTAGCGCAGCGGGTTCTTGCGGTAGTAGTCCTGGTGGTAGGTTTCGGCCGGGTAAAACGCCCCGGCCGGCAGCACTTCGGTCACCACCGGCTCCTTGAACGGCTTGGACTTTTCCAACGCTTCTTTGGACGCACGGGCCTGCTTCAGCTGCCCGTCGCCGTGGGCGAACACCGCGCTGCGGTATGGGCTACCCGCGTCACAAAACTGCCGGTCTTTGGTGGTGGGGTCGATGGTGCGCCAGAAGTAGCGCAGCAACTGCTCATAAGTCACCTTGGCCGGGTCGTAGACCACTTGCACCGCCTCAGCGTGCCCCGTGCGGCCGCCCGACACCTGCTCGTACGTCGGATTGGCGGTCGTTCCCCCGGTGTAGCCCGAGACGGTGGACACCACCCCAGGCACTTTGTCGAAGTCCACCTCCACACACCAGAAACACCCCCCGGCGAAGGTGGCGATGGCGGTGGCGCCGGACGGGCTGGGCGCCGTTGCACCCGGCACTTGGGCCGCCACCGAACCCCATCCGCCCAGCACCAACAACGCGCATAGTCCAGCGCGGCGCAGGCGATGGGCACGCCGCAGCAGGTGGAATGGTTCGGTGGGCTCTGGCATGGAGCGAGGTGTGCGATGGGCGGCATTCATTCCCGCAGCTTAAAGCCGCGCGCCTCGTCGCGCTTGGCGCCGGCCCATCGCCCCGGCGCCGCACCGGGCCCAGACGGGCCTTGGTATACCCAACGCACAGCAGGTGCGAAAAATGCCGTTCATTGGCGTTAAAAGACCCTGCGATCTGGATTTTGAGACCAATCAGTCCCTAGCCCCTGTGTAATGTGGATAATATGCTATAAAATAAATAGCAAATTGACAGCACATGACGGAAGGCTGAGCGTGGCATGGCGAACCGAATGCCCGCCGCCAAGTATGCCAGTCCATGCCCAGCACCTCGGGCCGCGCCGTTGGACCCTACCCCTGAACCACCGTTCTCACCCCGACCTGAACCACACAGCCTTGCACCTCGCGGCGGCGCAAATGCCAAATCAAAAACGGGGTGTCGGCAACGACCGACGCGACCGTCGTGGCTGACGGCACATCCACGCCCAGGGCCCCCGGTTCGCCCATGGCATTTGGGGGGCGGTCTGGGTGAATTCAAACGTCGTTCAGGACAAGCACCGTACGCAGGCCCTCTCCCTCAGGAGGCACGGTGCGTGAGGTGAGCCACGGCTCTTGGCCGCGACGGACCCCAAGTGAACTCGCGGGAAGCTCCACCGTATGGACACTGCCCTGGCGCATTTTCCCCGGGTGGTTCCCAGCCTGTTTAAGGCTGGACAGGGCCACTCCAAGCGACGGCAGCCACCCTGCCATGGCGAAAACGCGCCGTGTGGGGCGGGTGAAATGGGGTCAGCGCGGCAGCAGCTGGCCGCGGATCTCGCCTCCGGGGTGCTGTGCGGTGTGCAGGTTCACGTACCACTTGCCCGCCATCAGGTCAGCGAACTGGCCCACCGTCAGGCTGGCCTCGCCGCTGGCCGGGCTCACCACCGGATTGGACAGGCCCAGCGCCACACCCGCGTTTTGTCCCGCAGAGGCCGGGCCGTGGAAATGCGCCATCGTCACCGGACCCGACAAACCCGCGTAGTTCAATTTCCAGGTCAACACCCGGGTGAACTTGTTGACCGACGCGGTCAAGGTGCCAGCGCCGTTGGATGCCACCGGCGGCACCTCTTGCTGGCCGCTCAGCACCGCCGTGAAGTCGGTGCTGATGAGGTCGGTGTTGACCCCTTGGGACGTCACCACCACGCAACCTGTGCTCATCCACGCCGCAGCCAACACCGCACCAATGGACCCACGCAGCGACAGGCGGCGCGCAGCAGAAAAAATCATGGTTCATCTCCAAAAAACAAAGGCCCGTGCGATGCAAAGGCAAGCCGTGGAATCTACACGACCACACACGGGCGGCTCAGCCCCCCACAAGCACACCGCTTCGACGGGCCACGCCCGCGCCGCAAGGCTCACTGTTTCACCGCCTCGATGGCAAGGTGCAAGGTCACCTGATCGCCCACCAGCGGGGCGAATTTGCCAAGCCCAAAGTCGCTGCGACGCAGGGAGGCGGTCGCATTGGCGCCGCAGGCCTCTCGGCGCAGCAGCGGATGCACCATGCACTTGAACTGTGTGAGTTGCAGCGTGATCGGCCGGGTCACCCCTTTGATCGTGAGCTGCCCCGCCACGCTGGCGATGTGGTCAAACTTGTCGAATGTCAGGTCGCGCCCGCTGAAGACGATGTCGGGGAACTGGGCCGCGTCAAAGTAGGCGGCGCCGCGCAAGGTGTCGTTGAACGACGGTGATCCGGTACTGACCGACGCAGCGTCGAGGGTGGCTTCCACCGACCCCGTGCGGTTTTCACGGTCCAGCACCACGGTGGCACGCACGGTGTCGAACCGGCCGCGCTGGGTGCTGTAGCCCAGGTGGTTGAATTCGAAACTGGCGAAGGTGTGGTGCGGGTCTGACACATACGTGTCGGCCGCGAGCGCGGGGCCACCGCCCAGCGCGGCCCACACAGCCAGCCAGAGGGCGGTGGCGCGGGGGGTCATCGCCCGCCCAGGCCCATGCCGCGGGAGATCACTTCTTTCATGATCTCGTTGGTGCCGCCGTAGATGCGCTGCACACGCGCATCGGCGTAAGCGCGGGTGATGGGGTACTCCCACATGTAGCCGTAGCCGCCGTGCAGCTGCACGCACTCATCCATGACCTTGCATTGCAAGTCGGTGGTCCAGTACTTGGCCATGCTGGCGGTGGCGGTATCGAGCTGGTCCTTGAGCAGCAGCTCGCAGCATTTGTCCACAAACACCCTCGCCACCTGCACCTCGGTCTGCAGCTCGGCCAGGGTGTAGCGGGTGTTCTGAAACTGGGCCACTGGCTGGCCGAACACCTTGCGGTCTTTGACATAGGCCACTGTCCAGTCGATCGCGGCCTGCGCGGCCGACACCGCGGTGATGGCGATTTGCAGCCGCTCCCAGGGCAGCTCTTCCATCAGGCAAATGAAGCCTTTGTTTTCGTAGGCTTCCCCGCCCAGCAACTGGCTGGCTGACAACTGGACATTGCTGAAAAACAGCTCGGACGTGTCCTGGGCTTTCATGCCCATTTTCTTCAGGCGTTTGCCTTTCTCAAACCCTGGGGTACCGCGCTCAAGCAGAAACAAACTCGTGCCCTTCGCGCCTGCGGCGGGGTCGGTTTTGGCGACCACGATCACCAAGTCGGCATGCCAGCCGTTGGTGATGAAGGTCTTGCTGCCATTGAGCAAGTAACTGCCATCGGGTTGGCGCAACGCGGTGGTCTTGACGCCTTGCAAGTCGCTGCCCGCAGCGGGCTCGCTCATGGCAATGGCACCCACCATCTCACCGCTGGCGAGTTTGGGGAGATAACGCTGTTTTTGCGCCTCGGTGCCGTAATGGAGGATGTACGGCGCCACGATCTCGCTGTGCAAACCGAAACCGATGCCCGTGGTGCCTGCGCGGGCCAATTCCTCCATTTGCACCACGGAATACAGCCTGTCCGCGTCGGCGCCGCCATAGGCTTCAGGCAGCGACATGCCCAAGAAACCGTTTTGTCCGGCCTTGTGCCACACGGCGCGGTCCACGTAGCCATCCTCCTCCCAAGCCTCGTGGTGGGGGACGATTTCTTTCTCCACAAAGCGGCGGAAGCTGTCACGAAACGCCTCGTGGTCGGCATTAAAAAGGGTGCGTTCGATCATGGTGTGCGGTCAGAGTGATGGATCAAAGGGATTGGGAAACGGCAAAAGCGTTCCAAATGATTTTTGGCAAGCGCTTGCTTGGTGAAATGAATATACTCCAAAGCCGCTGTTTTATTCCCCACCCTGGAGCCATTCCCATGAGCGAAGCCTTTGTGTACGACGCCATCCGCACGCCGCGCGGCAAGGGCAAGAAAGACGGCAGCCTGCACGAGGTCAAGCCCGTGAATCTGCTGGCCGGTGTGCTGACCGAATTACAGCGGCGCAACGACTTTGACACCGCCCAAGTGGACGATGTCGTCATGGGCGTGGTCTCCCCGGTGGGGGAGCAAGGCGCAGTGATCGCCAAGGTCGCGGCGCTGAAAGCGGGTTGGGACCATCGCTGCTCTGGGGTGCAACTCAACCGGTTTTGTGCCTCGGGCCTGGAAGCGGTCAACATGGCCGCACAAAAAGTGCGCTCGGGCTGGGAGGACTTGGTGGTGGCCGGTGGCGTGGAGAGCATGAGCCGCGTGCCGATCGGCTCCGACGGCGGCGCGTGGGCGCAAGACCCAGAGACCAGCTGCGCCACCAACTTTGTGCCGCAGGGCATTGGCGCCGACCTGATCGCCACGCTGGACGGTTACACGAGAGAAGACGTGGACGCTTTTGCGCTGGAAAGCCAACGGCGCGCCGCCAAAGCGCACGCAGGTGGGTACTTCGCAGGCTCGGTGGTGCCCGTGAAAGATGTTTTGGGCCAAACCATCCTGGACCACGACGAGTTCATCAAGCCCCACACCACCCTGGAGGGCCTGGGGTCGCTCAAAGCGTCTTTTGAGGCCTTGGGCGCGATGGGTTTCGACGCCGTGGCGCTGTCGCGCTACCCGCAGGTGGAAAAGATCCACCACGTGCACCACGCAGGCAACTCCTCAGGGATTGTGGACGGCGCCGCGGCCGTTCTGATTGGCTCAGAAGCAGCCGGTAAAACCCACCAGCTCCGCCCGAGGGCGCGCATCGTTGCGGCTGCGTTGAGCGGCGCAGACCCGACCATCATGCTCACCGGCCCGGTGCCCGCAGCGCGCAAGGCGCTGGCCAAAGCGGGCATGACGGTGGACCAGATCGACCTGTTCGAAGTGAACGAAGCTTTCGCGGCGGTGCCCATGCGCTTCATGCGCGACTTGCACGTGCCCCACGATAAAGTCAACGTGAACGGTGGCGCGATCGCCATGGGCCACCCGCTGGGCGCCACCGGCGCCATGATCCTGAACACGCTCATCGACGAACTCCACCGCCGCCAGTTGCGCTACGGACTGGCCACATTGTGCGTGGGCGGCGGCATGGGCATTGCCACCATCGTCGAGCGCGTGTGATGCGCATCAAGCGCCATGCGGCGCTGGGCTGTGCCAGCGTGCTGGGGCTGCTGCTCGCCCCAGCATGGGCCTTTCCCAGCATCGAACCGGGCCAATGGGAAGTGATGACCGTCAAGCCGGGCGAGCAGCCCTTTTTGCACCGCGTCTGCCTGCCTGCCGACCACTTGCGCCGGGCGCTGTCGCCCCGCCCCGACGCAAGTGACCGTTGCACAGACCGCGGCCTGCGCCGGCAGGGGAAAGAAGTGGTGCACGAACTGCGTTGCACCGTGCCGGATGG
The DNA here is from genome assembly GCA_027490925.1 of Comamonadaceae bacterium. Classification (GTDB taxonomy): domain Bacteria; phylum Pseudomonadota; class Gammaproteobacteria; order Burkholderiales; family Burkholderiaceae_C; genus PCRC01. The sequence goes on from JAIXXF010000022.1 coordinate 105,907, forward strand.
CCCCGCCGAGCTGCGCCGCTCGGCTTGGACGCGAATGTCTGCGACCCACCTTGAAAACCGCATCGAGCGCGTGGTTCAGGGACGGACCGAACCAGTGGCCCAAATCTCCATGGTGCGCGCGGGCGCCTGCCCTCGCCCCGCCGCCAGCAGCCCATGAACCCCTCTCCTCTGAACGCCATGAAAACCATCCGCTACGACCTGCAAGACGGCATCGCCACCCTGACCTTTGACGAGCCGAACTCCCCGGTCAACACCATGTGCTTGCAGTGGCAAGACGACCTGGCCGAGGCCACCGCGCAGGTGGTGAAGGACAAAGACGCCATCCGGGGCATTGTGCTGGCGTCGGCCAAATCCACCTTTTTCGCTGGTGCCGACTTGAAAGCGCTGATGCGGCTGACCGAGGCCGATGCGGCCAAAGCCTACGCCGAAGTCGAGCGCATGAAGCACAGCTTTCGCACCCTCGAGACACTGGGCAAACCGGTGGTCAGCTGCATCAACGGCACCGCCCTGGGCGGCGGCTGGGAAGTGGCCTTGGTGGGGCATCACCGCATTGCCGTGGACCACCCCAAGACCCAGCTCGGCCTGCCAGAGGTGACTTTGGGCCTGCTGCCAGGCGCCAGCGGCGTGACCAAGATGGTGCGGCTCCTGGGCCTGGCGGGCGCACAGCCTTATTTGGTGGAAGGCAAGTTGTTCAATCCCCGCACGGCTTTGGCGTTGGGCTTGGTGCATGAACTGGTGGACAGCCCTGAACAACTGCGGGTCCAAGCGTTGGCATTCATCGCGGCCCACCCCCAGTCCCAGCACCCATGGGACGCCAAAGACCACAAGATCCCAGGCGGGACACCGGCCAACCCCAAGGTGGCGAGCATGCTCACGGTGGCCCCTGCCATGCTGCACAAGCAAACGCGCGGTCTCTACCCAGCGCCCGAGGCCATCATGGCATGCATGGCCGAAGGGGCGTCGGTGGATGTGGACACCGCGTTGCGCATCGAGAGCCGGTACCTCGCCAAGCTGATGACTGGCCGCAACGCGCGGGCCATGGTCAACACCTTTTTCTTCAACATGAACGCCATCAAGAGCGGCCAGTCGCGCCCGGCGGGCGTGCCGCGTTTTCAACCCCGCAAGGTGGGCATTCTGGGCGCTGGAATGATGGGGGCGGGCATCGCCTATGCACAGGCCAGCAAGGGCATAGCCACCGTGCTGAAAGACGTGAGCGCCGACAAAGCCGAAGCGGGCAAGGCCTACAGCGCCAAACTGACCCAAGCCCGTTTGGACAAAGGCCAACTGGGGCCGCACGATCAGAAAGCGCTGCTGGACCGCATCACCGCCACCGACCAAACCTCAGCGCTGGCGGGCAGCGACCTGATCATCGAAGCCGTGTTCGAAGAGCGCGACCTCAAGGCCAAGGTCACGCAAGAAGCCGAACCCCAGCTGGCCGCGGGCGGCTTTTTCGCCAGCAACACCTCCACCCTGCCGATCGGCGGCTTGGCGCAGGCCAGCGCCCGACCGGAGAAGTTCATCGGCATCCACTTCTTCAGCCCGGTGGACAAAATGAAGCTGGTGGAAATCATCCGGGGCCCCCAGACCGACGACGAGACCGTCGCCCGCGCGTTCGACTACGTGCAGGCGCTGGCCAAGATACCGATTGTGGTGAATGATTCGCGCGGTTTTTACACCAGTCGCACGTTTGGCACCTTTGTGATGGAAGGTGCAGCCATGCTGGGCGAAGGCATACCAGCCGCGGTGATTGAAAACGCTGGGCTACAAGCCGGCATGCCGGTTGGCCCGCTGGCGGTGCTGGATGAGACCGCGCTTTCCCTGAGCGTGCACGTGCTGGACCAAACCCGCGCCGATGTGCCCGGCTACCAGGCCACACCGGGCGAGCTGCTGGTGGAGCGCATGGTGAAGGAATTGCGGCGTCCGGGTCGTGCCGGTGGCGGTGGCTTTTACGACTACCCCGCTGGGCAGAAGAAAACCCTTTGGCCGCAGCTCAAACCGCTGTTTGAAAAAGCCAATGCCGCCTGGGACATTGGCGAACTCAAGGACCGCCTGCTTTACCGCCAGGCGGTGGAAACCGCCCGCTGCCTGCATGAGGGCGTGCTGACCACGGTGCACGACGGCAACATCGGCTCCATTTTCGGCATCGGCTTCCCGGCCTGGACCGGCGGCGCCCTGCAGTTCGTCTACGGCATGGGCGTGGACGCGTTTGCCCAACGCGCGGCGGCTTTGGCCGCCCGGCACGGCAAGGGCTTCGCGCTCGCACCGGGTGTGCTGGACACGCTGCGCCAACACCAACCCGTTTACTGACCCAGCGCCATGCCCAGATTGACAAACAAAGTCAGCATCGTCACCGGTGCGGGACAGGGCATCGGCTTGGCCACCGCGCTGAAGTTCGCCCAAGAAGGCGCCACCGTGGTGGTGTGCGACGTGAACCCCAGCGCGGTGGACCACGCGGTGGCCCAATGCCGCGCCCTCGGGGCCCAGGCCGAAGGCCATGTGCTGGACGTCACGCAACGCGACATGGTGGATGCGGTGGTGGCAAGGGTGATGGCGCAGTTCGGCCGGATCGACGTGCTGGTGAACAACGCGGGCATCACCCAAGATGCGCGCCTGCAAAAAATGACACTGGAGCAGTTCGACCGGGTGATCGACGTGAACCTGCGCGGCGTGTTCCATTGCGCCCAAGCGGTCGCCGACACCATGACCGCGCAAGGCAGCGGTGTGATCTTGAATGCCAGCTCGGTGGTGGGCATTTACGGCAACTTCGGGCAGACCAACTACGCCGCCACCAAGTTCGGTGTGATCGGCTTCACCAAGACCTGGAGCCGCGAGTTGGGTCCCAAAGGTGTGCGCGTGAACGCGGTGGCACCGGGGTTCATCGCCACCCCCATCTTGAACACCATTCCGGACAAGGTCATCACCGAGATGGCGCAACGCGTGCCCCTGCGCAGGCTGGGCCGTCCTGAAGAAATCGCCAACACCTACGCCTTTTTGGCCAGCGACGAGGCCAGCTACATCAATGGCGCCGTGATCGAGGTCTCAGGCGGCCTGTCGGTCTGAGCAGATACCTCCGATGGCCGACGAAGCACCCGAACGCCCGCGCTCACGTCGCGCGCTGTTCTGGGCCTTCACCTGGTTGGCGCTGCAGGGCTTTGGCGGTGTGGTGGCGGTGGTGCAGCGCGAGCTGATCGACCGGCGCCGTTGGCTCACCCGGGAACAGTTCGTCGAAGACTGGGCGGTGGCGCAAACCCTGCCCGGCCCCAATGTGGTGAACCTGTCGTTGATGATTGGCGCCCGGCACTTTGGACTGGGTGGTGGCCTGGCCGCGCTGGCGGGCATGCTGAGCTTCCCCACCCTGTTGCTTCTGCTCCTGGTGGTCGTGCACGCACAAGTGGCCAGCCACCCTGTGGCCGCAGGCGCTTTGCGCGGCATGGGGGCGGTCGCCGCCGGGCTGATCGTGGGCAGCGCTTTGCGGCTGCTGCCCACGCTGCGCCAACACCCCGTGCCCGCCGCGTGGTGCGGCGCCTGCACGGTGCTGGCGTTCTTGGCCGTGGTGGTGTGGCGCTGGCCGCTGGTGTGGGTCTTGGTGGTGTTCGGCGGGGCGTCTTGGGTCGCGGCTTACCTGCGACTCCCACCCGAAGGAGCACCATGAGCCTCGGCCCGATGGACTTGCTGGCGCTGTTTGGCCACTTTTTGTCGCTGTCACTTCTGGCGGTGGGGGGTGCGATCAGCACCGCACCCGACATGCACCGCTACATGGTCGATGAGCGCCATTGGCTCACGGACGCGCAGTTCGCTTCGTCCATCGCCCTGGCGCAGGCGGCCCCCGGGCCAAACGTGCTGTTCATCGCGGTGCTGGGGTTCAACGTTGGCAGCCAGGCGGGCGGTCCATGGATGGGCTTGTTGGCGGCCAGCCTGGCCATGGCGGGCACCTTGCTGCCCTCCACCACCCTCACGTACTTCGTGGCCCGCTGGGCCCACCAACACCGCGGGTGGCGCTCCATCCGCGCGTTCAAGGCGGGCATGGCGCCGGTGGTGGTGGCGCTGATGCTGGCCACTGGGTGGCTGCTTGGCGACGCGCATGGCGGCTGGCGCGAAGACGCGGGTCTGTGGGCGGTGAGCGCCGTGTGTGCGCTGCTGGTGTGGCGCACCCGCTGGCACCTGCTGTGGCTGCTCGCAGGCGGTGCCTTGCTGGGCGGCCTGGGCTGGGTGTGAGCCAACCCCAGAGGTTGGCTCAAGGGCGTCTAGGCGGGGCCAGCCTTCAGCCCCGTTGCCGAAGCGCCTCGTAGAGGAAAATGCCACTGGCCACCGAGACGTTCAGGCTCTCGACCGCGCCGCGCATGGGAATACTGATCAGCGCATCGCAGGTTTTGCGCGTGAGCTGGCGCATGCCGTCGCCTTCGGCGCCGAGCACCAGGGCCACGGGTACGGTGAGGTCGGCCTGGTAGAGCGTCTTGGGGGCGTCGTCGCTCGCGCCCATGCACCAGATGCTGCGTTCCTTGAGTTCACCCAGGGTGCGGGCAAGGTTGGTGACCATGAAGTAAGGCACGGTCTCTGACGCGCCGCTGGCCACCTTGGCCACGGTGGCGTTGATGCCCACCGCGTGGTCTTTGGGTGCGATGACGGCGTGCGCACCGGCGCCATCGGCCACCCGCAGGCAAGCGCCGAGGTTGTGGGGGTCGGTGACGCCGTCCAGCACCAACAGCAGCGGCGGGCCCTGCACCGCGTCGAGCAAATCGTCCAGTGAGTGGGTTTGGGGCAGGGGGTGGACCCGGGCAGCCACACCTTGGTGGCCGTGGCTGCCGCACAGTTTGGCGATGCGCAGCGCATCCGCTTCGATCAGTCGAACCCCGGCTTCGGCCGCCTTCTCCAGGAACTGGCGCATCCGCGCGTCTCGACGGGTGGCCTCGAAGTACACCTCGACGATGGACTGGGGCGCGGTTTTCAGGCGAACGCCAACGGCGTGGAAGCCAAACAGGACTTTGGGTGCAGACATTCGGCGATTATCGGGCCGACCCCAGACTGGCAAGGTGGGGGCGGGGCAGAAGCGGCGGTGATGCGACCCACTTGGTACAGCCAGACAGTCAGTAAGTTTGCTATTTTTTCGATAGCAATGCAAACATATTAGACGTGGGTTAGGCCGTGAAATGCATCAAAAAATCGGTCCGAGGCCTTCGATCAGTTGTCGGAGGCGATTTTTCCGGCTTCGATGGTGATTCGGCGCTCGCAGCGGGTGGCGATGCCGCGGTCGTGGGTGACCAACACCAAGGTGGTGCCATGCTCGCGGTTGAGCTCGAACATCAGTTCCATCACCCGGTCACCGGTGGCGAAATCCAGGCTGCCGGTGGGCTCGTCGGCCAGCAGCACCGCCGGTTGCACCACGAAGGCGCGGGCCAGCGCCACGCGCTGTTGTTCACCCCCGCTCAGCACCTTGGGGTAGTGGTTCAAGCGTTCGCTCAGTCCCACCCGGGCCAGCATCTCGGTGGCCGCTTGGCGTGGGCTGCGCGCGGCGCTTTTGTCACCGGCCAATTCCAGTGGCAGCATGACGTTCTCCAGGGCGGTCAGGCTGCCCATGAGCTGGAAACTCTGGAACACAAACCCGACCTGCCGCGCGCGGAGCGCGGCGCGTTGGTCCTCGTTCAGCGCAAACAGGTCTTGGCCTGCGAGGTGGACCGTGCCGCGGCTCGGCGTGTCCAAACCGGCAACGATGGACAACAGGGTGCTCTTGCCCGAGCCGGACGCCCCCACGATGGCCACCGTCTCCCTTGCGGCCAAGCGGAAATCGATATCGCGCAAAATGTCCAAGGTGCCGGTGGAGTCGGTGACCGACTTGAACACGTGGCTGACTGCAATGATGGGATCTGACATGAGACTTTCCGTGGGCGCGCGGCGCAGGCCGAACAGACGCGACTGTATCGCGCTCGCGTTACTCGGCGGCGTCGCAGGGCCATCGCTGCTCGGGGCTTTGGCGAACCCGACCACAACGCCGCGTGCCAGCCCCACCATCTTGGTGGTGGGTGACTCGCTGAGTGCGGAGTACGGTCTCAAACGCGGCAGCGGCTGGGTCGCGCTGCTGGGTCAACGGCTGAACCAAGAGCGCATTCCAGCCCAGGTGGTGAACGCCAGCATCAGCGGCGACACGACCTCCGGCGGCCGCGCCCGCCTGCCCGCGCTGCTCCAGCAGCACCGCCCCACACACGTGGTGATCGAACTCGGTGGCAACGACGCGCTGCGTGGCCTGCCGCTGGCCATGACGGAGGACAACCTGGTCCAAATGGTCAAGGCGTCTAAGGCCAGCGGCGCTCGGGTGCTGTTGCTGGGCATGCAAGTGCCGCCCAACTACGGCAGCGACTACGCCCAGCGCTTTGCGCGAGTGTTCGGGTCGGTGGCGATGACCCAGCGGGTCCCCCTGGTGCCGTTCTTCCTGAAGGGCGTGGCCGATGTGCCCCACGCGGCGAGCCTGTTCCAGACCGACCGCATCCACCCCAACGAAGCCGCACACCCTTTGATGCTGGCCAACGTGTGGCCCGAACTGCGCAAGCTCCTGCCGTAATGCCCGTATTCACCCTGAGTGCCGCCGACGCGATGGCACGGCTTGGCGAGTTCAGCGCCATCATCGACGCCCGCAGCGAGAACGAACACGCCGAGGACCACCTGCCCGGCGCGCGCAACTGGCCGTCGCTCAACAACGACGAACGCCATGTGATCGGCACCCTGTACAAGCAAGTCAGTCCGTTCGAGGCGCAAAAGCGCGGCGCCGCGCTGGTGGCGGCCAACATCGCCCGCCACATCGAGCGCGAACTCACCGACACACCGCGCCACTGGCAGCCGCTGGTGTACTGCTGGCGCGGTGGCAAGCGCAGCGGCTCGCTCGCGATGGTGCTGGGGCAGATCGGGTTCAAGGTGACGCTGATCGAAGGCGGCTACAAAGCCTTCCGCACCGCGTTGCTCGCCGACCTGCAAGTGCAGGCGTCCCGACTGCACTACCGGGTGGTGTGTGGCCCCACGGGGTCTGGCAAAACCCGCTTGCTGACCGCGCTGGCCCAGGCCGGTGCCCAGGTGCTGGACCTTGAGGCGCTGGCCCGCCACCGCAGCTCGGTGCTCGGCCTGATTCCGGGACAGCCGCAGCCGTCGCAGAAGCGCTTCGACACGCTGGTGTGGAACGCCTTGCGGCAGTTCGACCCAGCGCGGCCGGTGTACGTGGAAAGCGAAAGCAAAAAGGTCGGCAACTTGGCGGTGCCCGACGCGCTGATGCAGGCCATGCGTGCCAGCCCCTGCTACGACCTGCACCTGCCAGACGACGAGCGGGTGGCCTTGCTGATGGAAGACTATGATTTTTTTGTGCGCGACCGCGCGTTCTTTTGCCGCCGCCTGGACGCGCTCACCGCGCTGCGCGGCAAAGCGGTGGTTTCGGCCTGGACCGCTCAGGTCGAGGCCAACGAGATCGACGCGGTGGTGCGTGACCTGCTGTTGACGCACTACGACCCAGGCTACCTGGCGTCGATGCAGCGCAACTTCCGCCAGTACCAACACGCGGTGCCCTTGGTGGCGGCCGACCGCAGCGCCGCCAGCATGGCCGATCTGGCGCGGCGCCTGTTGTCACTCTGAACGGGGCTGCCCTTCACCCTTGACCGGGGGGTGATCGACTCAAAACGACCCGTGCCGATCCAGACCGAAGGCGCTCGCCTATGGCGTACCGTCTGTCGGTGTGGACGCGGCGTTGGGACCACTCGCTGAGTCGGCCTGAGGGTCTGCGCTGTCGTCGGTACCCGCCTCGCTGGCCCCTTCTTCGCCGCCCTCGCCCGCCTCGCCGTCCGGTCGGGGGTTGAGTTTGCGTTGCAGCTTCTCTTCTTTTTTGCGCTTTTTGGCCAGCTCTTTTTGGCGTTTCTCGTAACCGTAATTGGGTTTTGCCACTGGGCTGTCCGTTTCTGTGCTTAGGCGGGAAAACATCGATGGTAACGACAAACCGATGCAGCGGCCCGCCGAAGCGCCAACCCTCAGGGGTGGGCAGGCAGGGCAGCGAGCGCCTGGTCCAGGTCGGCCCGCAGATCGTCCACCGACTCCAGGCCGATGGAGAACCGCACCAGCACGCCGCGGTGCGGCCACGCGCTCACGCCCGGCTGGCGCATGGTGCCGATGTCGTATGGCACCACCAAGCTCATGAAGCCGCCCCAGGAGTAGCCCAGCTTGAACAGCCGCAGGCGGTCGCAAAAGCGGTCCACCTCGGCGGCACTGAATTGGTCGTCGAACACCACGGAGAACAGCCCCGCCGCTTGGGCACCTTCTCCGCAGGTGGCGCGCCAATGGGCGTGGCCTGGTGAACCGGGCCACGCGGGGTGCAGCACCTGCGCGATCTCCGGCCGTCCCGCCAGCCACTGGGCCAGCGCGCGGGCGGTGCGGTCGTGGGCGGCATAGCGCAGCGCCATGCTGGGCAGCGACCGCAGGACCGCCTCCACGTCGTTCGCGCCCACGCCGAGTCCCAGCCGCATGTGGCAAAGCTTGACGCGCAGGTGCAAGGCCTCGTCGCGGGTGACCACGCTGCCCATCAGCACGTCGCCACCGCCGCTGGGGTATTTGGTCAAGGCCTGCACGCTAAGGTCCACCCCCGCGCTGCCGCGCAACTCGGCCAGTCCTGGCAAGGCGAAGGCGTTGAATGCCAGACCTGCGCCCCATGTGTTGTCCAGCACCGTGGTCACGCCGTGTTGGCGACACACACGGACCAGCTCGGGCAGATCGGGGAACTCCATGGTCACCGACCCGGGAGCCTCCAGCCACACCAGCCGGGTTCGCGGCCCGATTTTGGCGGCCAGGTCTGCCGGGCTCAGCGCGTCGTACAACTGGTGTGTGATGCCCCAGGCCTTGAGCTCGCCCTGGGCGAGTGCCTTGTTGGGGCCATAGGCGTTGTCGGGAATCAGCACCTCGTCGCCGGTTTTCAGCAGCGCCAGGTTCACATTGGCGATGGCCGACAAACCGCTGGGCGTCAGCACGCACTGCAGTCCGCCTTCCAGGCTGCTGATGCGCTCTTCCAACGTAAAGGTGGTCGGCGTTCCGTGCAAGCCATAGGAGTAGCCAGTCTTGTGCTGCCAGTCGCGGGCACGCATCGCCGCGACGTTGGAGAAGATCACCGTGGAGGCCTTGTGGATGCCTGGCATGGGCGCTCGAAACCCGTCCGGGGGCAGGTAATCGTGGTGGATCAGATCGGTCGGGCTGGGGGTCTGGGGTGCGCTCATCGGGTCATCGTAGCGGGTTGGACCCCGGGCGGGCTCCGGCATAATTGACGTTTACGTCAACGTCAATCACATCCTTCCAGGAGACCCTTCCATGAACATCCAAGGCAAAGTATTCATCGTCACCGGCGGCGCATCGGGCCTGGGCGAAGGCACAGCCCGGCTGCTGTCAGCCCAAGGCGGCAAGGTCGTGATCGCCGACATGCAGGTGGAAAAGGGCGAACAGGTGGCCAAGGAAATTGGCGGCGCGTTTGTGAAATGCGACGTGAGCAGCGAGGCCGATGGCCAGGCGGTGGTGGCGCGAGCCACGGCCCTGGGCAAGCTGGTGGGCCTGGTGAATTGCGCGGGCATCGCGCCCGCCGAGAAAACCGTCGGCAAGACCGGTCCCCACGTGCTGGCGACCTACACCAAGACCCTGATGGTCAACCTGGTGGGCACCTTCAACATGATCCGCCTGGCCGCCGACGCGATGAGCAAGAACGAGCCGGAGCCGACCGGCGAGCGCGGCGTGCTGATCTCCACCGCCTCGGTAGCGGCCTACGACGGACAAATCGGCCAGGCCGCCTATTCGGCCAGCAAGGGCGGCGTGGTGGGCATGACGCTGCCGATCGCACGCGACCTGGCGCGCAGCGGCATCCGCAACATGACCATCGCGCCTGGCATTTTTGGCACCCCGATGCTGTTCTCCATGCCGCAGGACGTGCAAGACGCCCTAGCGGCGGGCGTGCCCTTCCCGAGCCGGTTGGGCACACCTCAAGACTTCGCCAAACTGGCGTTGCACATCATTGAAAACGACATGCTCAACGGTGAGGTGATCCGGTTGGACGGCGCGATTCGCCTGGCGCCGCGCTGATCGGCCGCGCCACCGGCCGACAACCATCGCCAGAGGCCCCCTGTGAGCCACCCTACTGACACGGTCTGCGCCTTCGGCCCCAGACCTGATCATGCGCCAGACCACGGTTCACATGACCCGGTGAACGGCTGGCAGCAAGGGCATCAACGGCCAAGTCGCCAGCGGCGTCTGGTGCTGCCACGCCTTGGCGTGGTGGCCATGGCCTTGTGGCTCAGCGCGTGCGGTTCGCCACCGCGTGTGCCGGTGGAAGACCGGGTGCCCAGGCCCGTGCGTACCGGCGCGCCGGGGCCCACAGCCGCGCCGGTTGGAGACCCCACACCGGTCGGCCCACGTCAGGCCGCCACTTCCTCCCCCCAATCCCCTCAGAAACCGCGCGCCCCAACACCCCCTGGCCAGCCGACGGACGCCTTGGCCAATGTGCCAACACCCGCCCCGCCGGGCGCTGGCCCAGCGGGGCCGCTCTCCATCGCGCCAGAGGGGGCCACGGGCTGGCAACCCAAGCCCGGTTGGACTACACGACACCTGGCGGTGGCCGCAGCGCACCCGCTGGCCGCACAGGCGGGCTACCGCATGTTGAAGGCCGGTGGCTCGGCGGTGGACGCGGCGGTGGCGGTGCAAATGGTGCTGACGCTGGTGGAGCCGCAGTCCAGCGGGATCGGCGGCGGCGCGTTCTTGTTGCACCACGACCCCGCCTGGCCCCCCAAGCGGCGAACCGATGCCTACGACGGCCGCGAAACCGCCCCGGCCGCTGCCACCGAGTCGCTGTTCCTGCAAGCCAACGGCCAGCCCATGGCGTTCAGCGAGGCGGTGGTCGGTGGTCGTTCGGTGGGCGTCCCGGGCACGGTGGCGATGCTGGCGCGGGCGCACCAGGACCACGGGCGCCTGCCTTGGGCGCGGCTGTTCGAGCCCGCCATCGCCCTGGCACGCGACGGCTTCCCGGTGGGCCCGCGCCTGCACGCCCTGCTCCAGGCCGACCAGGCGCTGCGGCAAGACGCCCACGCCGCCGCTCACTTTTACGACCCGTCGGGCGCGCCTTGGCCGGTTGGCCATATTTTGAAAAACCCGGAACTGGCGGCCGTGTTGGACACCATCGCACGCCAGGGCCCGCGGGCGATGCAGCGCGGCCCGGTGGCGCGCAGCGTGGTGCGCGCCGTGCGCAGCCACCCCCGCCACCCCGGCGCAATGACCGAAGCCGACCTGGCCAGCTACCGCGCTGTCAAGCGCGAACCGCTGTGCACCGACCACACCCTGCCCGTTCAGGCACAGGGCGTCATGCCTGTTGGGGAAGCCCAAGGCTCTGCGGCCACGCGGACCGCCACCACCAGCGGCACACCCACGCCCAGAGCCGCTCAGAGCGTGCGGGTGTGCGGCATGCCGCCGCCGAGTTCGGGCGGTATCGCCATCGCCCAAATCTTGGGGCTGCTGGCGCACACCCCAGCCCACACCGCGCCGCTGCAACGTGGCCTGCCGTCGGCGGACTGGCTGCACGCGTACACCGAAGCGTCGCGCCTGGCGTTCGCCGACCGCAACCAGTACATCGCCGACCCTGACTTTGTGGCGCCGCCTGGCGGGGGGTTTCACAGCCTGCTGGCGCCAGCCTACCTGGCCGAACGCGCCCAGCTGATCGGCGCGCAAAGCATGCGGCTGGCCCCGGCGGGCATGCCGGGGCCAGCGACGCCGCGCTGGTCGGCGATGGGCACGCAACCGGAGTCGGGGACCTCGCACTTGAGCATCGTCGATGCCCAGGGCCGCGCGGTGGCCATGACCACGACCATCGAAAACGCGTTTGGCGCGCGGCTGATGGTCAACCGTGGACTAGGGCTGCCCGGCGGCTTCTTGCTGAACAACGAACTGACCGACTTCAGCTTCTCGCCCACTGGTGCCGATGGCCGACCCATCGCCAACCGGGTGCAACCAGGCAAGCGGCCGCGCTCTTCGATGAGCCCCACTCTGGTGTTTGAGCGACTGCCGGACGGTCAAACCGGCCCGCTGATCGCCAGCCTGGGCAGCGCCGGGGGCGCGGCCATCGTTCACCACACCGCGAAGGTGTTGGTGGGCCTGCTGCACTGGGGCCTGGACCCGCAGCGCGCCATCGACCTGCCCAACTTCGGCAGCCTGAATGGCCCCACGCTGCTGGAGGCGGGGCGCTTCCCTGCGGAGACGGTGGCGGCTTTGCGTGCGCGGGGCCACGAGGTGCGCGAGCTGACCATGACCAGCGGCCTGCATGCCGTCCAGCGGCGCCCGAACGGTCTGCGGGGCGGGGCCGACCCCCGGCGCGAGGGCGTGGTGCTGGGCGACTGAGGACCGAGTCGCCAGCGGCAGACCGCGTCAGCTGTTGAGCTGCGCCCAGACCTTGTCCAGCCGCTTCACGCTGACCGGTTGTGGCGTGCGCAACTCCTGGGCAAAAAAACTCACCCGCAGTTCCTCCAGCAACCAACGGAACTCTTGCATCCGCGTGTCCACCGCCCCTTTTCGATCGGCCACAAGTCGCCAATAGCGCTGTTCTTGGGGCCGCAATTCAGCGAGGCGGGCGGCGTCGCGGGCAGGATCGGCCCGCAGCTTGTCCAGCCGCAGCGTGACCGCCTTGAGGTAACGCGGGCAGTGCTGCAGCTGGGCCCAGGGCGTGGCCGACAAAAAGCGCTTGGGGATCAAGCGCTGCAGTTGCTGCGTCGCATCGGCGGTGGCCTCGGGCGCGGTTTTGGTGTCCTTGACTTTGCGCAGCGCGGTGGCGTACTCGGCCAAGATGGTCGCGGCAAGGCGGGCCACCTCGGTGGCGATGAGCGTCAGACGGCCGCGGCCTTCGTCGAGCCGGCGCTTGAAGTCGGCTTCGGTGTTGGGCAGGGGGTCGAGCAGAAAGGCACGGTCGAGCGCCACGTCGATGATCTGCGTGCGCAACTCGTCGGGCGTGCCCCCGCCCTCCCCGCCCTTGGCGTCGGGGAGGCGCCCCACCAGCATGTAGCTGACCGCCATTTTTTGCAGGTCGGGGATGTTTTTTTCCAGGTACTTGAGCGCGTCCTTGATCTGCAGGGCAAACAGGCGGCGCAGGCCTGCGCGGTGCTTTGCAGCCGCCACCTCGGGCTCGTCGTAGACCTCGATGCCCACCGCGTCGCCCAGATCGGTCAGCGCCGGAAAGCCGATCAGCGTTTGCCCCCCTTTGCGGATCTCCATCAGTTCGGGCAGCTCGCCAAAGGTCCAGGCGGTGTGCCGCTGCGCCTCGGCTGCGCGGTGCGGTGCACCGGTATTTGCTATTTTTTTAATAGCTCTATCGGCCTGTTTTTCGGGGGCTAGCGGCCGATTTGAATCAGATTTCTCCGCAGCGGCCTCGCGCGGCGCCATTTTCAGGCCTGCCAGCGCCTGGAACGCGCCCCGCGCTTTGGCGCCCAGCTCGGCCTTCAGTGCGCCGAGCTGGCGGCCAGCGCCCAGTTGGCGGCCATGCTCGTCGACCACCTTGAAGTTCATGAACAGGTGCGGCGGCACCATGTCCAGCTTGAAGTCGGCCCGCTTCACATCCAGCGAGGTGGCTGCCCGCACGATCTTGAGCAGCGCGTCGGTCAGGCTGCCGTGGCCGAACACCTCGGGCGCGGCCAGTTCACCTGCGATGCGTGTGGCGCTTTCGGGCAACGGTACGAAGCGCGAGCGTGGCTTCTGGTGCAGGCTTTTGAGCAGGGCCAGCACCTTGTCGCGCAGCATGCCGGGCACCAGCCACTCGCAGCGCTCGTCGTTGACTTGGTTCAGCACAAACAGCGGTACGGTCACGGTGAGGCCGTCGCGCGCGTCGCCAGGCTCATGCAGGTACTCCGCCGCGCAGTCCACGCCGCCCAGCCGCACGGTCTTGGGGAAGGTGCTGGTGGTGATTCCTGCGGCCTCGTGGCGCATCAGCTCGTCGCGGGTCAGGCGCAGCAGTTGGGGGTTGGCCTGTGCGGCGTCGCGGTACCAGCGCTCAAAGCCCGCGCCGCTGTGTACGTCGGCGGGCACATGCTGGTCATAGAAGGCGTATATGAGTTCTTCATCCACCAACACGTCTTGTCGGCGCGACTTGTGCTCCAGCTCTTCCACCTTGGCGATCAGGGCCTGGTTGGCCGCCAGGAAAGGCAGCCGGGTCTCCCATTGCGCCCCAACCAGTGCCTCGCGGATGAACACCTCGCGGGCGCCCTGTGGGTCCACCCGACCAAAGTTCACCCGGCGGCCGTTGTAGACCACCAGCCCGTACAGGGTGGCCCGCTCCAGCGCCACCACCTCACCGGCCTTTTTCTCCCAGTGCGGCTCCAGCAACTGCTTCTTCAGCAGGTGGCTGCCCACTTGCTCCAGCCAGGCCGGGTCGACATAGGCGATACCCCGGCCAAATAAACGCGTGGTTTCCACCAACTCGGCCGCCACGATCCAGCGACCCGGTTTTTTGGACAGGTGCGCGCCCGGGTGCGGAAAGAACTTGATGCCACGCGCGCCCAGGTACTCTCCGTTTTGGCCCTCTTCCAGCTTGCAGCCAACGTTGCCCAGTAAGCCCGACAGCATGGACAAATGCAGCTGCTCGTAACTGGCGGGCGCGGTGTTGAGTGCCCATTTGTGCTCCGCCACCACGGTGTGCAGCTGGCTGTGGATGTCGCGCCACTCACGCACCCGCCGCACGCTGACAAAGTGTTGCCGCAGCAGTTGCTCGTACTGCCGGTGGCTGAGTTTGTGCTCGGCACCGTGGCCCCCGCGCGCTTTGTCCAACCAGTCCCACAGCTTGAGGTAGCCACTGAACTCGCTTTTCTCGTCGTCGAACTTCGCATGGGCTTGGTCAGCCTGGGCCTGGGCGTCCATCGGCCGGTCGCGCACGTCTTGCACGCTCAGGGCCGACGCGATCACCAGCACCTCGGCCAAGGCATTGCGATGGCGCGCCTCCAGGATCATCCGACCCACCCGCGGGTCGAGCGGCAGGCGGGACAAGGCCTGACCAACGGGCGTAAGTTCGTTGGCGTCGTCCACTGCACCGAGCTCGTTGAGGAGTTGGTAGCCGTCGGCGATCGCCCGGCCCGAAGGCGCCTCGATGAACGGGAAACGCGACACATCGCCCAGGTGCAGCGACTTCATTCGCAAGATCACCCCGGCCAGCGAACTGCGCAGGATCTCGGGGGCGGTGAAGCGCGAGCGGGCGGCGAAGTCTTTCTCGTCGTACAGCCGGATGCAGATGCCGTTGGCCACCCGGCCGCAGCGGCCTGCGCGCTGGTTGGCCGCCGCCTGGCTGATGGGCTCCACCAGCAGCTGCTCGACCTTGCTGCGAAAGCTGTAGCGCTTCATACGGGCGGTGCCGGAGTCGATCACGTAGCGGATACCCGGCACGGTGAGCGAAGTCTCCGCCACGTTTGTGGCCAGCACCACGCGGCGGCTGCTGCGGCGCTCTGGCGGCTCAAAAATCCGGTCCTGCTCGGCCTGCGACAACCGGGCGAACAGCGGCAGCACCTCGGCGCTGCGCAGGGTGGGCTGGTGGCTCAGGTGCTTGCGCAGGTGATCGGCCGCCTCGCGGATCTCGCGTTCCCCCGGCAGGAACACCAAAATATCGCCGCCCTGGCGCGGGTCGTGCCACAACTCGTCCACCGCCTCGGCGATCGCGTCGTTCAGGTCGTGGTCGCGGCTTTCCTCAAATGGGCGCCAGCGCTGCTCCACCGGGAAGGTGCGGCCCGACACCATGATCACCGGCGCGGGCACCCAGTCTCTGCCCAACCCCGCCGGGTCGCTTTCTGTGCCAACGGCGTTGGATCCGCTGCCGGGCGCGGTCTCGCCCGTCTGGGCGCGGCCAGAGGGGGAACGCGGCATCGCGAAATGCCGCGCGAAACGGTCGGCGTCGATGGTGGCGGAGGTCACGATGACCTTGAGGTCGGGCCGGCGCGGCAAGATCTCGCGAAGATAGCCTAGCAGGAAGTCGATGTTCAGGCTGCGTTCGTGCGCCTCGTCGATGATCAGCGTGTCATAGGCCTTGAGCAGCGGGTCAGTCTGCGTCTCGGCCAGCAAGATGCCGTCTGTCATCAACTTGATGGACGCATCGCGCCCCAGGCGGTCTTGGAACCGCACCTTGTAGCCCACCACCTCGCCCGGTGGCGTGTTCAGCTCCTCGGCGATGCGTTTGGCCACTGAACTCGCCGCGATCCGCCGTGGCTGGGTGTGGCCGATCAACCGCCCTTTGCCGGGCGGCGCGTTCAGCTTGCCGCGCCCCATGGCGAGCGCGATCTTGGGCAGTTGCGTGGTTTTGCCCGAACCGGTCTCACCGCACACGATGACCACTTGGTGCGCGGCAATGGCGTCGGTGATCTCCTGCCGTTTGCCAGACACCGGCAGCGACTCTGGGAACTCGATGCGCAAACGGGCGGGCGCGGTATCAGGCGTGGGAACAGAGGTGGGCGATGGCATGGCGCGCCATTATCGGCGCGCCCCCCTGCCCGCTCCCTTGAGCGGTCACGGGTACCAAGACCCAGGCGCTACACTTTCCTGACACCGCCCCACCCAGCAGCCGTCAACCGCCCCCGCCGTCCCACGCAAGCCACGCCCATGTCTGCCGTTTTCAACTTCACCTTCGTGCCGTGGTTTCGCTCGGTCGCGCCCTACATCCACGCACACCGGGGCAAGACCTTTGTGGTCGGCGTGGCGGGTGAGGCCATCGCCGCAGGCAAGCTGCCACACCTGGCACAAGACTTGGCACTGATCCAGAGCATGGGCGTGAAAATCGTGCTGGTCCACGGTTTCCGCCCCCAGGTGAACGAGCAGCTGCAGGCCAAAGGGCACGAGGCCAGGTACTCCCACGGCATGCGCATCACCGACGGGGTGGCACTGGACTGCGCGCAAGAAGCGGCGGGCCAATTGCGTTACGAAATCGAGGCCGCCTTCAGCCAGGGCCTGCCCAACACCCCGATGGCCGGGGCCACGGTGCGGGTGATCTCGGGCAACTTCATCACCGCACGGCCGGTGGGCATCGTCGACGGGGTGGACTTTCAGCACTCGGGCTTGGTGCGCAAGGTGGACGTGGCAGGCATTCAAAAAACCATCGACCTGGGCGCGATGGTGCTGCTCTCACCGTTCGGCTTTTCCCCGACCGGCGAGGCCTTCAACCTTTCAATGGAAGAAGTGGCGACCTCGGTGGCGATCGCGTTGCAGGCCGACAAGCTGATCTTCTTGACCGAGATCCCCGGCATCTTGCAAGACCCAACCGCCCCCGCCAGCGACGACAACCCGATCGACACCGAACTGCCACTGGCCGCAGCCGAGACGCTGCTGGCCAGCCTGCCACCCGCACACCAGCCCAACGACACCGCGTTTTACCTGCAGCACTGCGTGAAGGCCTGCAAAGGCGGGGTGGAGCGCAGCCACATCCTGCCGTTCGCGCTGGACGGCGCGCTGCTGCTGGAAATCTACGTGCACGATGGCATTGGCACCATGGTGATCGACGAGAAACTCGAAGAGCTGCGCGAGGCCACGCCCGATGACGTGGCAGGCATCTTGCAGCTGATTGAGCCGTTTGAAAAAGACGGCACACTGGTCAAACGCAGCCGCACCGAAATCGAACGCGACGCCAGCAACTACACCATCATCGAACACGATGGAGTGATCTTTGGCTGTGCCGCGCTCTACCCGTATCCAGAAGCCAAAACCGCTGAAATGGCGGCGCTCACCGTCTCACCGCAAAGCCAGTCGCAGGGCGATGGTGAACGCCTGCTCAAACGGGTGGAGCAACGCGCGCGTGCCATGGGTCTGCAGTCGATCTTTGTGTTGACCACGCGCACCAAACATTGGTTCATCAAACGCGGCTTTGTGCAGGCCGACCCCGACTGGTTGCCCGAAGCACGCAAGCGCAAGTACAACTGGGACCGCAAAAGCCTGGTGCTGGTGAAAAAGCTCGGCTGAGCCAGACCGGGCTGGCCCTGCCACCCGGCAGACCCCCGTGGCGGGCTCGGCAAACCCGGCGCCCCCTCAATGGAAATCCCGGCTGTCGGTGCCCAGCCGACCCAGCCAACGGGTGAGGTCCACCAGCCGGTGGGCAATCAGGTGCGTGACCTGGCCGCCTGTGGCTTGGTCGCGCTGCCACTCACCCTGCACCCCCAGCAGCCGGGCGTGCAACAACTCACGGCGCTGGGCCTCGCGCACCGAGGCCCAAACGATCACATTCACCACCCCGGTTTCGTCCTCCAGGGTCACGAAGACCGTGCCCTTGGCGGTGGCCGGTTGTTGCCGGACGGTCACGATGCCACAGGTCTGGACCGCTTGGCCGTGGGCCAGGCCACGCAACTGCGCAGCGCTCAGGCAACCGTGCCGGTTCAGCCGGGGTCGAAGCAAGGCCAGCGGGTGGCGGCGCAGGCTGAGTCCGGTGGTCTGGTAGTCGAACACAATGGCTTCGCCCTCGAGCGCTTCGGGCAGAGCAAGGCGGGACTCTTGGATGGGGGCCTCACGCAACAACCCAGGCGCGGCGCGCACGGCCGAGGTTTGCCACACCTGTTGCCGCCGGTGTCCAGCCAGGCTGGCCAACGCGTCGGCCGCGGCCAGAGCCTGCAGGTCGCCCCGGTCGAGCTGGGCTCGCCGGGCCAGGTCATCCACATCGCCCAGGGGCTGGGCCCTGCGGGCTTGCACGATGCGTTCGGCCGCCGCCTGGCCCAACCCCGAAACCATTCGCAGGCCCAAGCGCACCGCCGGTTGGGGCGCAACGTCCCCGCACGGGTTGGGACCAGCTTGGGTGCTGGCCTCCAGGCTGCAATCCCAGCAGCTGTGGGCAGCATCCACCGGCCGCACCTCGACCCCATGGCGCCGCGCGTCCTGTACCAGCTGCGACGGGCCATAAAAGCCCATGGGCTGAGAGTTGAGCAGAGCGGCCAAAAAACAAGCGGGCTCGTGCCGCTTGAGCCAACAGCTCGCGTAGACCAGGATGGCAAAACTCGCCGCATGGCTCTCTGGAAAGCCGTACTCGCCAAAGCCCTTGATCTGCCCAAAAATGCGTTCGGCGTAAGCCAGTGGGTAGCCGTTGGCGACCATGCCATCGATGAGCGCGCGCTCGAAGCGGTGCACGCCACCGGTACGCTTCCAGGCGGCCATGGAACGGCGCAAAGCGTCGGCCTGACCGGCGCTGAAACCAGCGGCCACCATCGCGATTTGCATCACCTGCTCCTGAAAAATCGGCACACCCAGCGTGCGTTCCAAAGCCCGCCGGAGTTCGGGCTTTTCGTAGTGGATCGGCAGGCCCTGGCGCTGCCGCTCCCGCGCTTTCAAGTAAGGGTGAACCATGCCGCCCTGGATCGGGCCGGGGCGGACGATGGCCACCTCCACCACCAGGTCGTAAAACGACCGCGGGCGCAGCCGGGGCAACATGCTCATCTGGGCCCTGCTTTCCACCTGGAACACGCCCACGGTGTCGGCGGCACACACCATGTCGTAGGTGGCGGCACAGGCGGGGGGCAGGGTGTGCAGCTGGTGGGCGGTGCCGCGCCACTGGTTGACCAGGTCCAGGCCGCGCCGCAGTGCCGTGAGCATGCCCAGAGCCAGCACATCCACCTTCAGCAGGCCCACTGCGTCGAGGTCGTCTTTGTCCCATTGGATGATGCTGCGCTCGGCCATGGTGGCGGGCTGCACCGGCACCAGGCGGGTCAACAGGCCGTCGGTCAACACAAAGCCGCCCACGTGCTGGCCCAAGTGGCGCGGGAACCCGATCAGCTGGCGCGCCAGGCTCAGCCATTGCCCCACCGCAGGGTCGGCGGCGGGCAGACCGGCGTCTGCCAGGCGCTCGGCCAGATGGTCAGGGCCATCGAACCAGAAATGCTCGCGCGCCAGCCGCGCCACCCAGTCGGCGGGAATGTCCAGGGCCTTGCCCGCGTCGCGCAGGGCGCTGCGGGGCCGGTAACAGGTCACGGTGGCGGCGATGGCGGCACGGTCGCGGCCGTACTTGCGGTAGATGTACTGGATCACCTCTTCGCGCCGCTCGTGCTCGAAGTCGATGTCGATGTCGGGCGGCTCGTCTCGCTCTCGGCTGATGAAGCGCTCGAACAACAGGTTGCCGTTCTCCGGGCTGACCGCAGTGACTCCCAGGCAGTAACACACCGCCGAGTTGGCCGCCGAGCCACGGCCCTGGCACAAGATGCCCCGACCCCGGGCAAACCGCACCAGGTCATGCACCGTCAAAAAGTACATGTCGTAGCGCTTCTCCTCGATCAGGGCGAGTTCTTTGTGCAGCTGTTGCCGCACCACCTCGGACACGCCCTGCGGAAATCGCTCGGCCGCACCCGCCCAGGTGAGCGTGGCCAGCGCCTGCGCCGGGGTTTGGCCTGGCGGTACGGTCTCCATCGGGTATTGGTAGCGCAACGCGTCCAGGCTGAAGCGGCAGCGCTGGGCCACGGTGAGGGTCGCCGCTAGCCAGTCGGCGGCGTACAGCGCGGCGATGCGAGAGCGCAGCCTGAGGTGGGCTTCGGCGTTGGGCTCCAGCACCGCGCCGCAGCGCTGCACCGGCGCGCCCATGCGCACGGCGGTCAACAGGTCTTGCAGCGGCTTGCGCGAGCGGGCATGCATCAGCACCGCGCCGGTGGCCACCAGGGGCACACCGGTGGCCGCAGACACCGCTTCCAGCTGCGCCAAGTGCCAAGCGTCATCGAGTTGGTGCAAACGGGTCGTACCCAGCCACAGCCGCTGGCCCAGGTGCGTGCGGGCGGCGAGCAGCTGGCGGTGGGTGGCGTGCCAGTGCGCGGGGTCGCTGCTGCGTTGGGGCAGCCACAACCACTCGCAATCGGTCAGGCCCCAAAGACCGTCTTCGGGCCAGCGCATCCGGTACCCCCCGGGCGGGCCAGCTGCGCGGGCCGCGGTGATGCACTGGCACAACTGGCCCCAGCCCACCAGGCTGTGGGGCAGGACCACCAGGGTGAACGGGGCTGTGGCCTCGACCTCAAACGACGCCCCCGGAATGAAAGCCAGACCCAGCGCCTTCGCAGCGGTGTGCGCCCGCACCACACCGGCCACCGAGCACTCGTCGGCCAGTGCCAGGGCGCTGTAGCCCAGCGCGTGGGCGCGTTCCACCAACTCCTCGGGGTGCGACGCCCCGCGCTGGAAGCTGAAATTGCTGAGCGCGAACAGTTCCGCGTAGGCGGGCAGCGACGGCATGGCGGTCAGGCAAAGATGCCGTGCAGGAACCAAGCCGCTTGGGCGTCCAGCCGCTGGCGATACACCCACAGCAATCCCGCGCGCTCGCTGCGGGCGATGAAGTAGTCGCGCATCGCGGGGGCCAAGCCCGCCGCCCCGCCCTGCCCGGGCCAACCGCTGGCCTCCAGGCGTTGCGGGCCAACCAGCAACGACAGCGGACCTTGGTAGTGCGGCCGGTGTCCTCGCACGGCAAGGGGCAGCGGCTCGTCCAGCAGCCAGGTGGGCCACAAGCCATCGACAGGGGCCGGTGCGGCGCAACGCGCGGGCGGGGCCGATGGGGGCGAATCGTGCTGACCGGGCCGGGCCAGCGCCGCCGACCAGCGCTGCCGCCGCTCAGGCACCGGGCTGTCGGCGGGTTGCCAACGGCGCACCTGACCAGGCCCGAGGCGGGCGCTCAGGCGCTCCACCAACTGGGCCAGGGTGTCGCCCTGGGCTCGCTCTTCAATCAACAGGCTGTGGCTGCTACCGGGCAAGGGCTCCACCGCCAGCGCCTCCAGACCCAGCGTGTGCACTGGCACCGGCAACACCGTGCGGGCCCAGTGCTCTGCCAGCAAACGGGCGGGGTGCTCCATGGCCTGGGTGGGTTCGCTCAGGTGCAGACAGAACTCACCATGGGGGTCGGTGCCGCGCCGCGCATCGAAATGCCAGACCCAACGCATCGACCGCACCCCCGCCCCTTGGGCCGCCAGCCACGCACGCAGCCGCGCCAGCAAGCGGCGCGCGGCAAACAGCAAGGCCGGGGCTTCGTACACCAAAGCGTCAAGTTCGACCTGAGTGGCGAACCGCTCGGGCCACACCAACCAAGGGTGGGTGTCGGGCCGGTCGCCGCATGCCATGTCGAGCGCATCGAGCAGCGCTTGGCCAAAGCGGCGCGCCACCCCGTCGCGCGGCAGTCGGCGCAGATCGCCCCAGGTCTGGCAGCCCAAGCGGGCCAGGGTGTCGAGGTGTGGGCGGGCCGCGTCGAGCGTGGCCAAAGGGAGTTGGTCGAGAGGGCGGGCAGCAGGGCGGGCAGCGTGACGTGCGTTGATGGAACGCGTGCCCGGCCGGGCCCAAGCCATATCGCGGGCGCGGCCCAGCGCCACCCACGCGGTGGGGCCGTGCGCCCAGGCGGCAAGCGCCGGGGCGGCGCTGACGGCGTTGGCGTCGGGGACGCCAGGGCTTGCCCGAGAGGGGCATGGCGCGGGTACGGCGCACAGAAGTGTGTCTGAGGGCGTCAACAGCGCCGACAACAAGGGGCGCACGCCGCCGAACAAACGCAGGCTGGCCGCCACCTCCAGCAGGACCGCGTCGCTTTGCAGGCTCACCCGCGGGGTGAAGCGCAGGGCGTGCCAGCCCCAGGCTTCGACGGCAGCGAGGTCGGGCTGGGCATCAGGCGGGGTCGTTGGCAGCAAGGCGATCCACAGCATGGGCACCATGGGTAACAGGCATAGGGGTCGGCCACAAGGCGGACTGCGCGGCGGGCACCACCAAGCGCTCAGACTGGCCCCCATGCGGGCGGGCCGACAACAGCGCGGTCAGCGGTGGTGCGGTGGCCCCCAAGACCACCGGCTCGGTGAGCGCGGGCCCACGGCGTTTGAACACGGTCACCTCCAACCTCGCAGCTGGGTCGGACGACGCGTGCAGGGCCAAGCGCAGCGGCGCGGGCGAGGCCTGGCCCCGGGCGCTGGCAGGACGCCACACCCACAGCCACTTGCTGTGCTGTTGTGCGGCCACCTGCAGGCGGCGCAGCCCCGCGGGCTGGGCATCGGGGAGCCAGGCGATCACGGCCAGAACCTCCCGACATTGCAGCGCCTGGCCGGTGGCCCACAAACGGGCGGCGGGCGTGTCGCCCTGCACACACAACCACTGGGACGGCTGGGCGCCCTGTGCCGCCAGGGCCGGCCCCATGGGGGTGTGGGGCGCGCCGACCAGCACCACTGGCGCGGGCTGTGGGCGCCGTTGCAGCGCCGCCAGTGCGGGCAGCAGCAAGCGCCATTCGCTGTGGGCCGGGCCTTGCAGCAGTTCGGTCAGGCCGCCCAGCGGCCAGCCACCACCGGGCAGCACCGCGTCCAGCGCGGCATGGCCCGTGGGCTGGACCGGCGTGGTGCTGTGGCCCAGTTCGCTGGCGCGCCAGACACCCGCCAGCGCGGGCACGTCAAGGGGAATGGGGGCGGAAAGGTGCATGAGGACAAAGCCGAATAACTGTTAATGTATACAGTATTTCGACTTTGTTCAAGCCGTTTGGGCAGGCTTGGCCAGCCATGCCTGCGGCCAAACGGGTCCGCGTGGTGCTGAACGCCGTGCTTCAGGCGCAGCCGCTCACGAAGCCAAAGCCGCATGCCTGCAGCGAGACCACACGGTCAGCTAAAAAGGAGCGGCACCCTGGTGCACCCCCAACAGGTGGCCCACCTGGCTCGCGGGCCGAACCAAAGGGCGCGTGCGGCTGGGTCAGCGGCGCGTGCGCGCCAACAAGAGCGCCAAGGCCAGCATGGACAACCCAACAAAAGCCACAAAGGACCAATTGGCGATGCTGCCGCCGAGGAATGTCCAGTCGACTTTGGTGCAATCGCCGCTGCCTTTGAAGATGAGGGGAATGGCGCGTTGCAGGGGAAACGTCTCAATCATCCCGTAGAAGTCACGGCCACAGGTGGCGATCTCGGGCGGGTACCACTGTAACCAGCTTTGGCGGGCGGCCACGAAGGCGCCAAACCCGGCACTCAGCAACAACAAAACAGCGGCCACGGCCTGCCCGGCGCGACCGGCCGACACCGCCCCCCACAGCGCGAACAGCAGCACCCCGACGAGCGCATAGCGCTGCACGATGCACATGGGGCACGGCTCCAAGCCCACCACGTGTTGCAGGTACAAGCCAAACGCCAGCATGGCCACGCACACCAGACCGATCAGCTGGAACACGCGGCGTGGCGCCGCATGGAACAGGTTCATCAACATCCGCTCTCCAAAACGCGGTCTGGCGTGGGCCCAGGCCCACATGGGGACGCTGAGGGATTCAGACCGTGGCTTCGACAAACACCCGGGCGCGCCGTGGTGTGACCACCACCGTTTCGCCCTCGCGGAAACCCGCGTCTCGGTATTGTTGCGCAGGAATCTGCGCCTCGATCAGCTTGTTGGCAGCGTCCTCACCGCCTGGCTGGTCTTCCACCGGGATGAGTTCCAGCCGGGCGATCGGGCCAATGACGATGGCGCGGCTGAGTTGCGCGACGATGCCGCGAGCGCGGCCGTCGCCGTCGAGCTGTTGACCTGGGGAGTAGTGCGCGATGTCGAAGTCGTGCGGCCTCACGAAAGCCGTGGCCTTGGCGTCTTGCACCTGGCCGTGCTCGGGGGCCGACAGGCGCATGCCCTCCAGATGCACTTCGCCCTCGTGCGCCCGGCCGTGAAACAGGTTCACATCGCCCAGGAAACCGTACACGAACGGGCTGGCTGGGTGGTCCCACACCTGCTGCGGCGAGCCCACCTGCTCGATCTGGCCTTTGTTGATCACCACCACGCGGTCGGCGACTTCGAGGGCTTCTTCCTGGTCATGGGTCACAAAAATGCTGGTCACGTGCAACTCGTCGTGCAGACGACGCAGCCAGCGGCGCAGCTCTTTGCGGACTTTGGCGTCAAGCGCGCCAAAAGGCTCGTCGAGCAGCAGCACCTTGGGCTCCACCGCCAGCGCGCGGGCCAGAGCGATTCGCTGCCGCTGACCGCCAGAGAGCTGCGACGGAAAACGATCGGCCAGCCAGTCGAGCTGCACCAGGTTCAACAGGTCGTGCACCTTCTTTTTGATCGCGTCTTCCGACGGCCTCAAGCCACGGGGTTTGACGCGCAGGCCGAAGGCCACGTTCTCGAACACCGTCATGTGGCGAAACAGCGCGTAGTGCTGAAACACAAAACCGACCTGGCGCTCGCGCACGTGCACGTCGGTGGTGTCTTCGCCAGAAAACAAAATGCTGCCGGTGTCGGCCGTCTCCAGGCCCGCGATGATGCGCAGCAACGTGGTCTTGCCGCAGCCCGAGGGGCCCAGCAGGGCCACCAACTCGCCGGATTCGATGTTCAGGTTGACGTCGCGCAGGGCTTGGAAATCGCCAAACTGCTTGCTGACGTTGCGGATTTCAATGCTCATGGTGTGCTTTCGGTTCAGGCCGTTTTGGGCGCGGTCGCCGCCGGGTGGTGGGCGGCGAAGTTTTCGGGGGGCAAGTCGGCGGCGGCTTTGAGTTCACGCTCATGCCGCCACTCCACCACCGACTTGATCACCAGCGTCACCAGCGCCAGCAGGGCCAGCAAAGACGCCACGGCGAATGCGCCGACCGACTGGTATTCGTTGTAGAGCACCTCGACGTGCAAGGGCATGGTGTTGGTTTGGCCGCGGATGTGCCCCGACACCACCGACACCGCACCAAATTCGCCCATCGCTCGTGCGTTGCACAGAATCACGCCGTACAGCAACCCCCACTTGATGTTGGGAAGCGTCACGTACCAGAAGGTTTGCCAACCGGTCGCGCCCAGCACGATGGCGGCCTGCTCTTCGTCATTGCCCTGGGCCTGCATCAAGGGAATCAACTCGCGCGCGATGAATGGAAAGGTCACAAAAATGGTCGCCAGCACAATGCCGGGCACCGCAAAGATGATCTTGATGTCGTGGGCCTGCAGCCAGGGCCCAAACCACCCCTGCGCGCCAAACATCAGCACATAGATCAGGCCAGCCACCACCGGAGACACCGAGAAAGGCAGGTCCACCAACGTGGTCAGCAGCGACTTGCCGCGGAACTCGTACTTGGCGATGCACCAGGCCGCCGCCACGCCAAACACCAGATTGACCGGCACAGCGATCAGCGCGGTGAGGAAGGTGAGCTGAATGGCCGACAACGCGTCGGGTTCCTGCAGCGCCGCCCAGTAAGCGTCAAAGCCTTTGCGCAGCGCCTCGGCGAACACCGCTGCCAGCGGCAGCACCAGAAACAGCGCCATGAAAGCCAGCGCTGTGCCAATCAACAGGTAGCGCACCCAGGCGGCTTCGGTGGTGCCCGCTTTGGCCCGTCGGTTGTTTTTGGAAGGGGTGGCGCTCATTTCGGGGCCTCGGTGAAGCGGCGTTGCCAGGCTTGCAAACCATTGATGAGCAACAGCAGCACGAAAGAAATGACCAGCATCACCAGTGCCACCGCCGTGGCACCGGCGTAGTCGTACTGCTCCAGCTTGCCAATGATGATCAGCGGCGTGATCTCCGACACCAGCGGCACATTGCCTGCGATGAAGATGACCGAGCCGTACTCGCCAATGGCGCGGGCAAAGGCCATGGCGAAACCGGTCAACAGCGCGGGCAAGATGGACGGCAGGATCACCTTCACAAAGGTTTGCAGCCGCGTCGCGCCCAGGCACGTGGCGGCTTCTTCCAGCTCTTTCTCAGCGTCCTCCAGCACCGGCTGCACCGTGCGCACCACGAATGGCAGGCCAATGAAGATCAGCGCGATCACCACGCCCGCAGGTTTGAAAGCCAACTGGATGCCCATTGGCTCCAAGTACTGCCCCACCCAACCATTGCCCGCCAGCAAGGCGGTGAGCGAGATACCCGCCACCGCGGTGGGCAGCGCAAACGGCAGGTCCACCAGCGCGTCCACGATCTTCTTGCCAGGGAACTTGTAGCGCACCAGCACCCAAGCCACCAGCAGGCCGAACACCAGGTTCACGGTGGCCGCAATCAGCGACGCACCAAACGTCAGCCGGTAAGCCGCCAGCACCCGTGGGGAACTGATGGCGGCCCAAAACTGCTCCAGCGTCAGCGTGAAGGTCTTGAACACCAGCGCCGACAGCGGGATCAGCACGATCAGGCTGAGGTACAGCAATGTGTACCCCAGCGTGAGGTTAAAGCCGGGTAACACCTTTTTGGTGGCGCGGCGTTTGCCCGGCGCCTCCTGTGGGGCCGGGGCAGACGAAGCAACTGAAGACATTTACTTGACGGTGTAGATCTTGTCGAACTGGCCGCCGTCGTTGAAGTGCACCTTTTGCGCTTCGGACAGGGAGCCAAAGTACTCAGACACCGGCACCAGGGTCAGCGGCTTGAAGGTCTGGGCGTACTTCTTCAGCACCGCAGGCGAACGGGGGCGGATCGCGTGTTTGGCCGCGATCTCCTGGCCCTCTTCGGAATACAGGTAGTCCAGGTAGCCCTTGGCCAGCTCGCTGGTGCCCTTCTTGGCCACTGTGCGCTCGACCACGGCCACCGGGTTCTCGGCAACGATGCTGACCGACGGGTGGATCGCGTCCACCTTACCCACACCAAACTCACGGTCCACCGACACCACCTCGGACTCGAAAGTCACCAGCACGTCGCCGATGTTGCGTTGCAGGAACACCGCCGTTGCGTCACGGCCGCCACGTGCCAGCACCGGCACATTGGCGTAGAGCTTCTTCACAAATTCGGCAGCGTCGGCGTCGGTGCCGCCCTTCTTGCGCACATAGCTCCAGGCGGCCAGGTAAGCCATGCGGCCATTACCGCCGGTCTTGGGGTTGACCACCACCACCTGAATGCCAGGCTTGATCAGGTCGTCCCAGTCCTTGATGCCCTTGGGGTTGCCATTGCGGGTCAAAAACAGCATGGTCGATGTGGTGGGTGCCGCATTGTTCGGGAAGCGCTTGGTCCAGTCTTTGGCGACCACGCCCTTCTCGGCCAGAAAATCCACGTCGGTGGTGGTGTTCATGGTCACCACATCGGCCTCCAGGCCGTCGTTCACCGCGCGGGCCTGGGCGCTGGAACCCGCGTGGGATTGGTCCACCTTCACGTCTTTGCCGGTGGTCTTTTTGTAGTGCGCGACAAAGGCCGCGTTGTAGTCTTTGTAGAACTCGCGGGCCACGTCGTAAGACACGTTCAGCAAAGTCTGGGCGCTTGCGGTGCCACCGGCCACAAGGGCCAGCACCGCCAGGGTGTGTTTGAAGTTTGTCATGCGGTTTGTAAAAAGTCGGGGGAAAGAGGGGGTGGATTGTGCGCGCCCGGCGGCAAGCCCGCCAGCGGCGCGGCGCCCAACAGCGACTGCAACAGGGCCAAGCCCAAAGGCCACTCGCCGTGGCCAGAGTCCACGTTGACGTGCCCCGCGTCCGGCAGGCGCACGAACTCGCTGCCCCACGCGCGGGCGTAGGCACTGGCCAGTCGAACCGGGCAAAACGGGTCGTTGGTGCTCGCCACCAACACGCTGCGGTAAGGCAGCTTTTGGTACGGCACAGGTGCAAAGTCGTTCAGCACCGAGCGGCGCTCCGGGTCGGCCGGGGCCACCAGCAAAGCACCCGCGATGCGGTCCACCACGCTGGGCGGCAAATGTACCGTGGCGATGCAGCCCAGGCTGTGCGCCACCACCACCACCGGCCCCGGTTGGGCCACGATGGTGCGCTCAATCCCGCGAAGCCAAGCCGCGCGGGTGGGCGTGATCCAGTCGTCTTGCTGCACCCGCACCGCGCCCGCCAGTTGCTCGGCCCACAGGCTTTGCCAGTGGCCAGGGCCGGAGTCGCGCCAGCCGGGCACGATGACGATGTGGGGGGCGGGGCTGGTCATGGGAGGTGCGAGTGTGCCGCCACCACCTTCAAACGCCAACGATTGATTGATGGTTTGCAAATAACCAGATCGAATGAACGCAGCCCGCTCCTCCACCGCCACCCCGGCCAGGCCCGCCGTCAAAAAAACCGAAAAATCGCGTTTTTTAAGGCCCCCAGCGGCCCACCGGGCAGAAAACAAGCCAAATCAGCCCCTAGCCCATTCTCTGATTGCCTGAGCAGCTATGTTTTTGATAGTAAGAATCGGGTGGATCGTGAGGATAAGGGGGTAATGACGGGGGTGGCAAGGGCGATACCGCGGTCTGGCGTTAGCGCACGGTGAAGGCCAGGCGGGTGCCGCGCAGCGCTTTGACCAGCCAGTGGGTGGGGTCGGTGGTGACCACGGTAGCGGTGCCGGTCAGCACCACGGGGGCGGTGGCGTAGCGGCTTTTGGGCAGGCGCCATGTCATTTCTTTCAGGCTGACCGGGTGGGTAGCGTCGATGCGGGTGGCGCCTGCGGCGTCGGTGCTTTGTTTCCAGCCCACTTGCAAACGGGTGGTCATGAAGTCGGCCAGGCGGGGCATGGTGTACCAAGCGAGTTGGCCGGTGGCGACTTGGGCCCCGGCGTGGGTGAACAGGGTGTCGAGCACGTCGAACCAGATGTCGGCGCCAAACGGGTGGGCGTAGACCATGCGGCTGGTGTTTTGCGCGATCTGAAAGTCCACCAGGTCGCGGTACCACTGGGCCACGTCTTCTTTGGCCACGTTGTGGGTTTGCCATTCTTCAAAGGTGGCGTACATGCCCTGCGGCGTGACGGGCAGCACCCACAGCTTGGGATTGAGGAGCACGCCGTCGCGGTATTGGCGCGTCATGCCCAGCCCGGTGTGCCCGGCAAAGTAGGCGGCGACCACGCCTTGGTTCTCCAAGTAGGTCATGGCCCAGGTGGGGTTGTTGCCCTCGGGGGCCGAGTACCCGCGCGTGGCGCGGCCCAGCACGGTGTCCACCGCCTGCCGGTTGAGCACCAGGCATTGCAAAAAGTTGTCGCTGCCGGTCAGGGGGTTGGGGCAGGCTTGCTGGGTGCTGTCCAGCGCATTGGTGTCGCTGGCGTTGGGGCCGTAAAAGTTGTGAATCCAGCCGCCGTGGCTGCCGACCGCATGGCCAAAGGTCTGGAAGTTGCGCAGCAGTTTTTTGGCGACCGGGTTGGCGGCAAGGTTCCAGCCCAACGCGTCGCCTGCGGTGTCGCGGTCGGGGCCTGCGGTGAGGTCGATGGAGAACACGCGCCCCGCGGTGTTGAACACTTTCTTGCTGACCAGGCTCTGGGTGGGGGCCTGGGCTTCGAAGGCGTCCAGATGCCAATTGAGTGTGAGGCCTGCCACGCCGTTGGGCATGGGCGACAGGTGGGGCAGGTTCAGCAGGGTGCGGGTGAAGTAGTGCAGAAAGCCGTGCATCGGCAGGGCGTCGGTGCGGCCTTTGAGGTAGGTGAGCGGCAGGTTGACGAACAGCACCTGGCCCGCGCCGAAAGGGTTGACCCCAGCGACCAGCCCGAACTGCGGCGAGTCGGCCAGCGGTTGTTGGCCAGGCGCGGCAAAGTCGCCTTGGGTGACGAACACCGGGTAGTTGAGCGGGCCGAGCAGGTAGCCGCTGTAGGTTTCCAGCGCGTCGCTGGTGAGCGCGGCTTTTTGTTGGCGCAGGCGGAGGGCTGGCAGGCGGCTGGGGCGGTCGATCGCGGGCAGGCGCTGGGTGCGACCGAAATCGAGCGCGGCGGGGCGCGCCGCGCTGGGTGTGCCCGCGCGGGGCACGGTGTGGCGCAGTTGCAGGTATTGCTGCGGGTCAAAGCCCTGCGCCCCGCCGGGGTCTTGCGGGCTGACCGGCAGGTACAAGGCCGAGGCGCTGGCGCCCGCCACGGGGGCGGTGGCCACGGTGCTGGTGATGGCGCCGGTGGGGGGTGTGGTGGGGAGGGTGGTCGGTGATGCGACCGACATGGATGCCTTGGCACTGGTGGCGGCCAATGCGGTGACTGGCGCGGTGGCCACTGCGGGGTCCACATAGGGCAGCGACTTGCCGGGCGGCACCAGCAAAGCGCGCAGCGTGTTGCGGCTGGCGCGCACCGGACCCAGGCCAGTGGTGCGTTCGCGCAGGTCGTCGTAAAGCAGGTACTGCACCCCGGCCAAGTCGCTCAGGCGGGACGGCCCGGTGGTGGGGTAGAAACCGCTGGGCAGCAGCGCGCCAAAGTCAAACACCAGCAGGGTGCGCCCGCCCGCCCGGGTGTAGGTGCGGATGGCGTCGAGCAGCGCGTCGTCGGCGGTGGTGTGCAGGCTGTCGGGCAGGATCAACCCGGCATAGGCGTTGGCGGTGGGGCCAAGCTGCATGAATTGCGAGTCGGTCAGGGCCAGCAGCCGCACGCCCTCTTCGAGCGCGGCGTCCACCCACGAGGCCACCCGGGGGTCGGTCAGGCTTTGGCCGTCGGGCACCAACAGCAGCAGCACCCCGGGGTCGGGCGCGGCCAGCGCGGCGGCGAGCAGACTGTCTTTGGCCAAGTTGGGTGCGGGCTGAGGCACCGGCAGGGGCATGGCGGGCGCCAGGGGCCACGCGAGCGGCATGGACAGCGCCACCACCGGCGCGTCGGCAGGCGACAGGTCGGCGCGGGGGGCACTGGGGGCCGCACCGGCCTCCACACTGGCGGGGGCGGTGAACGCCGCGCTGCTCGCCTCCCCCGCGTTGCCGCCACCGCCCCCCCCGCAGGCGCTGAGCACCCAGCCCAGCAGCGCGGCCGCGAACGCGGTGCGCCCCGCTCGGCGACCGGGTGACGGCAACGCTTGGCCGGGGCCGGTGGCCCTGCCGCTGCGCGTGGGAAGTGACGGGTCGCACAGGGCCATAAAGCCGCCAGTGGTGCAGGGCATGTCCAACTCCTTGATCGTTCGTACACCGTGCGCTCGACCATTCGCCCATCAGCGTGGGCCACCCTTCGTCGAACGCTCAGGCCCAATCTACGGACCCCCTGCGTCTGGCTCTGTCTGGCACGGCACACAACCCGTGGCTCCGACCCGGCCACAGCGGTGGCCACCCCCCCGGCTGTGTGAAAAATCACACACGGTGCGGCGCCTCGCCGGGTCACTGGCGCGGCGACCCGTGGCAAGGCCGCTGGGCCTCACCGGTACCGGGCAGCGGTGATGAAGCGGTCGAAAGCCTCGCACCAGATCACCACACCGCGGTGCTGCTGCGGATCAGCCCCGGGGGGCCAAGGCAGCAGAAACGCAGAGAAGGTGCGCACCTCGCCCACCGCCACGGCGCGGGCCTTGAGGCGCTGAAAGTCGCTGGCGTTGTCCACAAACTCAGGGGTGAGGTAGAGCCGGTACGCGGGCCCCGGGGCGAGTCGGCCCGAAAAGCCCACGCCTTGAGGGCCCAGGCTGATGTCGCCTTCGCCCCAGTGCAGCAGGTCGCTGCCGGGCAGGTCGCGGCGAAAGCGGGCAACGAAGACCGCGCCCTCGGCGGCCTGTGTCACTTCGGCGCGGCTGGGCGCCGGGGGGGCCGACCAAATGGGCAGCAGGTACACCCCCATCGCCGCGCCCAGGGCGAGCGCGAAGGCGTGGGAGAGGTACAAAGCGGTGTGCTTGGGCATGGCCGTGGGTCGCGCGGCACGGCGCGGCCTTACAGCGCGGGCTTAAAGCGCGGCCCGCGTGGCATCTGCCCCGACCTGACGGCGCCGGGGCCGCCGGGGTCGCCAGGCCCCGCGAGACGCCCCACTGGTCAAGCGGTGCGCCGGGCCGCAGCCAAGAGGTCCTGCACCGAGTCCAGCAACGAAGCCGAGCGGGAGCGTTCAGACGGGCTGCCGGCGATCAGTAAAACGGTCATGGAAGCCTTGGCGGATCAACGGCGTGAACAGTCTCAGGAACTGGTCACTTCTTGGTGTAGATCTGGTCGAACATGCCGCCGTCGGCGAAATGCACCTTGGTCGCGGTCTCCCAACCGCCAAAGGCGTCGTCGATTTTGAACAGGTTGATCTTAGGCAACTGCTTGGCGTATTTCGCCTGCGCCTTGGCCGATGTGGGGCGATAGAAGTGCTTGCCAATGATGTCCTGAGCCTCTTCGGTGTAGAGGAACTTCAAGTACTCCTCAGCCACGGCGCGGGTGCCTTTACGGTCGGCGTTCTTGTCTACCAAGGTGACGGCGGGCTCCGCCAAAATGCTGATGGAGGGGTACACAAAGTCCACCTTGTTGCCAAACTCCTTTTCCAGCAAATAAGCCTCGTTTTCCCAGGAGATGAACACGTCGCCCTGGTTGCGCTGTGCAAAAGTCACCGATGAACCCCGTGCCCCGGTGTCCAACACTGGCACGTTGCTGTAAAGCTTGCCAACAAACTCCTTGGCTTTGGCGTCACCGCCGTACTTGCGCTTGGCGAACTCCCATGCGGCCAAGTAGTTCCAGCGGGCGCCGCCTGAGGTCTTGGGGTTGGGGGTGATGACCTTCACATCAGGACGAATCAGGTCGTCCCAATCCTTGATGTTTTTGGGGTTCCCCACCCGGGTCACCAGAACAATGGTGGAGGTGTAGGGCGAGCTGTTCAGCGGCAAGCGCTTTTGCCAGTCTTTGGGGATCCAGCCGCCGTTGTTGTGCAACGCGTCGGTATCACCGGCCAGGGCCAGGGTGGCGACATCAGCGTCCAGTCCGTCGATGATCGAACGCGCCTGCTTGCCCGAACCGCCATGGGACTGTTTGATGGTCACGTCCTGACCGGTTTTGGCTTTCCAGTGCTTGACGAAGGCCGCGTTGTATTCCACGTACAGCTCGCGGGTGGGGTCATACGAGACATTCAGCAGCGTGACCGGCGGTTGCGCCTGCACCCAGGTGGCCCAGCCCAGGGCTGCGGTGGCGATCGAAAGCTTGATAATGTGGCGGCGTGAAGACATGCGGACTTCCTTGTTATCGCTGATGTCGCGATTTTGGAGACCCTTCTTCAAAACTGGAACAACGAAGTTTTCAGTTCTTTATATCTAAATCATCCTTAGAAACACAAAGAGGCACGAGATGGCGCGCACGGTGAACTGCATCAAACTCGGCAAAGAAGCCGAAGGGCTCGACTTCCCACCCTACCCCGGCGAACTGGGCAAACGCATTTGGGAAGGCGTCAGCAAAGAAGCCTGGGCCGCCTGGCTCAAACACCAAACCATGCTGGTGAACGAAAACCGGCTGAACCTGGCCGACCAACGTGCCCGCCAGTACCTGGCACGGCAGATGGAGAACCACTTCTTTGGCACCGGCGCTGACCAGGTGCAAGGCTACGTCCCCCCCAGCGCCTGAGCGAGAACGCCCGGTGACGGCGGACGACGCGGTCGGGCTCGACTGGCGCGGCCAACCCCTGCACGTGGTCGCCGACACCCAGTTCGACACCGGCCATGCGTTTTTGTCCACTTGGCGCCAATGGCGCGACGACCCGCGGCGCCCCGATCGCCTGCACTGGGCGGCAGCGGTTCACACGGACCCGCCGCCATACCCCCACCGACTGCTGCAGCTGGGCAAGGCTTACCCCCGTCTGGGCGCCCTGGCCACGCCACTGGCCGCCGCATGGCCGACCGACCTGTGCCCTGGCCACCATGTGGTGGCGCTGGACGATGGGCGTGTCACGCTGACGCTGTGCGTCGCCGAACGCGGCGCACGCGACCCACTGGCGGTGCTGCGCGGTTGGCAATTTCTGGCCGACACCTGTGTGTTGGGCCCGCACACCCCGCCAGACGCACTGCACGCGCTGGCCCGCCTGTCGCACCCGGACACCCGTTTGGTGTGTCACGCACCGTCACCTGAACTGGCCCATGCCCTGCCGCGAGCGGGTTTCGCCGTCACCAGCCCGCCTGGCCACAACCCACTGACCGCCCGCCGCCTGCCGCGCCGGACGGCGGGCCAAGCGCTCAACCCGCTGCCCCAGCGCCATCCCGGCCATGTGGCGGTGATTGGCGCCGGTTTGGCGGGTGCCGCCGCCTGCCACGCTTTCACCCGTCGCGGCTGGCCCACCACCTTGCTGGACCGTGCCGACGGGCCCGCGCAGGGCGCCTCCAGCCTGCCAGCAGGCCTGTTGGCCCCGCACGCCACCGCCGAACCCACGCCCATGTCCCGCCTCGCCGATGTGGGCGCCCGGTGGATGCGGCGTGGCATGCAGGGCTGGCTGCCAGAGGGCCACGGCTGGCGGACCGGGTTGATGCGCCACAGTGGCCCGTCGGCATCCGAGTGGCTGCCCGATGCGATGCAGGTCACACCCGCCGCCCTGGTGGGCGCGTGGCTGGCGCAGGCGCGCGCCACAGGCCAGCTCACCACCCACTGGCGGTATGGCGCGGAAAGCCTGAAGAAGCAAGCAAATGGCTGGTTTTTGACGGCAGAAAACGGGCTTTCCTTTCCCCTTACACCACACGTCGTGGTCGCCAGCGCGTGGGGAAGTCACGCACTGTTGGCCCCTTGGGGTGGCGCAGCGTTGGCTTTGTCGCCGGTGCGCGGCCAATTGAGCCTGGGCCGCAGGTCCACCCTGCCAGCAAACGCTGCCAGTGCCCTGCCGACCCACCCGGCCAACGGCGCCGGTGTGTGGTTGCCCCAGGTCGACTGGTGCGGCGAAACCCACTGGGCCACCGGGGCCACCTACGAACGCGGCCAAAGCGAGGTGACGGTGAGTGACAGCAACCACCAGGCCAACTGGGCCGCGTTGCGCGGCTGGATGCCCGCGGCGGCGGATGCGCTGACCCCTGCGTTTTCGTTTGGCGGAGACGCGGGTGTGGCGGGGTGGGCCCAGATCCGCTGCGCCACCGGCGACCGGCTTCCGCTGGCGGGCACGCTGCCTGACTTGGCCGGGCTGCAGCCGCACCGGCCGTTGTCGCAACAGGCCCGGCTCACCGGGCTGCACACCCTGGCGGGCCTGGGCTCACGCGGGCTCACGCTGGCTTTGCTGTGCGCCGAGGTGCTGGCCTGCCGCTTGACGCAGGAGCCTCTACCTATCCCGGCCGACCTGGCCGATGCGCTGGACCCAGCCCGCTTCGCACTGCGCTTGGCCCGGCGCGGCAAGCCCGTGGGCTGAATGGGCGCCAAGAACGGCCGACTACCCGCGCATGGGACGGCGACACAGACGAAATCTTTATAACCATATGCACATACCGGTCGAATAAAAATGTTGTTTGCGCATATCGGGCCAACCCTTAGAGTCCAGCCTCCCATGAATGAACGTGGCTTTGTCTTGGCCGGTGCGGCGGAGGGTGCAGACGGACTGAACCCGACCTGGCCCACCCGGCGGCCGCACACGCTGACCCGTGCGGGCCTGCGCACCAAGGCCCGGTAACACTTCGCTGCGCGGACCGCAAACACCGCCGGCGAAAGGTCCCCCTGTTGAACCCATGACCCACTGACCATGTACCAGTACACCGACTTCGACAAACAGTTCGTTCAGCTCCGCGCCGACCAATACCGCGACCAGCTCGCCCGCAACCGGGCCGGGCTGCTGGGCGATGACGAGTTCCGTCCGCTGCGCCTGCAAAACGGCTGGTACATCCAACGCTACGCGCCCATGTTGCGTGTGGCTGTGCCGTACGGCGAACTCTCCAGCGCCCAGGTACGGGTGCTGGCCAAGATCGCCCGCGAATACGACCAACCGAGCGCTGCGCTGTTGAACGAGGCGCAAGCCACTCAGGACAAGCTGGGCCCCATCCCGCTGAAAAACGGCCAACGCATCGGCACCAAGCTGACCACCGGCTACGCCCACTTCACCACCCGCCAAAACGTCCAGTACAACTGGATTCCGCTGGACAAGTCGGCCGACGTGATGGACCTGCTGGCCAGCGTGCACATGCACGGCATCCAGACCAGCGGCAACTGCATCCGAAACATCACCAGCGACGAGCTGGCGGGCATCGCGGTGGACGAGATCGCTGACCCGCGGCCGTTTGGGGAAATCCTGCGCCAGTGGAGCACGCTGCACCCCGAGTTCGCCTTTCTGCCGCGCAAGTTCAAGATCGCGATCACCGGAGCAGCCGAAGACCGCGCTGCGGTGTCGTGGCACGACGTGGGCCTGCACCTGGTGCGCAATGCGGCGGGTGAACTGGGCTTCAAGGTCCTGGTGGGCGGTGGCATGGGCCGCACACCAGTCATCGCCACGATGATCCGCGAGTTTTTGCCTTGGCAACAGATCATGAATTACCTGGAAGCGGTGGTGCGGGTCTACAACCGCTGGGGCCGACGCGACAACATGTACAAGGCGCGCATCAAGATTCTGGTGAAGGCCGAAGGCCAACGCTACGTCGACGAAGTGGAGGCCGAGTTCAAGCAAATCGTCGAGACCGACGGTGGCCCACACACCATCACGCAAGCAGAGCTTGACCGCGTGACCGCTTGCTTTGTGCCGCCCACCCTGGCGCTGCTGCAGGGCAACGCCGACGGCAAGATCAACGCCATGCTTCAGGCCGAGGCGGGTCAAGACGGTGAATTCGGCCGCTGGCTGCGCCAAAACGTAGCGGCACACAAGAACCCAGCGCTGCGTGCTGTGACGCTGTCGTTCAAACGGCTCGGACAAGCCCCTGGCGACGCCACCGCCGACCAATTGGACATTGCCGCTGACCTGGCCGACCGCTTCAGCGCGGGCGAGGTGCGTGTCACCCACGACCAGAACCTGTTGCTGCCCTGGGTACCCGCAGAGCAACTGCCCGAACTCTGGCGCGCCGCCAAACAGGCTGGCTTTGCCAAACCGAACATCCACCTGCTGACCGACATGATCGCCTGCCCTGGCGGCGATTTTTGCTCGCTGGCCAACGCCCGCTCCATCCCCGTGGCCGAGGCCATCACCGAGCGTTACCAAGACCTCGACGAGTTGGACGACCTAGGTCCCATTGACCTGCACATTTCCGGTTGCATCAACTCCTGTGGTCACCACCACAGCGGCCACATTGGCATTCTGGGCGTCGACAAGGACGGCAAGGAGTGGTACCAGGTCACCCTGGGCGGCTCCGACGGTTCGGCCCTGAGCGGCGCGGCCACGCCAGGCAAGGTGGTCGGCCCGTCGTTCAGCGCGGCCGAGGTGCCCGACGTGATCGAAGCCGTGCTCACCACCTACCGCACGCTGCGCCAGGGCACAGAACGCTTCATCGACACCTTCAAGCGCGTGGGCATCGACCCATTCAAAGCCGCTGCCAACGGTGCGCGCCATCCGGCTGTACCCGACGCCAGCGCGGCCGCGGTCACCGCCTGAGCCCGCCGGAGAAAATTATGAAATTGATAGCATCGACACAAAAAATCACGGGGGCTGAGCCCGAAATTGGTTCGAAAACCATCTTGCAAGTGCCCAACGACGCCGATGTGATGAATTTGGTGCTCAACGGCGTCACCCGCATCGACCTCCATTTCCCCAAGTTCACCGACGGCCGAGCCTACAGCCAGGCGTTTTTGCTGCGCCGCCGCCGGGGATTTCAAGGCGAGATCCGCGCCACGGGCGATGTGCTAATCGACCAATTGGTGCAAATGCAGCGCACCGGGTTTGACGTGGCCATGCTCCGCGCCGACCAGCGCGTTGAGCTAGGCGAGCAGCAGCTGCGGCGGTTCCGCGGCTTCTACCAAGGCGACGCAGTGCACCCAGACCCGCTGTTCGCCGCCGAGGCGGCCGCATGAACACGTCCACCCTCTCGTCCCTGGCAGACCACGCTGCGGGTGGCCATGCCATCTCGCTCTACGCCAAGCCGTCGGACAACTTTGCTGACAAACTGTTGCGCAGCCAGCAACTGCTGCGCGACGCCGAGGCACGCCACGCGCCGCTCACCCAAGCGTCCAGCCTGGGCGTGGAAGACATGGTGGTCACCGAGCTGATCCACCAGACCGGCATCCAGACCCGGATATTTGTCCTGGAAACAGGGCAATTGCACGCCGAGACGCTGGCACTGCTCGCCACGCTGCGAACCCACTACGGCCGCGAGGTGGATGTGTTTCGACCCGTGGCCGAGGATGCGGCCGCGTTTGTGGCGCAGAACGGCCCAGAGGCCATGTACCAGAGCCTGGCCCTGCGCAAAGAATGCTGCGACATCCGAAAAACCCGGCCGCTGGCCCTCGCGCTGGCTGGCAAAAAGGGCTGGCTGACCGGTCTGCGGCGCGAGCAGTCGAACGCCCGCGCAGAAGTGGGAGAGATCGAGGAACAGCCAGAGCGCGCCAAGATCAACCCGATCGTGGACTGGACCTGGGGCGACGTGTGGCACTTCGTGCAACTGCATAACATCCCCTACAACCCGCTGCACAACCAGTTCATGCCGAGCATTGGCTGCGCGCCGTGCACCCGCGCCATCGCGGTGGGCGAAGACTTTCGCGCTGGCCGCTGGTGGTGGGAAGACAGCAGCAAAGAATGCGGCCTCCATGTCGATGGCGGCCGCGCCAAAACCATTCCCATCAAGGAACAGGCATGAACGCCCGCACAGACTTTCCGCTGACCCAGATCAGCAACGCGCACCTGGACGCGCTGGAAGAGGAAACCATTTTCATCCTGCGCGAGGTGGCCGCCGCTTTTGAACGCCCCGCCCTGCTGTTCTCGGGCGGCAAGGACTCGCTGGTGATGCTCAAGTGCGCCGAAAAGGCGTTCGGCGCAGGCCGTATCCCCTACCCGCTGCTGATGATCGACACCGGCCACAACTTCCCCGAAGTGACCGATTTCCGGGATTCGCGCGCCAAGGAACTGCAGGCCGATCTGATCGTGCGCAGCGTCGAAGACTCCATGGCCCGCGGCACCGTCCGCCTCGCGCACCCCGGCGAGAGCCGCAATGTGCACCAGTCGGTCACGCTGCTCGAAGCCATCGATGAGTTCCGCTTTGACGCGCTGATCGGTGGCGCCCGCCGCGACGAAGAAAAGGCGCGTGCCAAGGAGCGCATCTTTTCCCACCGCGACAGCTTCGGCCAATGGCAACCCAAAGCCCAACGCCCCGAACTGTGGACGCTGTTCAACACACGGCTGCACCCGGGGGAACATTTCCGCGTGTTCCCGATTTCCAATTGGACCGAGCTCGACGTGTGGCAGTACATCGCCAGGGAAAACATTGCCCTGCCATCCATTTACTACAGCCACAAACGTGAGGTGGTGGAACGCAAGGGTTTGTTGGTGCCGGTGACCGAACTCACCCCGCCGCGCGATGGCGAGCGGGTGGAGGTGCGCGACGTGCGTTTCCGCACAGTGGGCGACATCACCTGCACCTGCCCGGTCGAGAGCCCGGCCGCCACCGCCGCCGACATCGTGCTGGAGACCCTGGCCGCCGAAGTCAGTGAACGGGGCGCGACCCGCATGGACGACAAAACCAGCGACGCTTCGATGGAAAAACGCAAGAAGGACGGGTACTTCTGATGAACGCCACCCTGACCCCCACCACCGCCCTGGCCAGCGCCGACAGCGACCACGCCAGTGCGCTCAAGTTCATCACCTGCGGATCGGTGGACGACGGCAAAAGCACGCTGATAGGCCGCCTGCTGGTGGACAGCAAAACGGTGCTGCAAGACCAACTGGCCGGTGTACAGCGCGGCGGCGAGACCGACCTGGCGCTGCTGACCGATGGCCTGAGCGCGGAGCGCGAGCAGGGCATCACCATCGACGTGGCCTACCGTTACTTCGCCACCGCTCAGCGCAAATTCATCATCGGAGACGCGCCTGGCCACGAGCAGTACACCCGCAACATGGTCACCGCCGCCAGCAGTGCTGACGCCGCGGTGGTGCTGGTAGATGCCACCAAGCTCGACTGGGCCAACCCCCAGCTGACGCTGCTGCCGCAAACCCGCCGCCACTCTCTGCTGGTGAACCTGCTGCGTGTGCCCTCGGTGGTGTTCGCCGTCAACAAGCTCGACGCGGTGGCCGACGCGGGTCAGGCTTATGCGCACATCGCCGCCGCCCTGCAGCGCTTTGCCCAGGCCGCAGGTATTTCGGTGCGCGCCACCGTGCCTATGTCGGCGCTCAAGGGCTGGAACGTGGTGGACCCACACAGCGGCTGGTGCGGCTACACCGGCCCCAGCCTGCTGCAATTGCTGGAGCAATTGCCCAACACCCCAGCTGAAAAAGACGAGGCCTTTGCCTTCCCGGTGCAATGGGTAGAGAAGTTCTCGGCCTCGTCCGACACGTCCCAAGGTCGCCGCGTGTTCTGGGGCCGCGTGGCCACCGGCGCGGTGGCGCCGGGTCAGGACGTGACCGTGTTGCCCAGCGGCCAGACCGCCAAGGTCGCGCAAGTCCTCAATGCGGTGCGTGCGCCCGGTGCTCTGGCGGCAGGCCACAGCGCGGGTATTGTGCTGGACCGCGAGGTGGACATCTCTCGGGGCGACTGGCTGCTGGCCCCCGGCGCCTTCACCCCCGTGCGCGAGATCGAAGCGACCGTGGCGTGGATGGACGACGAACCGCTGGTGGCAGGCCGCCTGTACTGGGCGCTGCACGGCCACCGCTGGGTCAAAGCCAAGGTCAAACGCATCGCGCACAAGCTGGATGTGAACACCTTGGTCGAAGAAGAAGCGACCGAACTGCCGCCCAATGCGATTGGCCACATCACGCTGGCCTTGCAGGAGCCGCTGGCGGTGCTGCCGTACGCCCGCTCCCGGGCGGTCGGCGCCATGGTGCTGGTGGACACCGCCAGCCACAAAACCTCAGCGGCCACTTTGGTGCGCTGAACACATAAAATAAAGGGTTTACGCGGACATCCGCACGCACCCGCCCCCACCCATTACCGAGTCAACCATGACCCACGTTGTCACTGAAGCCTGCATCCGCTGCAAATACACCGACTGTGTGGACGTGTGCCCCGTCGATTGCTTCCGCGAGGGCCCGAACTTCCTCACCATCGACCCGGACGAGTGCATCGACTGCGCGGTGTGCATCCCAGAGTGCCCGGTGAACGCGATCTACGCCGAAGAAGACGTGCCAGCCAATCAGCAGCACATGGTCAAGCTCAACGCCGACCTCGCCCGCATCGGCTGGCCCAGCATCACCAAGCGCAAAACCCCGCTGCCCGACGCTGACGATTGGAAAGACAAAACCGACAAGCTGTCGGAATTGGTGCGCTGAGCATCCCCTACTTCAACTTTCGGCCCATCCCATGGAACCTCAATTGAACAACGCGGTGGTGGACACCGCCCAGGCGCACGACGGTCCCTTGCAGGTGGACGCTGTCATCATCGGAGCGGGCCCGGTTGGCCTGTTCCAGGTGTTTGAACTCGGCCTGCTGGAAATCAAAGCGCATGTGATCGATGCGCTGGCTTACCCCGGTGGTCAGCCGATCGAGCTGTACCCCGACAAGCCCATCTACGACATCCCCGCGATCCCAGTGTGCACCGGTCAGGAGCTGACCGACGGCCTGATGAAACAGATCGCCCCGTTCGGCCCGACCTTCCACCTCGGTCAAACCGTGACCACGGTGCAAAAACAGGACGACGGCCGATTCTTCGTTGAAACATCCAAGGGCACCCAGTTCCTGACCAAGACCATCTTCATCGCTGGCGGCGTGGGCGCTTTCGAGCCCCGCACCCTCAAGGTGGACGGCCTCGACCAGTTCTCTGGCACCCAGTTGCACTACCGGGTGAAGAACCCCGCAGACTTTGCTGGCAAAAATTTGGTGATCGTCGGCGGCGGCGATTCGGCGCTCGACTGGACGCTGAACTTCGTGGCCGAAGGTCCGAACAAAGCGGAAAGCGTGATCCTGATCCACCGCCGCGACGGCTTCAAGGCTGCTCCAGCGAGCGTGGCCAAGATGAAGGAATTGTGCGATCAGCACGAGATGCAATTCATCATCGGCCAAATCACTGGCTTTGACGCCCGCGATGGCCGCCTTGTTGGGATCAAGGTCACCGGTGCCGACGGTGTGACCCGCGTCGTGCCGCTCGACGTGCTGCTGGTGTTTTTCGGCCTCAGCCCCAAGCTCGGCCCGATCGCCGATTGGGGCCTGGACATCGAGCGCAAGCAACTGGTCGTGGACACCGAGAAATTCTCCACCAACATCCCAGGCATCTTCGCTGTGGGCGACATCAACACCTACCCCGGCAAGAAAAAGCTGATCCTGAGCGGCTTCCACGAGTGCGCACTGGCCGCCTTCGGCGCAGCGCCCATCATCTTCCCTGACAAGGGAAAAATCCACCTGCAATACACCACCACCAGCCCCAAGTTGCACAAGGTGCTCGGCGTGGAATCACCTGTGTTCGACTGACGACACCTTTCGCTGGGTCCGCCCCCTGAGGGGGCGCCAGCTTTTGTTGACCCGCCCGAAGGATGCGGGCCTTTGCTCAACAGCCCGCCGCTCGCGGGCTGTTTCATTTGAGCGCCCAGAGGCGACGAATCACTTTGTGCGTGGTCGGGTCATTCGCTGCGTTTAACCAGTTCGTCACACGGACTGCCTAAGGTGCTGTGTCATCCATTGGGAACCACCATGTCTGCACCCACCACTTTTGTACCCAAAGCCCGGATTGGCGCCCTGCTGGCAGCCACGGTGCTGTCATCCTCTCTATGGGCTTTGACCGCCTGCGGCGGCTCCGGCGGCGACGCAGCCGCACCAGCCGCACCAGCGACACCAGCCGCCTTCACCCTGCAGGTGCTGCATGTCGCCGATGCGGACGGCAGCGACGCTACCGCCTTGGGCAGCGTGGCCAATCTCTCTGGTCTGGTGTCGCGCTTCCGCTCGGAAATGCCCAACAACACCATCGTGGTCAGCTCTGGCGACAACTACATTCCAGGGCCCCGCTTCAACGCATCAGGTGATCCGGCCCTCGCCAGCCTGCTTGGAACCACCGACGTGGGTCGAGCCGACATCGCCCTGCTCAACGCTATCGGCATCCAAGCTTCGGCCTTGGGCAACCACGAACTGGACTTGGGGCCGCTACAGTTCAACAACATCATCAACAGCGCCGGAACGGGCGCGACGCAATGGCAAGGTGCACAGTTCCCTTACCTAGCGTACAACGTTAACTTTCGGCCGAGTCCAGTGTGTCCGCCCGTATGGCCCCCAACGGTGGCAATGTGAATGCGTTGGCCAACCGTGTCAGCGGGTGGGCCCGCATCTCAGTGGGCACAGAAACGATTGGCGTGATTGGCGCTAGCTCGCCCGTGTTCACGACCATCGCCACCACTGGCAACCTAGGCTTCACCCCCACCCAAACAGGTGGCGGTGGCTTTGACGTGGCGGCCCTCGCCCGCAACCTTCAGACCGGCGTGGACGAGATGCGTGCCGCCGGCATCAACAAGATCGTGTTGCTGGCCCACATGCAAACCATTTCGGTGGAACGGCAGTTGGCACGATTGCTCAACGGCGTGGACATCATCGTTGCCGGTGGATCCAACACCCTGTTGAGCGATGCCACCGACGCTCTTCGCCCTGGCGACACCTCCATGGGCGCCTACCCCACGCTGGAGATGTCGAGCACCAACGAGCCGGTGGCGGTGGTCAACGTTGACGCCGACTACAAATACCTGGGCCGTTTCATTGCCCCTTTCGATGCACAGGGCCGGTTGATCCCGAGTCTGTTCGACACCAGCCGAAGTGGTGCACAGATCACCAATCAAGTCAATGATGCGGCAGGTGGCGTCACGCCAGTGCCCCGCGTGGTGCAGTTGCGAGACGCGCTGAATGCCGTGATCCGCGCTCAGGACGGCAATGTACAGGGCCGCACCAGTGTGTTCCTCGACGGTCGCCGCAATTCGGTGCGTAACCAAGAAACCAACTTCGGGAATCTGACCGCGGACGCCAACCTGTTCTACGCGCAAGCGATCGACCCGACCGTGCAAATCTCTCTGAAGAATGGTGGCGGCATCCGTTCGGAAATTGGCGAGATCACTGCACCCGCTGGCTCCACCGATGCGAGCCAGGCCATCCTCTCGCCCCCACGCGCCAACCCTGACGCCAACCGCGCAGCCGGTGAGATTTCGCAGTTGGCCATCGGTTCGGCCTTGCGCTTCAACAACAGCCTGGTCACGCTGGATGTCACCGCCAGCCAACTCAAAACATTGCTGGAACACGGTGTGGCAATGCTGGGGTCCCAAGGCCGCTTTCCACAGGTGGGTGGCATGGCCTTTAGCTATGACCCAGCAGGCACCCCCCAGGTGGTCACATCGGGCTCGGTGACCACCTTGGGCACGCGCATCCGTTCGCTGCTTGTCGGTACAGACGTGGTGGTGCGCAACGGCTCCTTGCAAGGCGATCCCAACCGGGTGTTCCGTTTGGTCACACTCGGCTTCCTCGCCGACGGCGGTGACGGCTACCC
Source organism: Comamonadaceae bacterium (assembly GCA_027490925.1). Lineage (GTDB taxonomy): Bacteria > Pseudomonadota > Gammaproteobacteria > Burkholderiales > Burkholderiaceae_C > PCRC01. The sequence goes on from JAIXXF010000022.1 coordinate 150,835, forward strand.
TTTCCCTCCGACCGCCAACCAAGTCAACCGCGTCAACTTGAACAGCGTGGCAACTGCCAGCACTGCAGGAGGCATGTCGAACTTTGCTGCCCCTGGCACCGAGCAAGATGCCCTCGGGGAGTATCTGCAAGCGCGCTTCCGTACCACACCGTTCGCGGTAGCGGAAACGCCGGACACACTGGACCTGCGCATCCAAAACATCGGACGCCGCACCGACACCGTGCTGCCATGACGCTTCTCTGACGCGCGGGCCGGCAAAGGGCCCTGCCGATCGCTAAGCCGCTGCTCACGCAGCGGCTTTTTCGTTTCAGGCGCCGACTACAATCGTTTGGCGCGGTGTTTCGCGCATTCGCTGGGGGTGTCGCGTGTTGCCGAAAGGCACGGCGCGACTGAGAGAGTCCCTTTGAACCTGATTGAGGTAATCCTCGCGCAGGGAAGCATTGCCTAAATCGGGGTTGCCCGCCTGCCGCTCAGGCGGCGTCTGTCGCAGTTCCGTACCTGGCAAGCCGACCTGCTGTGACGTTCAGAAAGACGTTATGGCATCCACATCTGTCCAGTTTAAGAAAAATCGGCGCTTAGCCCTTTTGAAACCTGGCTCTTTAGCTCTGCTTTTAATAGCAAAAGCGGCAGGAGCCCAATCTCCTGAAGCGACGCTTCAGCCGGTGGTGGTGAACGACCGCAATGCCGCCCCTGTGGCCGACGTGCTGGGCTTGGGCGATGCCCCACTGGCCCGCACCCCGGTCAGTGCCACACTGATCGAGGCGCAACAAATCGAGGCCTCTGGCGCCCGACGCCTCGCTGACCTGGTGAAGTTCGACGCGTCGGTGAGCGACGCCTACAACGCCCAGGGTTACTGGGACTTTGTGACAGTCCGAGGATTCGTGCTGGACAACAAATACAACTACCGTCGCGAAGGATTGCCCATCAGCGCCGAAAGCACCGTTCCGTTGGACAACAAAGCGCGGGTCGAAATCTTGCGTGGCACCAGCGGCATCCAGGCGGGCACCAGCGCGCCGGGCGGCCTGGTCAACTACGTAGTGAAACGCCCCACCGAAAACACCCTGCGCAACGTGCGCCTGGAGATCAGCAACCACGGCGGCGTGTTGGCCAGCATTGACCTGGGCGGCCGCTTCGGGCTGGAAAACGCCTTGGGCTACCGCATCAACGCCGCGGCTGAGGACATCGACAGTTACGTGCGGGATTTGGACGGTCAGCGCCGCCTGCTGGCCGCCGCGTTTGACTGGCGCCTCAGCCGCGACTCCGTGCTGGAAGCCGAGGTGGAATACTCACGCCGCTCACAGCGCAGTGCGCCTGGCCTCAGCCTGCTCGGCAACCAATTGCCCGCACCAGATCCCCGGCTGAACCTGAACGCCCAACCGTGGTCACTGCCAGTGGTGCTGGAAGGCCTGACCGGCACGGTCAAGTTTGAACAGGCGATCAACAGCCAGTGGCGCTGGTCCGCACAGGCAGGTACCCAGCGCTTGAAGTCAGACGACCGAACCGCCTTTCCTTTTGGCGGCGACTGCTTCAATGGCCCGTTCGAATTCTGCGACCGCTTCACCCCCAATGGCGACTACGACCTATACGACTTCCGAAGCGAGAACGAGCGCCGCACGCTGAGCGCTGGACAACTGCAACTCAAGGGGCGTATCGACACCGGCGGCCTCCAGCATGATCTTGGCCTTGGCTTGCTGGCCAGCCGGACCCGCGACCGGTTCAACCAGCAGGCCTACAACTATGTGGGCACAGGTAACCTCGCCACCGTGCCCGTGTTCGCCCCTGCACCAGAGCTAACCGACGAGAACACCAACCGCAGCGAGCGCAGCACCGAACTGTCGGTTTTTGACGCCATCACCTGGTCGCCACGCCTCACGACCTGGGTCGGTCTGCGCCACACCCAGCTGGAGCGCGATAGCGTTCGCACCGATGGCTCGCGCCGCACCCGCTACCAGCGGAGCATCAACACGCCATGGGTGGCGGCCAGCTACCAGCTCACCCCGGCACACATGGTCTATGCCAGCCACGGGCAAGGCGTGGAGTCCGAGGTGGCCCCTGGCCGAGCCCGCTACACCAACGCCGGACAAGCCCTGCCAGCGCTCAAAAGCCGCCAAACCGAGCTCGGCGTGAAAGCCGAACTCGCCGTGTGGCGCTGGAGCGCAGCGTTGTTCCGTATCCACCGCCCCCTGTTCGCCGACGTGGGCACTTGCGACGGCGACAACTCTTGCACACGGCAAGTGGATGGCGGCGCGGTGCATCAAGGCGCTGAAATCAACGCCGGAACCCAGACTGGCGCTTGGGCCATCAACGGCGGGTTGACCCTGATCGACGCGGAACGTCGCGGCAGCGTCAACCCCGCGCTCAACGGCAAGCGCCCCGTGAATGTGCCCCAGGCCATCGCCCGCGGACAGGCCGACTACCGAGTGGCTGCCGTGCCTGGCCTTTCCCTGCAAGCCCACGTGTCTTACGAAGCTGCCCGCAGCGCCGTGCCCGACGATTCGGTGAGCATCCCGGGATGGATCCGGTTTGACACCGGCGCCCGCTACAGCACCCACTGGTTGGGCACCCCCACCACCTGGACCCTCGGCGTACATAACCTGCTTGATCGCCGCTACTTCAAGGAATCTCCCTATCAGTTCGGCCACGCTTACTTGTTCCCGGGCGCCCCCAGAACCCTCCGTTTGAGTTTTCAAGCAAGCCTCTGAAACCAGCAAAAACGACGCTATAATTTCAGGCTACATTCCTCGATAGCTCAGTCGGTAGAGCGCCGGACTGTTAATCCGTAGGTCCCTGGTTCGAGCCCAGGTCGAGGAGCCAAACCAGCTGTCATGGCCACTCAAACCCCGCTATCCAAAAGGCAGCGGGGTTTTTTCTTGGCCGCACAGGAGCCGCTTCCAAGGTGCTCTATCAGGTCTGGCCATTACCGACTCCCTGCCGCATGCACGGCGGGAGTCCATGGAGGTCTGAATTGAACCCTCTGTTGACCGATCCGTTTTCTGGCACGACGCTGATCGACGCGGTCATTGCGCTGACGCTGCTGGAATGGCTGGCGTTGTACGTTTGCTTCCGAGTCACCGGCAAAGGCCTGGCGCCACACCACTACACACTCAATCTGGTCGCAGGCCTGTTCCTGATGTTGGCCTTGCGCAGCGCCGTGGCCAACGGTGCGGGTTGGGGCATGGCACTTCTTTTGGCCTGCGCTGGATTGGCGCACGCCGCCGACCTCTACCGCCGTTGGAAAGCACCCGCGACTTAAGCGTAAACACGTGTGGCCGCATGGCGCGGACACCACGATGATGACGCCAAGTGTTTCACTCACCCTTCAGATTGTTCTCTCATGGCATCGACATTCCCGTTTTCTGCGATCGTCGGACAAGACGAGATGAAGCAAGCAATCTTGATTGCTGCGGTCGACCCCGCCATCGGCGGCGTCTTGGTCCTCGGTGACCGGGGAACGGGCAAGTCCACTGCCGTGCGTGCACTGGCAGCCCTGTTGCCCAAAATGCCAGCGGTGCTGGGCTGCCCCTACGCTTGTGCGCCCGACGCAAACGCATCCGTGTGCGATCAGTGCTTGGCATTGAAAGGCGCAAAGCCGCCCAAGACACACTTGGTACCGGTGCCAGTGATCGACCTGCCCCTGGGTGCGACCGAGGACCGGGTGGTGGGCGCACTCGACTTGCAACGCGCGCTGTCGGATGGGGTGAAGGCCTTCGAGCCTGGTCTGCTGGCACGCGCCAACCGGGGCTTTTTGTACATCGACGAGGTCAACCTGCTGGAGGACCACTTGGTCGATTTGTTGATCGATGTGGCCGCGTCGGGTGAGAACGTGGTGGAGCGTGAAGGCCTGAGTGTGAGGCACCCGGCACGGTTCGTTCTCGTTGGCAGTGGCAACCCCGAGGAGGGGGAATTGCGGCCTCAACTTCTGGACCGATTTGGTTTGTCGCTGGAGGTGAGAACGCCCGACACATTGCCAGAACGCATTGAGGTGGTAAAACGCCGAGACGCATTCGATCGTGACCCACAAGGCTTCTGCGCGCGCTGGCAAAAAGACGACGAACGCATTCGAAAGAAGGTTCAATCTGCGAGAAAACGCCTGCCTGACGTGCTGGTCCCTGACGCGGTGCTGGAGCAGGCAGCGCGGTTGTGCATGCAACTCGGCACCGACGGTCTGAGGGGCGAACTCACGTTGATGCGCGCGGCCCGCGCCCTGGCGGCCTTGCAGGGAGATGCCACGGTGGGCGATGCCCATTTGAAGGCGGTGGCACCGTCAGCGCTGCGACACCGCCTCAGGCGCAGCCCACTGGACGACTCTGGCTCCAGTGTCCGGGTGGGCCGCGCGATCGAAGAAGTGTTTGGGCAGTGACCACCAGCGACTGAAAAACGGGTCATGCAGTCCCCCATCGCGTGGCGCGACGCGGTACAAATCGCGCAGTTGCTGGCCGTGAATCCTGCGGGGCTTGGAGGTGTGTCCCTGCGCTCGGGCGCCGGACCGGTACGGGACCGCTGGCTGGCGGTCTTTCGCAGTCTGCTGGGGGACGCGCCAGTGCGCCGTGTGCCCTTGCACATCAGCGATGAGCGGCTGCTGGGGGGCATGGACCTCACTGCAACCCTACAACGAGGCCGACCAGTGGTCTGCCGCGGCGTGTTGGCCGAAGCCCACGGCGGCGTTCTGCTGCTGACCATGGCCGAACGGCTTGAGTCTTCCACCGTCAGCCACCTCACGGCGGCGATCGACACTGGCGAGCTGGCCCTGGAACGTGACGGTCTTTCCGCCCGCGCACCCGCCCGTTTTGCCGTGGTGGCGATGGACGAAGGGTTGGACGACGAACAAGTGCCCGCCGCATTGTTAGACCGACTGGCTTTTCTAATGGATCTGTCAGAACTGCACCACAGCGAGGTCACCGATGCGGAGGGACCCGAGGCGGCGCAATCGGTGGTCGGCGCCCAGTCGCTGCTGCACCGTGTACAGGCTTCGGACGACACGGTGTGTACGCTGTGCCAGACCGCCATGGCCTTGGGCATCGACTCACTGCGCACGGCCATGCTGGCGGTGCAGGTGGCACGCGCGTCGGCCGCCCTCGCAGGTCGCTTGCATACCGAACTCCAAGACGCCCAATGTGCGGCGCGGCTGGTACTCGCGCCACGGGCCACCGCCGTACCCCCATACAGCGCAGACACCACTCAAGAAGCGCCGCAGCAAGATCCGATAGAACCACCGGCACGCGACGAGTGCCCCCCATCCACAGACGATCGAACACAGCCCGAAGCCAGTGGAAAAAACAAAACGGCTGACGAACAAGTGCTTGAAGCCGCCAAGTCAGCCATTCCTGCGGGCCTGCTTGCGCGGCTGCAACACGCGGCGCTACAGCCTCACCGCAGCGGGACTGCGGGAAAAAACGGTGCGCCGCTAGCGGGTGGCCAGCGTGGCCGACCCAAGGGTGTAAAGGCTGGACAACCCGGTCCCCAACAACGATTGAACCTGATCGAGACACTGCGAGCGGCAGCACCTTGGCAACGATTGCGGCGAACACAAGTTGCCGCAGACACGCTACAGCCGCGAGCGGTTCGTTTGGAGGTCCGTTCGCAAGACTTTCGGGTGACCCGATACCAGCAGCGCACCAGCACCACCACCGTGTTTGTGGTCGACGCCTCAGGCTCTGCCGCCCTGGCCCGGTTGGCTGAAACCAAGGGCGCTGTCGAGCTGCTGCTGGCCGACTGCTACGTGCGGCGTGACCAAGTGGCCGTGCTGGCCTTTAGGGGTGTCGGCTGCGAGCTGCTGTTGCCACCCACTCGGTCACTCGTCCGCGCCAAACGCAGCTTGGCCGGATTACCAGGTGGTGGCGGTACACCACTGGCAACAGCCCTGGACACCGCGACCCAGTTGGTCACATCGATCCGGAAAAAAGGGGACACACCAGCCATCGTGTTACTGACCGACGGTCAAGCCAACATCAATCGCCTTGGCCAACCCAACCGGTCTGAAGCGCATCGCGATGCGCTGGCGTCTGCCGCAGGGCTACGAGCCACAGGGGTACCGGTGTTGCTGATCGACACCTCGCCCCGGCCTCAGCCGGCTGCACAAGCGCTTGCGAATGCCATGCGCGCGGTTTATCTGCCCTTGCCGTTCGCGGGCTCTGCCGACTTGTCAAACGCTGTCAAAACCGCCGCTGAGGGGCTATCACCCACCCGGTGATATCGCGCCGGGTTCAGCGGCTGGCACAACGTACCGGTTGTTCAAAGCACGCAGTGTGTTCAACACCAAATTCGCTGCACGCAGCGGTTCTACCTCGTGCAGAACGTGCCCGCCGTCCCAACGGACAACCTTCGCTCTTGGGTAACTGCCCGCCAAAATGCGGCGCAGCCGATGCTCGGGGACCCAGGGATCCCTGGAGCCCAAGACGAACGACATCGGGAGCAACAGAGAACCCGCCCGGGCGTTGATGACCGACAAATCCGCGCTGGCCATGAACCCCATGGTGCCCCGGACATGTGCTGGAAGGCTGAAGAGCATCTTGTAGCGACGACGCTGATGCTCTGGCACATCAGACTCTGTGGACGCCAACATCCTTTCAATCAGACCACCACGTGACGCGCGTTTGGCGATCTGCGATGCCAGCAAGCTAGAGGTCGCCAAAGGCGACACCACAGGGCCAATGAGTTGTGTGTATAGCGCAGGTGGCGGGACCAAAGACGGATTGAAACCAACAATGCCTCCCGGTGGATGCGCCGTGTCCATCGCCCAACGAAGGGCCAGCGCAACGCCTGCAGAATGTCCAACCACCAGCGCTGGCGACCCAAGCCCCAGCGACAACAGCAAAGCGTCGAGATCGCGTGCGATCTGTGTGAGGTTCAGCCCATCGACCTCTCTACCGGATGTGAACCCATGGCCAGGGATGTCCACGGCAAGCACGGTGGCCTCAGCCAGCCATGTCGGTATTGCGTCCGCCCACGAATGGGCAGATGAGCCTGTGCCATGGAGGAGCAGCAACAGGGGACCGGATCCGCCGTATTGCACATGCCAACGAAGCGGGCCAGCGACCACCTGGCGGCTCAGTGACCGATGGGGCCAATCATCGGGCAGGCCAGGGGGCAATTGAAAAGCGGGCGTCAGCATAGAGGGTGCATCAGTGGCACAACGGCTGGCCAATGACACGGCTTCGGTGCAGGCAATGCCCGGGGCGAGCCGCCCAATCAGGGCAATTCCCGGTCTATGACCAGCTTGATCTGGCCACCGCCCACTGGCACCACGATGGCGGTCGCATACCAGTCGCCTGGCTGCGGCATCGCTTCGCCTGAACGGGAAACGCGCGCCGATAACTGCACGTTTGAAAAGTCTGACAACTTGGCTTTCGGCGACATGGCCATGCTGTCGGTCAGTGTGAAACCCACGGGCCAAGCCCCCACGCTTCGCCGATCCACAGCCACAGGTGTTCGCTGGACCACACCGTCTGGACCGACGCCACGCGCCACAACAAAAAGCGTGTCGGTCGCTGCCACACGGGCGGAAAAATCTGCACCTAGCGCCACGAGACCCGAAACCGACAACGCTGTGGGGTCGGGCGCTTTGAGGCTGACCAGCTCGCCCTTTCCTCGGTCATTCAAGTTGTCCAGGTTGCTCGCCATGCGCATGGCAAAGCTGCTGCCAGGAGGGGCCAGTGCCATCGCCTTGGTCCAATGGGCGCGAGCCGTTGTAAGGTCGTTGCGTTCTTGGGCCGCACTGCCCGCTACGGCCAAGGCCTTGAGATTGTCTGGTGCCATCTTGAGCGCCCGGGCAACAAGGCGCTCGGGCTCACCGCGGGCGACATGGCCCTGCACCATGGCCAAAACGTCGGCATGGTCAGCAAGCAGCTGAGCATCGTTGGGCTCGAGCACCACCGCCCGACCGAAAGCGCGGCTGGCCTCGGGGAAGCGCTGCAACGCAGCCAACGAGCGCGCCAACAGGGTCCAGCCTGCAAGGTCCCCGGGCGACGCTTCCATTCGCTCGGTCAACCGTGCCACCATCTGTTCCACATCATCCAAATCACCCGCCGATCGGGCAACTTCTTGTGGTGACCACGCGGCGGTGTTGCCCACCTGGAGGTAGATCGCGGCGGCCAGCGTCGGGAGTACCAGAGCCAACACCAGCGCCGTCGCCCGGGCGGGAGCAGTGTGGGCCACGGCGTTCGGGTGACCAGCTTCGTCCAAAACCCGCTTTTGCAGCTCGCGCTGCGCGACCGCTAACTGTGCGGCTGACATGTGACCAATGGCGTGCTCGTCATGCAACTCAGCGAACTGCGCCCGCAGAATGGACAAGCTGACCTGTGCTTGTGTGTCCGACCGAAAGGCACGTGGCTGACGCCACAGTGGAGGCAGAAGCAGGCCCAGTGCAAGCCCTACCAAGGCCAACGCGCCCAACAAAAAGGTGGTCATGTTGGACCACGCTTCAACAACTGCAGGGCAATTTTGTTGTCCTCTGGCGACAAATCCGGGGCTTCGGCACCCTGCTTTGCTTGTGCCAGTACGGTTCGCCGGAACACCCACGCCGCACTGAAGAGCAACAAGAAAGGCCCCGCCCACAACAGCCATGTGCGCCCATTCAAAGGTGGCCGGTACAGCACGAAATCGCCGAAACGCGCGACCATGTATTCACGGATCTGTTCATCGGTACGCCCTTGACGCAACTGACTTCGGACCTGCTCACGCAGATCAATGGCCAGCAACGACTGTGAAGCCGCGATGGTTTCGTTCTGACACACGAGGCACCGCAAGTCGCGCGAGATCCTTTGCACTTGCACTTCCAAATCTGGGTCGTCGGCCATGGGCATGGCTTCATTGGCCAATACAGTACCAACCCATCCAAGGGTGAGAAGCAGACACAAAGCGATGGCAACGGGCCTAGGCACGCAACCTCCGCACCAAGGGAAGGATCGTGGACTCCAGCACGTCGACGGTCAGTGGTCCCACCTGCCTGTGACGGATCACCCCTTGTTGGTCGATCACAAACGTCTCTGGCGTGCCATACACACCGTAGTCCAAGCCCACCAGCCCCTTGGGGTCGAAAGCCGTGGCCTGATAAGGATCACCAAATCGCAAAAGCCAAGCCAGAGCCTCGTCACGTCGGTCCTTGTAATTGAGACCATAAATTGGCACCTCGGCCCCGCGAGCCAGATCCACCAACACCGCGTGCTCCAATCGACAACTGGTGCACCAGGATGCCCAGACGTTGAGAAGCCAAACCTGACCGCGCAGGGCTTCTGGACTTCTGGTTCTTTCGGGCTGGTGTAAGTCCGGCAGACTGAAGGCCGGGGCTGGTTGGTTGACCAGCGGCGATGGCACCTCGCGCGGGTTGAGTTGCAGGCCCAGTCCCAAAAGGATGGCCAGAGCGGCGAACACCGCCAACGGCAGCGCAGCGCGATTCACCGCGAGCCCTCCGGTGCAAGCGCACCGACACGTGGCCCTGCATCAGCCGCAACCTGAGCCTTCTTTCTGATGCGGTAACGCCGGTCGCTCACCGCCAGTAACCCCCCAAACGCCATGAACACGCAGCCCCCCCAGATCCAATTGATGAACGGCTTGTGATGCACCCGCACACTCCAAGCGTTGGCATCCAGAGGCGCACCCAACGAGACATACAGATCGCGTGTGATGCCACGGTCGATCGCGACCTCTGTCATCGGCGTGCGACTGACGGTGTAGAAGCGCTTTTCAGGTTCGAGAACCGCGACGACATGGCCATTCTTCTCGACCGACAGCGTGGCGCGCGCGCCGGTGTAGTTGGGCCCCTGCACCTCCCTCAGCCGATCCAAACGGAAGGTGTAGCCGCCGGCAGTGGTGGTGTCGCCTATTGCCATGCGCAGATCACTTTCGGACTCAAAGCCGCGCACCAAAGTGACCCCCGCCACGAACACCGCCACACCCAAATGCGCCAAAAGCATCCCGTAATGGCTTCCAGACTGCAGCGCCAACCGCCTGGGCCAATCCATCAGCGGGTGACCGCGCAGCGTAGAGACCAAACTGGTCAGTGTGCTGGTGGCGATCCACAAAGCCATCAGAAGGCCAAAACCGATCATCGGTGTCCAGTGGCCAAACACCAATGGAGACACCACCGCAGTCACAACACTCACACCACCTGCCCACCTCAGGCGGTGAGCCAGTTCTGGCAATGCAGTGTGCTTCCAGCGCGCCAATGGGCCGACGCCCATCAAGAACAAAGCGGGGGCGACCAACGGAACGAACACCGTCTCAAAGTACGCAGGACCCACGGACAACTTGCCCCACCCCAAGGCATCCACAGCCAATGGGTACAACGTGCCCAACAACACCGCAGCGGTGGCGACCAACAACACCACGTTGTTGGTCAACAGCAACGACTCACGGGAGGCTCCACCAAAGCTGCCCCCAATTCCCACACGGGGGCCCCGCCATGCAAACAAAGACAGTGAACCGCCAACCACCACCACCAAAAAGCCCAAGATGAAAATACCCCTGGATGGGTCTGTTGAGAAAGCATGGACTGAACTCAATACGCCTGACCGAACCAAAAATGTGCCCAATAACGACAGCGAAAACGCAAGGATGGCCAGCAAGGCGGTCCACATCTTGAAACCACCGCGTTTCTCTGTGACTGCGAGAGAATGGATCAACGCTGTACCCACCAGCCAAGGCAAGAAAGAGGCGTTTTCCACGGGATCCCAAAACCACCAACCTCCCCAACCGAGTTCGTAGTAGGCCCAGGCACTGCCCAGGGCAATTCCAAGGCTCAAAAAACTCCAGGCCACCGTTGTCCACGGGCGAGACCAACGGGCCCACGCGCTGTCCAGTTGACCTGCTAGCAACGCTGCCACCGCAAAAGCGAAAGCCACTGAAAAGCCAACGTAGCCCATGTACAACAGCGGGGGATGCAGAACCATGCCGGGGTCTTGAAGCAAAGGATTCAAGTCCTGACCGTCGGCCACTGCGGGCAGCAAGCGGGTGAAGGGGTTGGAGGTGAACAAGGTGAAGAGAAGAAAGCCGCTGCTGATGAGCCCCATGACGGCCAAGATGCGGGCCACCATGGGGGCAGGCAGGTGCCTGGAAAAAGTCGCCACGGCCAACGTCCACCCCGCCAGAATGAGGCTCCAGAGCAAGATGGAGCCCTCATGCCCGCCCCATACCGCGCTGACCCGATAAGCCAACGGCAGCGCGGTATTGGAATGCTGCGCGACGTACCGCACCGAGAAGTCATGCGTCACGAAGGCGTGGGTCAATACGGCGTAAGCGACCACCACCATTGCGCATTGGGCCCAGGCAGCCGGTCTGGCCACCGCCATCCACGCCGCGTGGCCACGCTCGGCACCCACCAGGGGCAGGACGCCCTGCACCAAGCTGACCAGCAACGCCATCACGAGGGCCAAGTTACCGAGTTCCGGCATCATGGGGACTTACCCGGGGCCAATGAACGAGGAGCGGCCGACCCCATTGGACCATCGGGCGGACTGGATGACGCCGTTTGTCTGGCACTGACCAAGGCAGCAGCAGCCTCGGGAGGCATGTAGTTTTCGTCGTGTTTGGCCAGCACCTGTTCGGCCTTGAACACCCCGTTTGAACCCAGTTTTCCCTGAGCCACCACACCCTTGCCTTCTCTGAACAGATCGGGCAGCAGGCCCGTGTAAACGACAGGCACGGCCTTGTCTGTGTCGGTGATCAAGAAATGCACGGTCAAGCCGCCAGTTCGCTGCAAGCTCCCCTGCTGCACCAAACCACCCACACGGAAGCTGCGGTCGTGCGGGGCCACTTTGTCCAGCACTTGGGTGGGACTGAAAAAAAACACCAGATTGCTTTGGAAAGCGTTCAGAACCAATGCAGACACGCCACACACGGTCAACAAACCTGCCACCACGGCCACCGACCGCTTAGTTCTGGCCTTCATGCGTCGCCTCTTTTGTGCCTGCCCCTGCGCGCCAAGAAGCGTTGTCTCTCATCGCCCGCTGGCGCTGGTGGATCTGCATGACCTCCACCAAAAATGCCAGGGCAACGGCACCAAAAGCGCCCCAGACATACAAGCCATGACCACCCATGTCCCAGAACTCGGCCCAATTGTTCAAATTCATGTGACCCCCACTGCCTGCGCCTGCGTTTCAACTGCCCAACGGGTGTGGCGCTCGCGTTCCACGATCAGCAACCGAACGCGGGCCAAAGAAACCGCGATCGTGTAAGTCCAAAAGGCCATCACCATCACCAGCATGCCCAGCAACATAGGTGTCGCGATGCTGGGCGCGCGCGTCAGGCTTACCGAGGCGCCTTGATGCAGGGTGTTCCACCACTGCACGGAGAAGTAAATGATGGGCACATTGACCACACCCATCAAGGCCAAAAGTGCTGCGGCTCGGTCGGCCCGGCGGATGTCTTCGATGGCTGCGTGCAACGACAAGTACCCCATGTACAGGAACATCAAGATCAACTCTGAGGTCAGCCTCGCATCCCACACCCACCACGTACCCCAGGTCGGTTTGCCCCAAAGCGAACCGGTCCATAAGGCCAGAAATGTCATCAAAGCCCCGGTGGGTGCCAACGCCAGCGCTACCATGGAGGCCAAGCGTGCGTTGAACACCAGCCCCACACCGGCCCAAAAAGCCATGGCCAGGTAAATCACCATCGACATCCAAGCGGCTGGCACGTGGACAAAAATGATCCGGTACGACTCCCCTTGCTGCGCGTCCGTCGGAGCGACAAACAACCCAAGGTAAAGGCCAGCCGCGGCGAGTACAGCTGCCAAGACGCCGAAGACGGTTACCCAGGGGGCTGTCACCGCGTGAAAACGCTGAGGCGCGGCGTATTTGAACCAATTGGGGGACGGCTGCGGCATGGATCGGTCTCGCTAATCGACAGCGAGGCGCAAGGCCGCGGCGGTGACGATGGGTGTCACAAACAGGGCGAGCAGTAAACCCGCACCCAGCAAAGAGAAATGGGCGGACATTCCCCAACCCGATCGATTCGCTTCCACCGCACCAGCACCAAATATCAGCACAGGTGTGACCAACGGCAAGACCAGCAGGGTGAGCAACACCCCCGAACCCCGTACCCCGACCGTCAGGGCAGCGCCAACACCACCAACCAGGCTCAACAGCGGTGTTCCCAGCAACAGCGACAGCCATAGAACGACAAGGGTGTCCCAGGGCAAATCAAACTGCAGGCCCAGGATCGGTGACAACATTGAGAGCAGCAGACCTGTACCGATCCAGTGCGCAAACACTTTGCCCAGCACGAGTAAAGGCAATGGCATGGCGCTGAGCATGAGCTGCTCCAATGTGCCGTCTTGGTGGTCGTCGGCAAACAATCGGCCCAGGGACAGCATGGACGCCAGCAATGCTGCGACCCACAACACCCCGGGGGCCATGGTTCTCAGCAACTCGGGCTCTGGACCGACGCCCAATGGAAAAAGGCTCACCACCATGACAAAAAACAGCAGGCCAGCCACGGTGTCGGACCGTCGGCGCCAAGCCACACGAAGGTCTCGCAGCACCACACACGACAGACCCCGTACCAACCGCTGAGCGTCACTGGTTACGGGGTGTGCGAGCGCGGCGCTGGTCATAATGAGATCACCACTTGGTTTGGTCGATCGTCCAACGGGGTGTCTTGGTGGCTGGTCAGAACTACCACACCGCCCCGCGCCAGCTGCGTCTGTACACACGACGCGACCCCTTGGGCGGCGGCGCCGTCCAACGCATTCAGCGGCTCGTCCAGCACCCACAGTGGCTGATCCGCCCCCAAGACCAGGCGTGCCAACGTGACTCGCCTCTTTTGCCCCTGTGACAGCGCACGAACAGGCACACGCTCGCGCCCCGACAGCCCAAAGTCACGCAGTGCTTGGAGCGCCTGGTGCACAGAGCATGGTTGCCCGGCCAAAGCGCAGGCAACTTGTACGTTCTCCAGTGCCGACAAATCGTCCTTGACGGCGTGCCCATGACCCACGTACAACAGTTGTCGACCCAACTCGTCGCGCAGCGACATCACCTCAGAGCCAGCCCAGCGAACGCTTCCAGACGCGGGCATGAGAAAGCCACACACCATGCGCAACAAGCTGGATTTGCCAGCACCGTTGGCGCCCCTTACTCGTAACAGCTGGCCGGCGCATGCCCGACCGCTCACGCCCTGAAAAACGGTCCGCCCCCCCCGAACGCAGTCCACATCGTGCAACTCAAGCATGGACCGCACCCCCAGGCACGCTCAGCGTGGCGCCTGCGAAAGGCGCATTGAGTTTAACGGTAGCCCAGTTCAGCGCGCCAGCAAAAGCCACCCACAACAGGTAAGGAAGCAGCAACCAGACGGCCTTTCGGCTGTGGCGTGCGACGAACGCCATCAGCGCGGCTATGGACAGCCACAGCGCGACCACTTCCACCAGCGCCCAATCGGGGCGCTGAAGCCGAAAGTACAGCAGACTCCACAGAACATTGAGAAAGCCATTCAACGCAAATAAAACAAGCAACCATTCCCGTTGGCTGCGGCGAGTGGTTCGACGCCACGCGGTCACCCCAGACGCTGCAACCAGCGCGAAGACCAGGGTCCAGACCGGACCAAACAACCAATCCGGCGGTTTCCACGGAGGTTGTCGGAGTTGCTGGTACCACCCCCCGATGTCGGTCATCAGCCCACCGAGAAGGGCCACGCCGATTGCGGCGCTGGCGGCCACCCACACGGGCTTGGTGTCGCTGGGTCTGCTGGAGTTAAACACGCACCAGCCCTAACAGGTGCGCCATGTCCTTCATGAAGATGCGCAAATGCGCCATTGGCTTTCGACGAACCAATCTCTTGTTCATGTAAGACTCGAATGTCAGTTGTTGAACGTCTTTGTCATTGCAGATGCTGACAAATCGCTCACGGCGTTTCTCGCTGCCGTACCAAAACCACTGCATGACGCCCAGCACCCAAAACACCGTGCCATGGAGTTTCATGAAACGCTGACGAGCCGACTTGAGTGCGCTGGCATCGCCAGTCTGTAGAAACGCGTGGACCGCCTCCGCCGCCAACTGTGCGCTGCACATCGCGTAGTAAATGCCCTCACCAGACGCGGGAGCCACCACGCCTGCTGCATCACCGACCAAAACGACATCTTGGCCGTTGTCCCATTTTTTGAGTGGCCGCATGGGCAGGGGGGCCCCTTCTCTTCGCAAGACCTCGCCACCTTCGAGACCGGCGATGCGCCTCAAGTCCCCGACGGCACCGCGCAAGGAAAAACCCTTGTCGGCGCTCCCAGTGCCCACACTCAATGTGTCACCGTGGGGGAAAACCCAACCATAAAAGTCCGGAGACAACTTGCCGTTGTAAAACACATCGCATCGTGAGCCGTCGTATCCAGCAGGCTTGACTTGCGGGACTCTGATAATCTCGTGATAAGCGAAACAGTAGTCGCTTCGCTCAGCACCGGGAACTCCAGCGGCGCGGCCCACTGCCGATTTGGCGCCATCGGCCCCGACCACAGCACGTGCGCGCACACACTCCGCGTGGGCATCCTTATTCCCTGCTCGCGTCCGGGCAGCGTAATGCACCACGTACAAACCGTCTTCGTCCCGAGTGAGGTGCTCGAATGTACCGATGCGCCGCACCGCACCCGCATCCGCTGCACGCGCACGCAACCATTCATCAAACTGGTCACGGTCCACCATGCCCACAAACCCGTTCTCGATCGGGATATCCACGCGGGCCGACGACGGTGCGACCATGCGGGCGGACAGCGCCTTGGCAACCAGCAAGTCGTCGGGAATCTCAAAGTCTTTGATGAGGCGGGGGGGGATCGCCCCCCCACAAGGCTTGACCCTACCCGCGCGGTCCAGCAACAACACCGAATACCCCCTCTGAGCCAGGTCCCTGGCAGCGGTGGCACCAGCAGGTCCACCACCCACCACCACCGCGTCAAACGTTTGTACGGTCATGACAAAGCCCCGGAATTCAAGGTCGGCAGCACACCGGGACGTGGTGTCTTGCTTTGCTCCATAAGCACAGGCAAGGGGATGCCGATTCGGTAGGCCAGTGCTGCCGACATCACAAACAACATCGCTTCCAGACCGAAGACCACAGAGTAAGCAAGCCCAGGTTGCCCCACCATCCAACGGGCCATATCGCTCGCGGCGGTCCCCACCAAACCGCCCATACCGAAAGCAATCGCCTGCGCAGCGCCCCAAAGGCCCATGCGGACACCTTCGCGCGATGCTGCACCAGCGCCCGCCAGCCGCATCATCGATCCGATGGCTGCAATAGAGAAAGCGCCATTCGCCACACCCAGCAGGAAGACATTCCATTGAAACGGCCAGGCGGAACCCACCCAACCAGCGACCGTCAAGCCAGCCAAACCAACCGCAGAAGCCGCGCACCCACCGACTGCCCAGAGCCGCATTGAGCCGATCAAACGCTTTGAAAAAACCGTGCCCATGAAGGCCATCAGCAGCATGCCTACAAGTACGCCCCCATGCTGCAAGCCCGCCAATGCAGTGGACTGACCGGGAGTGAATGCAAACACCTCGCCGGCAAAAGGCTCAAGAATCAAGTCTTGTGCGCTGTATGCCAGCATTGAGACAAACACGAAAACCGTGAACTGACGTGCTGTGGGCTCAGACCAAACCTCCGCCAGGGCTTGCCGAAACACCGGCGTCGGTGCGGCTTCGACAACAACGCTCGCTGAATTTTTTTGTGAGCGGCCCTCCAAACCCATCAAGGCCAAGACAGCGACACAAAAGGCGGTAGCCGATACGCCTGCGGCCACCTGAACGAGTCGCTCTGGCGTGTAAGGGTCGAGCAGCTGACCAGCCACACCAGCGGTGACCGCAAAGCCTGCAATCATCATCAACCAAACAATGGTCGCTGCAGCCGCTCGGCGGTCTGGTTCGACCCGCTTGGCAAGCAGGGTCAACAGCGAGGTACCTGCGGCGCTGACCCCGATCCCTACAGCGGCAAAGGCCAGCACCGCCATCGCGAAGCCGAGAGCGGGACGACCGTCCATCTGCACCGTCGCCATGGCCGCACCAACACCGCCCAGCGCCAGTACCCCCATGCCTCCTACGATCCAAGGTGTGCGCCGGCCTCCCACATCAGAGCCGAAACCCATACGGGGCCGCACCACCTGCACCAAGTAATGCAGCGCCACCAACAACCCAGGCAGCAACGCAGGCAAAGCGAGTTCGACAACCATCACGCGGTTCAGCGTGGAAGTGGTCAACACCACCACAGCACCCAGCGCGGCTTGAACCAAGCCCAAGCGAACGATGCCCAGCCAGCCAATCGGTGCATGCCAACTCACGGCGCTGCCTCGGTGAAAGAACGGACGGCGAAAGCACACACCATCATGCCGGCTACGAACAGGGGGACACCGAAGCCGCTGTAGGTCAATGCCCGCGCAACCGGCGCATCGGTGAAGTGGTCCATAAGCCAGACCTGAAAAAAGAGCAAGACGCCGATGCACAGGGCGTGAATCGGGGCGCCCCAGCCAATCAAGAGGAGCATCACGACCACTTGGGGCACAGCCATCATCCAACAGGCGGTTCGAGCGGCTGACCGCACCCCAAGACGCACAGGCAGGGAACCAATGCCCATGCGTCGGTCGCCATCGATCGCTTTGAAGTCGTTCAAGGTCATGATGCCGTGAGCTCCCCAGCTGTACAAGGCAGCCATCAAAAGTGACCGGCCACTTGGCAATGCACCACCTGCCATCACGGCTGCGCCCGTGGTCCACGCCAGCCCCTCGTAAGAGACACCGCAGGCAGCATTGCCCCACCAACCATTGCGCTTGAGGCGCAGCGGTGGCGCGCTGTATGCCCACGCGAGTACCAAGCCCAGCACCGCAGCACCGAATCCCCAGACACCCAGGACGGTCGCAACCAATAGAGACAGCAGCGTCCACCCGAGCGCGATGTACCAGCCCCATTGGCCAGGAATACGGCCTGAAGGGATGGGTCGCTGTGGTTCGTTGATGGCGTCGACGTGCCGATCAAACCAGTCGTTCACCGCTTGGCTGGTGGCGCACACCAGCGGGCCTGCCAACAACACCCCAAAAAGGATGGCGAGCCAGTGGGCTGCCAGCGATTCGCCCGAAGCAACAACCCCGCAAGCAAAAGCCCACATGGGTGGAAACCAGGTGATCGGTTTGAACAGCTCTGCGACGGCCGACAGTTGAGGAAGCGCCATGGATGCAATATTGCATCTGACACCAGAACTGTCAATAAAAATTTACACTGAAAAAGCGGGGGGGGCTGCGGCCCTATGCGCGGGCTTGCAGACGTTTGGGCTATGCCTTGTCTTGCTCTGGGCCCAGGTCGCCCAAACCGAAACGCCTCAGCTTCACATAAAGACTCTGCCGCGACAACCCCAGCATTTCAGACGCCGACGCACGGTTGTCGCGCGTCAGTTCCAACGCCGCTTCGATGCACAAACGTTCAATCATGTCCGTGGTTTCGCTGACGATGTCTTTCAAAGGCACCCGCCCCACCAAATCCTTCAACTGCGACGCAGAGCGCGGCAACTCTCCCTGTGGCTTTGGTTCCGATCGCAGCCGCCTCCCTACGTCGCGGATTGCAAAACCCATACAAGGTGGTTCGCTGTCTGGCACCGCAATTGCAGACACTTCCACATCGGTGCTCGCACCATTCAAGCCTCGGACGGAAGTGGGAAACAGTCTGACCACACCCCGCTGCTTGAGGTTGGCCAGCAGCACGCTCATGTCAACACCCGAACGGCCAAGCCAGCGGTCCAGCGGCTGACCCACCATCAAGTCGAGCCGTGGCGTCTGAGCCATGTCCAGAAACGCCTTATTGGCCGTCACGAGCCGACCTTCCATATCGGCCACGACGAAACCATCGGGCGCCATGTCCAGCGCAACCTGTAACGCAGACCCTGTTCCGTCCGGGGTCATAACCGCCCCTTCGCGCGCCTGCAGATGCACGAGCAGCAAGTTGCCCGACTCCTGCCGGAACATCGACGCCGATAGCTTGACGGCTTGGCCGTCTGCCGCCAAAACCGCCCCGACTTCGTCGGCACGGCCTGCCAACATGGCGCCCGACAACAGGCTGGCCACGTCGTTGCGGCTGCCCTCGGCAAAATAATCGGCCAGTTGGCGGCCGATTATCTTTTTTGCAACGTCCCCAAGCAGTTTGGCGGCAGCCGGGTTGGCTTCAAGGACTTTGAACGTCGCAGCGTCGACGACCACCACCGGGTCAGACACCAGTTCAAACAAGAGCCGATACCGGGTCTCCATGTGCCTCAGGCGCAGGTAGTCTTGCTCCATAGACTGCTGGGCATCGACCAAACGCTGCTGCAAACTGGCCAAATTCCGCAGGTCACGCCCCAGGGCAATCACCTGACCACGCCCTCCGACCTTGACGGCCGAGTACATCAGGGGGATGTCGGGGCCGTGAGACGAGGGGTAGTTGATATGGCGCCAGCGCGTGCTGGACTGGGCCGCCACGTCTTGTAGCAACGCTTTGACCTTGGGACGGCTCTCTGTCGTCACGGTGTCGGACCATGTTCGTCCGACCCACTGCTTGTGCCCCTCCAGCCCAAGGTCCTCGTTGCTGATGGACACATCGCGAATCACACCGTCGCCATCGATCACCAGAGCCATATCGGCGGCCGCTGCGATCAGGGCCGCAGCAGTCTCGGCATCAAAACCACCCAATGATTGCGCAGGGGCCTCAAATTGCTTCACAAACACAAACTCCTTGGACCCGCCAACAGGCTGGGCTGATCTCGCGCTTCAGTCGGACAGCGACAGCTGGGTTGCCTCCGTCAACATCGCGCCGCCATTGCGGCGATGAAAACTTCGGCTTTCTCCACTGCTTCAGCAGCGTTCACGGCGGTGATATCGGCACCAATGCTTGTCAAAAGTTCGGGCTGAACCAGCAGCAAAGGGCCGCCGACCATGATACCAAGCGAAGGGTTGCGCGAGGCGCGCTTAATGGCTGTGATGAGGGATGTTAGTTCAGGGATTTGTTGCTCAGACCCCAATGAAAAACCAACGAGATCAAACCACTCGCTGCGAACGGTCTCCAACAATTCAGCTCCAGTGGTGTTCGGCTCCCCTTCGATGATCCAACCCGCCTTGCGAAAGTATTCAGCCACCATGAACACACCCAGCGTGTGCTGAGACCCCGGCACAGGCACCAACAAACCTTTTCGCTGCGGGTCTCGGGAAACAGCGTGTTGTTGGAACAGCGGGCTCAGGTCATACATCACCTGCTGCAACCGCCACAATCCCACGGTCACTTGGGTGAAATCACAGCGGTCAGCCTCCCACATCGCCCCGAGAAAGCGCGCCGCGGGTGCGAGCAGCTCGGCGTAGACGGCTTCAAGCGCCACACCGCGGACTCGTACCGCGTCAACATAGGACGCCGCCACCAATGCATCTTGCATCAGAACCAGCCTAGAAAGCTCCTGTACTTCGTGTGGTTCGATCAACGAACTTTCTTCAAGAACAAAGTCTTCGTTCAATGGGCCGGTCTGATGGGCCAACATGAGGCGCGGAATGATTTCGTGCTCTATGGTGCGCGCCAACCATGTCAGGCCTTGCTCTGCGTATGGCCGCGAGGGCAAAACCACTTCAGGCGAACAATCGTCCGGGATATCCGATGCCGGCGCGATCCACTGTTCACACCCGGTTGTGTGGAGCCTCGCGCTCGAGAGGCCTGCTCTTTCCATGCCCATACCTGTCTCCTCAGGAAACTTTGACCGTCGGCTTGCGCGTCAAGGCACGGGGTTTTAGACCCAGGCAGTACGTGGTACCAAACTTCTCTCGTCAGGGGTTTCGCCGCCGCCGCGTTGCGGTCAGCTGTTTACTTTCCACTTGGTTTTTACCCTGCGACTCGAATCGTGTCAAAGCTTTAATCCGAGCATGGAGGAAAGCCTGTATTGTGTCAATAAAGTTTTATGTCATTATTAGTTGACACTAATGGCAACGCGGCCTAGAGTCCAACCCATGAGCTACCGAGTACCCCACGGCATACCGTCCCATTCCGCAGTCACGCGATTGGAACGTCGTTCACGCCCAGGGCTTTACTCCGAAGAAGAACGTTCGCGCCGAGACGCCAGCCCTTGGACGGTGGTGCAAGGGGTGCTTGCACCGCTCCAGTTTGTGATCTTTGCCGTGAGTCTGGTCTTGGTTGTTCGCTTTCTAGTCACCGACGACGGAGAGGTGGCCGCCACCTGCTCAGTGGTGATCAAGACTTTGGCGCTTTACACCATCATGGTGACAGGGTGCATTTGGGAAAAGGTGGTGTTTGGCCGCTATCTGTTTGCCCCCGCGTTCTTTTGGGAAGACGTGTTCAGCATGCTGGTGCTGGCACTGCACACGGCGTATCTGGTGGCATTAGCGACGCACACACTGACGGTCCAGCAACAACTGCACTTGGCGCTGGCCGCCTACGCAACCTACTTGGTGAATGCGGTTCAATTCTTGTTGAAGCTGCGCGCCGCGCGCCTCCAGCAACAGGCCATACAGCTCGCAGGGCAACGACTGCAAGGGCTGCGAGCATGAGCCCAGTCATTCCGCTTCACCCCATCGGCGCTTCGGCTGGCTGTAACGACGCACCAGTGCTGCGCGAGCGTGGCCAGCGCGAAGTGTTTTGCGGTCTGACTGGCATCATCTGGCTTCATCGGAAAATCCAGGACGCGTTTTTTTTGGTGGTCGGCTCTCGCACCTGCGCCCACTTGATTCAATCAGCTGCGGGTGTGATGATTTTCGCGGAGCCCCGTTTCGCCACTGCGATCATTGACGAGCGGGACTTGGCTGGCCTCGCCGACGCCAACGCCGAACTGGACCGCGTGGTGGAACGTCTGCTGTCTAGGCGGCCCGACATCAAACTCCTTTTTTTGGTGGGCTCCTGCCCATCGGAAGTCATCAAGTTGGATCTGTCGCGTGCTGCCGCCCGGCTGACTACCGCCCATCTGCCCAAAGTTCGCGTTCTCAACTACTCGGGCAGCGGGATTGAAACCACCTTCACCCAAGGCGAAGACGCCTGCCTGGCTTCCTTGGTACCAGAGCTACCGGCGGTGGACTCGTCGGCACCTCCCAACCTGTTGGTGGTGGGCGCTCTGGCCGACGTTGTGGAAGACCAGTTCACCCGATTGTTCGATGAACTCGGCATTGGGCCTGTCCAGTTCTTCCCGCCGCGACAAGCGAGCGACCTGCCGCCGATCGGTTTGAACACCCGGTTTCTGCTGGCGCAGCCCTTTTTGTCCGATACCGCACGCGCGCTCGAAGCACGAGGCGCGCGCAGGATCCCCGCCCCGTTTCCCCTGGGCGCAGAAGGTACGACTCTGTGGCTACAGGCGGCAGCAAGCGCATGGGGCCTCGAGCAGGCGCACGTTGAACATGTCATCGCCCCAAAACGCGAACGAGCAGAAAGTGCCCTGGCCCGACACCGCTTGCAATTGGCGGGAAGAAGCGCCTTCTTCTTTCCCGACTCGCAGCTCGAGATACCCCTGGGGCGCTTCTTGAGCCGGGAACTGGGCATGACGCTCACCGAGGTGGGTACCCCCTACCTGCACCGGCAGCACATGGCCGAGGAACTTTCCTTGCTTCCGGCCGGCACCTGCCTGTCTGAAGGTCAGGACGTCGACAAGCAGCTCGACAGGTGCCGCGCAGCGCAACCCGACATGGTGGTGTGCGGCTTGGGTCTGGCCAACCCGCTGGAGGCCGAAGGCATGACCACGAAATGGGCGATCGAACTGGTGTTCACCCCCATCCAAGGCTTTGACCAAGCGGCAGACCTTGCAGCGCTGTTCACGCGGCCGCTGCAGCGCCGAGCCCGCCTGGTGGCCTAAGTACTGCACACCATGCAACTCACCCTCTGGACATACGAAGGCCCGCCCCATGTCGGTGCGATGCGGATCGCCACCGCCATGAAGCACGTGCACTACGTATTGCATGCGCCCCAAGGCGACACTTACGCGGACCTGCTGTTCACGATGATTGAGCGGCTGCCCCGACGCCCGCCGGTGACTTACACCACATTTCAGGCACGCGATCTCGGAAGCGACACCGCAGAGCTTTTCAAAACGGCGGCACGCGACGCTTACCTCCGGTTCAAGCCGCAAGCCATGATGGTAGGCGCTTCATGCACCGCCGAGCTCATTCAGGATGACCCGGGTGGACTCGCCAAGGCCCTGAATTTGCCGATACCAGTGATCCCTTTGGAGTTGCCATCGTATCAACGAAAGGAAAACTGGGGCGCATCAGAGACCTTCTACCAGATGGTGCGGGCTCTGGCCGGACCGGCTGTACCCCCGCCCGGTACGCCGCGCCGCCCACGTGCTCCCGGACAGCGCCCCACGTGTAACCTCTTGGGACCTACGGCGCTCGGATTTCGGCACCGAGACGATGTGCGCGAAATCACTGGTTTACTCGACCAGCTAGGTGTCCAAGTGAACGTGGTCGCCCCCCTTGGCGCAGGTCCTGCAGACCTGGCTCGCTTGGGTGAGGCAGACTTCAATGTCAACCTCTACCCAGAGATCGCTTCCCAGGCTGTCCACTGGCTCGCGCGCCACTTCGCACAACCAAGCACCAAAGTGGTCCCGATCGGGGTGCGGGCGACCGACGCCTTTGTACAAGAGGTCTGTGAACTCGCCGGGCTGCCAACTGGCGCTGCGAAGTCTCTGGGGTCACGCGCAACGTGGTACGCAAAATCGGTCGATTCGACCTACCTGACGGGCAAGCGGGTATTCGTTTTTGGCGATGCCACCCATGCCTTGGCGGCGGCCCGCGTGGCCAGCCAGGAGCTGGGTTTCACGGTCGTTGGTTTGGGGACCTACAGCCGTGAGTTCGCCCGCGAAGTCCGCGACGCTGCCAAGCTCTACGGCGTGGACGCACTGATCACGGACGACTACCTCGATGTCGAGGAAAGGGTCGCCGAGCTACAGCCTGAGCTGGTTCTAGGTACGCAGATGGAGCGCCACATCGCGAAGCGGTTGGGTGTTCCCTGCGCAGTGATTTCTGCACCGGTGCATGTACAGGACTTTCCCGCTCGCTACTCGCCTCAAATGGGTTATGAGGGCGCCAATGTGCTGTTCGACACCTGGGTACACCCCCTGATGATGGGCTTGGAAGAGCACTTGATCGGCATGTTCAAGGGGGACTTCGAGTTCCATGAAGACGCTTCACCCTCGCATCTTGGGCGCACTGGCCCCAGTCGCGACCCGGCTGTCTCGCTTGCTTCACAGGCGATCGAATCGGCTCGTCGAATTACGCTGACTGTGCCAGGCACACCTCACGAAACGGTCGAAGCAGCCTCTCAGGATGCGGTTTCTTCTGCACAGCAATTGGTCAGTTGGACAACGGACGCCGAGAAAGAATTGCAAAAGATTCCGTTCTTTGTCCGGGGCAAAGCGAGGCGAAACACCGAGAAGTTTGCTTCTGAACGAGGTGTCTCGCCCATCACCATCGAGACCATTTATGACGCCAAAGCGCACTTCAGCCGTTGACGTCCCCCGCCACAGCCATCCCATGCGTGTGGTGGTGGTCACGATGGACAGCCACCTTGCCAGCGCGACAGAACGTGCCCACCAGCGATTGGCATCGACCCTTCCGGGCCTGCAACTGACCATCCACGCCGCTGCGGAATGGGGCGATGACGCCAATGCACTCGCACGTTGCAAGGCCGACATCGCGCAGGCGCACATCGTGATCGCCACGATGCTGTTCATGGAAGACCACTTTCTGCCCATCCTCCCGGACCTGCAAGCGAGGCGCATGTCCTGCGACGCGATGGTTTGCGCCCTCTCAGCGGGCGAGGTGACCCGTCTGACCCGCATGGGTAAGTTGGACATGTCCACGCCTGCGACCGGTGCCATGGCGTTCTTGAAGCGGTTGCGTGGAAAAACCTCCCCCAGCAGTGACGCGGCCAGCAAAACAACGGCGGGCGCACAGCAAATGAAAACCTTGCGCATGCTGCCCAAGCTGTTGCGCTTTATTCCCGGTACCGCACAAGACCTTCGCGCCTACTTTCTGACCCTGCAGTATTGGCTCTCCGGCTCGGAGCAGAACATTGGCAACATGGTGCAATTTTTGGCCGAGCGCTACGCCGAGGGACCACGAAAAGTGCTGAGTGGCGGGGCCAAAGTGCAAGAACCTGTGGAGTACCCAGAGGTGGGGGTGTACCACCCGAAAATGGCCCATCCCGACGCAGTCGGAACCATGGCCTATGGCATCGATGCTCTGCCACGGGTGGCTACGACAGGGCAGCGGGGCACGGTGGGTGTGCTGCTGATGCGGTCCTATGTGCTTGCCGGCAACGCCGACCACTACAACGGGGTGATCACTGCCCTCGAGGCACGGGGTCTGCGGGTCATTCCGGCCTTTGCGACTGGTCTGGATGCGAGACCCGCCATCGAGCGATTCTTTTGGCAAGACGGTCGCTGCACCATTGACGCTCTGGTCTCGCTGACCGGCTTCTCATTGGTCGGTGGCCCTGCATACAACGATGCCAAGGCGGCTGAAGAAGCGTTGGCACAGCTGGACGTGCCATACCTCGCTGTTCACCCAGTAGAGTTCCAAACCTTGGATCAGTGGGGTGGTTCGTCGCGTGGACTGCTACCAGTCGAGTCCACCATCATGGTGGCCATTCCAGAGCTGGACGGCGCCACAGGCTCCATGGTTTACGGCGGTCGCGGCACGGCTTCGCAGGTGGCGTGCACCGGTTGCGCCCAAGGCTGCAAGTTCACCCACGCCAAAGACAGCCACGACATGCACAGCTGCATCGAGCGCGCTGACATGTTGGCTGCGAGGGTGGGCAAATTGGTGGACCTGCGTCGGTTGAAGCGGGCCGAACGCAAAGTGGCTGCAGTGATCTTCAACTTCCCGCCGAACGCGGGCGCCACCGGGACCGCCGCCTTCTTGTCGGTGTTCGAGTCCTTGTTCAACACCATGCGCGCCTTGCAACGCGAGGGCTACCGCATCGACATGCCCGACAGCGTGGATGCCCTGCGTGATCGATTGATCAAGGGCAACGCCGAGCGCCACGGCGCTTTGGCGAATGTCCATGCCCGCATTCCCACCGACGACCACGTACGGCGTGAAAAGCACCTCAAAGAAATCGAAGCCCAATGGGGTCCTGCGCCGGGGCGACAACAGACCGACGGTAGCCACCTCTTCGTGCTGGGCGAGCGGTTTGGCAACCTCTTTGTTGGTATTCAGCCTGGCTTCGGTTACGAAGGCGATCCAATGCGCCTGCTGTTTGAAAAAGGATTTGCCCCCACCCATGCGTTCGCGGCCTTTTACCGCTGGCTGAAGGAAGATTTTGGTGCCCATGCGGTGCTGCACTTTGGTACGCACGGCGCGCTGGAGTTCATGCCTGGCAAGCAAAGTGGCATGTCCGGTAACTGTTGGCCAGATCGGCTGATTGGCGACTTGCCCAACCTGTATCTCTACGCGTCCAACAACCCGTCAGAAGGGACTATTGCCAAGCGCCGCGCCGCAGCCACGCTGATCAGTTACCTGACGCCGCCCGTCGCGCAGTCAGGCTTGTACAAGGACTTGGTCGATCTGAAAGCGTCTCTGGAGCGCTACCGCGGTCTGGAACCGGAGGCAGAAGCCGAGCGTGGCGACCTCGCACAAATGATTCAGGGCCTCGCCGCCACCTTGCAACTGACCGAAGCTGAGCCAATCTGGGGCGAGGCGTCAGCCGCTCGCATCGCGCAGCTGAGCGTCGACCTGCTGGAGATCGAATACACCCTGATCCCCCATGGACTACACGTCGTGGGACAAGCCCCAACGCCTGCCGAGCGGGCGGACCTGCTGCTGTCGTGTGCAGAGGCGTCGCACGGTGTCCGCCCAAGCCGCGAGGTGATCGAAAACCTGATGGCAGGCACACCACCGGAGGCCTTGGTGGCTCAGTGGCCTGGCGGTGCCACGCCCGAAACTTTGGCCTTGCTGCAAGAACTGTCACGCACCGACGCCTTGCTCGCGCAAGACCACGAACTCGATGGCATCGTGCGCGCGCTGGATGGGCGTTTCCTACGCCCAGCCCCTGGCGGAGACGTCTTACGCACCCCATCGGTCCTGCCCACGGGTCGAAACCTCCACGGGTTTGACCCATTTCGGTTGCCCAGCGCCTATGCCGTCAGAGACGGGGCGAG
This sequence comes from Comamonadaceae bacterium, assembly GCA_027490925.1. GTDB lineage: Bacteria > Pseudomonadota > Gammaproteobacteria > Burkholderiales > Burkholderiaceae_C > PCRC01. The sequence goes on from JAIXXF010000022.1 coordinate 177,904, forward strand.
GCAGGCGACGCGCCTGTTGCAAAAACACATGGCCGACGGCAACCCATTCCCAGAATCCATCGCCATGGTGTTGTGGGGCACCGACAACTTGAAAAGTGAGGGTGGACCCATCGCTCAAGTCCTGTCGCTGATCGGCGCGCAACCACGATTTGACAGCTACGGTCGCTTGGCTGGTGCGGTGCTGATGCCGCTGACAGAACTGGGACGCCCGCGGGTGGACGTGGTGATCACGCTGTCGGGCATCTTTCGCGATCTCATGCCACTGCAGGTCAAGCTGCTGGCCGAAGCCGCATTTCTCGCTGCCAGCGCGGATGAACCGTTGGATCAGAACTTCATACGCAAGCACGCATTGGCTTACCAAGCCCAGCATGGGGTGGACTTAGAGACCGCGTCGCTGCGCGTGTTTGGCAACGCCGATGGCGCCTACGGGGCTAACGTGAACATGATGGTGGACAACAGCCGCTGGGAGGATGCCGACGACCTCGCAGAAACCTACAGTCGCCGGAAAGGTTTTGCCTACGGGCGCAGCGGCCGGCCCGTGCAGCAAGCGCAGTTGCTGCAAAGTGTGCTGGCTGACGTCGACTTGGCATACCAGAACCTTGACTCGGTCGAACTCGGTGTGACCACGATCGACACCTATTTCGACACCCTGGGTGGCGTCAGCCGAGCGATCAAACGCGCCAAAGGACCCGAAGCCACCGTGGCCCCGGTGTACATCGGCGACCAGACGCGCGACAGCGACGGCGGCGGTACCGTGCGTACCTTGAGCGAACAGGTGGCGCTAGAAACCCGCACCCGCATGCTCAACCCCAAATGGTATGAGGGCATGCTCAAGCACGGCTACGAAGGGGTGCGGCAGATTGAGGTGCATCTGACCAACACCATGGGATGGTCGGCGACCACCGGACAGGTACAGCCTTGGGTGTACCAACAGCTGAGCGAGACCTTCTTACTGGACCCCGAGATGCGGGCCCGGATGGCTGAACTCAATCCCACCGCCTCGGCCAGGGTGGCCCACCGGCTACTTGAAGCATCAGACCGCAACTTCTGGACCCCGGACGCCAGCATGCTCGAAGCCCTTCGCCGCGCTGGCGAGGAACTCGAAGACCGACTCGAAGGCATACACGAAGGAGCTCCCGCATGAGCGTCACCACCGTTCCGTTCCCAAACATCAAGCGCCCCGGCAGCCGCTCCATCCGTGAAGACGGTGAAGGCAGCCTGCAAGTGCAGTTGGACCCGCACCTCAAGATCGGCAATGCCAAGGTGTTCGCCATCTACGGCAAAGGGGGCATTGGAAAAAGCACGACCTCATCAAACCTGTCGGCGGCGTTTTCGCACATGGGCAAACGGGTGCTGCAGATTGGCTGTGACCCCAAGCACGACTCGACCTTCACCTTGACCAAGAAGATGCTGCCCACGGTGATCGATGTGCTCGAAACCGTTGACTTTCACGCAGAAGAGCTGCGCATCGAAGACTTCGTCTTCCCTGGATACAACGGCGTGATGTGTGTGGAAGCAGGGGGTCCGCCAGCGGGCACCGGCTGTGGCGGCTATGTGGTCGGACAAACGGTCAAACTGCTGAAAGAGCACCACCTGCTGGAAGACACCGATGTCGTGATCTTCGACGTTTTGGGCGATGTGGTGTGCGGTGGCTTTGCTGCACCACTGCAACACGCCGATCGGGCATTGATCGTCACAGCCAACGACTTTGACTCGATCTTTGCCATGAACCGCATCGTGCAAGCGATCGGTGCCAAAGCCAAAAACTACAACGTGCGGCTGGGCGGGGTGATTGCCAACCGCAGCGCCGCCACCGACCAGATCGACAAGTACAACGATCGGATTGGGCTCAAACTTGCTGCCCACTTTCCGGACCTTGACGTGATCCGCCGCAGCCGGCTGAAGAAAGCCACGCTGTTTGAAATGGAAACCTCGCCAGAGTTGGAAGCGGTGCAAAAGGAATACATGCGGTTGGCCGCCGCGCTGTGGCTTGGCTCGGAACCGCTCAGTGCGGTGCCCATGAAAGACCGCGATATTTTTGACCTGCTGGGTTTTGACTGACCCGGCCTGGAGACCCGCATGGCCTATGCTTCTTACCAACAGCGCCGCTCTCAGCTTGAAGAGTACTTTGACCGCACCGCCGTCGAAGCCTGGGCGTGCCTCACGTCCACCGCACCCGTCAGCGGTATCCGCGCCACCGTGCGCGCTGGACGTGACCAGATGCGCAACACCTTGCTCGACTGGTTACCCGCAGACATGTCGGGCCTGCGTTTGCTGGACGCCGGTTGCGGGACTGGCGCCTTCGCAGTGGAAGCAGCACGGCGCGGCGCCGCCGTGGTGGCGATCGACTTGTCCCCCACGCTGGTGCAACTGGCGCGTGACCGCGTACCGACGGATCTTGGTGCGGGGCAGATCGACTTTTGCGCCGGTGACATGCTGGACCCTGCCCTGGGACAGTTCGACCATGTGGTCGGCATGGACTCAATGATCCACTATCGCCCAGCCGACATGCTCGCCGTGTTGGCCACGCTCGCCTCACGCACACGCCGCTCGCTGGTGTTCACCTTCGCGCCCAAGAACGCGCTCTTGTCCACCATGATCACAGTGGGGCGGCTGTTCCCGCGCAAGGACCGCGCACCGTTCATAGAACCGGTGGGCGAGAACACCCTTCAAAGGTTGATCCAAAACCACCCCGAAATGGGGGCATGGCGAAGCGAGCGGAGCCAACGGGTGTCGAGCAGCTTTTACAAATCGCACGCACTGGAGCTGGTGCGGGCATGATCGGTCATCGCGGCGGCATCGCCAACGCTTGGCGCCGGGTCAGCACCCGGTTCCTGCCGTTTGCCGACGCCGCCAGCACAGAACTGCCATTGAGCCAGTTGTTGCGACTGTCGCTGTTCCAGGTGACCGTCGGCATGGCCACCGCTTTGCTGATTGGCACCTTGAACCGCGTAATGATCGTGGAGATGGGTGTGAGTGCCTGGCTGGTGTCTCTGATGGTGGGTCTGCCGGTGCTGGTCGCCCCTTTCCGTGCGATGGTCGGATTCCGCTCCGACACCCATCGCTCGGTGCTTGGCTGGCGCAGAGTGCCTTACGTCTGGTTCGGCACGCTGATGCAATTTGGCGGCTTGGCCATCATGCCCTTCGCGTTGATATTGTTGTCGGGCGATTCGCGCGCACCGATGTGGGTCGGCACAGCAAGCGCCGCGCTGGCATTCTTGCTGGTGGGTCTGGGGTTGCAGACCACGCAGACCGCCGGGCTGGCGCTCGCTGCCGATCTTGCACCGACCGATTCGCGCCCACGCGTGGTGGCCTTGATGTACGTCATGCTGCTGGCGGGTACGGTCTTGAGCGGCGTGGTCTTTGGTCTGCTGCTGGACAACTTCAGCCAGCTGCGCCTGATCCAGGTGGTCCAGGGCGCTGCCCTGCTGACGATGGTGCTCAATGTCATCGCGCTCTGGAAGCAGGAAGCCCGTCACCCAAACCTCACAAACCCTGTGCGTGACCGGCCCAGCTTCCGCAACGCGTGGTCCGCCTTTGCAAAACAACGCAACGCCTGCAGGTATCTGGTGGCCCTGGGCCTTGGCACCGCGGCCTTCAGCATGCAGGATGTCATTCTGGAGCCCTATGGCGGCGAGATCTTGCACCTCTCGGTGGCCGCCACCACGGCACTGACCGCCATCACAGCCCTTGGCGCACTCGCTGCATTCGCCCTGGCGGCTCGATGGCTGCGGCGCGGCGTAGACCCGTACCGGGTGGCGGCTGTGGGCGCAATGGCGGGCCTTTTGGCGTTTTCGTGCGTCATCTTTGCCGAGCCCCTCGCGTCACCCGCCATGTTCCGTTGCGGGGCCTGGCTGATCGGATTTGGCGGCGGGCTGTTTTCGGTCGGCACACTCACCGCCGCCATGGGCTTGGAATCAACCCTGCTGACCGGCTTGGCGCTGGGTGCATGGGGCGCGGTACAGGCAACCAGCTACGGCGTCGCGCTCGCCTTGGGCGGCGCGGTCCGCGACACGGTCTCGGACCTCGCGGTGCGCGGGGCCCTGGGCCCTGGCCTCGTCAGCCAAGCCACTGGCTACAGCTTCGTGTACCACTTGGAGCTGTGCCTGCTGTTTGCCACCTTAATCGCTCTGGGACCACTGGTTCGATCGACCCGCCCCACCCATTCTGTTTGCCCCCCCCCCAAATTCGGGCTGGCCACCCTGCCTGGCTAATTTTCCAAGGAGAAATCACCATGTCTGCTGGCGCCATCACTGGATACGTCGACGTTGCGCAAATCGCGCTGTATGTTTTCTGGGCCTTCTTTGCTGGTCTGATCTACTACCTCTTGCAAGAAAACAAGCGCGAGGGCTACCCGCTGGAGTCAGACCGCTCCGGCAGCATCACGGTGCAGGGATGGCCGCCGATCCCGAGCCCAAAAACCTACAAACTGCAGCATGGCGGCGAAGTCAGTGTGCCCAACACCAAAGCATCGCCCCAAACCCTGCGTGCCGCATCCACTGGGCCATGGCCCGGTGCGCCTTTGGTGCCCACCGGCGATGCGATGCTGGATGGCGTGGGACCTGGTGCGTATGCCGACCGGGCCGACACGCCCGACATGACCTTTGAGGGCACACACCGCCTCGTGCCTTTGCGGGCCGACACGGCGTTCAGCGTGGCCCACCAAGACACTGACCCGCGCGGCCTGCCGGTGGTCGGGGCCGACGGCGTGCAAGGCGGCACGGTGACAGATCTGTGGGTGGATCGGTCGGAGATGCTGTTTCGCTACTTGGAAGTGGATGTGGGTAACGCGCGCAGCGTGTTACTACCGATCAATTTCACGCGGATTGGCAAGCGCCAAGTCACGGTTCGTGCCATTCTGGGTGCGCAGTTCGCCCGGGTGCCAGTGACGCGTCAAAACGACGTGGTCACGCTGCTCGAAGAGGAAAAAGTCATGGCGTATTACGGTGCTGGCACCCTTTACGCGACCGCACAGCGCCAGGAGCCGCTGCTGTGAGAGAAACCAACCACGAACACGAACACGAGTTTGAGGCCTCGCGCGGCTTGCCAGAGCCCTTGCCAAGCGACGAGTCTCTGCTTTGGCAGGGCTCGCCGCACGCGTGGGCGATGGCGCGCGATGTGTTCCATGTGCGTGGCTTGGCAGCGTACTTCGCTTTGATTTTGTCGCTGCGTGCGGCCACCGTTTGGTCTGGTGGAGAGTCGGTTCAAAGCGCTTTCCTGGCCGCACTGCAGTTGATGCCGCTGGCGATCTTCGCACTGGCTGCGCTGGGCCTGCTGGCATGGTTGTCCAGCAGAACCACGGTGTACACGCTCACCAACAAACGGGTGGTGATGCGCATCGGTATTGTGCTGACGCTGACCTTCAACCTGCCCCTGCGCTCTTTGGTGGCTGCCAATCTGAGGGCCCGCAAAGACGGTACTGGCGACATCCCCCTACAGCTGCTGGCGAGCGAGAAAATCGCGTGGATCCACCTGTGGCCGCACGCCCGCCCATGGCGTGTGAGCTCGCCCGAACCCATGCTGCGCTGTGTGCCACAAGCGGCGGTGGTTGCTGAGCGCTTGTCGACAGCATGGCAAAGCGCCACAGCCCATGACTGGGCCATCCCGCAGCGGCGAGGCACTGCCGAGTCCGCCAAGTCCTCTGGGCACGCCCCGTCCAGCCTGAGCCCCACATGACAGCACCTGTCCACAGCCATCAGACGGGCCCCACGGTCCCGCGTGGACTATTGGTGGGCGTCGCGGCCATGTTGATGGCGGTCGCCGGCGGCGTGATCGCCACCCGGTTGTCCGGCGTGCCGATCCGCGCGGCCGATGCCCCGGCAGCTGTGGTGATCGCGCTGCGCTTTGAAGACCGTCCAGACGGTGCAGTGGCCGTGATTGACGCCCACAGTGGCCAGACGATCGACGCCATCACTGGCCAAGCGGGATTTGTACGCGGCACCTTGCGCGGACTGGCACGCGAACGCAAGCGGAACGGTATCGGTTCAGAGCCAGCGTTCGAGCTGATTGGTCGCACCGATGGCCGACTGACCTTGCATGACCCGGCCACCGGCCGTAAGGTGGACCTCGAATCGTTCGGTCCGGTCAATTCCTCCGTGTTCGCGCGACTGCTGCCCCCACCGGCGCAGCGTTGATAAGGAAGTTCCATGAGCACCACCCTCTCACCTGCCGGGGCTGTCCACAGCTCAGAGGACGCCACCCGCGTGGCGGAGGCCAACACCCTGTTGAGCCCCAAGTTCTACCGCACCGACTACGCTGCAATGGACCGCATCGACGTGTCGCCCGTAAGGGCCGAATGGGACGCGATGATGGCCGAGTACGAGGGTGACAACAACCACGACCACTTCCAACGCACAGAGGCGTTTGCCGATGAAGTGGCGATGCTGATGCCAAGGTTGTCGCCCGAACTGAGGCAGGAGTTCATCGACTTTCTGATCAGCTCGGTGACCTCGGAATTTTCTGGATGTGTGCTGTACAACGAGATTCGCAAGCACGTGAGTAACCCCGACATCAAGGCGCTGATGGGTTTCATGGCCCGTGATGAATCACGCCATGCGAGTTTCATCAACCAGTCATTGAAAGACTTTGGCTTGGGCGTGGACCTGGGTGGCCTGAAGCGCACCAAGGCCTACACCTACTTCAAGCCCAAGTACATCTTCTACGCCACTTACCTGTCAGAGAAGATCGGCTACGCCCGCTACATCACCATTTTCCGGCAGCTGGAGCGCCACCCGGAGCTGCGCTTTCACCCCATCTTTCGCTGGTTTGAGCGCTGGTGCAATGACGAATTCCGTCACGGCGAATCGTTTGCGCTCATCATGCGCGCCAACCCGCACCTCCTGCGCGGCGGCAACACGCTGTGGATCCGGTTCTTCTTGCTGGCGGTCTACGCCACCATGTACGTGCGCGACCACACACGACCCGCACTCAAGCAGGCGATGGGTTTGGAACCCACTGCCTACGACTATGCGGTGTTCAACATCACCTCGGAGATCACCAAGCAGGTGTTTCCGCTGACATTGGATACGGACCGACCCGCCTTTCGCGCAGGGCTGGACCGCTTGTTCCAGATTTCCCAGCGCATGGCGGCGGCCAAGGCACGGGGCGGCTTGGTCGGCAAAGCGCAACAGTTGGGCCTTGCGCTCGCGGGCGCTGGTACGTTTGCGAAGCTGTATTGCATGCCAGTGAAACGCAACCCACTGCCGCTGCAGGTCCGAATGTCACCGGCCTGGTGAAACCGAATCCGCCCGACGCACCGCCATGAGCCTGTACCTCCTTCCGGTCGTCTTCACGCTGTTTTTGTGGTGGTTCAGCACAGGCGTGATCCTGTACCTGGACGGCCTGCCGCCACGCACTTTCAAATGGACCTTCCTGAGCGCCACCGGCATTCTCCTGCTGGCGCTGTACGGCTTGATCGCCAGCCGCAACGACACCTCGGTCGCGGGCGCGTACTGCAGCTTCACCAGCGCGCTGATGGTCTGGGCCTGGCAAGAAGTGGCGTTTCTGCTGGGTTACATCACCGGACCACGCCGCACACCGTGTCCCGCCGACAGCACCGGACCGCGGCGCTTTATTCAGGCATTTGAGGCGGTCGCACACCACGAACTCGCGCTGCTGCTGCTGGCCGCCACGGTTTTCATGTTGACCCGCAACGGCGACAACCAAACCGGTTGGTGGACCTACCTTGTGCTGTGGACAATGCGCCAAAGTGCAAAGCTCAACGTCTTTCTGGGTGTGCGCAACCTCAACGAAGGCTTTTTACCCCCGCACCTCAGGTATTTGGAAAGCTACTTCCGTCGCCAGCCCATGAACCTGCTGTTTCCAGTGTCGGTGACACTGGCTACCGGATTGGCTGCACTGCTCTGGCAAGCGGGCATGAAAGTGGGCTCGCCTGCCGGTCAGATCACAAGCTTGACCTTCGTCGCCACGCTGTTGTCCCTGGCGATCTTGGAGCACTGGTTCATGGTGCTGCCCTTGCCATTCGAAGCGCTTTGGAATTGGGGCTTGCGTTCGCGCCAGCCCACCCACAAAAGCCCACTCCGTCCGCCAGACGATATGCCCCGTCTGGCCAAGCTGCGCCCCAAAGCGATCGCCGATTGACCATCAAGGCCCATGCGAGGGCCATCAGCTCGGGTGACGCCGGTTCAGCCGGCGCAAAGCTGCAGGCAGATGGACAATTGACGAGCCGCTCACCCATTAGATGGTGGAGATTCTCGACCGCACCCTGCCCGGCTCGCTAGCACGCATGCCAGCCCACAGCGCCTGCAAGCCTGTAGCGGCTGGAGCGGCCGTACGGGTAATTTCGTCTAAAACGCGGGGCGGTGAATGATACATCGGCCATTTCTGGTGTTTTCTGGATTGAATAAGCCGCCAGCCTGTACCGGATGGTCTTCATTTGCTATGAATTGCATAGCGCTTGAATGGCTGTGTTGCCATACGACCGCGCTGTCAAAGCCCAACGGGGCGGCGTATCCCGCTGAACATGCCCCTTAGACGCGCCGGCATTACACAGTGGCGCCCATGGCGGAGCTGATTCGGTGTCCGTCCAAGCGGCTGTGAATGGCTGTGTAGTCGGCTTGGAACTGCCAGACAACTTCCCGCCCACGAAGAGGAAAAAAGCCCTGCCGGATCGCTCTGGCAGGGCCTCAGGGCTGGACATGGAAACCGCCCCAAACGCATCAGCGGACACGTTGGGCGTGTCCTTTTGAAATCGGCTCAGTTGCCAGCGGCGGACGCCAAAGGGGTCCCTGTGGCTGTAGCTGGGGGCAAGCGCTTCACGCCCGCCAGTTCGGGGTGGTTCTTCAGCATGCTTTCACCATTGAGCGGCTTGTAGGCTCCCTGGTGACAGGTGGCGCAATTGACTTTGGCCACATCGCCAACTGGGCCAAGGCGCTCGGGAGGGAACGCAGGGGTCAGCGGCGACATGTACGCCACGTTCAGGTCTTTGGCCATGCGGATGCCATGCCAGGCGGTCGTGCGCTGCGGCGGGCTGGTTTCCCAGTTACCGAATGACTGCGAGTTGTGGCAGAAAGTGCAATTGACACCCAAACCGTCCGCCATGTGCATCATCAAACCATAGGTCCATTCCGTTTGTTTGATCGACGATCGGTTGCCCTCCGGTAAGGCCGCCGTGCCCGCCACCCGAATCGGCTTGCTTTCGAGCAGAAACGGTGTGAAGGGGTCGTAGGGAAGGGATGCCAGTGCCACCGACTTCGCCGGACTGTTCTGACCGGCGTCGCCGCCAGCAGCACGTTTGGTCTGTTTCGGCTCCACGGGCGTGAACCATGTGTTCACCGGTTGCGGATTGCCCCGATGACAGGTGTAGCAGGTCACGCCGGTGTTGGCCACGTGTGCCTTCCAATCCTGGTTGATGTGCTGCGTCATCTCCACCATGCGACGCGCCACCACTTTGGTGTACTTGCTGTCCTCGGCGAAGTTGGCCGGGTTGTGGCAGTACGTACAGCCCTGTTCGGGTGAGACCCATGCGGTCATGGCGGCCATCAACCGGGTGAACTCACCCACGCTCAAATCGCCCAGGACCTTGACGTTCTGGTACACCGCGCTGGCTTTGGGGCCGTCGCTGCTGGCCGGCGGCAACGCCTCAGGCACGGTGTGCTTGCCGGCGTTGGCGGCCAGGGTGCGCGGGTTGTACACCTGCTGCATGCCGGTGCCTCGGGGACCACTCTGGATGCTGTCCACGGGTGGCCGCTCGCAAGCAGTTAACAGCACGGTGGTGCCCAGCACCGCCAAAAGGGTTCGCAAAACTGCGTTCATGGCTTGACTCCCTGGATCAGCGCTGGATCGGCCAACACCGGATACACCGCTGGGTAAGAGGGGGCGACGCCATGTTTGACCGCCCACAAGTACCAGTTATCCACCACTGTGCCGGTGAGCAAAATGCCAATGCCACCCGTCAAGGGGCAAAGCACCGCGAACCACCAACCCCACCGGTGAATGGACTCCATCGTGGCGTTGTAGCCCATGGTCCAGCGCCAGAACAGGGCGGCGCGTTCAGAAGCAGTGCCACGGTCCACAATCTGTTCGATCTCCCGCTCACCGCCGAACCGACTCACCGCCAAAATGGTGGCCCCGTGCATCGCGAATATCAGCGTCGCGCCATACAGGAAAGCAATCGACAGCATGTGAAACGGGTTGTAGAACAGGTTGCCATAGCGGATGGAAAACGCCGCGGTCCAATCCAGGTGCGGGAAGATGCCAAATGGCACCGCTTCACCCCAACTACCCATCAACAAGGGCCGGATGAAACCAAGGACCAGAAACAGCCAGATGGCTGCGGCAAAAGCCCAGGCCACATGCGTCCCCATGCCCAGCGCCCTGGCGCGGCGATACATGCGCACCCACCACAGCATGAGGGAGGCCGTCAAAAAGAATCCGGCCATCAACCACCAGCCGCCCTCGTTGAGGGGTGGGATCTTCAAGCCATTGGCGGGCGCTGGCGGCTCAAGTGCAAGCCAAAACAGCTGGCGGACGAATTGAATCGGGTCCCAGTTCACTTGGGCCAGCATGTTCAAGCCGATGATTTCAAATGCGATGAGGCCGCACAGCAAAGACGCGAGGCCAAACCAGCCGAGGTAGATCGGCCCCACCTGTGCATCCCCAAGCCGACCGAATAAATGAACGTGGGTCGGGGTTCCCTCACGTTCGTTGCCATCGCGCGCCAGCGGCACGCCAGGGTACGAAGGCGCAGCCACCTGCACCAGCGTGAAAAGGTTTTGATATTCCGGCATAGGTGTCTCCTGATCAGGGGCCGTCGTTCAACGCCAAATTTGCATGTTCAGCCACCAGCTCCACCACTCGGGCCAGCCTCGGGTCCAGAATGGGCCACTGATGACGATGCACACAGCGCTCCAGAACACCGCGGCCAAGGCCAAAAACAGACCCAGCCGGTGGATGCCGAGGGTGCCGATCGAATAGCCGATGGTGTCGCGGAAAAAAGTGTTTTCGTGCTCGGGCGTCTTCACCACTTCGCCCTTTTTCGGGTTGGTGGCAGACAGAATGAGTGCACCGTGCAAAGACAAAGCAAAGGTGGTGGCAAAGAAAAAGCTCACCCCCAGCATGTGGGCAGGGTTGTAGTGAAAGTGCAGGTACTGGTATCCGGTGTTGGACACCCAATCCAAGTGGCTCATGATGCCGTAGGGAAAACCGTGTCCCCATGCCCCCATGAGCACTGGGCGGATCACCACCAGCGTCACATACGCGCCGATCGCGAACGCGAACGCTACCGGCACGTGATAGCCCATGCCGAGCTTTCGACAAATCTCGACCTCACGCAGGGCCCACGACACAAAAGCGCCAATCGCACACACGGTGATCAGCTGCCACAAGCCGCCCTCAAGCAATGGCGCCATACCGAGCCCGTACTTGAGGTCAGGCGGAGCGATGTTGATTTGCCACAAATTCCAGGTGTTGCCTTGAGAAGCGCCCCAAGCGATCAACAGCACGCCGATGAGCGAACAGAACACCGTTGTGACCCCGAAGAAGCCGACATAAAACGGTCCGACCCAAAAGTCAAACAAGTCCCCGCCAACGAGGGTTCCACCGCGAACGCGGTACTTTCTTTCAAAACTGAGCATGGACATGTTCAACTCCTTTTGACCAGGCACTGACCCGAAGGGAAATGCCTGACAAAAATCTCACCCTTGAACAAGGCAGAGCCAACGCCCTGACCTTGTTCGCTCTTGCTTCAGTCAGCGACGTGCTTACTTGACCGGAGCAGGCATGGACGAGTTCTGCACCGCCGCTGTTTTTGCGGGGCCGTCCAGCCAGTTGAATTTGTTGGTACTGAGCAAGATGAAATGAATCACGATGGCCAGTGCGAACAAAAAGGTAAAGAGAGCGACCAGCGCGCGGCGTGGGTCGAACAGAAGCCAAATTCTCCACATGATCCCGATCTCCTAACTTAAATGGGACATAAACGTATAGACCGCCGACTTGACGCCGCCGATCATCGACTTTTCACTTTCGGCACCTGGAAACCAAGGCCGCCATTGCCAGGTCAGCAACTGCGCCACAACGGCTACCGCCAAGATCACGATGAAGCTCAAAACAAAGATGCCGTAGAAGCTCTTGGCGTCGCTCTTCAACGTGGGCTGAATCGGAGGGTGTGTGATGTCAGTCATGGCTTGTCCTGGTAAGGGGGGTGATTTAGAGCCAGGGGCGCCAGGCCCACACGAGCACGTGGGCCACGATGGCAACCACGGTGAACCCGATGAAGCTGGTCATGAAAATCCCATGAAACTCTTTCGCTTCCGTTTCCGTCAGGCCGGATAGCGAGCCTGTTCTGTCTGCAGCCATATGGTTAGTTCCTTCTTGAATTGGCCTGACGGCCGGTGTTGTGCAGAAACCGCACAACAGGGGTAGCCGCAGCGGATGCCACGACATCGGGTCGCACTGGCCAAGCCAGGCAAGTCTGGTGGGGTCGACCAAGCGCGCTCACGCGGTCTCTCCTTGACGCAAAGCCAACCGTGAGCGGGCGACGCGGTCGGCGTTCACGCACGCGTCGCCCGCGGCGCGGGCGTCACGCTCGGCGCGGTCACGCAGCCGCTTGGCTGCAGAAATCTGTACGAGTACCGGTTCCAGGCCAACAAAGCCGGCCAGCGCAGTTTGCGCCTCGTCGTCCCACGGCATCGTGTCGGAGGTTTGTGGGCGGGCCGGCGTGGCTTCCACCTGGTCCAGTTGGGTGCCCAGGGGGAGAATATGAAACAGCGCATCGAACAACGCGTTGCAAAACTCCTGGAGCACGTAAGTGGCACCGGCATAGCCCATGAATGGGGTGCCTGTGTGGCGCCGGATGATGGGCAATGGAAACGACGCCGGAACGAACGTGGCACGCATCGGCGAGCCGCTGCCGCCTTCAGCGAGGTACATGCGTTCGTTGTAGCTGCCGTACATGACCAACGGCGGCTTGTCGCGCACCAACCGCCGTATGGCATCGCTGTCGGTCTTTTCCCCTGCCTTCCGCGACACCGCGAATTGGCATGGCAGGCCCATTTCGTCTTCTAGGAAGTGGCGCAAACCGCGGGTGTAGGTGTCGTTGGCGACCACTGCAAAACTGGCGGTGCCAAAGAAGTCCTGGGTCACGGACCGCCACAGGTCCCAGATGGGCTTTATGGTGGTGTGCTTTTCCCGTTCGATGAACGGCTCTGGGTCAAGGCCCAGCATCTCGCCCAGCGTACGTAAGAACTTGGTGGTGCTGTGAAGGCCAATCGGCGCCTGCAGATAAGGCCGCTCCAGCGCCTCGCACAGCAAGCGTCCGAACTCGCGGTACATGCA
>JAIXXF010000024.1 GCA_027490925.1 Comamonadaceae bacterium
ACCCACATCTTCAACCTGGGCCACGGCATCAGCCAGTTCACCCCGCCGGAGCACGTGGCCACGCTGGTCCACGCCGTGCATGAGTACTCCCGCAAAATGCGGGGGTAGGGGCGGGTAGAACAGCGGTCACACAAACAAGTTGTCAGATAACTCTGACACATTTACCATGTGACCATGTTGACATTTCATGGCGGGGCCAGCCCTGCGTTGCCGGTGAACGCACCCCGCACCATCGGTGAGCGCCCCCACGCGGTGGTGATCGGCAGTGGTTTTGGCGGGCTTGCCGCGGCCGTGCGGCTGGGGGCCCGCGGCTACCGAGTCACCGTGCTGGAAAAGCTGGACGCGCCCGGCGGTCGTGCTTATGTGTACCGACAAGATGGTTTCACCTTTGACGCAGGACCCACCGTCATCACTGCGCCGTTTCTGCTGGAGGAACTGTGGGCGTTGTGCGGCCGGCAGTTGTCAGACGACATCGACATGCGACCCGTTGCCCCGTTCTACCGCATCCGTTTCGACGACGGCACCTTGTTCGACTACAGCGGCGACCCGGACGCCATGCGCGCCGAGGTGTCCCGGTTGGCCCCAGACGACGTGGCGGGCTACGAACGGTTTTTGAAAGCCAGCGAGGCGATTTTCAAGGTCGGTTTCGAGCAACTCGGCCACGTGTCGTTTGACCGCTGGACCGACATGGCCCGCGTTGTCCCAGACCTGCTCAAGCTGGAGGGCTACCGCACGGTGTACTCGCTGGCATGCAAGCACGTGGCCGACCCACGGCTGAGGGTCGTGTTGACCTTCCAGTCCCTCCTGGTGGGGGGTAACCCGTTTTCGACCACCTCGGTTTATTGCCTGATCGCGTTTTTGGAGCGGCGCTGGGGCGTGCACTTTGCGATGGGGGGCACCGGCAGTCTGGTGCGCGGCTTGGTGGGGTTGATCGAGTCTCAGGGCAACGTGGTGCGTTGTGGGCAAGGTGTGGCGGAGATTTTGGTCAAGGCGGGCGCTGCTTGTGGCGTGCGGCTAGAAAACGGCGAGACGCTGGCGGCCGACATTGTGGTGTCCAACGCCGATTCGGCCACCACCTATCGTCGCTTGCTCGCGCCGCAGCACCGAAAGCGCTGGACCGACCGGCGCATTGAGAAAACCCACTACTCAATGAGTCTTTTCGTTTGGTATTTCGGCACCCGGCGGCGCTACACCGATGTGGCTCACCACACCATCTTGCTCGGCCCGCGTTACCGCGAACTCCTGAAAGACATCTTCGACCGAAAGGTGCTGGCAGACGACTTCAGCATGTACTTGCACCGGCCAACCGCGACCGATCCGTCTTTGGCGCCTGAGGGTTGTGACGCGTTCTACGTCCTGTCCCCGGTTCCCCACCTGCAAAGCGGCACCGACTGGGGGACCGTGGCCGAGCCGTATCGGCAGGCCTTGGAGAAACGCTTGTCCGACACCGTGCTGCCAGGCCTGTCAGCCGACATCGTCACTTCCCGCCTGCTGACGCCTCAGGATTTTCATGACCGCTTATCGTCTTTTCGCGGTGCTGCCTTCGGCATGGAACCGCTGTTGACGCAAAGCGCCTGGTTCCGGCCGCACAACCGCAGCGAGGAGGTGGAGCGCCTGTACCTGGTCGGCGCAGGCACCCACCCAGGTGCAGGTTTGCCGGGGGTTCTGTCGTCCGCCCGTGTGTTGGACAGCATCGTGCCGCATGCCCATGAACTCGTCTAACCACGCAACCGTTGCCGACTTGGGCAACGCGCAAGACATCGCCGCCTGCCGGGCCCTGTTGCGCCAAGGCTCGCTGACGTTTTTTGCGGCGTCTCTGTTGCTGCCCAGCGGTGTACGCGAACCCGCATCAGCCTTGTATGCGTTTTGCCGGCTGGCCGATGACGTGGTCGACAGCGCCGACCCTGCCGGTTCCAGCGATGCGATCGCTGGTTTGAAGGCCCGACTCTTCGCCGTCTATCAAGGACGGCCCTTGGCTATCACCGCCGACCGCGCCCTGGCGCAGACCGTGGCGAAGCACCAGATCCCCATGGCGTTGCTCGAGGCGTTGCTCGAGGGTTTTGAGTGGGACACGCATGGGCGGCGTTACGACACGTTGGATGACTTGCACGCGTATGCGGCCCGGGTGGCTGGGAGTGTCGGGGCGATGATGGCGTTGTTGATGGGTGTTCGCAGTTCAGAGGGTCTGGCCAGGGCCTGCGACCTGGGAGTGGCCATGCAGTTGTCCAACATCGCGCGCGATGTGGGCGAGGACGCCCGCATGGGGCGCCTGTACTTGCCCAGGCAGTGGATGCGCGAGGCGGGGCTCAATCCAGACGCCTGGCTGGCGCGCCCGGTGTTTTCTCACGCCTTGGGATCGGTGGTGGCCCGCTTGCTGGCCGCTGCCGATGTGCTGTACCAGCGGGTGGACACGGGGGTGGCCCATTTGCCTTTGGGCTGTCGCCCCGGTATCAACGCCGCTAGGTTCTTGTACGCCGACATCGGTCACGAAGTGGCACGCCGTGGCCTGGACTCGGTGAGTCAGCGTGCCGTGGTGCCTGGTCTGCGCAAATGCTGGTTGTTGGCACGTTCAGCGGTTGAGCTGGCACCATCTGTCACCACGCCTGCGCCCGATGCACTGCCCGAGACGCAATACCTGGTGGATGCGGCCATGCACGCCGTCGGCCGAACGGGTGCAACGAGCGACACGACCGCGTCAGCACTGCCTTGGTGGGATGTGCCCGGCCGGGTGGAGTGGGTCGTTGGGCTGTTCGAGCGACTTGGGCAGCGCGACCACTTGGGTCGGCTCACTCCTCTGTCTTGAGCCGGAGCCTTGCCGTGAAATTGATCGCGATTGAGATCTTGGTCGGTTTTGGGGTGCCGCTGGTGTGGGCCATCTGGCAATTGGTGTCCGTGCGGCGCGAACTGCGCCGCGACAAAGAGGCAGCGGCTCAAAAAGCCGTTGCCCAGCCGTCAACTGCCCACACGATCGTTGGTCAAAAAGCCGCGTCAGAAACCAATGAGACGGGTGCCGATCAGCGTTGAGCGCGTCGTGGCATCCGGAACGGCAGGAGGGCCTGCACCCATGGGGACTTGAAGCGGTCAAGTGACAGGCTTTCGTGGATCGCTGTGACCGGCTGGCCCAGCACGTGGGCCTTCACCATGGACCGCGCGTAAAAAGGACCGTCCTCGAGTGTTTTCACCAGCCGCGTGTCGTTGCCATGGTCCGACCGCGTGGATCGGTTGATTTGCCACAACGACCTTTTCAGGGCGAACGCCGGCGGTGGCTTGAAGCCCCGTGCGCGCCCATGTGCGTCGAATCGGAGGGCCAATGGCGCTGTTTGGCCTGAACGTGGTGTCACGTCGTAGAACACGGCGGTCTCGCCGCCCGGCAGTGGGGCGCGAGACCAATGCCATGCGGCAAAGTCCTTTTCTAGGGCGCAACTGCCCCAGTTTGTGTCCAGGTAACCAGAACCTTCCCACCACAGGCCAGGCCGGTCGAGCGCCACCCTCACCCGAGCGTTGGGCGCGAGGGGCTGCCAATGGTGTCGTGCTGCCGGGTCGAGCGGGTAGCCCGTGGGCAACAGGGCGCTGGGTGTGAGTTCGATTCGTCCGCGCAATCGAGCGGGCCAGGGGACCGCGATTTCGTCCACCGTGGCGGTGAGGCACTCCCCGTTCCAGTGCAGCTCGCTTGGGCCAATTCTCAACGCATTCGTCTGCTGAACCAGTTGCTTTGTACCGCGTTCGGTCATCGCCCAGTGGTGGCGTTGCCCGTACAGGCCCAGGTTGATCGCACAATGGTCGAGCGGGTCGGCTGTCGGCCCACAGGAGCGGCGTGCATGGGCGTAATACGGCGAGAACACGCTGCCGATGAACGCGATCAGGCTCAGGGCTTGCTCACCATCATCGCTGATGGCGTCGAGGTACCACCAGCGGTAGCCGCCCCGCGGTACCGCCACCGAGAAGTCCAGTTGCGGGGCGAACGACAGGGTGTTCATCGTCCGTCCTCCAGCACGCTGAGTGCGGCTTGGCGCCCTGACAGCGCGGCCATGGGCATTCCTGGTCCGGGGTGTACGCTTCCCCCCGCAAGGTACAAGCCATCGATCGCGGTGCGCGCTCCTGAGCGCTGAAAGGACGATAACCAGCCGTGGGAGGGGCGCCCGTAAAGGGCACCGCCCGTGCCCGGGAACAGGCGTGCGAAGTCCCTGGGGGTGGTGACAACCTGCGCCTCAGGCGGTGCAGCGAGTGACAGGCCACAGCGCGACATCAGGGCCCACGCTTCGGACTGACTGGGTGCGTAGCTGTGCGGCTGCCAACCCGTTGTGTCACCGTTGGGCGGCGCGTTCACCAAACACAAAAAGCGCTCTGGTGCTGGGGGTGCAGTCGCTGGCTCGTCACCGCGGTCGAGCGCGCACACATAAACCGTGGGCCGGTCGGGGGCGTGGTGCCCGTGACTCAGCTGCTCGAATTCTGCTTTGTAGTCATTTGAGAAAAACACGTTGTGGCGAATGAGTGGGAACCCCTGGGCGACGCCCACCTGGCACCAAGTCAACGCCGAGAGGGATCGTGGCACACGCCCAGCTTGAGGCGGCATCAAGCCTGGACCCAGCAGGCCGGCCGTCAAAGCGCCGACGTCGCCGTTGAACACCACTGAGCTGGCCGGGATGTGTTCGGTCTCACCGTCTGGGGTCTTTACTTGGACGCCCACGACGCGGCCGCTTCTTTGTTGGATGTTCAGGGCCTTGGTTCGGTAGCGGATTCGGCCACCGGCCGCTGTGAAGAGGTCGGCCAGCAGTTGCGCCACGCGGTGCATTCCGCCGTCAACCAGCCACAAGCCGTCTTGTTCTACGTGCGCGATCAGCATCAGCGTGGCGGGGGCGAGGTAAGGCGATGAGCCGCAATAGGTCGCATAACGGCCGAACAGCTGTCGCATGTGGTGGGTCTGAAATTGTTGACCCAGCGACTGCCAGAGCGTGGTGAACGGCGAAATGCGCGCCAGACCCGGCAGTCCACGCCACCCGGCGCGGCGAACCAAAGACCATGGCGTGGGGCGAGCACCCCGCACATAGGGCTTCTCCAAGGCTTGGTACACCTGACGTGACCGGCGTGTGAAGTTCAGGTAGTTGTGTGCTTCTGCGGCGCCAGCAAAAGTGCCAATCGCGTCTGCGGTGGCTTGCACGTCGGCGAAAAGGTCCAGGGTGGCGGGGTCGTTGTGTTTGTTGGGGCCGTTGGCCCACGCATGCCTCCCCAGTACGCGCGCAGGTTGCATCGGCAACAGGCCTGAGAGGTCATGGCCGCAGTCGGCGAGCAATTCTTCGAACACCCAGCGCATGGTGAAGACGGTGGGACCCGCGTCCAAGGCGTGGTCGCCAATGTGAATCTGCCGCACTTTGCCACCGGGTGTGCCAGCGGCCTCCACCAGCACCACGTCCCGCCCAGCGTGGGCCAGCCGCAACGCGCAAGTCAGGCCACCGATCCCCGAGCCCACCACCACCACGCGGCCCCGGCTCATGGGCAGCGGTCTCCCTGCAGACTGGATTGACGTGACAGGTGCATGTGTCTATATTAAATGACATATTTAAAAGTAATCTGAAATTTACATCCAGATCAACAGGAGGTTCGCATGGATCCCACCGCACGCATCGAAACCACGCTGGACTTTGCGCTGCGCGCTGGAGAAGCACCTCTTGGCCCACCCCGTCTGGCCGCCGCGATTCGGCATGCGGTGTTTCCTGGCGGTGCCCGCATCCGGCCCCAGCTGTGCCTGGCGGTGGCGCAGGCGTGCGGTGACGACGCGCCTGAGGTGGCGAACGCCGCCGCGGCAGCCATTGAGCTGCTGCACTGCGCCTCGTTGGTCCATGACGACCTTCCGTGTTTCGACGCCGCCGCCACCCGCCGCGGACAGGCGTCAGTCCACCGTGCCTATGGCGAACGGCTGGCGGTACTGGCTGGCGATGCATTGATCGTGCGCGCGTTTCAGGTGCTGGCGACCGGTGCGGTTCAGGCGCCTGATCGACTGGCTCGCCTGATACAAACCATCGGGGCGGGCGTTGGCACACCCTTCGGCATCGTCGCGGGCCAGTCTTGGGAGTGCGAGCCGCGAGTCGTGCTGACGGACTACCAGCGTGCCAAAACGGGCGCTTTGTTTGTCGCTGCCACCGCGGCGGGGGCTGAAGCCGCGGGCGGCAATCCGCAGGCTTGGCGGTCCCTCGGGCACTGGTTGGGGGAGGCCTATCAAGTGGCCGATGACATTCGCGATGTGGTCGCCGACCCTGCATTGCTGGGCAAGCCAACGGGACAAGACCAGACCCATATGAGGCCCAGCTCCGCGAAGTCTCTTGGATTGTGTGGCGCCATCCAGCACTTCGAGAAGCTGATAAGCGCCGCCATTGAGTCGATCCCGGCGTGCGCCGGCGCCCCACGTTTGCGCGGCATGGTCGCCATCGAGTCCGAGCGCTTGGTGCCCAAGGTGTGGTCGCAAGAGGTCCTGCGCGACGCGGGACTGGCCCTGCAGCGACTGGCCCCTGCCCGCTGACCGAAGCCCCGGCGCGATGCCCTCACCATCCGACGTGGCGGACGCGTCTTCGGCGTCTGCGTCCTTGCGCGACCGCTGGCTGCTCTGGCGCGACCAAACGCTCGCCAGCCCAGTGTTTCAGCGGTGGGCTTCAGGCGTCCCGGGATTGCGTTGGATCGCTCGACGCCGCGCCCGAGCGGTGTTTGATTTGGTGGCGGGTTTTGTCTATTCCCAGGTGTTGGAAGCCTGCATCCGGCTACGCCTGTTTCAGCTTCTCGCCGACGGCCCGTTGTCCCTGACGGAACTTGCTCATCGCATGTCACTCGCGCCTCCACAGACGGAGCGTTTGCTTCTCGCGGCGGTGTCTTTGAGGTTGGTGGAACGCCGCCGCTGCGACCGCTTCGGCCTCGGGGTGCTGGGTGCTCCGCTGGTGGGCAATGCCGCTGTGGAGGCGATGGTGTTGCACCATGGCGCTTTGTACGCCGACTTGCGCGACCCGGTGGCGCTGCTGCGCGGGCAGTCGACCCAGACGGCGCTTGCCGCCTACTGGCCGTACGCGGGCGATCTCGGTCCATCCGATCCCTCTTCTGCACAAACCAGGCAGGCCGCAGCGACCTACACCTCGCTGATGGCGGCGTCGCAGCCCCTCGTTGCCCACGACGTGCTGGACGCCTACCCCATGCACCAGCACCGGCATCTGCTGGACTTGGGCGGTGGGGATGGCAGTTTCATTGCGTTGGTGGCGGAACGCCACCACCACCTGAACTTCACCCTGTTGGACTTGCCCGACGTCGCTGCCCGCGCCCGCATGAACTTGGCCGAGCGTGGTCTGCAACACCGCGTACAGGTGGTGGACGGCAGCTTCTTCACACCACCCCAGCTGCAAGGGGCCGACTTGGTCACGTTGGTGCGCGTGGTGCATGACCACGACGACGACGCCGCCCTTGCCATTCTCCGAACGGCCCGTACGGCGTTGCCCGTGGGCGGGGTGTTGCTGCTCGCAGAACCGATGTCCGAAACCCCTGGTGCAGAGCCCATGGGGGACGCTTACTTCGGCTTCTACCTTTTGGCCATGGGGCAAGGACGGCCTCGCACTGTGGACACACTGAAAGGCATGTTGTGCGCCAGCGGTTTCGCACATGTCCGCCTGCTGCCAACCCGCTTACGGCTTCAGACCCAAGTGTTGCTGGCCACCGCGTCGCCCATTCCTGACAGCTGGGAGTAAAAAAACATTGACAAGTCAACCTGTCAACGTAATATGACACCATGTGTGCAAAAGTTCACAACCCTCAGCCGCCCGCCGACATGATCCGCAGGCGGTGTGGGGTTGCCGAACCGAGGGCGGGGTGGTAGCCATGAAAACCAACGCCGTGGTGTTGCAGAAGCCGCAGCATGTGGTGCTGAGCACGCTGGACCTGACCGCGGCGGGCGAATCCGACGTGGTGGTCGACATCGAATTCAGCGGCATCAGCACCGGCACCGAGAAACTGCTGTTCAGCGGCGCCATGCCCGCTTTCCCCGGCATGGGTTATCCCCTCGTGCCAGGTTACGAATCCGTGGGGCGCGTGGTCTCTGCAGGCGCCAAGACCGACCGGCAGGTGGGTGAGCGGGTGTTTGTTCCTGGGGCCAGATGCTTCGGTGAGGTCAAAAGCCTGTTCGGCGGCGCTGCGTCCAAATTGGTGGTGTCCGGCGACCGGGTCCTGCCCGTCAATGAAGCGTTGGGTCAGCAGGCGGTCTTGTTGGCCTTGGCGGCCACCGCATACCACGCGGTGGCAGGCGGTGGCAAACGCGAGACCATCACCCCCCCGGATCTGATCGTGGGCCACGGGGTGCTGGGACGATTGTTGGCCCGCATGACGGTGGCCGCTGGCTTTGCCGCGCCCACCGTCTGGGAAACCAACGCGGCGCGGGCGTGTGGTGCGGAAGGCTACGCCGTGATCAGCCCGGAAGACGACGATCGCCGAAATTACAAGGCGATCTACGACGTCAGCGGGGACGCCAGCCTGCTCGACAGCTTGATTGCCCGCTTGGCACCCAACGGCGAGGTGGTTCTGGCAGGGTTTTACAGCCAGTCGCTCGCGTTCGCCTTTGCCCCAGCCTTCATGCGCGAAGCAACCCTTCGGGTGGCTGCTGAGTGGCAAAGGCCCGACCTGCTCGCGGTCAAAAAACTGGCAGAGACCGGCCGCCTGTCGCTGGACGGTCTGATCACCCACCAAAGCGAACCGCAGCACGCGGCGGGCGCCTACGGCACCGCTTTTGGCGATTCCGCCTGTTTGAAGATGGTCCTGGACTGGAGACATTGCGCATGAACGCTGCACCCAACACCACTGTGTCGCCGCTTAAGTTCGTGGCGCAACTGCGCAGCGAGGCCGCAATGGAGCCCGATCCCGTTTCCAGCGCGTCGGTCACAAAAGAAACCCAGATCATCGCCATCTACGGCAAGGGGGGCATTGGCAAAAGCTTCACCTTGGCCAACCTGTCCTACATGATGGCGCAGCAGGGCAAAAAGGTGTTGTTGATTGGCTGTGACCCGAAAAGCGACACCACGTCCCTGCTATTTGGTGGCCGCGCTTGCCCGACCATCATTGAAACCTCGTCGCGCAAAAAGCTGGCGGGCGAAGCCGTGGCGATCGGTGATGTGTGCTTCAAGCGCGACGGTGTGTATGCCATGGAGCTCGGGGGTCCCGAGGTGGGCCGTGGATGCGGCGGGCGCGGAATCATTCATGGGTTTGAGTTGCTGGAGAAGCTCGGCTTCCACGACTGGGGCTTTGACGATGTGCTGCTCGACTTTTTGGGCGACGTGGTTTGCGGCGGATTCGGCCTGCCGATCGCGCGCGACATGTGCCAGAAAGTCATCGTGGTGGCGAGCAACGACCTTCAGTCGCTGTATGTGGCCAACAACGTGTGCTCGGCGGTGGAGTACTTCCGTAAGCTCGGTGGCAACGTGGGTGTGGCAGGCATGGTCATCAACCGGGACGATGGCACCGGGGAGGCGGCAGCGTTCGCCACACAGGTGGGCATACCGGTGTTGTCGACGATCCCAGCGAACGAAGACATCCGTCGCAAGAGCGCAAGCTACGAGATCATCGGCCGCCCCGACAGCGCGTGGGGACCGATGTTCGCTGAACTGGCCGGCAACGTGGGTGCTTCGTTGCCTGTCCGTCCCAAACCCATGACACAAGACCAGCTGCTGGGGTTGTTCTCAGCCGCGTCTGTGGGGCGTGATGTGGTGTTGGAGCCCGCGACCCAGTTTGACATGTGCGGCAAGCAAGACGTCGTCAAAGAATCCCTCGAAGTCGTCTACGACGAAGTCTGAGCGTCGGCCATGACCAAGACCATTCCCATCGTTCCAGTCGCTTCGGCAGTGGCCTCGGCGGCCGGTGCGCCGCTGACCGCCTTGGATGGGGATGGCGTGGGCTGTCACGCAGGCGGCGGTCACCTGCTCGCCGCCGCACGGTCTGCCGGTAAGAGCGACACCCTGGACCAATACGCCAAGGATTACCCAAAGGGACCGCACGACCAGCCCCAAAGCATGTGCCCGGCTTTTGGGTCCCTGCGCGTGGGTTTGCGCATGCGGCGCACCTCGACGATTTTGTCGGGATCGGCTTGCTGCGTGTACGGGTTGACATTCACGTCGCACTTTTACGGCGCGCGGCGCAGTGTCGGGTATGTGCCGTTCAACAGCGAAAGTTTGGTCACCGGCAAACTGTTCGAAGACATCCGTGAGGCCATCCATCAGCAGGCCGACCCTGCGCTGTACGACGCCATCGTGGTGATCAACTTGTGCGTGCCTACCGCGAGCGGTGTACCTCTGCAGATCCTGCCGAAGGAGATCAATGGCGTTCGCATCATTGGCATCGACGTGCCAGGTTTTGGTGTGCCAACACACGCCGAGGCGAAAGATGTGTTGGCTGGTGCGATGCTGCGGTACGCCCGCAGCGAGGTCGAAGCTGGGCCGGTCCAAGCGCCGCGCAACGGTCGAGCCGACAAGCCCACGGTGGCGCTGCTGGGGGAGATGTTCCCCGCTGATCCGATGGTCATTGGCATGCTGCTGGAACCACTCGGGCTCGCGGCTGGCCCGGTGGTGCCCACCCGGGAATGGCGCGAGTTGTACGCGGCGCTCGATTGCGGTGTGGTGGCCGCCATTCACCCTTTCTACACCGCAAGCCTCAGGGAGTTTGAGGCCGCTGGCCGCACTGCGGTTGGGTCCGCACCGGTCGGTTTCGATGGCACAGAGGCCTGGTTACAAGCCGTCGGCCAAGCCACCAACGTCGGTCAGGCCCAGATCGACGCCGCCAAGAACCGGTTCTTGCCGGCGATCCGTGGCGCGCTTGCCAAGACGCCAATTCGCGGTCGCATCACCTTGAGCGGTTACGAAGGGTCTGAACTGCTGGTTGGCCGCTTGCTGGTCGAGAGCGGTGCCGACCTGCGCTACGTGGGCACCGCCTGTCCGCGCACGCCTTGGAGCGAGCCAGATCGGCAGTGGCTGGAAGCCAAAGGTGTGCAGGTCCAGTACCGCGCCTCGTTGGAGCAAGACCTGGCCGCAATGGCCGAATATGAGCCCGACCTCGCGATCGGCACCACCCCGGTCGTACAGGCCGCCAAGCAGGCCACGGTTCCAGCGCTGTACTTCACCAATCTGATCTCGGCACGGCCCTTGATGGGGCCCGCCGGTGCAGGTTCTTTGGCCTCGGTGGTCAATGCCGCGATCGCCAACAAGGGGCGCTTTGAGGCGATGCGTGACTTCTTCGGCGATGCGGGGTCTGGTCATGCGGCCGGTGTTTGGGAGGCGGGTCAGCCCTCGCCCCAGGACCGCCCCGAGTTCAAGGCTGAAACCCGTCGTCAGTTGCAGAAGCTGCTAAAGAAGCGCAAAGCCGAGGAGATGGTGTGAATTACGTCATCGACCACGACCGCGCCGGTGGCTACTGGGGGGCGGTGTACGTCTTCACTGCCATCAAAGGTCTGCAGGTGGTGATCGACGGCCCCGTGGGTTGTGAGAACCTGCCCGTCACTTCGGTGTTGCATTACACCGATGCCCTGCCGCCGCACGAGTTGCCCATTGTGGTGACTGGTCTGGCCGAAGAGCAACTGGGTCGCGAGGGCACAGAGGGCACGATGAAACGTGCCCATGCCGCCCTGGACCCCGACCTGCCGTCGGTCGTTGTCACAGGCTCCATTGCCGAAATGATCGGTGGGGGCGTGACGCCAGAGGGCACCAACATCCTGCGTTTTCTGCCCCGCACGATCGACGAAGACCAGTGGCAGTGCGCCAACCGCGCGATGTACTGGCTGTGGACCGAGTACGGCATGAAGAAAGTGCCCGCGCGCAAGCCGTTTGCCGACAGGCCTGCAGGCGAGAAGCCGCGCGTCAACATCATCGGACCCAGTTACGGCACCTTCAACATGCCCAGCGACCTGGCGGAAATTCGCCGCCTTGTTCAAGGGATTGGCGCTGAGGTCAACATGGTGTTTCCGCTGGGTAGCCACCTGGCCGATGTGTCGCGCCTTGTTGAGGCCGACGCCAACATCTGCATGTACCGCG
>JAIXXF010000044.1 GCA_027490925.1 Comamonadaceae bacterium
ATTCACACTGCAGGGGTCACATGTTCGATCCATGTACCGCCCACCAAACAAATCAAGCGCTTGCGCCACCTTCGGGTGGCGTTTTGCTTGGCGGTGCGGAGAATTGAAGTGGTCATTTGGGGTTGGAAAATTTGCCAAAAACCATTTTTAATTGACGCAAGATCCCGCGAGGACTTCAATGACGACAAGCCTTAGCAAGATGCTGATGGTGATGGACCTCTTCGATGAGCATCAGGCATCTTGGACGGCTGACGCGATTTGCGAGCGGCTCCAGCTTTCCCCCTCAAGCGGATACCGCTACATCAGAGAACTGGCGGCGGCGGGTCTACTGACTCGGCTGAGCAAAGGCACGTACGCGTTGGGCCCGCGGATCATTGAGCTCGAATATGTGATGCGGACCTCGGACCCGGTCGCAAAGGTGGGGCTCTCGATTTTGCGGCGCCTTTCTGAGGTGACCGGATGCGATGTCTTGTTTTCCAACATTTACGGCTCTCACATCATCAACGTCCTCCACGTCCGCGGCATTGAATCCCTGGAGATCACTTACACCCGAGGACGTCAGCACCCACTCTTTCGAGGGGCCGCGGCCAAGTCGATCCTTCCCTACCTGGGGCGTTCACAGCTGGTCAAGATCTATAACGCCAACGCATTGGGAGCAGCAGAGGCGGGCCTTGGGAACGATTGGCTCCAGTTCTGGCGTCACCTTCAGGCCATCAAACAGCAGGGGTTCTGCGCGAGCCATGGCGAGTTGGACCCGGGCCTGCATGGATTGGGTGTTCCCGTGCTGCTCAGCGGTATCGTGGAGGGGAGTGTCACGCTCGTCTACACGAGCGACCGAGCAAAAGTGCTTAGCGTCGACGGATTGCTCGAGCAGATGCGTGTGGCCGTGTCGGAGTTGGCGCAGGCGATACAGGCGACGCGCTAGGCTGCGGCATGAGCCAAGATCGTGCACCTCACTTCTGCAGCCAAGGTCACCGTGTTTCGGTCTCGTGTGATGTCTTTGCTCACTTGAAGTGAGCCCCGATCCCTTGGCGATGCGTCCCGGCCAGAAGACGCCAAGCAGCTTTCAGGCGAGTTCTGGTGTAGACCCTATTGAGTGCCGAGCCTTGCCGACCCTCGGAAAATTTAGCGTTTTCCCGCATATTGACAAAATTGAAAAGAGCGAGCTTAATCGAAGCTGGTTCGTTGACGGCTGTGTGCGTCGCTGTAGTGCAGCAAATTGATCACCGGGTGAAGTCGATTCAATTTTCTTTAATTCTCAAATAGGAGCAACGAATGTTTTTGTGTCCTCCCAATCGCGAACAGAAGAGCTCAGTGGCAGGGTCGGTCTTCCCCACACCTGTACGTCGACTTGCACAAGTCTGCTTGCTCGCAGTCGGGGCGCTCTTCTCGCTGGGCGCCGCCGCGCAGGCCGCTTATCCGGTCAAGCCTGTTCGTGTGGTTGTACCGTTTGCTCCGGGCGGCGCGAACGATTTGGTCATTCGTCTGATTGGCGAGCGCCTACAAAACGATCTCGGACAGCCATTTGTCGTGGAGAACCGGCCCGGCGCGAATGGCAATATCGCAGCTGCCGGCGTGGAGCGCGCCACCCCCGACGGGTATACCTTGCTAATGGGCAACTTAGGGCTGATGGTGCACAACCATGTGCTCTATCCCAGACCAGGGTTCGATCGGACCAACTTCGTGCCCGTGAGTTGCATGGTGGAGACGGTGATGGCACTGAAGGTTCCGCCTGGCTCGAGATTTCAGGCCACGCGCGATCTCGTCGCCTACGCCAAGGCCAATCCGGGCAAGCTCAACTACGCATCGGTCGGTACCGGCTCTGCTATCCATCTTGGAGCGGAGATGCTGATGAACAGACTTGGCTTTACCGCTGTGCATATTCCATACAACGGCGGCGGCCCGATGATTGCGGCAGTCCTGTCTGGAACTGTAGATTTCGTCGTGGATCCGCTGACCTATGGAGACGGCAAGGTTCGCGCATTGGCCGTGCTCGATGGGAGACGCAAGGCCGGCATGCCTGACGTGCCCACCGTTGAGGAAGCTGGGTTCCCCGCAGTCAATGCGAACTCTTGGATCGGACTTTTCGCCCCACGCGGCACACCCGACAGCGTCGTCTCCACGCTCTCTAGTCGCATTGAGGCGGCCCTCAAAGCGCCTGCCGTACGCGAGACGCTGACCAAGGCGGGCTTGCAACCGTGTGACGGTGGGCAGGCGCAGTTTGTTCAGCGAGTGCGCGACAGCGAGAAGGTTTGGGAGCCCTTGGTGCGCAGCCTCAACATCAAGCTCGATTGAATTGAGCCAACTCCCTACACACGAGTCATCCCATGATCATCGACTTTCAGCATCACTTCACGCCCCCTGAATTGACCAGCCTGCCGGCAGTCAAGAACTTGAGCATCAACAAAGGTGGGACGACACCACCTTATCGCATGCCCCCCGAACTGACGGATATCACCGCCCACGTTCGCGATATGGCGGCTGCCGGAATTGATCACGCGGTGCTTTCTTGCGGTCTGGGAATGGACGGCACCACGATGGAAGTTTGCGGTGCAGTCAATGATGCAATGGCGCGGGTTTGTGCCCAGTCTCCAAAGCAGTTTTCATCATTTGCACACACAGATCCGCTGGGAGGGCCGGCCGCCCTTAGCGAGTTGGCGCGTTGTCGCCACGAGCTGGGCATGCGTGGCGTCGTCATGGTGTCCGAACCTGGTGGCACGACGCTGGACGATCCGCGGCTGGATCCCTTTTGGGAAACGTGCGAGCGACTCGACATGTTTGTGTTCGTGCATCCCTCCCTCAGGCCGTCTGTTGGCTCGACGATGAACCGGTACGACCTTGTCCGTTCATTGGGGCGGGAGTTTTCTCTTGCAATGTCCACCGTACGGCTGATCAATGGTGGCGTCCTCGATCGGTTTGAAGGGCTGCGTGTCCAGATGGGGCACCTCTCCGGCGGCCTGGCAGTATCCATGGACCGCGTGCGCGCCTTGCAGGACAAGGAGCGTATGGGCACAGTCGGGCACCCGGATCACGGAATCCTGCCCAAGCGTGAATTCGATCACTACATACGCGAACGCCTTTGGTTTGATACCGCCGGTGTGTTTGGCTCGATGCCTGCAGTACGCGCGGCAGTCGATGAATTCACCCCTGATCGCATCGTGTTCGGCACGGATTACCCGCTTGAGATTCTCAGCGTCGAAGACCTCAGCAGATTCGTCAACGACATCCGCTCGATGGGCGCAGCTGGACAGGCGATCCTGTCAGGAAGCGCCGCTGGTCTGATGCGCGCCGATTGATCGGCACTGGAAGGAGGGCCTTTGAGCTTTCGGGTGACTTTGCTGCCGAGTGAACGTTCATTCGACGTTCCCGAGGGAGGCGAGATCCTCGCGGCAGGACTCAAAGCGGGTTTGAAGCTCCCCTATGGCTGTCGCGCCGGTACCTGTCGCAGCTGCCGCGGCAGAGTGATTTCTGGGAAGGTGCAGTACGAGAACGCCAACTCGGTCAATCTTGACGAGGCTGCACGCAAAGAGGGGTTTGCCTTGCTCTGTCGAGCGATACCGCTTGGCGACTTGGTCGTTGAGGTCAGCGAGTCGAGCTTGGAGGGCGTTCAACCCAAAACAATGCCTGCGCGCGTGAAGCGAATCGAGCATCCGGCGAAAGGGGTGACAATTCTTGGGCTCAAATTGCCGATGAACGCCAATTTCAAGTTCGCAGCAGGGCAGTTTCTCGACATTCAACTCCCCGATGGAAAATCTCGCAGTTATTCAATCGCCAATCCGCCATCTTTAGATGGGGTTGTCGATATCGAGCTTCACATCCGACTGCTTTCTGGCGGACTTTTCAGCCAAGGGGTGCTCTCGACGATCAAAGAGGGCGACATCCTGCGCCTGCGGGCACCACTGGGCACGTTTTACCTTCGCGAAAACGGCGAAAAGCCCATTGTTTTAGTGGCTGGCGGAACGGGATATGCGCCCATCCAGTCGATCATTTTGTATGCACAGAGCAAAGGCTTGTCCAGGCCAATGAAGCTCTATTGGGGCAACCGCATGCCCAGCGATTTTTATGCACAGCCTCCGGCAGGAATCGATTATGTGCCAGTGGTATCCGACACTGCCTGGGAAGGTCGATCAGGACTTGTTCACCGGGCTGTGATGGAGGACCATCCTGACCTTTCTTCCTTCCAAGTGTACGTGTGCGGCGCCCCGGCGATGGTCGAGGCTGCACGCCATGACTTCATCACGTATTGCGGGTTACCGGAGAATGAATTCTTCGCTGACTCATTCGTTACCAAGGATGACACCTTATGAGAATCCGAGACGCGTTGGTATCCAAAAACAATGATCAATCTGTCGTGCGGGGCGAATATCTTTCCCACGGGACGATGGAGTGCTACGACCTACAGAAGTCGCGACGGTTTTATGAGGAGTTTCTCGGCTTGGAATGCGTGCGACATGTCCGCACTGCGATGGCGCTTCGATGTGGCTTGCGATTCCACATCATTTGCCTTGAGGTCGGCCAAACTCTCAAGCCAGTCAGCCAGAAAAACCATTGGGGGATCGACGTTGGCAGCCCAGAAGAAGTCGAGCGCATTCACAAGGCAGCCACAGAGATGAAAAGTCTCTATGAACTTCGCACCATTACAAACTGCGTAAAGCAGCACGGTGTCTATTCATTCTATATAGAGGACCTTGATCACAATTGGTGGGAAATTCAGTATTACGACGGCACCCAGCATGACGACATATTCGACTTCGGCGACCAATTTACAGACGCCTAGCCGAAGGCGGGATTTGACTTGCCATGAGCTACAAATTATTGACATACGCTTCGGAACGTGGGTCCCGCGCGGGCCTACTCATTGGACAACACGTCATTGATGCCTCTGACGCGACGGGCAACAGGGAGTGGTCAACCGTCCTCAGCATCCTTGAATGTTGGGAAGAGGCGCAAGACGCTTTTTCGAAAGTGCCTGAGCGCGGTGGGATCCCGCTGAGCCAGACAACACTTCTAGCCCCCGTTCCAAACCCTGGAGACATCTACTGCGCAGGTGCGAACTATCAGGACCATGTCGACGAAATGGCCAGAAAAAGTGGCCGTCCTGAGGGAAGCAACATGAAGAAACAGGGCGAACGGCCTTGGTTTTTCATCAAGAGCGGTCGCAGCTCAGTCGTTGGCCCTGGCGCTGCAGTCAAACTGCCTTCCTATTCGAATGCCGTCGACTGGGAAATTGAACTCGTCGCAGTCATTGGTCAAAAGGTGCGCAATGTCTTGGCAAAAGATGCGCTCAACTGTATCGCCGGTTACACGATTGCAAATGATCTGTCCGCGAGAGACGCTATGAAGCGTGCAAATGTTGAAGGCACCAGCCCTTTTCAGTATGACTGGCTTTCACAAAAGTGCTTCGACGGGTCTTGTCCTATTGGGCCTTGGATTGTGCCGGCCGCAGATATTGATGACCCGCATGACTTAGCCATCAAGCTGTGGGTTGGGGAAGAGCTGATGCAAGACTCCAACACGGGCGAGATGATCTTCAATATCGCCGAGCAGATTGAGATGCTGAGCTCGCGAGTGACGCTCTACCCCGGCGACCTCGTGCTGACGGTAACGCCAGCCGGTGTTGGAGCAGCGCGAAAGCGGTTCTTAAAGCCAGGCGAAGAGCTGCGCCTGTTCATCGAGAAATTGGGCGAATTCAGACACTCAGTGGTCTGATGCTATCCCGTTTGTGTCTATCAGAACTCTCTTTCGTCAGCCCTTGAACCCAGTTTTGTCCCAACCGATCAGCGCAGCCTGTCGCTCATCCGCGTGCGGCGGTTCCAGAAACAGCCTGAGCACCCAGTCACTTCAGTCAACACAAGAATGAGGCCGCACATGGATGAAAAGTCAGCCACCTACGACGTGGTCATTGTCGGTTTCGGCCCTGTGGGGGCGACGCTCGCCAACTTACTGACTCAGCAAGGGCTAACGGTTGCCATACTGGAGCGTGAGGCTGGGGTCTACCACCTTGCTCGAGCAGGACACTTCGATGCTGAGGTCATGCGAGTCTTCCAGAGCATTGGTGTGGCTGCCGAGGTAGAGGCCCAAAGCGGCATCACCTTTGGGATGCGCTGGCTCGATGCAGATGGCGCACTACTCATGGAGTGGCGCCGCGGTGGTGAAAAGGGCCCATTCGGATGGGTCAGCGACTACATGTTCCACCAGCCTGATTTAGAGCGAACCCTGCGAGCCAAACTGAATACCTCAACACAGGTGAAGATGTTCTTGTCGCACGACGTGTATGACATTCGCGAGCAAAGCGACCACGTGGTGATTCGGGCGGAGGACACCGCCAATTCACGCCTGGTGGAGATTTGTGGCCGCTATGTCGTTGGCTGTGATGGCGCACGGTCTCTGGTGCGGCGATGCATTGGATCGGAGCACGAGGATCTTGGATTCAAGCAGCGTTGGTTGGTGGTCGATGTTCTCGAATCGCGCGACCTCGGTTTGGAGCGGATAAGCATCCAACACTGCAATCCCGAGCGGCCCATGTACGCAAGCTCCCTTGCCAATAGGCGCCTGCGCTGGGAAATCATGGTCATGCCAGAAGACGATGTGACCCAAATCGTTCGCGAAAATTCCGTCTGGAACTTCATCGAAAACTCCGTGCGCCCTATTCGCCGCGAGGACGGAGAGATCACGCGCGCGGCCATTTACACCTTCGAATCACTCATCGCCAAAAAATGGCGCAAAAGCAGGCTGCTGATTGCCGGCGACTCTGCACATCGCACCCCACCGTTTCTCGGGCAGGGCATGTGCGCAGGTATTCGCGACGCAGCGAATTTGGCCTGGAAGCTCGCGGCAATCTGCCAAGGCAGAGCCTCCCAAGAACTGCTAGAGACCTATCAGCCAGAGCGGATGCCGCATGTCAGAGCGTTTGTCCAGGGCGCGATCGAGTTCGGAAAAATCATCGAGATGGCCGACCCCGAGGCTCTGTTGGCGCGCACCCGAGATATGCGCGCCAACCCAAAGGCCTACGCACCACCGAACCCTGCATTGGGCCCTGGGGGTGTGGGCAAAGAATATGGCACGAAAGGACTCGGTCGCCAAGTCGTCCAGCCGCATCTTGCCGACGGTCTGATGGACGACCAGATCGGACACTCGTTTGCCATCTTGTCGACAAGCGAGTTCCCAAAAATTCACGACGAAGCGCATAGGCGTCTTACGTCGCTACCCCATCTCAAGTGGATTGTGTTGTCGCAGCAGAACGCGAGCCTGCTGGACGGCTACGGTGCGCCCGCAATTGTGGTGCGTCCTGATCGCTACGTTCATGCTTGCGCACATGATGGCAGCGACCTACTGGCCGTCATCAATGCACTGCCTCTTAGCCTGCACTAAGATGAAACGCGCCGCGCTCCATGTGGACTCGTTTACTGCCTACCCACCCAGGCGAAGTGATGATGAGGCACTTGATCAGGCGATGCTCAGGGCCTACTCCGTCGAGCGCTCGGTTGACTATGGGGCATCGCTTGAGGATGTCCTGAAACTCAGGCGTTGGGTCGAGGCAGGACATGGATGGGTCAGCACCGCCCTCTTGTTGGCCGATGACAATGAAAAGCGGGCTCTCGGTGCTGATGAGAGCAACGAGTTTCTCAATTGCATTCGGTATCAGGCCTATGCCGCCGCTTGCTGCAGACTGGCGCAAGCCGCTTTGGAAACTGAAGTTGAGCACAGGGCCAAGGTCTATGAAAGACAAGCGAGCCACTTCAAGCGCTCGATCTCGGCGACTGGCCCTGTCCGTGCCCTAGAGTTGAACATCGTACATAGCGGCAAGTCCCATGCCGCTTGGCTTTTTAGGCCCGCTGCTTTGTCGGCAGATAGGCCGACTGTTTTGGTTTGGGGCGGCGCTGATGGTTGGTGCGAGGCGTTTTACAACAGTGTTCAGTTTTATGTCGACAAAGGGCTGGCGGTCTGTTTGCTTGAGCTTCCCGGCCAAGGTTTGGCAAGGTTACGACATGGCTCGGTGCTTCAGACGGATTTCAAAGCCTTCATCAAAGTTGCACTTGATACCCTGATTGCGCATGGCTCGGCTGAAGATCGCTTTGGCGTAGTGGGTCACAGTGCGGGGGGATTTCTTGCTATGGTCGCCGCAGCGGCTGACAGCCGCATACGTGCCTGTTGCACCAATGGTGGCGCACTTCATCCGCTCCATGGATTCAAAAAGTATCCCAGGGTACTGGAACGATTCGGTCGATTGATGGGAGGCGCAGTCAACGAGGGTGACGTGGCCTCGTTGCTAGACAGCCTTGAGCTTCAAAGCGCACCGCTGAATATGCGGGCGTCGTTGCTCTGTCTTCATGGCGGCCTGGACCCCCTTGTTGAAAGTTCCGACGCTCAGCAGTTGGTCGACCTTCGGGGGGCTGAAGCGACCCTGTTGTACTGGCCTGAGGGCGTTCATTGCCTCTACAACCACGCGGTCGAACGCAACGTCGTTGTGGCGAGATGGTTTGCCAGTCAACTACTGACCCAGTAGCGCGCTTTTTTGGTTTCTGGAGATTCGCATGAACGCACGTTCTGGCCTGAAGTTCAGCCATGTCGGCTTTTTCGTAACCGATTTGGATCAACAGGCCGACTTTTATTCAAACGTCCTCGAGTTCACCATCACGGATCGGGGCTTCCTGCCTGGCCCTGACGGTCCCGTGCAACTTGTTTTCTTGAGTCGTGATCCTGATGAGCATCATCAAATCGTGCTGATCTCCGGTCGGCCGGCAGAAATCTCTTTCAACGTGATCAACCAGATTTCTTTGAAGGCGGACTCGGTCACCACACTGCAGCAGTTTCATCACAGGCTGAAGTCGCAGGCGGTCACCGAACTCACCCCAGTGACTCACGGCAATGCGCTCTCGGTTTATTTCCGTGATCCGGAAGGCAACCGAGTCGAGCTTTATGTTGACACGCCGTGGTATGTCAGCCAGCCCTGCAGGGTGCCGGCGCCGATCGAGTTACCCCCTGAAGAGTTGATGGCATGGGCTGAAATGCACGCCCGAACCCTAGAAGGATTCAGGCCCAGGCAAGAGTGGCGGCGTGACATGGCTACCCGGATGGGCGTTACGGAGTAGCTTTTGCGTGCGTATTGCGGCGAACGTGACCGCTGATTCCGGCCCATGGTGACCGTTCGGGCCGCGTGTGGGCCAGTGATCGCTAGGGAATGAGCAAGTTCAGATCGAAAACCTTATGTTGGTACGCCGGAAGGGGGCAGGTCAGAGCGACTCGTTCGCAGCCCGACCTTTCAGGCCTGGCAGTTAGATATGTTGGCCTTCCTTGACCAAGCCGGACCGGTATCGGCGCCAGCCCCGCCCTCCTCTGACCTCCATGCACCCAGCCTCAAAAAACTGTTGCGGCTCAAGCTACAGCGTTGGCACCGCCACGTCCTCAGCCAGGGTCTGCGCTTTGAGACGCTCTGCGTGGAGGATAGGCATGCATTGCGCAAGCGCCTCAAGCGGCTTCGCTACGCCCTGCAATTCGCCGATGCCTTGCTGCCAAGGGGAAAAATCAAGCCTTACCTCAAGCAACTGGCCTGCCTGCAAGATCTCTTGGGTCAGATGAATGACCTGGTGGTGGCCCATCAATTTTTTGAGACCCTGAGCCAGTCGCAGCCTAGCGCTTGGTTCGCTTGCGGCTGGATCAAATCTGAGCTGGGGTACCTGGACGCAAAGATCATCGCCGCTTTCAAACGATGGGCCAAGACAGACCAGTACTGGCAATAAATAGAACGGGCCGCAGGCAAGAGCGGCCCGTGCGCAAGCCGGCTCAATCTTTGAGGCCAGTCGATCAGGCCGAATCAATCAGCGTCGGTGACCTCTGACGAGTCGTCGAGGTCCTGGCTTTCCATCGCCGCCACTTCAGCATATTGAATGGCGTGGAGCTGGTGGCGATAAGCCAAATGGGCATGCCGCACCACAGCCCCATCATCTCCCTCATCGTCGGCTTGAGCGGCCGCCAGGTGATGCTTGGCTGCAGCACCGAAATGATGGGCCGCAACGGCGGCAGACATCCACCGCTGATTCCCCGCCAATTCCCGCAGTTGCACTCGAGACAACAAAAAATGTGTTGCATAGAGCTCCTGCGTACCCCAAGTTGACCGCAGAACGGTCTATTTCAGCTTGCTCAGGAAAAATTAAACCATCTCTGCTCGGACCGCTTCAACTTCCTGGGCCGAGCAGCTCATGGTCACCATGGCGCCGCTTTGCGCCTTGGCAAATGGGCTGTATGCAGGGGGCGGTGGGTGGATCCAATCAAAGGCATGTGTGGCCCCCTCCACCCATCGCACCGTCAGTTGACCCTGACCCGCCCACTCTAATCGCCCTTAATCAGATATAAAAATAATAATTAAATGGATTTTCCCTGGTCGTTTAATTTAATGTTGAATGATTTATAACAGTAATTCAAACTTCTGATCGTGAGTATGATGCAAATCTTAAAAAATGTTACAAGGCGCCCGACAAAGGGGTGCCCTGCGCTGCTTTCAAGGACGCACCATGGCCATTTTCCAAAACGAATCCAATGTCACTGGAACTGCGGATAACGACTCGATCATAGGCACATTGGGGTCCGACACACTCCACGGTGCGGGGGGCAACGACACCCTGCTTGGCGGTGGCGGCAATGACCTGCTGACGGGCGGCGACGGCCAGGATACGGCCCAATACCAGGGCAAGCAGGCTGGATACCTGGTGCAGGCGGGTAGTGCACCTGGACAAATCATCGTCAAGGACATTGACCTGACCGATGGCAACGACGGCACCGACACTGTCCAAGGTATCGAGCGCCTCTTGTTTACAGATGGTGCGCCCGACATCACCTTACAAGCGACGCCAGACCGCCAGGTCAACACCCACAGCAATTCTGCACAGCGCACGGCCAGCATGACCCAGCTGAGCAACGGCGACTACCTGACTGTTTGGCAATCGCATGGGCAGGACGGCAGTGGCTGGGGCATCTATGCACAACGTTTCTCCAGCAGTGGCGGCGCGATGGGTGGGGAGCTTCGACTCAACGCGACGACGTCGGGCAGTCAGTGGCTGACCGAGTGGGACGATGCCCCACCGCATTCTGTGACCGGGACTGCCGACGGTGGCTTCATTGCCACTTGGGCTTCCGAGAACTCCGATGGCAGCAGCTGGGGTGTTGTCGCGCAGCGCTTCGATGCAAACGGGGTTGCGCTGGGCAACGAAATCAAGGTCAACACCTTCACGTCGGGAGAGCAGCGCTATTCTTCTGTCGCCGCATTTCCCGACGGGCAGTTTGCAGTCATCTGGATGTCGCTCGAACAGGACGGCAGCATCTGGGGCGTTTACGGCCAACTTTTTGGGGCGGATGGCAGCCAAAAGGGAACAGAGTTTCAAATCAACACGGTGACCAACGTTGGGCAGTACTGGCCAGAGGTCAATGCCTTGAAAACCGGTGGCTTTGTGGTCACATGGCGAGACGATGCATCTACCGACGTGAAAGCGCGTTTGTTTGATGCGTCAGCTCAAGCTCTGAGTGGGGAGTTCATCTTGAACTCTTGGCCCCACAGCACGCAGAGCTCTGTGACTGTTGCCACATTGAACGATGGGGGATTCTGGGCCGTGTGGCAATCGCCCTGGCAAAACGGCGAGCACTCATGGGGTGTTTACGCGCAACGCTTCGATGTTTCGGGCAATAAGGTGGGCGGTGAGATCCGCGTCAACACCTACACGCCCAACGACCAAGTTCAACCACAAATCTCAACTCGTACTGACGGCAGCTTTGTGGTGGTTTGGGCATCAGCAGGGCAGGACGGCTCTGACTGGGGCGTCTATGCCCAGCAGTTCGATGCCAACGGCGCCGCTGTCGGGCCTGAGCAACTGGTCAATCAGGTCACTGCCAGTACCCAATGGAAGCCCTCGGTGCTTGCATTGAACAACGGCGGCTATGTGGTCACCTGGGAGGCTGCCAATAGTCAGGATGGCTCCGACTGGGGTGTTTTCAGTAGAACTTGGGACCCCATTTCAGGTTTCAACACGCTGACAGTCAGCGGCGATGCGGCAAACAATCTCATCAACCAGCCATTCGCCAGTTTGATCGATGGCGGTGCTGGCGCTGACACCATGGCCGGTGGCATGTCCAGCACGGTGTACATGGTCGACAACAGCGCTGATGTGGTGATGGAGCCTGCCAGTGCTGGCATTGACGAGGTGAAATCCTCTGCCAGCTACACCTTGCCGGAGAACGTGGAGAAACTGACGCTCACGGGCAACTCTGCCATCAACGGCACAGGCAACCTGCTGGCCAACCAGATTTCAGGTAACAGCTCGGACAACCAACTCAGCGGTGGTTTTGGCGACGATGTGCTTGAGGGTGGCGAAGGCAACGACATGCTCAATGCCGGTCCAGGAATGGATCGGCTCGATGGTGGCGCAGGTAACGACACTCTGGCCGGTGGTGCGGGTGACGATACGGTCGAAGGCGGCTCCGGCTTCAACACCCTGGTACTCAGTGGTGGCCGACTGGAGTATTCCGTGCCTTCCGCCTCCAGGCTCGATGGCAACGGCTTTGTCATCAGGACGGCGCTGGACGCTGCGGCCAGTGGCAATGCCGACGGTAACGACAGCGTCAGGAACGTCCAACGCATCGTCTTCGCGGGCGAAACCGATCCGCTGTTTCAGTCTCTGCAGATTGACGACTACGCCAACGCGCCGGATGCGGGCAATCTGCAGATCCAGTACGGCGTGAGCTACAGCGGCAAGATTGACTTTGTCCGGGATACTGACTTTTTCAAGTTGGCCACCGTGGCAGGCCAATCAGTTCGACTGGATTTCACGGCACCGAATTGGGGCTATAGAAGCAGTCTGCCGGGACATTTTGGTGACCGGGGACCCGATGTTGGGGATTTCACAGCCAACGCCACCGCTACGCAGGACTTCAGTGTTTTCAACAGATGGGACGGCTGGAGCACGGCAAGTCAGTACACGATGACGTTCCGCCGTAACTGGACAGGCACCGATGGTGCCGACAGTTACGACTACGAGAAGGCGGCGCAGAAGTTCGAACGCTTGATGGGCGGCACAGGCGCCGACACCCTCAGCGGTGGCGCGGTCTCCGACATCATTGAAGGCGGTGACGGCAACGATTTGCTTGCCGGCGGCGGGGCCAACGACACGCTCGACGGCGGCTCGGGCATCAACACCGCGCGCTACAGCGGCGCACGCGCCGACTACGAGGTGGTCTGGCAGGGTGGGGCCCAGTGGCAGGTCACGCACAGGAATAGCGGTGCTGAGGGTGTGGACAGTGTGCGCAATGTGCAGGCGCTGCAGTTTGCCGATCAGACCGTGACGCTGGACGACTATTCCAACAGCCGGGCCGGGGTGCTGGGCATCACGGACGACAGCTTTATCGGTGCGGGCTGGGGCCAGGTCATCACGGGCGCAGCGCAGTTCAATGGCGACTACGACGAATTCAAATTTGACTTTGGCACGCTGGGCATAGGCAAGACGCTGCGGATCACGCTCGATGGTGGTGGCCCCGGCCAGCGCGTGCACTTTCTGGATGCCGATGGCAATCCGCTGATCTTCAAGGACAGCAACAACAGTGAGGTGGAGTGGCTGGGCGCTGGCTCGTACCTGCTCAAGCCCGACCGCTGGGGTGCCAATGGCGAGATCTTCATGGGCGGCAAGTCCTGGGTGGAACTGTATGCCGATGGCGCCAGCAGCACACCGTACCGCTTGAGCATTTCACGTTACCTGGAGGGTACGGGTGCGGGCGAAGCGCTTAATGTGGTGACCACGCTCAACGGGGTCACGGCCCAGCGCTTTGAGGAACTCAGTGGCCTGGGAGGCAATGACACGCTGACCGGGGCAGGTCTGTCGGACCGCTTGCTGGGCGGCGACGGGGCCGACAGCCTGATTGGCCAGGGTGGCGACGACTACCTGGCCGGTGGTGCGGGCAAAGACACGGTCGATGCCGGCACGGGCGATGACATCATCGATGTGACCGGGCAAGGCGCGGTCACCGACGTGATCAGTGGTGGCGAGGGGCAAGACACGCTGCTGGTGGACTCGGGTGTGAGCTTGGGTGCGGCCACGATCACCGGGGTGGAGACCATTCGCTCCAGCAACGGAGGCACTTTCAGTTTTGATCTGGCTAGTTTGTCGGCCAGTGGGGTCAGCAGGCTGGACAACCTGGGGCTGAGCCTGTCGGTGGCGGGCACGCTGGACGCCAGCGCGTTTGCCGGAGACTACACGCTCACCGGCTCCACCGGGGCGGATGTGCTGCGCGCAGGCGCAGGCAACAACCTGATCATGCCGCGTGCGGGCAGCGCAACGGTGGACGCTGGTGCAGGCGATGACCGCATTGTGTTCCAGGCCTCCACGGGCGATTGGCAGGGCAATGAGCAGGTCTTGGGCAACTTCCCCCGGGCAGATGCGGCCACACGCAGCTATGTGCTCGAGGGTGAGTACAGGGGCGGCACGG
>JAIXXF010000013.1 GCA_027490925.1 Comamonadaceae bacterium
CCCACGCACAAGGCCAGCCGCATTGATGAGCTGCTGCCGCACCGCTGGCAGCCCTCTGACAATTAATCATCAGACAGGGCTGGCCGCAGCGGTCAACATGGGTTCGCTGCACGCTTACGGTGATGCTGCTGGAGCTGCAACCGGAGGGCAGGGTGCAGGGGGAACTGGCGCTGGAAGAGGCCAGCACCGAAGCCCCTGAAAAAAGCAGCCAACTCATGACTGCCCTGGACCAGGTGAACCGGAAGTTTGGCAAGGGCACCTTGAAGGTCGCCAGTACCGGGCTGGATGGGGAGCGACGGGAATGGGTCATGAAGCAGGAGCGGCGGACGCCGCGGTACACGACGGATTGGGGGGATGTGCCGGTGGTGAGGGCTTAGTCGCCCACTTCGGCCAATCGCGGTGGGTCGAGGATCCACCACACACAACTTTGGTGGCCCGCTTTAGGCTGATAGCGAACATGTAGACACTGGCGGCCTGTTGGGGCTTCTAAAGACAACAGGACTGTGACAGCCTCCTGCCTCGCCTCAGAGCTCCCGCCCCTGCAACGCTTCACTTTTATCATGGCCATGTTCGATATCGCGGCCTTTTTATATACAATGTCCTTGTTATATTAGTGTGGGCAACTATGTTTTACCTACCCCGGAAGAACCGTGGCCAAGAGGCTGCTGCTGACTTAGCTATCCTTTTTGACGCCAACGGATGGCAAGTCGAGATGGAAGGACCAGGGCTCCGTCCGGGACCAGATCTGGAGATCAAACGCGGCTCGCGGCGCTTGACCGTGGAGATCAAGGCACCTGCCGAAGGCCGGGTTGATCGGGTCATCCCGCTGCTCGCACAAGCCATCCTGCAAGCTCAGACTTACGCAAACGCCACCCCCGGCGCCCAGCCGCTGGCGGTCATCTACTTGGAAGACGCATCAGACACGCTGATCGGTCAAGTTGGCTACTTTGTCGACAACTACGCCTCCGGTACTGCCATCGGCCTCGTGACGAAGAGCGGAGTGCGCTATTTCCGCGATCCTGGTCTCGAACTGGAAGCGCTCAACGCGGCACCGCCCGCCCCCTCACGGCGCCGAACTTCCTCAGTTGGGGCCCAGGTAAATCTCTTCTCGGACCTGAATCAATGGATGCTCAAGGTTCTCTTGGCGCCTGATCTGCCGCCCGAACTGCTCAAAGCCCCACGAGATCAGTTCCGCACCGGCGCCGAGTTTGCGCAGGCTGCAGGCGTCTCAACGATGAGCGCCTCCAGGTTGTTACAGCAGTTGCGACTGGAAGGCCACCTGGATGAATCCTCGCTTACGCTCCGGCTGGTCCGTCGTGAAGAGTTGCTGCGTCGATGGCAAGCCGCATCGATGAAAAGTCCAATTCAGATGCGCATGCGCTTCGTCCTAAAGGCGTCAGTAGAGAAGCAGTTGCACCAGCTTCTGCTCTCGGATCCTACGCAGATCTGTCTTGGATTATTCTCGGCAGCCAGCGCGTTGCGCCTGGGCCATGTTAGCGGCGTTCCGCCACACGTGTATGTCCCAAAAATATCGCGCCTCGAAGACAGAACGTGGCGCGGCCTAGTCGCCATGCCGGGCGGAACACCTGATCTCATCGTGAGGGAAGCAGCCTCTCCGCAGTCGACATTCCGCGGTGCAGTCATGCGCAACGGGGTGGCGTGTGCCGACGTCATTCAGACGTGGTTGGACGTCGCCAATCACCCCACTCGCGGTGAAGAGCAAGCGGCGTTGATCTACAACCAGGTCCTTCGACCGCATCTCCTGGACGGAACTTGCTAAATGAATGACTTGGCCGCCTTTGCGACACTTGTCAAAGCCCTGGATGCGTGGCGCGCTCACCTGGTCTTCATCGGTGGCTGGGCTCATCGCGTGCACCGCTTGGACCCGCGAGCCAATCAACTGGCCTACCAGCCCGTGTTCACCAAGGACAGTGACCTGGCATTTGCCAACAAGGCCCCGCTGGAAGGTGACATCCGGGCCGCGCTGATAGGACATGGTTTCAAAGAGGAACTGGCTGGAGAGTTCCACCCCCCCGTCGCGCACTACGCCCTGGGTGACAACGACAGCGGCTTCTACGCGGAGTTCCTCACCCCCTTAGTGGGTAGCGGCTACAAGCGCAGTGGCGAACTCGACGCCACGATGACCGCAGCAGGCATCTCGGCTCAAAAGATCCGACACCTCGATATCTTGCTGGTGGACCCGTGGGTGATTACGGTCGGCCTCGACAACGCAATTCCTCTGCCAGCACCGGTGGACATCCGGGTCGTCAACCCGCTGTGCTTCATGGTTCAGAAGTTTCTAATTCAGAAGGACCGCAACGCAAACAAACGAGCACAGGACCTCCTGTATATACACGATACGCTTCAGGCCTTCGCCAATCTATTGCCTGAGTTCAACGCCTCGTGGCACCAGACGGTGAAGTCTCAGTTGGATCAATATGGCAAATACAGCGTATTCGTCCAAAATGCCGCCGCCGAGGCCTTCTCCACGGTAGACGACACCATCCGCACAGCAGTGCGGATTCCGCAGGACCGCGCGATCGATCCAGAGGAGTTTCGGCTGACGTGCCAGATTTCCTTTGAGCAGATCTTCTGGTCGCCCTAGTGCTACCGGCCTTGATGGATGCGAAGTTGCTTCGTCCCTGCCCAGGCTGAACGAAGGTCCACTTCCGCTGGCGGATTCAACCGGTCGTCGCCGGCGCACCTATGCACGGTGATCCGCACCAGGCCGTCCTTTGATGTTCCGGCTTGTTCCACCATGAGCGAAAAACCGAAGGCGTTGGAGTGTCTCGGCGAAAAGTCCACCGCAGCGCTTGTTTGTTTCCCGGCTTAGAAAGCAACAGCCCCGTCCGGGATAAACCTTCGATCAGCGCGGATAATATCTCGCGCTGTTACTGCGAACGCTTTACTTTATCAGTCAAGACTAAGCGTTGACTGTGCGGCAGGCAACTTTCGAAACAAAATCGAATGGCGATGGCGTGATTTGGAGACACAACGAATTAAAACTGATTGCGACGTTAAATTTTAATGACGAAGGCGAGAACCTGATGCGAAGTATTGCTGGGCATAGAGCCGAACAATCCGTTGCAGTTGGCGCAAGTTTTGGATGTTCCCTGGCAGTTCGTTGACATCAAACAGCCCGTCAAAAAGACCTGCCGGCACACCGTAGTCTTTGCACATGCTGTCAAGGATTTTTGGCACCAGTGACAGCATCTCTGCTTTTGTAGGCTCTCGCACCTGGCACACAACAAACCGCGACAACAAACTGGCCGGCATGCTGCCGACGCTGTTTGCTGTAGCAATCCACATCACATGCGACAAGTCGACTGTTTTTTGCAGAGCTTTGTCCCGAAAAACTTTCGCGGACTCTTGCTCTAAAAATGATAGCAACAGGTGATGCAAGTGACCGCCACCAATTTTTCCAGTTGCTTTTTCAATCTCGTCGAGCACGATTAAACACGTGTTTGATTGTGCTTCCGCAAGCGTCACGACAATTGGCGATGGCGTGGATCCGCTCCATCCTTTGGATGTGCCGCCAAGCTCAAACGCGTCGTGGCTATTACCCCCCGAAACTACAAACGATTTAACGCCAAGAGCTTTTGCTACTTGCAACGCAATGTGTGTCTTGCCTGAACCAGGAGGGCCGACAAGCAGGCGAGGGCGCATGCCCAGGCGCTTTGAGCCCATGTTTACACGCGCGTGAAGCTCTGACACCATGTCTGTTGCAAGTGCAGTTGCCCACGGTGACGAAGCTAGGGCAGATCGCAAGTCATCAATGATCTTTTTAGAGATCTGTGCGACCTTCACGGGTTTGTTTAGTACCGTGCATACTCGGGCAGTCTCTTGCATCTCGTCGTGATAAATAGATGGCTTGATGGTCTCTTCGATCAACACGATCTTTTCGACAACAAGCGCATCCTCGACGCGCATTTTCATCACTTCAAGACTGTGCACTACGAAGTCAAGGCCAGTCGATTTCAGCCCCGGCTCAAAGTCTGACCAGTCTGGATCGAGCCGTGCGTGTTTGTCCATCCACTGAACAGTTATGCGCACTGTGTAAACAATATCCGACAGCTCAAGGTCCAACTGTCGAGAGGGCTCCATCTTTGCGTGACGGTACATGTTTAGAGCTGCAAGACCTGCGAGCCATACAACTACTCGACACACTTTTAAAGCGTCATTTCGGGCCTTCGAACAAACAGCGTACGAGCGTTTGACCGAAGAGCAAATGAGGGGCAGCGTTGCCTTAGCATAGTGCCGAATCTCGGATGAATCTGTTGTGTGCGGATTGTATTTGTCAGTGTTAAATTTAGGTGGTTGCCCGAGCTCAAAGTCAGCATCAACACCGGCTGCCTTAAGCAGCGAATAGCGCATCACTTCAAATAACTTTCCGACCTGCCTCGCGCCGAACGTGTGCAGCGCGTAAGCCTCAACAATCGCCAGGGGCTTACAGTCTTTTGACTTGCAGTAGTGCAACACGTTGTCGACAAGTCGAACGTCCTTGATAACCTCGAAGTCGAGTTGTGGCACCCTGCGATATCGCAACGACTTAAGCGACAGTGCAAACAGCCCCTCGCGGTCAGGGTCAAGTTCAAATTGTTCTGTGTAAAAGGACTCGAAAAACTCTTCGTGCGCGAAGTCTTCGAAGTCGATTGAGATGTCATTGGGATCAGTAAACATGGGGCAAAAATCTGGGGCAAATGGGGGTAATTCAGTCGTTTCCAGTCGCATGCTTCCCAATGAAGACAGCGATCGAGAAGGGCTATAATTAGTTCGAGTCCAATCGCGCCTACCAATGATGGTTTACCCATCTTGGATTTGATCTGACGACAGTCAGACGCCTCATCTCCGAAAACGTCAACGAGCAAACCTGCTGCCCCGAGGGTAATCCTGCCTCATGGGCGCACGTCACTCTTTCTAAAATCTGCTGCGGTGCAGCATGTTGCGCCATCCCAATCCTGGAGGCCTGCCTGTGGCAGATAAACCGGCCGACCTGGCC
Organism: Comamonadaceae bacterium; assembly: GCA_027490925.1. Lineage (GTDB taxonomy): Bacteria > Pseudomonadota > Gammaproteobacteria > Burkholderiales > Burkholderiaceae_C > PCRC01. The sequence goes on from JAIXXF010000013.1 coordinate 5,000, forward strand.
CAAGGTGCCCAGCGCACCATCAAAAAGTACCCGAACCGTCGGCTTTACGACACCAACACCTCGTCCTACATCACCCTGGCGGAAGTGAAGCGTTTGGTGATGGCCAACGAGCCGTTTGTGGTGCGAGACGCCAAAAGCGGGGACGACCTGACGCGCAGCATCCTGTTGCAGATCATCTTGGAAGAAGAGGCCGGTGGCGCGCCCATGTTCACCGAGGCGGTGTTGGCCAACATCATTCGGTTTTATGGCCACGCGATGCAAAGCTTCATGGGGCCTTACCTTGAGAACAACGTCCAGGCCTTGATGGACATGCAGACCAAACTCTCAGAGCAGTCCAAAGGCCTCACCCCCGAGATGTGGGCGCAGTTTCTGAGCATGAAGACCCCTGCCGTGCAGGGCATGATGGGCACCTACGCTGAGCAGTCCAAAGGCCTGTTCCTTCAAATGCAAGAGCAAATGCAAAAGCAGGCCGAGCAGATGTTTGGCGCCTTTGGCCTCAAGCGTTGATGGCGTCGCGAGCCGTGCCCCGTCGGGTGCCGGTGCTGCGGGGGCATGGGCAGATTGCAGGGACAATACGGACATGAGCGACACCACCTCCCCCGCCAGCGCGGCCCCTGTGCCTGCACCGCGCGTCGGCTTTGTCAGCCTGGGTTGCCCCAAGGCTTTGACCGACTCGGAACTGATCCTCACGCAACTCAGCGCCGAGGGCTACCAAACGTCCAAAACCCTGGATGGTGCAGACCTTGTGATCGTCAACACCTGCGGATTCATCGACGACGCGGTTCGCGAAAGTCTGGACACCATTGGCGAGGCGCTGGCCGACAACGGCAAAGTCATCGTCACTGGCTGCCTCGGTGCCAAGTCGGGCGATGGTGGGGGCAACTTGGTTCGTCAGATGCACCCCAGCGTGCTCGCTGTGACCGGGCCACACGCCACGCAAGAGGTGATGGATGCTGTGCACCAGCACCTCCCCAAGCCGCACGACCCCTTCGTTGATCTGGTGCCTAACAGCTTTGGTGTGGCGGGCGTCAAGCTCACACCGAAGCACTATGCCTACTTGAAGATCAGCGAAGGGTGCAACCACCGCTGCACCTTTTGCATCATCCCGTCCATGCGCGGTGATTTGGTCAGCCGCCACATCGGTGATGTGCTGAACGAAGCCCGTGCCCTGTTCGAAGGGGGTGTGAAGGAACTGCTGGTGATCAGCCAGGACACATCGGCCTACGGCGTGGACGTGAAATACCGCACTGGGTTCTGGGACGGCAAGCCGGTCAAGACCCGCATGCTGGAGTTGGTGCAGACCCTGGGCGATTTGGCTGAGTCCTACGGCGCGTGGGTGCGTCTGCATTACGTCTACCCCTACCCGAGTGTGGACGAGGTCATTCCCCTCATGGCGACTGGCAAGGTCTTGCCATACCTTGACGTGCCGTTCCAACACAGCCACCCCGATGTGTTGCGTCGCATGAAGCGACCCGCCAGCGGCGAGAAGAACCTGGAGCGCATCGCACGCTGGCGCGAAGTCTGCCCGGAGATCGTGGTTCGGAGCACCTTCATTGCGGGTTTTCCCGGCGAGACGGAAGCCGAGTTTGAAGACCTGTTGGCCTTTCTCAGAGAGGCACAGATCGACCGGGCGGGTTGTTTTGCGTACAGCCCTGTGGATGGGGCGCTGGCCAACGACATCCCCGGCATGTTGCCTGCAGAAATCAGGGAAGAGCGTCGTGCCCGATTCATGGCAGTGGCCGAGTCGGTGTCGGTGGCCAAACTGCAGCGCCGGGTGGGTGCCAACATGCAGGTGCTGGTGGATTCAGCCCCAGCCCTCGGGAAAAAGGGGGCGGTGGGACGAACCTACGCCGACGCCCCGGAAATCGACGGCACGGTGAAACTGTTGCCGCCAGAGAAAATCAGCAAGACTTTGAAAGCGGGCGAATTCACACGAGCCCGCATCGTGGGTGTGCAAGGCCACGACCTGCTGGCGGTACCCGTCTGACGCTTTGGGCGCTCACGCAAGACAACAAAAAAGCCGCTGGATCGCAGCGGCTTTTATTCAAAATTTGGCAAGTTAAATAATTGTTTGACTGCCTTAAGATGGTGCCCAGGAAGGGACTCGAACCCCCACGAAGTTACTCGCTAGTACCTGAAACTAGTGCGTCTACCAATTCCGCCACCTGGGCATCTCAGGAAAGAAGGAGATTGTATCAAAACTATGAGCACCACCAGCGGACTGCTGGATGAATTCGACGGAACCGTTCAAGGCCACCGCGATGGGCATGGGTTTGTGCTGCGAGACGACGGCGAGGCCGACATCTATTTGCCCCCGAATGAAATGCGCGCCGTGTTGCACAAAGACAGGGTCAAGGCGCGCATCGTCCGACAAGACCGGCGCGGTCGCCCAGAAGGCCGTGTGGTCGAAATCATCGAGCGGCCCGCTCACCCGATCATCGGACGCTTGCTGCAAGAAAATGGAGTGTGGCTGGTCGCCCCAGAGGACAAGCGCTACGGTCAGGACATCTTGGTCCCCAAATCTGGCACGGGCTCGGCCAAAGCCGGGCAGGTGGTGGTGATCGAACTGACCGAGCCGCCCAGCCTGTTCGGTCAACCCGTGGGCCGAGTCAAAGAGGTGCTGGGTGAGGTGGACGACCCCGGCATGGAGATCGAGATCGCGGTGCGCAAATACGCCGTGCCGCACGAATTTTCTGAGGCCTGCATCGCTTTGGCTCGCACCCTGCCAGACAAGGTGCGGCCCCAAGATAAGAAACACCGCATCGACCTGACCGACGTGCCGCTGGTCACCATCGACGGCGAAGACGCCCGCGATTTCGACGACGCGGTGTACTGCGAGCCCGTGAAGACCGGGCGCGGCAAGTCGGCTTTTTCTGGCTGGCGCTTGCTGGTCGCCATTGCCGACGTCAGCCACTATGTGGAAACGGGCAGCGCCATCGACATCGACGCCTACGACCGTGCCACCAGTGTGTACTTTCCGCGCCGTGTGATTCCCATGTTGCCGGAAAAGCTCTCCAACGGCCTGTGTTCGCTCAACCCAGAGGTCGAGCGCCTGTGCATGGTGTGCGACATGCTGGTCACTGCCACCGGCGAAGTACATGCTTACCAGTTCTACCCCGCGGTGATGTTCAGCCATGCGCGCTTCACTTACACCGAGGTCGCTGCCATTTTGGCTAACACCCGTGGACCGGAAGCGGCCAAGCGCAAGTCTCTGGTACCACAGCTGTTGAACCTGCATGACGTGTACCAAGCGCTGTTAAATGCCCGCGCGGTCAGGGGGGCGGTGGATTTTGAAACCACCGAGACGCAAATCGTTTGCGACGACAACGGCCGCATCGAAAAGATCGTCCCACGCACCCGCAATGCGGCGCACCGCGTCATCGAAGAGGCCATGCTGGCTGCCAACGTTTGCAGCGCCGATTTCATTGCGCAGAGCAAACACCCTGGCCTGTACCGCGTACACGAAGGCCCGACGCCCGAGAAAAAAGACATCTTGCGCGGCTACCTCAAAGCCATGGGCGTGGGGCTGACCATCAGCGATGACCCAGCGCCGGGCGAGTTCCAGAAGATCGCCGATGCCACCAAAGACCGGCCAGACGCGCAGCAGATCCACACCATGCTGTTGCGATCCATGCAACAAGCGATCTACACGCCCATCAACAGCGGCCACTTCGGTCTGGCTTATGAGGCCTACACCCATTTCACCAGCCCCATCAGGCGATACCCTGACCTGCTTGTTCATCGGGTCATCAAGGCCACGCTGGCGAACATGCGTTACCAGTTGCCTGCCTTGCCCACCCCCGGTGAAGCCCATGCCAAGCTCGGCAAGCGGCTGTTGAGTCAGAAGGTCAAGAACCCGTCGCAAAAGCCCGTTAAGAAACTCACTGCCGAGCAACAGGCTTGGGAAGCTGCGGGCCTGCATTGCAGCGCCAACGAGCGTCGGGCCGACGAGGCGTCGCGCGACGTAGAGGCCTGGCTCAAATGCAAGTACATGCGCGAACACTTGGGCGAGGAGTTTGGCGGTGTCGTGACCTCGGCCACCAGTTTTGGTCTGTTTGTTACGTTGGACGCCTTGTACGTGGAAGGCTTGGTGCACATCACCGAATTGGGTGGCGAGTACTTCAAGTTCGACGAAGCCCGACAAGAGCTGCGCGGCGAGCGGACCGGCATCCGCTACGCCATTGGTACCCGTGTGCGCATTCAGGTCAGCCGCGTCGATCTGGACGGGCGGAAGATCGACTTCCGTCTGGTGCGCGAGGGCGACGAGCTGCAGAGCCGGGCCGTCAAGGAGCGGGGCACAGCCCCGCTGCCGTCTGACGCCATGTCTCCAAGCGGTCGCCCGCCGAAGAAGGCAGCGAAGCCAGCGGGTCGATCGAGCCCGGCGGGTACGGCCAGCAAGTCGCCGATCCAGGCATTGAAAGCAGCGGTCAAGTTGGCTGCAAGCAAGAAAAAGGGCCGCAAGTCCAGGCGATGACGTCCCACGGGTTGCGGCCGGTTCCAACGGCGCGGCGCCGGCACGTCGAGAGACGGTGACTCAGGGGCGGATGGCGTGCGCCAGTGCCGAAGCGGTGAGCGCGCGGTCAGCAGGCCATTCGTCTGCCAGTTGACCGTGTACGTAGACCACATCCGCGGCGCACCGCTGCACCTGGTCAATGGTGGCAACCGTGCCCAACGCGGCCAGTCTTGCGCCAAGCCAGCCGGCCAGTACATCGCCAGAGCCAGCGGTGGCCAAGCGGGCGTTGCCAGTAGGGTTCAACCAGGCGGGGCGTCCAGGTGCGGCCACGACGGTGCCTGAACCTTTCAGCACCACCACCGAACGCAACGCGACCGCCAGCCTCTGGGCCGAACCCAGTCGGTCGGCTTGAACCTCGGCGGTGCGGCAACCCAACAGACGCGCGGCTTCCAGGGGGTGCGGCGTCAACACCGTTTGCCGACCGATCCATCCACGTCGCTCCAGCTGGTCACGCAGCGTTGGGTCGACCGCAATCGCGTTGAGTGCATCGGCGTCCAGCACCAGAGGCGCTGAACGGTTCAGCGCGTCGGGCAGCAGCGATCGCACCGCTGTGCCACCGCCACAACCACACACCCAAACGGGGTCGGGCGCATTCAAGTCGCTCAACGGTCGGAACATCAGCTCGGGATGGACCGTGTCCACCGTGGGACCGGCCGGGTCCAACAAGCCCACGAACACCCGCCCTGAACCAGCGTGCAAAGCGGCCGTCGCCGCCAGCAACGCAGCACCCGTCATACCGCTGGCACCCCCCACCACCGCAACGTCGCCGCGGGTGCCCTTGTGGGTGGTGTGGGGCCACTGGCGGCTGGCCGGGGTGGGGGTCAAGTAGGCGTCGGTCGGCGTGGAGCCAAGGTCAACGCCCAGGTCGTTGAACCAGACCGTGCCTGCTGCGTCGCGCCCCGCGCCCATCATCAGTCCTGGTTTGATGGTCAGGAGTGTCAGCGTGTTCTGAGCGTAAAAAGCCGTGCCAGCCCTTGCTAAACCATCTGTGGGTGCTCCTGAAAATGCAGCGAATTCCCCTGTGTCGGCATTCAGGCCAGAGGGGACGTCCACCGACAGCACTGGCGCGGGGCTGTGGGCCAATCGCTGCAGTGCCGAGGCCATCGGTCCCCCGATTTGCCCACGTGCACCAATGCCCAGCAGGGCGTCTATCACCAAGTCTTGAGTGGTCATGCCCAGCGGGGGGCCGGCTGCGAAGGCCACCCCCGCCGATCGGGCCTGTTGCAGCGCGGCTTGTGCGTCGGTAGGCACGTCGCGGGTCGGTTCCGTCAGCGTGACCGTAACGGCCCATCCACCCACTTGCAGATGGGCTGCGGCTTCGAGGCCATCGCCGCCGTTGTTGCCAGGGCCACAGGCCACCCAGCAGGTGCGTGCGTGCGGTGCCAAGGCTCTGGCCAGCTGGGCCACAGCCAGGCCCGCGCGCTGCATCAAGGCGTGTGCGGGCAGTTGGCTTTGTGCGCGGGCTTCTACCTCGCGGGCAATTGCTGTGCCGTGCACGGGCCACCGAGTGTGGGCGCCCACGCGCACGGTGGTGCCGTTCATGACCACCGACCTGGTGAAAATGGGGCCACGTCGACGGGCGGAGTGCGCCCTGCGACCAAATCTGCCAAAACCTCGGCACAGCCGTTGGCCAGCGCCCAGCCATTGCTGCCGTGGCCAATGTTGAGCCACACGCCAGGCACGTGGCTAGGGCCGAGCATGGGCAAGCCGTCCAACGTGGTGGCTTGTTCGCCATGCCAAATTTGTACGCTTTGGTCGATCTTGGCAGCACCGGGAAACCAGTCATGCAACACCCTGTAGAGGGTTTGTACGCCGCGACACCCGGCGTGCGCATCGCCGGTGCCCAGCTCAGCACCTCCCGCCACACGCAGGCGATGGCCAATTCGGGTGATGCTGACCCGGTGCGTGGCATCCCACACCGCGCTGTGCGGGGTGTTCAGAGGCTCACGGACTTGCGCGCTAATGGCGTGGCCCCGCACCTTCGCCACTGGCACTTTCAGGCCCAACGGTTCCAGCAAGGGGGTTGCTGCGGCGCCGTTGCAAATCACCACTGCGTCATGGAGCGCAGGGGTTGGGGGGGTGGTGGGCGTCGTGACCGTCAGACAGGTGGGGGCTCGCCGTTGCAGCGGCGCCACGTCGCTGGCCAGCTCGAAGCGCACGCCCATGGTCGTTGCCATGCCTTTGAGTGCCACGGCGAACTGCCGACAATTGCCCGCGCTGTCGCCTGGGAGGTAGGCGGCGCTGTGCAGCGGTGTGTCGTTGTTCATTGCCAATTCGAGTTTGCGTGCCAGCGCCGCCGTCACAGGTTGGACCGACACGCCATGCGCACGCAGGGTGTCCAGCCGCGGCTGGGACAGGGCGGCGTCTTGGGCAGAGCGAAACAGCAGCATCAGGCCGTCTTGTTGCTCGATGGTGATGTTGTGCCGTTGCATGAGATCGCGCTGGCGCTCGCGGCTCCAGGTGGCCAGCGATAGCAACCGCTTCAACGCGACCATGCGTTCCAGCCCCTTGGGCTGCTGTTTGCGCCTTTGCCACAGCCAGCCCAGTTCATGCCTAGACAGACCAAGCCCTGTGCTGATGGTGTGCGTGCCGGGTTCCACGTAACCAGGCCCACACAGGCCACCCGTGGCGAAGCTCGCTCCTTCAGCCACCGAGCTGCGTCGGTCGTAAACCACCACCTCATGACCGTCGGTCGCCAGTGCGTGCGCGGTGCAGACGCCGGTGATACCGGCGCCGATGACGGCGATCTTCATTGAATTTCCAAAAAGTACCTAACCCCTATTTTGAGCCCGCCGATGTGTGGGCGGCCGATAGAAAGTTTGTGGCTTCACTGGCAACAGGGGCGTGCGCTGCAACGAATATTGAACGGTCATGCGCTTGGCATTCGGCCGAACCGTTCTTCGGATGGGTCACTATGACCTGATGGGGTGGGATGATTCACCGCCTTGGAACGCAGAGGGCCATTGGTTGACGCGGACCATCCGTCAGGCGTTTTGCGTCGGTAGAAAACCCATCCTCGTAAGCGCAGAATGCTACAATCGTGAGGTTGTGTGACTGACCGGTCTATTGGCTGGTGCGCACAATAAATCGCAAACCAGGCCATCAAGGTGGTGTTTCCTGTGGGCAGTTTCAAACAAAACCCACGGCGTTGACACAGCGGCCCGGCTTTAAGACCCAACCTTCGGAGTATTTTTTATGGCAACGACCATGCGTCAAATGCTGGAAGCTGGTGTGCACTTTGGGCACCAAACGCGCTTCTGGAACCCCAAGATGGCACCGTACATCTTCGGCCATCGCAACAAGATCCACATTATCAATTTGGAGAAATCGCTCCCCCTGTTCCAGGAAGCGACCAAATTCGTTCGCCAGCTGTCTGCCAACCGCGGCACCATTCTGATGGTCGGTACCAAGCGCCAGGCCCGCGAGATCGTCGCGGCCGAAGCCCAACGTGCTGGAGTGCCCTATGTGGATCAGCGCTGGTTGGGTGGCATGCTCACCAACTTCAAGACCGTCAAGACGTCCATCAAGCGCCTGAAAGAGTTGAAGCTTCAGCAAGAAACCGGCTTGGACTCGCTCAGCAAAAAAGAGCAGCTGATGTTCAGTCGCGAAATCGAAAAGCTGGAGAAAGACATCGGCGGTATCCAAGACATGAGCGCTTTGCCCGACGCGATTTTTGTGATCGACGTGGGGTACCACAAGATCGCCATCGCCGAGGCACGCAAGCTGGGCATTCCGCTGATTGGTGTGGTGGACTCCAACCACTCGCCAGTCGGCATCGACTACGTGATCCCTGGGAACGACGATTCGGCCAAAGCCGTCGCGCTGTACGCCCGTGAAATCGCCGACGCCATTATTGAGGGCCGCAACAACGCCGCCCAAGACGTGGTGAAGGCCGTTGCCGCTGCCGACGAGTTCGTTGAAGTCGAAGACGCCGCGAGCTGAGTCCTGGCTCATGCCAAAAAGGGGCTCGTGTAGCCCCTTTTTTTCAACTGAATTGAACCGACAACCCCCCAATCTGGAGAAATCACATGGCAATCACTGCAAGCATGGTGGCTGAACTGCGCGCCAAGACCGACGCGCCAATGATGGAGTGCAAGCGCGCCCTGACCGAGGCCAACGGGGACATGGTCAAAGCCGAAGAGCTGCTGCGCGTCAAGCTGGGCAGCAAGGCTGGCAAAGCCGCTGCACGGGTGACGGCGGAAGGCGTCGTGGCCAGCTTTCAGGACGGTACCACTGGCGCGCTCATTGAAGTGAACTGCGAGACCGATTTTGTCACCAAAAACGACAGCTTTCTGGCGCTGGCAAAGGCAGCGGCCGAACTGGTGGCGAAGCACAACCCAGCCGATGTGGACGCGCTGGCTGCGCTGGCCCACAGCCAAGACGGCTTCGGCCCCACACTGGAAGACGTGCGCAAGGGCTTGATCGGGAAGATCGGCGAAAACATGAGCTTCCGCCGATTCAAGCGTTTCGCATCCGGCGCCAAGCTGGCCACCTACCTGCACGGCACCCGCATCGGTGTGGTGGTGGAGTTCGAGGGCGATGAGACGGCCGCCAAGGACGTCGCGATGCACGTGGCGGCCATGAAGCCGGTGTCCCTCACCAGCGCCGATGTGCCTGCCGAGCTGATAGAGCGCGAGCGCTCTGTGGCGGTGGCCAAGGCGGCCGAAGACAAAGCCAAAGCCATCGCCGAAGGCAAGCCGGTTCAATCCGACGAGATCGTGGCCAAGCGTGTGGAAGGCGGTGTGCAAAAGTACCTCAAAGAGGTATCGCTGTTCAACCAGTCTTTTGTGAAGAACGACAAGCAGACCGTTGAGCAAATGCTCAAGGCCGCAGGCACGACGGTCAAGGCATTCACGTTGTACGTGGTGGGCGAGGGCATTGAAAAGAAGGTGGACGACTTTGCAGCAGAGGTGGCGGCCCAAGTGGCGGCTGCCAAGGGAGCAGCCTGACAGTCCTTTGCGGTTCGGGCGCTGCCGCCTGAACCGCAAGCGCTAAACTTTGAGTGTTTTAGGAGCTGCCTCCATGACTGCTAATCGCCCGGTCCACAAGAGAATCTTGCTCAAACTGTCGGGCGAGGCCTTGATGGGTGACGATGCCTTCGGCATCAACCGCGCGACCATCGCCCGCATGGTGGAAGAAGTCGCAGAGGTCACACGGCTGGGTGTGGAAGTTGCCGTGGTCATCGGCGGCGGAAACATTTTCCGCGGCGTGGCGGGCGGATCCGTCGGCATGGACCGGGCCACCGCCGATTACATGGGCATGCTTGCCACTGTGATGAACGCACTGGCGCTCGCAGACACCATGGACAAAGCGGGCTTGGTGGCCCGCGTGATGTCGGCGATCGCGATTGAGCAGGTGGTGGAGCCCTACGTGCGGCCCAAAGCCTTGCAATACCTGGAAGAAGGCAAGGTGGTGATCTTCGCTGCTGGAACAGGCAACCCATTTTTCACCACCGACACCGCTGCCGCGTTGCGGGGCGCTGAGATCGGTGCCGAGGTGGTGTTGAAGGCGACCAAGGTCGATGGTGTGTACACCGCCGACCCCCACTTGGATCCCACCGCCACCCGGTACAGCCGCATCAGCTTTGACAAGGCCATGGCCGCAAACCTCGGCATCATGGATGCGACCGCGTTCGCGCTGTGTCGAGACCAGAAGCTCCCAATCAAGGTGTTTTCCATCTTCAAGCATGGCGCGCTCAAGCGCGTGGTGCTGGGCGAAGACGAGGGCACTTTGGTCCACGTGTAGGCGCGTGCCGCGCGCATCTTTCCGTTGACAGGCTCGGCCTGACAACACGACCTCACTGGAGTCCGCCATGACGATTGACGCCATCAAGAAAAACGCCGAAGCCCGCATGCACCAGTCTGTCGAGGCTTTCAAGAACAACTTGACCAAAATCCGAACGGGGCGCGCCAACCCCGCCATTCTGGACACCGTTCAGGTGGATTATTACGGTTCCATGGTGCCGATCAGCCAGGTGGCCAATGTGGGCCTGCTCGATTCCCGCACGATCAGTGTCCAGCCTTGGGAAAAAGGCATGGGGGCGAAGATTGAAAAGGCCATCCGCGAAAGCGATTTGGGTCTGAATCCATCGTCTCAAGGGGACCTGTTGCGCGTGCCGCTGCCTTTGATGTCGGAAGAGCGCCGCAAAGAGCTCACCAAATTGGTCCGTGCCGAAGGCGAAGCCGCCAAAGTGGCTGTGCGTAACCTGCGCCGCGATGCGAACGAGGCGACCAAGAAGCTAGTCAAAGACAAGCTCGCATCTGAAGACGACGAACGGCGAAGCCACGACGAGGTGCAGAAGATCACCGACCGCACCATCCAGGACATCGACAAGCTGGTGGCCGCTAAGGAACAAGACATCATGGCGGTTTGATGCCGTCTCTGGCCCAACCGAAAGCCATGAAGCCCGAGCACGTCGCGATCGTCATGGACGGCAATGGCCGCTGGGCCACCCAGCGCTTTTTGCCGCGGGTGGCGGGCCATAGACAAGGCGTAGAGTCCCTTCGCCGGTGCGTCCAAGCATGCACCGAACGGGGCATTCGCATGCTGACGGTGTTCGCGTTTTCGTCTGAGAACTGGACCCGTCCTGTCGACGAGGTGGCCGGCCTGATGGGCCTCATGTCCACCGCACTGGCCAACGAGGTGGCCAGCCTCCAGCGCAACGGTGTGCGCATTCGGTTTGTTGGCGACGTCACGCCCTTGTCGGCGCGCCTTCGAGACGGCCTGCTGCAGGCCGAGTTGGCCACGGCAGGCAACCAACGCTTGTTGCTGAACGTGTGTTTCAACTACGGTGGGCGGTGGGACATCGCGCGGGCCGCGGCGGCATTGGCAGAGCGTGGCGTGGCGATCACCGAGGCCTCTCTGTCGCAGGAACTCTCTCTCAGCGACTTGCCCGATCCCGACCTGATCGTACGCACTGGCGGTGAACAGCGGCTGAGCAACTTTTTGCTCTGGCAAGCGGCTTATGCCGAGCTGTACTTCACAGAGAAGTTGTGGCCCGAGTTCGATGAGACTGAACTCGACGCGGCCATTGCCGCGTTCGCGCAAAGAGAGCGCCGGTTCGGCGGTCTGGGGCCTGACACGCCGGCTGTTCAGCGGGCCGCGTGATGCTGAAAACACGCGTCCTCACGGCGGTGCTTCTGTTGCTGGTGTTGTTGCCAGCGTTGTTCTTCCCTGCGCCAGAGCCTTTTTGCGCTCTCGCGTTGCTGTTCATCAGCGCAGCGGGTTGGGAATGGGGGCGGCTCAACGGCTGTGGCCATGCCGCGTCGTTGGGTCTCGCAGGGCTGTGTTTGGGCGCTTGCGTGGCTGTATGGGTTGCCGGGGCATTGGCTGAACGCACCCCGACGCTCTGGTTGGTGATGGGCTCGTCTTGGGTGCTGGCCAGCGTTGCCATGCTGCGCATGGGAGTGACTGGTTGGTCTCGTTTGCCAGTGGCGGTGCGTCTGGCCGGCGGCGTTCTGGCCTTGGTGGCGGCATGGTTGGGCATCGCACAAGCCCGTGTCATCGGCGTGAACCTTTTATTGTCCGCTTTGGCTTTGGTGTGGGTGGCCGACATTGGCGCCTACTTTGCCGGGCGCGCGTTGGGCGGCCGGTTCATTCGCCGCAAGCTGGCAGCCGCCATTAGCCCTGGAAAAAGCTGGGAAGGCGTTTTGGGCGGCTTGGCCGGTGTGCTGCTGCTGTCCGCCACGTGGGTGTGGCTCGATCGCCACGGCCAGTGGCACGTGGTGAGCCTGTACACCCACTTGGCCGACCGAGGCCTGGCGATGTTGGTCGTGGGCTTGGTGTTTCTCACGGGCATGAGCGTGGTGGGCGACTTGGTGGAGTCTTTGGTCAAGCGCAGTGCAGGCGCCAAAGACAGCAGTCGCCTGTTGCCAGGCCATGGCGGCGTGTTGGACCGGGTGGATGCCCTTTTGCCCACCCTCCCGCTGGTGATGATGCTGATGACCCGATAACGCCATGATGCCCCGTACGCACCGCCTGACTGTGCTCGGCTCCACAGGCAGCATCGGCAAGAACACGCTTGACGTGGTTGCGCGGCACCCTGAGCGCTTTGAAGTGTGGGCGCTGAGCGCGGCCACCCAGGTCGACGCATTGTTGGCGCAGTGCGCTCAGTTCAAGCCCCGGTTCGCAGTGATGGCGAGCGCACCGCACGCCAGGGTCCTGAAAGACAAACTGGCGGCGGAGGGACTGAGCACAGAGGTGTTGTCCGCACCGGACGCGTTGGAGACCATCGCGGCCCACCCGGAAGTGGACGTGGTCATGGCAGCCATCGTGGGGGCGGCTGGCCTGGCGCCGTGTCTGGCGGCTGCGCGAGCAGGGAAGCGATTGCTGCTGGCGAACAAGGAGGCCTTGGTCGTGGGGGGCGATGTGTTCCTGGAGGCTGTTCGTCAGGGCGGTGCACGACTTCTGCCCATCGACAGCGAGCATTCGGCCATCTTCCAGTCCCTCCCTGAAGACCCCAACACATGGGCGGATCGGGTGGAAAAAATCATCCTCACCGCGTCTGGCGGGCCGTTCCGAACCCGTGACCCTGCCACGTTGCGCGACGTTACCCCCGAGCAGGCGTGCGCCCATCCGAATTGGGTCATGGGTGCCAAGATCTCGGTGGATTCAGCCACGATGATGAACAAGGCCTTGGAGGTCATCGAAGCGCACCACCTGTTCGGCCTCCCCCCGGCGCAGATTGAGGTGGTGATCCACCCCCAAAGCGTGATCCACTCGATGGTCCAGTACCGAGACACCTCCGTGGTGGCGCAATTGGGAACGCCGGACATGCGCGGCCCCATCGCCTACGGTCTGTCTTGGCCAGAGCGCGTCACCAGCGGTGCCGCGGCATTGGACTTCACCCGCATGCCCCCCATGACATTCGAGGCGCTCGACGCCCACGGCCACCGGGACCGCTTTCCCGGATTGCAGCTCGCCTGGGACACCTTGAATGGTGAGCCGGGGGCCTGCGCGGTGCTGAACGCGGCCAACGAGGTGGCCGTCCAGGCTTTTTTGGAGCGCCGCATCCGCTTCGACCAGATCCATGCCGTGAACGTCGCCACGTTGGAGGGCGTGCTTCCCACGAGGCCATGTGGCCTGGGCGACTTGCTGGCCCTCGACGCCGAGTCGAGGCGCTGTGCGGACGAACACGTGGGACGCCTCGGGCGTTTTTGAATTCAGGAGCCGTCCATGTTGACATTGGTTGCTTTCGTTGTGGCTTTGGGCGTGTTGATTGCCGTGCACGAATTCGGCCACTACCGTGTCGCTGTCGCGTGTGGTGTGAAGGTGCTGCGGTTCTCGGTGGGGTTTGGCAAGCCGCTGTGGCGGTGGCAGCCCCAAGGCAGCCCGACGGAGTTCGTCGTGGGTGCGTTTCCTCTGGGGGGCTACGTCAAGATGCTTGACGAGCGGGAAGGCCCCGTGCCGGAGCACGAGCGCCATTTGGCTTTCAACGCCCAGCCGTTGAGGGCGCGCGCCGCCATCGTGGTTGCGGGTCCGCTGGCGAACCTGTTGTTGGCGGTGGCGTTGTACGCAGGCGTGAATTGGTTGGGGGTCGAGCAGCCGCTGCCGCAGCTTGCCAGCCCGGTACCGGGCTCCGTGGCACAACGGGCCGGTTTGCAAGGCGGAGAAAGGGTGCAGGAAGCCGGCTGGACCAGCGACACGCTGGCACCAGTGCGGTCTTTTGAAGAATTGCGGTGGTTGCTGACCCGGGGCGCGCTGGACGGACGCGACCTGACGCTGTTGGTGGCGCCTGTTGGTGAGAGGGCTGGGCGCCAGGTCACCCTGCGGTTGAGTGAAGTGGGCGCGCAAGACGCTGACGCGCAGCTGTTCCGCAAAATTGGCATCGTTGGCCCATGGACTCGCCCGGTCGTGGGCGAGGTGACCGCCACCAGCCCTGCGGAGCGGGCCGGGCTTCACAAGGGCGATGTGGTGGTATCGGTCGGCGATGTGCCGGTGGTGGACGGGCAGCAACTGCGAGAGTTGATCCGCGAATCGGTGTCTGCCGACCAGCCGGTTTCGCGCCCTTGGCAACTGGAACGAAACGGCGCGCTGTTGCGGGTCGACGTACTGCCCGAGTTGCGGTGGGAGGGCGGGCAGCCGGTCGCCCGCATCGGTGCCTTCATTGGCGGCCCTCCCGAGTTTGTGACGGTGCGGTACGGGGCGTTGGAAGGCCTCTGGCGCGGTGCGGTTCGCACCTGGGAGGTGTCGGCCCTGACCTTGAAAATGCTCGGCAAGATGGTCGTTGGAGAAGCCTCGCTGAAGAACCTGACTGGTCCGATCACCATCGCTGACTATGCTGGCAAATCCGCCAGTTTGGGATTCACGCAGTACCTGGTGTTTCTGGCCTTGATCAGCGTGAGCCTCGGGGTGCTGAATCTGCTGCCGCTGCCTGTCTTGGACGGGGGGCACCTGATGTATTATCTTTGGGAAGGTGTGACCGGTCGCAGCATCTCGACGGCCATGATGGAACGCCTGCAGCGCGGCGGTGTCGCGATCCTGCTCGTCATGATGTCCATCGCCTTGTTCAACGATGTGACCCGACTCATTGGTTAGACCTGCCGCTTGGCATTTTTCATGAAAAATCAAATCATTCGCTTCAAAGCCACAGCGATTTCTGCTGTCTCGGCTTTGATGGTGGCATCTTGCCCAGCTTGGGCGGTGGACCCATTCACGTTGCGCGACATCCAGGTCGAAGGCTTGCAACGCATTGAGGCGGGTACCGTTTTCGCCTCACTGCCGTTTCGAGTGGGCGACAACTACACCGACGACAAAGGATCGGCCGCCATCCGCGCGCTGTTTGCGCTCGGTCTATTCAAAGACGTGCGCCTAGAGGTCAACGGCGATGTCTTGGTGGTGGTGGTGGAAGAACGCCCCACCGTGGCAGAGGTGGAGTTTGTCGGGGCCAAGGAATTCGACAAACAAGCCTTGCAAGCGGCTTTGCGGGACATTGGATTGACCGAAGGGCGTCCGTTTGACAAGGCGCTTGCCGACCGCGCCGAGCAAGAACTCAAGCGGCAGTACATCAACCGCAGCCTCTACGGCGCAGAGGTCGTGACCACAGTCACGCCGGTCGATCGCAACCGCGTCAACGTGTCGTTCAACGTGGTGGAGGGCGAGGTCGCCAAAATCAAGGACATCCGCATTTCAGGTAACAAGGTCTTTAGCGAGTCGACGCTGCGCGATCTGTTTGACCTCGATACGGGCGGTTGGTTGAGTTTCTACACCAAGAGCGACCGCTATTCGCGCGCCAAGCTCAACGCCGACCTGGAAACGCTCAAGTCGTTTTACCTGACCCGTGGGTATCTGGAGTTCCGCATCGACTCCACCCAAGTGGCCATATCGCCTGACAAGCAGAGCATCACCATCACGATCAACGTGACAGAGGGTGAGCGGTTTGTGGTGTCCAGCGTGAAGCTGGAGGGCAATTTCCTCGGCAAAGAAGACGAGTTCAAAACGCTGGTCACGATCAAGCCGGGCGAGGCCTATAACGCCGATCTGGTGGCCGGCACCACCAAGGCTTTCACCGATTATTTCGGCACGTTCGGGTACGCATTCGGCCGAGTGGAAGCCAAGCCAGAGATTGACCGGGTGAACAACCGCGTGGCGTTCGTGCTTCAGGCCGACCCGGCCCGCCGTGCCTATGTGCGTCGCATCAGCATTGGCGGCAACAGCCGCACGCGCGATGAGGTGATCCGCCGCGAGTTCCGCCAGTTCGAGTCGTCGTGGTACGACGGTGACCGCATCAAGCTGTCTCGCGACCGTGTGGACCGCTTGGGGTTCTTCAAAGAAGTCAACGTCGAAACCGTGGAAGTGCCCGGAACCGCCGACCAGGTGGACCTGAACGTGGTGGTGTCGGAAAAGCCCACCGGCAACCTGCTGATCGGTGCGGGTTTTTCAAGCGCAGAAAAGCTGTCGTTGACCTTCAGCATCAAACAAGAAAACATTTTTGGGTCCGGCAATTATTTGGGGCTTGAGCTCAACACCAGCAAGTTCAACCGCCAACTGGTTGTCAGCACCACCGACCCTTACTTCACCGCCGACGGCATCTCACGCACTTACGACGTCTACCACCGCGCCACGCGACCCTTCAATGACCAGGGCGGCGACTACCAATTGGTCACCAGCGGCGCAGGCATCCGCTTCGGTGTGCCCTTCAGCGAATCCGACACGGTGTTTTTTGGTGCTGGCCTGGAGCAGACCACCATCCGGCCGGGCACCAACATCCCTGCGGCTTACCTCAGTTATGCCAATCAGTTTGGTTTCACCAGCCAGTCATTGCCGCTGACCATCGGCTTCGCACGCGACAGCCGTGACAGCGCCTTGGTGCCTTCCCGCGGGCGCTTGCAGCGGGCCAACGCCGACTTCGGCGTGGCGGGTGACGTGAAGTACTTGCGCGGCAATTACCAAATCCAGCAGTACATCCCCATCAACCGGCAGTTCACATTCGCACTGAACGGCGAACTGGGTTATGGCAAGGGGCTGGGCGGCAATCCGTTCCCGATTTTCAAGAACTTTTACAGCGGTGGTCTGGGCTCGGTCCGTGGCTTTGAACAAGGCACGCTGGGACCGCGCGATGTGACCGGGGCATTCATCGGCGGCTCCAAAAAAGTGACGCTGAACGCCGAGGTCAGTGCCCCGTTTCCGGGCGCAGGCAACGATCGCACGCTGCGGCTTTATGCGTTTGTTGACGCAGGCAATGCGTACGGCGACAACGATCCGGTGCGGCTCAGCGACATGCGCGCGTCAACCGGCGTCGGCTTGAGCTGGATTTCGCCGGTTGGGCCTTTGCGGATCGCGATCGCAAACCCGATCAAGAAAGAGCCAGGCGATAGAATCCAGAAGTTGCAATTCCAGATCGGAACGTCGTTCTAATGAAGTCTTCCACTTTTGCCCCTCTGTGGGGTGCTGCTTTGGGTGTGGTGCTGGCGAGCAGCGCGGTTCAGGCGCAGGAATTTCGCGTCGGTTTTGTCAACACCGATCGCATTTTTCGCGAAGCCAATGCTGCCAAGGCCGCGCAAACCAAACTGGAGCAGGAGTTTTCCCGACGCGAGAAGGATCTGGTGGACAGCGGCAACAGCCTAAAGGCTTTGTCTGACAAGTTCGAACGGGAAGCCCCCACGCTGTCGGAGACGCAGCGGGCAAACCGCCAAAAGCAACTGATTGACCAGGACCGGGAGTTTGCGCGGAAGCGCCGTGAGTTCCAAGAAGACCTGAACGCACGAAAAAACGAAGAGTTGCAACAGGTGCTGGAGCGTGCAAACCGCATCGTGAAGCAGGTTGCTGAGGCCGAGAAGTACGACGTCATCTTGCAAGAGGCGGTCTACATTCACCCTCGGCACGACATCACCGAGAAAGTGATCAAGACGCTGAACGCCTCTGGCGGCCGATGAGGCCGCAGGGCAACTTGGTGTGTCCCTCCGTTTAGGCGACATCGTCCAGGCGCTGGGCGGAGAACTGCATGGCGACCCCAACCAGCCCATCACGGGGCTGGCCCCTTTGGAGTCGGCGTCAGCTGGGCAACTCGCGTTCCTGAGCCATCCCAAGTACCAGAGCCTGTTGGCAGAGTCGTTGGCGGCATGTGTGATCGTGTCACCCGCCATGCGCGACGCCGCATTGGCCCGGGGCGATGCCATCGTCACCGACCAGCCCTACCTGTATTTCGCGCGGGTGACGCAGCTCTGGAAGCGCCTGACCGCGCCGGTCAGCGGTCCTCGCATCCACCCCAGCGCGGTGATCGACCCCAGCGCGGTGATTGACCCCAGCGCAGTGATCGGTCCATTGTGTGTGGTGGAGCGCCACGCCACCATCGGGGCGGGCACGGTATTGAAGTCGCGCGTCACGCTGGGTGAGGGCTGTCACATCGGTGCGCGTTGTCTGGTGCACCCGGGTGTGGTGATCGGTGCCGATGGGTTCGGCTTTGCGCCGAACGCCGGGACCTGGGAGAAGATCGAGCAACTCGGCGGCGTGCGGATTGGCGACGACGTGGAGATCGGCGCGAACACCTGCATCGACCGCGGCGCGTTGCAAGACACCGTCATTGGCAACGGGGTGAAGCTCGATAACCTGATCCAGATCGGCCACAACGTCCGGATTGGGGACCACACCGCGATGGCAGGTTGCGTGGGTGTTGCGGGCAGTGCGACCATCGGTGCCCATTGCACGATTGGCGGTGCAGCCATGGTGCTGGGGCATTTGACCCTCGCCGACCGCGTGAGCATCTCTGTGGGTACTGTGGTGACCCGGTCGATCACCGAGCCCGGTCTGTACACCGGTGTCTTCCCCATCGACGAAAATGCCCGCTGGGAAAAGACAGCGGCCACCCTGAAACAAATCCACCGCTTGCGCGAACGCATCAAGGCGCTGGAATCCAGTGTGCCGACCCTGCCCTCGAAAGAACCCAAACCATGATGGACATCTACCAAATCCTGCAAAAGCTCCCCCACCGCTACCCCATTTTGCTGGTGGACCGCGTGCTGGAAGTGGAGAAGGGCGTGCGCATCAAGGCCCTGAAGAACGTGTCGGTCAACGAGCCGTTTTTTGTGGGTCACTTTCCGCATCGGCCCGTGATGCCGGGTGTGCTGATTCTGGAGGCGCTGGCGCAAGCGGCAGCCCTGCTGTCTTTCGCCACGCTGGACATCACGTTGGACGAGAAAACGATTTATTACTTTGCTGGCATTGACGGTGCACGCTTCAAGCGGCCGGTGGAGCCGGGCGATCAGCTGATCTTGGACGTTGAGTTGGGCCGCGCCAAAGCGGGTATATACAAGTTCAACGCGAAGGCCTGGGTGGGCAACGACCTGGCCGCAGAAGCCGAGTTGATGTGCACCATGCGCAAAGTGGCGTGAGGCGGGCGCGATGAGCCTGATTCACCCCACCGCCTTGGTCGACCCGAAGGCCGAGCTTGACAGCACGGTCAGTGTGGGCCCGTACACCACCATCGGCCCCAACGTGCGCATTGGTGCTGGCACCAGCGTAGGCGCGCATTGCGTGATCGAAGGCCACACCACCATCGGGTGTGAGAACCGCATCTTCCAATTTTGCTCCTTGGGGGCAATCCCACAAGACAAGAAGTACGCCGGTGAGCCCTGCGAATTGCGGGTGGGTGATCGCAACACCATCCGCGAGTTCTGCACGTTCAACATCGGCTCGCCAGGCGACCTGGGTTACACCCAGTTGGGTAACGACAACTGGATCATGGCCTACGTGCATCTGGCACATGACTGTGTGGTAGGCCACCACACCATCATCGCCAACAGCACCCAACTCGCTGGCCATGTGCACGTGGGCGACTGGGCAATTTTGGGCGGCTTCACTGGCGTGCACCAATTCGTGCGCATCGGCGCACACTGCTTCACCGCGATCAGTTCGGTGCTGGTGGCCGACCTGCCGCCTTTCGTGATGTGCCAGGGTCAGCCGGCCAAAGCGCGCTCGATGAATTTCGAGGGACTGCGCCGTCGGGGGTTTTCAGCCACTCGCATTGGCGCGGTCAAGGCCATGCACAAGCTGTTGTACCGCAGCGAGTTGACGCTGGAACAAGCCCAGCAACGGATCGCCGCGCTGACCGCTGAAACGCCAGAGGCGGCACCAGATGTGTCGTTGATGTTGGATTTTCTCGCGCAGACGCCTGCCCAGCGTGGCATCGTCCGCTAGGGCGATGCCCATGGTCGATGCCGCTCAGAGCGCCATGTCGGGCAGCCCCAGGCCGGGGGTGTCCTCCCAACCAAACACGCCCATCCATGCAACCGGCGGACGCTCAGGACCCCGCCTGAGCCTGGTGGCTGGAGAAACTTCTGGCGACTTGCTCGCAGGCTTGTTGCTCGACGGCGTCAAGGCCAAGTGGCCTGGCGCCACCGCGAGCGGCATTGGTGGGCCCCACATGGCCCAGAGGGGCTTTGACGCCTGGTGGTCCAGTGACCGGCTGGCGGTGCGCGGCTATGTGGAGGTGTTGCGGCACTACCGGGGCATTCTGCGCATACGCAACCAACTCCGCGAGCGGCTGTTGCGCGACAAGCCCGATGTGTTCATTGGCGTGGATGCGCCGGATTTCAATTTGGACCTCGAAGCCGACTTGCGCGTTGCCGGGGTTCGCACGGTGCATTTCGTATGCCCATCCATTTGGGCGTGGCGGCCCGGGCGCATCGAGAAAATCAAGCGCAGCGTCGACCATGTGCTGTGCATCTTTCCGTTTGAGCCTGCGCTGCTGGCCAAGCACGGCATTCCCGCCACCTATGTGGGGCATCCGCTGGCCAACGTCATTCCTGTCCAGCCGGACCAAGCGGCCGCCCGCCTTGCGCTTGGCTTGCCGCATCACGGCCCAGTGGTGGCTTTGCTGCCTGGCAGTCGGGGCTCGGAAATTCAACACATCGCACCACGCTTTTTGGCGGCGGCCGAACGGATGAAGCAGGCGCGACCGGGCATTCGCTTCGTGTTGCCGTGCGTTCCAGCGCAGAGGGATACCCTGCACGCGCTGGCCCGGGCCAGTCGCCTGAGCTTGGAGGGCCCCGAGCCCGACCTGCGGCTGCTGGATGGTCAGTCCCACACCGCGCTGGCGGCGTGCGATGCCACCCTGATCGCCAGCGGAACCGCCACGCTGGAGGCCGCGCTGTTCAAGCGGCCCATGGTGATCGCCTATGTGATGAACCCGCTCACGCTGTGGTTGATGCGGCGCCAGCAGTTGCAGCCCTGGGTGGGGTTGCCCAATATTTTGTGCAACGACCGCGTCGTGCCAGAGCTGATCCAACAAGAAGCGCACCCTCAGGCATTGGCCGATGCCACGCTGGCTTGGCTGGACGATACCGCGGTCGCCCGCGACAAGGCGAACGCCCTGCGCCAACGTTTCACCGCGCTGCACCACGAGTTGCGGCGAGACACCGGGCGTTTGGCGTCCGACGCACTGGAGACCGTGTGCGCCCGAGTCGCTTCTTGAAGGCCGAGCAGGCCCGTCTGGCCTGGGACGCCAGCGGCCTGGTGGCCGGGGTGGACGAAGCCGGGCGTGGTCCGCTGGCAGGCCCGGTGGTGGCGGCGGCCGTGATCCTGGACGATCTCCACCCCATCGCCGGTCTGGCCGACTCCAAGAAACTCTCGCCAGCACGGCGAGAACGCCTGCACGACGAGATCCGCGCCAAGGCGTTGTGCTGTTCGGTGGCCGAGGCCAGCGTGGCGGAAATCGATCAACTCAACATCTTGCAAGCCACGCTGCTCGCCATGCGGCGTGCGGTGCTGGGCTTGCGGCTCAAGCCGGTGAAAGTGCTGGTCGATGGCAATCGTTTGCCCACCCTGGACGTGCTGGCCGAAGCCGTTGTGCGGGGCGACGCCACCGTGCCCGCGATCTCGGCCGCCTCTATTCTGGCCAAGGTCCATCGGGACCGTTGGTGTGCCGAATTGGACGCGCAATTCCCAGCTTATGGTTTCGCCTCCCACAAGGGCTATGGCACGGCGGCCCATTTGGCGGCGCTGCGAGCGCACGGCGCTTGTCCCCAGCACCGCCGCTCGTTTGCCCCCGTGCGGGAGGCGTTGCGAAGCGCGGGGTTGGCGCACACCGGGCGCGCCGAGGGCATGGCATGACATCCCCCACACAGCCTGTGTCGCCACCAGCGACCATCACCTCCCGCGACAACCCGCTGCTCAAAGAGCTGCGTGCCTTAGCGAGCGACACCACCGCCTACCGGAAGTGGGGCCGCGTGTGGCTGGAAGGTGACCATTTGTGCCGCGCCGCGTTGGAAAAGGGCCAAATCCCGGCGGTGGCCGTGTTTTCTGAATCGTTTTGGCCTTTAGCCCACGCCGAATATGGTGTCTATGCTACAAAAAACGTAGTGATCCCTGACCGCTTGTGGTCCGACATCAGCGCTTTGGAGTCGCCGTCTCCCATGGGCATGTTGCTGGCGCTGCCCGACCATGGGGGTGAGGTGGTGCCCAACGCGCCCACCGTGGTGTTGGACCGTCTGCAAGACGCGGGCAACGTCGGCTCGCTGCTGCGCAGTGCGGCCGCGTTCGGCTTCCGGCAGGTGCTGGCGCTCAAGGGCACGGCCGGTTTGTGGTCGCCCAAAGTGTTACGAGCGGGCATGGGCGCGCACTTCGGGTTGCGTCTGATCGAAGGCTTGGCCCCCGAGGACCTGGCTGCCTTGCAGGTGCCGCGGGTGGTGACCAGTTCCCACCGGGGCGAGTGGCTGCACCGCCAGCCGGTGCCGAGCCCGTGCGCCTGGGTGTTTGGGCATGAAGGGCAGGGCGTGTCGCCCGTGCTGGAGGCGGGGGCCAGCCACGTCGTGCGCATCGCCCAGCCCGGGGGTGAAGAGTCGCTGAACGTCGCAGCGGCTGGGGCCATTTGCCTGCACACCAGCGCCACCCAGTGATCGGGCTGTGGGCTTGGTGATGGACCGGCCGGCAGTGGCTGCTCGGCTACAATTCAGGGCTAACCCGCACCCCCGTACGCTCAGCGCAGCCAAGCCCAACTCCCTCACAAAAGCAAGCCCAGGAGCCCGACTCTTGCGTGCGCTTGGGCGTACCCGCACCAACCGGAGAACCTAGTGCTTTTGTCTCTCAAGGGAAACCACCCGCTCGCCATCTTGGCGCTGGCAGACGGCACGGTCTTCATCGGCAACTCGATCGGCGCCACCGGCGCGACCGTCGGCGAGGTGGTGTTCAACACCGCCATGTCCGGCTACCAGGAAATCCTGACCGACCCCAGCTACCGCCAGCAGCTCGTCACCTTGACGTATCCGCACATCGGCAACTACGGGGTCAACACGGAAGACATCGAGGCCGAGAAGGTCCATGCCGCGGGCCTCATCATCAAAGACCTGCCGCTGGTCGCGTCCAACTTCCGAGCCGCCATGACGCTCTCGCAGTACTTGGTGCGCGAGAAAACGGTGGCGATCGCCAACATCGACACCCGCCAGCTGACCCGGCATTTGCGCACCCAGGGCGCCCAAAATGCGTGCATCGTCGGCCTGGCCCCAGACCAGCCAGCGGACGCGGCGGCCGTTGACCGCGCGTTGGCGGCCGCCAAGGGCGCGCCAAGCATGGCTGGTTTGGACTTGGCCAAGGTGGTGAGCGTGACCCAGCCTTACACCTGGACGGAAACCGAGTGGCGGCTGGAGAAGGCCGATGGGAAACCGGGCTACGGCACCCAGCTGTCACCACGCTTCCATGTGGTGGCCTACGACTTCGGGGTGAAGAAAAACATCTTGCGCATGTTGGCCGAGCGCGGTTGCCGGGTCACCGTGGTGCCCGCGCAAACCCCAGCCAAAGAAGCGCTGGCGCTGGCCCCCGACGGCGTGTTCCTCTCCAACGGCCCGGGCGATCCGGCACCGTGCGACTACGCGGTGGCCGCGGCGCGCGAGTTGATCGACACCGGCATCCCCACTTTCGGCATTTGCCTGGGGCACCAGATCATGGCGCTGGCCAGCGGGGCAAAAACCTTCAAGATGAAGTTTGGGCACCACGGGGCCAACCACCCAGTGAAAGACCTGGACACCGGCAGAGTGAGCATCACCAGCCAAAACCATGGTTTTGCAGTGGACGAAAAGTCCTTGCCATCGAATTTACGCGCCACCCACATCAGCCTGTTCGACCAAACGCTGCAGGGGCTGGCGCGCACCGACAAGCCGGCGTTTTGTTTCCAGGGCCACCCGGAAGCCTCGCCCGGCCCGCACGACATTTCTTACCTGTTCGACCGCTTCACGGCACTGATGGAGCAACACAAACATGCCTAAGCGTTCCGACCTGAAAAGCATCCTGATCATTGGCGCGGGGCCGATCATCATCGGCCAGGCCTGCGAGTTCGACTACTCGGGTGTGCAGGCCTGCAAGGCGCTGCGTGAAGAGGGTTACAAGGTCATCTTGATCAACAGCAACCCCGCGACGATCATGACCGACCCGGCCACGGCCGACGTCACCTACATTGAGCCCATCACCTGGCAGACGGTCGAGAAAATCATCGCCAAAGAGCAACCGGACGCGATCCTGCCCACCATGGGCGGGCAGACCGCGTTGAACTGTGCGCTCGACCTGTGGCGCCATGGCGTGTTGGACAAGTACCGGGTCGAGTTGATCGGCGCCACTCCCGAAGCCATCGACAAGGCCGAAGACCGCCTCAAGTTCAAGGACGCAATGACCAAGATCGGTCTGGGGTCGGCGCGTTCGGGCATCGCCCACAGCATGGACGACGCCTGGGCGGTGCAAAAGACGGTGGGGTTCCCCGTGGTGATCCGTCCCAGCTTCACGCTGGGTGGCACCGGCGGCGGCATCGCCTACAACCCCGAGGAGTTCGAGACCATCTGCAAGCGCGGTCTGGAAGCCTCGCCCACCAACGAGCTGCTGATCGAAGAGTCGCTTTTGGGTTGGAAGGAATACGAGATGGAGGTGGTGCGCGACAAGGCGGACAACTGCATCATCGTGTGTTCGATCGAGAACCTGGACCCGATGGGCGTGCACACGGGCGACTCCATCACCGTGGCCCCCGCCCAAACGCTGACCGACAAGGAATACCAAATCTTGCGCAACGCCAGCTTGGCGGTGCTGCGCGAGATCGGTGTGGACACTGGCGGCTCCAATGTGCAGTTCTCGATCAACCCGAAAGACGGCCGCATGGTCGTGATCGAAATGAACCCACGCGTGTCGCGCTCGTCGGCGCTGGCCTCCAAGGCGACCGGCTTCCCGATCGCCAAGGTCGCGGCCAAGTTGGCGGTGGGCTACACGCTGGATGAACTGCGCAACGACATCACGGGGGGGGCCACACCCGCCAGCTTCGAGCCCAGCATCGACTACGTGGTCACCAAGATCCCGCGATTCGCGTTTGAGAAATTCCCCACCGCCGACTCGCGCCTGACGACGCAGATGAAGTCGGTGGGTGAGGTGATGGCCATGGGCCGCACTTTTCAAGAAAGCTTCCAGAAAGCCCTGCGCGGTCTGGAGGTCGGCGTGGACGGTTTGAACGAGAAAACCCAGGACCGCGAGGTGCTGGAAAAGGAGCTGGGCGAGCCCGGGCCCGAGCGCATCTGGTACGTGGGCGACGCTTTTGCCCAGGGCCTGAGCGTGGACGAGGTGTTCGCGTTGACCAAGATCGACCCCTGGTTCCTGGTGCAGATTGAAGAGATCGTGAAGATCGAGCTGGAACTCGAAACCACCACGCTCGACGCCTTGGACGCAGCGACCCTGCGCGCCCTAAAAAAGAAGGGTTTTTCGGACCGGCGTCTGGCGCGGCAGTTGAAGACCACCGACGCCGCGGTGCGCGAGAAGCGCCGTGCCTTGGGCGTGCGCCCGGTGTACAAGCGGGTGGACACTTGCGCGGCGGAGTTCGCGACCAACACCGCCTACATGTATTCGACCTACGAAGGCCATGGCAACGGCGAGTGCGAGGCCGAGCCCACCCTGAACAGAAAAATCATGGTTTTGGGCGGCGGGCCGAACCGCATCGGTCAGGGCATCGAGTTTGACTACTGCTGCGTGCACGCCGCCTTGGCCATGCGCGAAGACGGTTACGAAACCATCATGGTCAACTGCAATCCCGAGACTGTGTC
>JAIXXF010000005.1 GCA_027490925.1 Comamonadaceae bacterium
CCAAGGCGGTGAGCAATTACACCAACTCGATCCTGGCCAACATGGAAGCGGTGGACGACGGCTACGACGAAGCGCTGCTGCTCGACGCCTCCGGTTTTGTCAGTGAAGGGGCAGGCGAAAACCTGTTCGTGATCAAAGGTGGTGTGGTCTACACGCCCGACCTGTCGGCCGGTGCTTTGAACGGCATCACCCGCAACACCGTGTTCCACATTTGCAAAGACCTCGGGCTGGAGTTGGTGCAAAAGCGCATCACCCGCGACGAGGTCTACATCAGCGACGAGGCCTTCTTCACCGGCACCGCGGCCGAGGTCACCCCGATCCGCGAGTTGGACCGTGTCGAGATCGGCGCCGGATCGCGTGGACCCATCACCGAAAAAATCCAAAGCGCTTTCTTCGATATCGTCCACGGGCGTAACCCCAAGTACGCCCACTGGCTGTCCAAGGTCTGAGTTCTTCAGGAGCCACCATGAGCAACGCGATCGTCGAATTGCTGGCCAAGGACCTCAACGCCCAAGGCGGTGTGCACTGCCCCAGCGCCCAGGCCCACATGAAAACCTGGAACAGCCATCCCAAGGTGTACCTGGACGTTGCCCGAACCGGCGAGGCCAAGTGCCCCTACTGCGGCACGTTGTACCGGCTGAAAGCCGGTGAAGTTGCCGGTCACGGGCACTGACGTGTTGGCCCGTGCGATGGACGTTGCCAATCTCGACGCTCGTCCCGGAAGCGAAAGCTGAGCTGAATGAGCCCCAACCCGTTGGCCTCCAGGCACTTGGACTTGGGTTGTGGCGATTCACCGCGCAACCCGTACCAGCAGATGGCGTTGTATGGTTGCGATTTGCATGCAGCCGAGTCCAGCGCAGTAACGCCGTCATTTCAGTACGTGCAATCGGACCTGGCATCTGGCGCCATTCCATTCGCCGACAATTTTTTCGCGTCGGTGTCGGCCTACGACTTTCTGGAACATATCCCCCGGCAGGCCTTCAGTCATGAGGGGCTCACAGTCAACCCGTTCATCCGGTTGATGAACGAGATCCACCGTGTGCTGAGCCCGGGAGGCGTGTTGTTGGCCAGCACCCCCGCCTACCCACATCCCAAAGCCTTCCAGGACCCGACCCACGTGAACATCATCACGGAAGACACGCATCGCTACTTCACTGGCCCCCAGCCTTATGCCGCGCGTTATGGTTTCATCGGGCAGTTTGACGTTCGTCGTGTGGCGTGGGATGCCCCTCGCAATGCCCAGCAGGTGAATTCATCGGCCGTGCGCAAGACGCTCAGAAACTGGGAGCATCGTTTGTTCAAAGGCGGGGTCAGCCATTTGACCTGGGAGCTGGTGGCCGTCAAATGACGGCCAGACTCGCTGTTCCCTCACCTTAAAGACGTTCCAGAGATGCATGCCGCCAAGATTGCGATCTGCTTTTTTGGCATCACCCGCTCCTTGACGCGGACGCACGTGTCGATAAAAGACCGCGTCATAGAACCGCTCAGAGCCCTTGGTGACATCAAAGTATTGGGTCACTTTTTTGACCAAGACCGAGTGGTCAATCCCCGATCGGGCGAAGACGACCCGTTGGACCGGAAGGAGCACCGCTTGTTGCCGTTTGACCAGGTGGTGCTGGAAAAACCCGAAGCATGTCTGGCGCAGCATGGGTATCACCAGATGCTGGCACATGGCGATGCTTGGGGCGATGGTGGCGCATCGCTGGCCAACTTGGTGCACCAACTGCATTCTCTGAGTCAAGTGGCGGCACCACACCGGCCCGATGTGGTGGTTTTCGCGCGGCCAGACATGCGCTACCTCGACAGCTTCTTGGAGACGGTGCGCTACCACCTGGCCGCACCGCCGCACCATGTGTCATTGCCCAACTGGCAGTGGCCACGCGGTGTGAATGACCGTTTGGCGGTTTGTGGGCCGGACGCCTACGTGGTGTATGCCTCGCGCCTGGCCCATGTGAACACCTATCTTCGCCAAGGGCACGGGCCTGTGCATTCGGAAAAACTGTTGTGGTGCGCACTGAATCACGGGCGGGCATGGATCTACCCGGTGGGTTTGCGTGCAAGGCGGGTCCGCGCCAATGGCTTCGAGGTTGATGAAGACTTTTCACCGGTCAGTGCGTGGAAGATGTTGCGCCGCGTGGGTGTCAATCGGCTGTATTGCCTTGGCCGTCGGCCACCGGAGGCCAAGTCTTGATTCCCACCGCAACGCAAACGTCGTTCGCTGTCAACGGATGGGACCGCATGCGCCAGCGTAGCTTGGATGTCACCGCGTTTGTGTTGCCAGCGCTGGCGCTGGCTGTGCCTTCGGGCTATTCGTATGGTGCCAGTTTGCTTCTGCTGACTGCACTGCTGTCACTGCGATGCGTTGCTGTGTGGCCTACGGCACCCCAAGGCCGCTGGCTGTTGTTGGCCCTGACGCTCATGGGCGGGCTGCTGTGCCTGGACATCGATCATCAAATGCCTCGAACCCTGGAGATGCCATTGAAATACGCGGCTGCTCTGTGCTGCGTCGGCTTGGTCTCTGTGTTCCGACCCAGTGTGCAGGCATGGTCGGTTGGGGTCATGGCGGGGGCGGCAGCGAGCGGCGCGATAGCGCTGTTTCAAACGCTGGTGCTGCACAAGCAGCGCGCGGGCGGGTTCACCAACGAAATCCAGTATGGCAACCTCAGCCTGCTGCTGGGTTTGTTGGCTGGCGTGGTGCTGTTCCTGCAGGGACGTTCATGGCCGCGGTGGCAGCGTGTGTCGGGTGGCCTAGCGGTGTTACTCGGGTTGCTGGGTTCGTTGTTGTCTCAATCGCGGGGCGGCTGGTTGGCCTTGCTTTGGCTGGTGCCGGTCGGGCTGTGGCTATTCCGCCAACACCGGCCTGGACTGCGTTCGTGGGCAGCAATGGGTTTGGGTTGTGTTCTGTTGCTGGCATGTGTTTGGCCTTTCAAGGCCGCGCTGACAGAGCGCCTGGGGCATGCAGTGGAAGAGGTACAAGCCTATCGGTCTCACGGGGTGGCAGACACATCGGTCGGGCAGCGGTTGGCCCACTGGCGACTCGCGTGGGAGATGGGCGCTGACCGACCTTGGCTGGGTTGGGGCGGTCAAGCTGGCTACAACGTGGAAAAATTGAATCGGGTTGCCTCAGGGGCACACCCTGAAAGCCTGCTCAATTTCACCCATGCCCATAACGAGTGGCTGGACCAGTTTGCCAAGCGAGGCATGTTGGGCGTCTCTGTGTTGGCTTTGTTCTACATCATTCCACTGGCAATTTTTTGGCCCACCCGGCGCCGCGCGATGGCCACGCCGGTTGGCCTGCGCGTTGACACGGTCACGGTACGTTGGTGCGGGGTTTTGGTGGTGACGTCTTATGTGGGGTTCGGCATGACACAGGTGTTTTTTTCCCACAACAGCGGTCACATGTTCTACGTGTTCCCGCTGATCCTGTTGTGCGGAATGCTGGCGCCACCGAAGCTGGAGGTTCCAGCGCCAACCTCGACTGCCGCAGCTGCGGCCAAACGCTGAACGTCATCGGGGCGGTAAGTTTGAGCAAATTGGCGGTTGTTCCCGTCCTGCGCCTCATTGAAGGTCACCAGCCCGCTTGACTCAGTCCCTGGGATACAGGGAAATTTGCGTGAACGGGCCCTGATCTGACGAACTGGGTAGCCATTGCGCAAACTGTTGACATGCAACCAGAGATCGTCTGCCTTTGGGCAGCACGACATGAACGCGTCGCCAGCCATGGCCAGCGCACGCTGCAAGCCAACCGGGTAAATCACGCCGGAGCACCCAATTGCCATGTGGGTGAAGCCCGGGCGGTCGGTATGACAGTCCCGCCAGCCCGCGTATGGGACCACTTGCCCAAGCGAGATACCGATTGTTTTGGCCCAAAAGCAGTGAACCATCTCTGGGCTATCGCGGTGCGCTTGATCGAGGCTCAGCAGCCAATCCCGCGGGTACAGCATGTCGTCATCTGCGGTGACCAACGGTCGGTTCAAGTTGTTTGCCCAAGTTAGAACGTGGGGAAAGTACTTTTTGTGCGGTCCATAGTCGGGCGTGGACACGACCTGAAGCCCTCGTTTTATCAAGCGTCGCAGCGGGGCCGGGAGGTCGTCAGGGAGGAACGATCCATCGAGCCAGAGGGTGATGGCGCTCGGCTTCAGGACCCCGCGCCCGATCGATTCGATGGCCAAGTACACGCGCTTAGTTCGTTGACCGTAAGAAGTCAGGCTAACGACCGGTCCGTCGGCTTGGACGATGGGAGCCACCGAAGTTCGATTCCGCCACCACAAAGGCACCAGCAGATGCAGCCGCCGCACGTGGCGGGTCCAGTCTTTGAACCGCTTGATCAGTTTGGGAAGGTGAATCTTGGCCATGGGCGAATGGTGTTGTAGCACACGGCTTGCGCAGACGCCGTGTACGCGTGCCCACAGGGCTCAGCGCAAGCTGCTTTGCCGTGGCAGCACCTCGTGTGTGCCCGCAATGCTTCGGTTCCAAGCCTTGTTGCGCAAGGCTTCTTCGTGCACGCGCCAAGGTCGGGCGTGGTCGAGGTGCAGGCAGACCAGCGCGTGGCGTGCACGGTGGCCGCGCACACCCGCGTTCATCAGACGCACACCCAGGTTGGTGTCTTCGCCGCCGTAACCCATGGTTTCGTCGAAGCCGCCCACCCGCAACAGGTCTGTGCGCCAAGCGCCACTCAGGTTGCCGACGAAGGCCTGTCTGGGAGACAGCCTGTCCAGCCAGTCGGCCCAGCGTGGCGAGGTCAGCAGGCGCAAAGCGGGCGTGTCCACGCCTTGCGACCGGAGCCAATCGGCGCTGAACACCTGCTGGTCAGCGATGCGCGCTGGCATGTCGGCCCTTTGGTGCAGATCGGGTGGCAGGTTGACGTGGCTGCCCGCCGACACAAACCGGCCAGGGCGTACCAGCCGCATGAAGGTGGCCACCACATCGGCCCGGGGCACGCAATCGGCATCGGTGAACACCACAAAATCGGCCTTTGTTCGCGCGATGGCGGCGTTCAAGATGGTGCATTTGCGGAACCCTTGGTCGGCCTGCGTCAGGTGGATCAGGGGCCAGGGCGCGGTGGCGCGGTGGCGAGCCACCACCGCGGCGATTTCGGGTGTCTCTGAGTCTTCAGCGACCAGCACCTCGCTGGGCCGCACGCGCTGTAAAGCATAGCCTTGCAGGGTCAGGTCCAATGCGGGGGCATTGGCGTAGGCCGAGATCACGACCGACAGCGACAGGGGGTGAGACATCAAACGCGCTCCAGGGGCATGGTGAAACGAAAGCTGGCACCATGGAGTGCGTCATTTTCGCAAATCACGCGCCCGCCATGCCGCTCGGCGACGGACTTGACCAGCGCGAGCCCCAGCCCGACCCCGCCGTCGCGCTCGCTGGTGCCGGGCAATCGGTAAAACGGCTCGAAGATGCGTTCGCGTTGGTCTTCTGGTACGCCCGGCCCGTTGTCGCAGACCCGCACCATCGCCTGGCCCTGCCAAACCCCGAGGTACACGCGGACGGTGCCCTGCCCGTGGCGCCGCGCGTTGTCCAACAGGTTGCGGATCAGGCGGCGCAGCAGCCGGGACACCCCGCGCACTTCCAGCGTCGGGGTGTTGGGGGGCGTGTGTAACTCGGCGTTGGCGCGGGCGCATTCCTCGGCCGCCAGGCCTGTGAGGTCAACCGACTCCAGCGTTCCGACATCGGCGGGCTGCGCGCCGAGTCGGCTGGCCAGCAAAACCTCGTCCACCAATTGGTCAAGCTCGGCGATGTTGCGGTCGATCTCCGACTGCCACTCTGGCGAACCATCGCCTCTTTGCAACGCCAGCCCCATGCGCAGACGCGCGAGCGGCGAGCGCAGCTCGTGAGACGCGTTGGCCAACAACGACTTGTGCGCGGTCACCAACGACTCCACCTGCGCCGCCGCGTGGTTGAAGCGGCTGGCCAAGTAGGCGATTTCATCGTGGCCCTGCACCGGCACACGGACCGACAGGTCGCCCTCGCCCCAACGTTCCACGCCGCGCTGGAGGCCCTCCAGCCGCTGTGTGAGGCGGCGCACGATCGGGTAAGTGGCCAACGCCACCCCCACAGCCACCAAGGCCAGCATCCACACGAACCCAAACGGGGGCCGGTTCCAGGGGGTGCGCGGTGGGCGTGGGAGGTGGATGTTCAGCACCTGGCCGTCGGACAGGGTGACGGTGAATCGGGGGCCACCGGATGGGCGCGAGCGGACGGCGTCCGTGGAGGGGTGTTCTGGGCCGCCAGCCTGCGGCATGGCCGGTGAGTGGGGTGTGTGATCGGGCGTGGTGCGGGACCAGTGACCGTCGGCAACCGACTGGCTTCCCTCCCGGCCGCCCCGGTGAAAGCCGCTGCCGATCAGCTCGCCCGCCGCGTTGGTGACCACCACCTCGCGCAGCGGCGGTTCGGCAGCGAGGCGCCAAGCCCAACCGACCAACAAGGTCAACACCATCACGGTGGCGACCACCGCCCACCAGATGCGCAGCGACAGCGTTTGGGTCAAGCGTTGCCATGGGCGGCGGCGCCCGCCGGCCGGTGTGTCGGCGGTCGGGGTGGTGGGCTCCATGTCAGTCTTGTTGTTTGGAGAACACGTAGCCCACGCCCCGCACCGTGACGATGCGTTGGGGGTGTTTGGGGTCGGCTTCAATGGCGGCGCGGATGCGGCCCATGTGCACGTCGATCGAACGGTCGAAGGCCTCCAGCTCCCGGCCCCGCACCGCCTCCATGATCTGGTCGCGGGTGAGCACTCGACCTGCACGCTCCGCCAGCACCAGCAACAGGTCGAACTGGTACGAGGTGAGTTCGCACACACGCTCGCCCACGGTCACACGGCGCGCGTCGCGGTCAATTTCCAGGCTGCCGAAGCGCAACACCGTTGGGGAGGGTACCGGGCCCTCTCCATGGCGCCGCAGGATCGCGCGGATGCGGGCC
>JAIXXF010000008.1 GCA_027490925.1 Comamonadaceae bacterium
GTAAGCGGCTGGCCATCCCACCTTGAAGCCTGTGTCAAAGGGTGCACCATTGCTGTCCATCAAAGTTAGATGGACAGCAACCCATGGATCACAGACTGCTTCCTAGACGGCATCACCGCGATGATTTCAAGAGGGAGGTTCTGGCGGCCTGCGATGTGCCTGGCGCATCTCTGGCCGCAGTGGCCATGTCGTACGGCCTGAACGCCAACTTGGTGCGCCAGTGGCGCAGGGGGCGTGGCGTCACATCTTTGATGCGATCGCAGTCCGCTCATACCCTGCCCGGTCCAGGCCGACCCCCCGAATTCGTCGCGTTAGCCTTTCCCAAGCGAACGCCCGTAGCCATGGCCGCACCATCTTCGCCGGTGGTCACGACCTCCACAGCCGAGATCCGAATCGAACTGCGCAGGGGCCCAGTGCAGGCCAGCGTCAGCTGGCCCATGGCAGGCGCTGCCGATTGCGCAGCCTGGCTGCGAGATCTGCTGCGATGATCCGCATCGACGCCATGTGGCTGGCCACCGCCCCCATGGACATGCGCGCAGGCGCCGACAAACTCCTCGCCCGCGTGGTCGCCGTCTTTGGCTCAGCCCAAGCCCACCATGGCTACCTGTTCGCCAACGCCCGCGCCAACCGCATCAAGCTCCTCGTGCACGACGGCTTCGGGGTGTGGTGCGCCACCCGTCGCCTCCATCAGGGCGGCTTCGCCTGGCCCAGCCATCAAGCCACCCTCTCGGCTGACGCCACCGCCCTCGATCCCGCTACCGAAGCCCCTACCTTTGCACTGACAGCCGACCAGTTCGACGCCCTGATACTCGGCCTGCCCTGGCAGCGGCTGACCCACATGCAGACCATCACACACCTTTGATGTGCTGACAGTGGTCTGGGTGGCAGGGTCGATGGCACTGCAATGCGAACATGCACCGATGACCAGCGCTTGGCCTCTGGCCACAATACTTTCATGTTCGATGTGACGACACTCAAAGCGCAAGACCTTCAAGGTCTGAGCCCAGAGGCCGTCGCCGAGATCGCCGCCGCCTTGATGGCCCAGCTGGCCGACCAGCAAGCCCAGATCGCGCAGCGCGACCGTGAGATCAAGTTCAAAGACGCCAAGATCGAGCGCATCACCTTCGAGCTCGCGCGGCTGAAGGCGTGGAAGTTCGGCGCCAAGACCGAGGCCATGAACGCCCAGCAGCGCCAGATGTTCGAGGACACTGTGGCCGAGGACGAGGCCGACCTGCAAGCCCAACTCGCCGCCCTCCAAGGCGGCGTTGGCGCGGCAGACGTCGCCCCAGCCGACCCGCCCCCGGCAGGCACGCGCCGCCCGCCACGTCGCCAGGCGCTGCCCGAACACCTGCGCCGGGTGGAGCACCACCACGAGCCCCAAGACACCACCTGCCCCTCGCCCGGCTGTGGCCAGGCCATGGTGCGCATCGGCGAAGACGTGAGCGAGCGCTTGGACGTGGTGCCGGCCGAGTTCTTTGTGCACCGCCACATCCGGGGCAAGTGGGCCTGCAAATGCTGCGAGCGCTTGGTGCAGGAGCCAGTGGCCCCCCAGATCATCGACAAGGGCATGCCCACGGCTGGCCTGGTCGCGCACACCCTGGTGTCGCACTTCGTGGACCACATGCCCTACTACCGGATCGAGCAGGTGAATGCCCGCTCGGGCGTGCACACCCCACGCTCGACGCTGGCGTCGTGGTCGGGCGCGGGCGGTGCGGGCCTCGCGCCGTTGTTCGACGCCCACCGCGACTTTGTACTCAGCGCACCGGTGCTCCACGCCGATGAGACACCGGTGAGGATGCTCTCACCCGGCACCGGCAAGACGGCCAAGGCGTATGTCTGGGCTTATGCGCGAGGGGAGCACGACGGCACACCGGGGGTCATCTACGACTTCTGTACCGGCCGGGGGTCGAAGTACCCCGCTCAGTTCCTCGCTGGCTGGACGGGCACGCTCACCTGTGACGACTACGCTGGCTACGACATCGTCTTCAGGCGCGAGGGCTGCTCGGAAGCCGGGTGTCTGGCGCATGCGCGGCGTAAATTCGATGAGTTGGCCCGTGCCAACGCGAGCCCAGTGGCGGCACAGGCCATCCAGCGGATCGCCCGGATCTACCGTGTGGAGTCTCAGGCGCGGGAGATGACGGCGGCGGATCGGCTGGCGCATCGCCAGCAATTCGCCCGACCGCTGTGGGATGAGCTCAAGGCCTGGATGGTGCGGGAGCGGGGACGTGTGCCCGATGGCGGTGGCGTTGCCGCGGCGCTGGACTACAGCCTCAAACGTTGGACGGCGCTGGGGCGCTTCTTGGACGACGGCTCGGTGAGTGTGGACAACAACCACATCGAGAACCTGATGCGTCCGTGGGCCATGGGGAGGAAGGCGTGGTTGTTTGCGGGCAGTGAGCTGGCGGGTAAACGTGCCGCTGTGGTGATGAGCCTGGTGCAATCGGCCAAGCTGCAGGGCCATGACCCCTGGGTGTATCTAAAGGATGTCCTGGAGCGTTTGCCAGAACATCCGAACCACCGCATCTCCGAGTTACTGCCGCATCGCTGGAAACCGCCGGCGTGAACGCGGGGCCAAACTGCGGCAATTCGGTCAAGGTGGTATGCCTAGACGCTTACCCTGAAATTAGCGGTTTAGGGATGCTTGGTGGGGCAAGAGCCCCAGGTTAATGAGCGCTTTTTTGAATGGCTCGCGGTTGGGAAAAATTGCACACAAAAATTGAAAAAGACCAGTGCGTGTAGCACCGTCTGGCAGCTGAGAAAACTGCTCACGCAGCGGCCCCAGGCACTCGTCGCTGGCGGCGTCGAACGGCGCTGTGCCGGCAGCCTGGCGGGCCGCGGCGATGCGGTTAGCTAAAAGCTGCTGGAAGCCACAGGCGGAGTCGCGGCACAGGTTTGCAAATGCCTCTATGCCGTGTGCAGCAATGAAGTCCGAGGGGTCGGTTTCGGGCGGCAGCTGGACCCACCTGATTGCTCGGTTTCCCGTTAGCAGCGGTGCTGCCAGCAGCACGGTTTTTTCCATGCCGGCCTGGCCTGGCGCGTCGCCATCCAGCGACAAGTACAGGGTTTCGGCCGCAGTAAAAACAAGCTCCAACTGGGCGGCCGAGAGGCTGCGGGTGAGGGCGGCTGCGGCGGAGGTGAGCCCGTGCTGGTGGCACGCTAGGGCGTCAAAGGGCCCCTCGACGAGAACAATTGCGTTGACCCTTTTGGCTACTGGCAGCGACTCGTGGAAGCCAAAAAGCAGCTGAGACTTTTTAAAGTGTGGCGCGGATGCGCTATTCGTGTGGGTCGTATGCCCCGGTCCGGGCTCGCAGTAAGCGCGGTAAGCAAAGCCGCGTACGAGGCCGTCGGCGCAGCGAATTGGCAGGGCTAAGTAACATGGGTGCGGCGTGGCAAATTTGTACCCGCCTTTTTTTGCTGCATCGGCACTGCGGGTGTGAAATTCGTCCACCGCGGGAACGCGGCTGGTTGCGCCGATTCCGAAAATTGCGGAAGTTTCGGGGCAAATGCCGCGGAGCCGCAGGTAGTTTTGGGCTATCGGGTCGTCCGCCAGGCCCGCGACGTAGGCTTGCTGGCCAAAGGCAAGGAGTTCTGCCCAAGCGCCGCTATCGGGTCCGATCATGGGCTGATCGTCAGCCGGCGTCGGAGACGGAGACTGTGGCGTACAAACCATTGCTGCAAGCGACTTTGCTGCAAGCGACTTTGCTGGAAGCGACGAGTTTTGGGGCGGCGCGAAGCCAGCAAATTGGGCCAGGGCGGCGACCGCCTCGCGAAAGCCCAAGGATTCGACTTTTTGCAGGTAGTCCACGGCGCGGCCCTTCGAACCGCAGCCGTAGCAGTAATAACGGCTTGGACCGATGGACAGGCTGGGAGTTGACTCGGCGTGGAACACGCAAAGTTGCTTGCGCTCCGCGCCGTTACCGTGCAGTTGACCGTAGCGGCTGGCCAGATCGCGCAGGTCGATTTGCGCGAGCAGGGATTCAATGTACTCGCGCGGGATCATTGCTCGACTCCCGAACCCGCGGAGGCAGAAAGCTCGGCGGCCAGGCGGCGCGACGCGGCGTGCTGCAGCCGGTCCAGTTCGGCGACCGCGTCGGCGGTGCGTTGTGCGTCTTCGGGCTCGCTGCCGTCCAGGAGGTGGGAGCAGGCCAGCGCAGCGGCAAGTACAAGCGCAAGCAAGCAGTTGTATGAAAAGTTGAACATTTTGCAAGCCCTATGCTTAAAAGTGGGCGAATGCTAATGCCAAAATTTTCAAACGCAAAGCAAAAAAGTGCGAAATTTTAATTCGTTCGCACGGATGTATACGGCCGCGAAGCACAATAAAAAAGAGCGCACTAGGCGCTCTCTGCGTGTTTTGTTAGCGGGGGCCGCCAGGCCTGGCTAAAAAAATTTTTTCAGGCAGATGGTTCGGACGACGGTTTTGGCGGCGGCGGCGGCGGTGCGAGTGTGAGCACGACACGGCCGCGGATGTCGCTGGGCCGTACGGCCAGCAAATAGCGGCCGTTGTGGTCGTGGCCGACGGCAAAAAGGCCGTCGCCAAAGCTGGTTTGATGGCGGACAAGCTCGCAGGTCCGCAGCTGTTCCGTTTCGCTGTCGTGAAGGACAAAGATGCCTGGCGAAAGGTCGACCCCGTCCAACACGTGGACCTGGCCGGATGGGTCCAGGTGAATACACAGGTGCTGGAAATTGGTAACGCCCGTATGGGCCAGTAGGCCGGCCGCGAAAGGGATTGTTTCCCTGGGGCTGGCCACGTTTTTAAGCCGCAGCAGGCCATCGGCCGGTACCTCGAACCGCGGAGCGCTTGGGCCCGATTGGGTGGCCACCGCGGGCAGGCCTGCGGGCCCTTCGCCGAGGCCGTGCTCGAGCCACTCGGGGGTGACGCCATAAAAGGTGCTGGCGGCGGCCAGCACCGAGCGACTAAGGCGCTCCCCTATGCCAAGTTCGTTGCGTATAAGCGTGGATGGTGGCACGCCCATTTGTTCGGCCGCAACTGCTTGCTTTAGCCCGCGCCGCTCCCGGAGGGCGCGGAGACGAATTGCGCCGGAAAACCGAACACCCGCATGTGTTCGCGGGTCCCCGGCTTTTTGTCGGGACCGCCCGGAGTCCGACCTGGGCTTTTTGGGCTTTTTATCGCTATTCATTGATCGCTTTAATTCGTTTTGTAGTTATAGCACTTGCGAAATTATAATGCATTATCAGCGCGTTTAGATGACAACCTTTGTGTTTTATTTACAAAACGCTTGTGTAAGTGATAAATTATGGTACGAGATCGGTCAACGGCCTTGCGCACCCGTTTACGGTCCGGGCTAGGGGGCACCCAAATCGCGCTTCGCCAGCGTCTGCCCGGACCACTACAAATTGACTACCCCTGGGTGGGGGAAACATGAACTACGACGGAACGTAGCAGAGTGATGTGGATCGGAAATTCTGTGCCCCAACCGGTAACAGAGGGCCACATGCGCCCAAAGTTCGGAACGTGTTCTTTGCGCCCGGGCCAAGCGGCTAGGCCATGTACCGTAAAAGCCGGTTCAAGAACCTTCGCGGTGACCAAGAAGCTGGTGTGGTGCTAGATGCCGGTTACGCGCTCGATCTAGCGCTGGCTGGCGCCGCTTTTGAGCAGAGCCCAGATGGTCGTTTGTAGGTGTGGCTTCAAGACGTTCAACCTCGGTCTTTCTCGGGATAAGGAAGCAGAAAGTAACGTCCTGCCTGTCGGGCCTCACGCTGCCCAACACACCAGGTTCAATGCGTTAGATCAACGTGGCCGTAAGTGGAGCACCTTGGGTGGCCGCCGCGGGGAAGCGTTGAACACAGTGTCACCTTGCTACGGGTGTGATGCTTCGCCTTCCGCCTCGAACCGACACTCAGGCAAACTATTCATTATTCGGACAAATGAGTGTTTGTACTGGAGCGGTCATTGCCTTTCCGACCAGTCCAGCCCAACCGTTTAAGAGTCGGACTTTATGACTGGTCACTATGGGTGTGTTTAACGCAGAAATTTCCGCTGGCTCATTGATGCCACTGGAAAGCAAACGTCTTGCCAACCTTCTGCTTTCCGAGCCAAGTGAAGACCAGTGGCTAGAAGCAATCACCACCACCAACATCCTTCAAAAATCTTCTCCCGCTACGGCCAAACGCCAAGCCATGTTGATCCGTAAGCGCCTCATGACGTTGGATTCGACAGGCTGGCAGCTTATCGTCAGTGGGGGCAATGAAGTCTGTCTGCAGCTCCTTCTCGCTGCATCAATTCAGCACAGCCGCTTGTTGGGCGACTTCATGTTGCAGGTCTATCTGGCTCGTTACAAGGGCCTGGAAACTGCCTTGACCAAACACAGTTGGCAAGATTTCCTGATTGGATGCTGCCATCTCGATGCCTCGGTACTGACTTGGTCTGAGTCGACCCAATTGAAGCTGTTCCAGGTGATCCTGCGAATACTGGCCGAAGCCAAATATTTGGACAGCGTCCGTAACTTGCGGCTGACCCCGCAGTCGGTGCATCCAGAAGTGCGTCGGTACCTGATGCGGCAAGAAGATAGGTATGCTTTGCATTGCATGGACATTGCCAAATGAACTACTCACTCGACGAACGCCTCAATCAGATATTGCCGCGCATCACATCCAGTGATTTTCTGGCCAGTAAAGGCTTGGGCAATGAAATCGGCTTCTGGATCTTCGACTACCCACCAGAGCGCGAACTCGAAGTCAGGAGTTTCGTGACCGGTACGGTGATGCATGCTCTCGGCAAACAGATACCCCCGCTGCGAGCGGTCAATGTTGATTTGTTCTCGCTTGTCACTGGCATCCTGGAGGAGCGAAGGCTTCTTGACAAAGCCATCGAAATGCAGAAATCCAAGGGGAATGCCAAGGCCCTTGCTGCGCTTCGGTCTGTACTTCAAGAAGACAAGCTGGCCCAAAAAATTGCCTCGCAAGTAGACATCCCAAGCCTGGACATGCTCATCTTGACTGGGGTGGGCGCGGCATACCCCATGCTGCGTACCCACACCCTGCTCTCAGCGCTGCATCCGATCATGGGAAATACGCCCTTGTTGATTTTTTTTCCAGGCAAGTACGACGGTCACTCCTTGCGCTTGTTCAATACCCTTGAGGAAGACCACTACTACCGTGCGTTCCGATTGGTTCCAGACTCAAAGTAGCGCGACCAGTTGCCCATCCTTTACATACAGCCATCAGTACAGACGCCATGATCATCAGAGAGCTATTTGTCAAACCCATAGATCGACCGATCAATGGCGTCATCAAAGCCGACCAAATGGATACTGCCAGCGTCTGGCAGGAGCTGGAAGAGTATGTCGTGACCAAGCAGATCGGCGACTACCTGCGGCGGTTCTTCGATGCTTATCTAGCCGCCATTGACCGTCCCCAAGATGCCGCTGTCACAGACCGGATGGGTGTGTGGGTGTCTGGATTCTTCGGCTCGGGCAAGTCCCACTTCATCAAAATCTTGTCCTATTTGCTGGAGAACATCGAATCGGTGGATCCCGTCACGGGCGTCAAAAAGAATGCAGCTGCTTTTTTTGACCATCGGAAGATCAAAGACGCCATGCTCCTCGCTGACATTCAGCGCGCTGTTCACGGCACGGCTGACGTGATCCTCTTCAATATTGATGCCAAGGCAGACAGCAAGTCAGACCGTGATGCCATCTTGCAGGTCTTTTTGCGGGTCTTTAACGAGAAGCTCGGATTCGCTGGAAACGCACCGCACATCGCGGAGATGGAAAGGTACCTGGTCTCCAAAGATGCCTTCGACGTTTTTCAAAGCGCGTTTGCCGCTTCCAACGGCAGCACATGGCTCAAAGAGCGAGATGCGGTGGATTTCCTGCGAGACGACATCGTGGTTGCTTTGGCCAAGGCGCTCAAGATGTCGCCCGAGTCTGCTGGACAGTGGTTTGACAATGCCCGTGACACCTATCGAATCAACATCGAAGGCTTTGCCAAGGTCGTCAACGATTACCTAGCGACTCAGCCCAACCACCACAAAGTAATTTTCCTGGTAGACGAGGTTGGCCAGTTCATCGGCGCCAACTCGCAGTTGATGCTCAGCCTGCAGACGATCACCGAGCAATTGGGCGTTCAGTGCAAGGGGCGAGCGTGGGTCATTGTGACCAGTCAAGAAGACATCGACGCGGCCATTGGCGACGCGAACAAGGCCAAGAGCCAAGACTTTTCCAAAATTCAGGGTCGCTTTCACACCCGCCTGTCGTTGGCCAGCAGCAATACCGATGAAGTGATCGGTGAGCGTTTGCTGTCGAAAACCGAGGGTGCGAAGCTCGCACTGAGCCAGGTGTTCGCTGGCAAAAGTGACGTGATCAACAACCAACTTGGCTTTGTTGGCACGTCGGTAAGTCTGCGCGCCTACAACGACGCCGAGGAGTTCTCCGCTTGCTACCCGTTTGCTCCTTACCAGTTCACGCTGTTGCAGAAGATCTTCGAGTCCATCCGTAAAGTGGGTGCGACCGGAAAGCACCTCTCGCGCGGTGAGCGCTCTCTGCTGGACGCATTTCAGTCCGCGGCTGTTTGCAACGCCGCGAAAGGCACCGACATCTTGGTGCCGCTCTATGACTTCTACCCATCGATTGAGAGCTTCATTGATGGCATGGCCAAGCGTTCCATAGACGAGGCCCCAGACAACCCATCCCTTCAGCCCTACGACAGCCTGCTGTTGAAGGCGATGTTTTTGATTCGGTACATCCCGGACATCGTCAAACCCAACATCGACAACCTCGCCACCTTGTGCATCGATCAAATTGATGCTGACAAGCTGAGTCTGAAGCGGAAGATTCAGGAAAGCCTGGCCCGACTAGAACAGCAGCGTTTGGTCAGCAGGAATGGCGATCTTTGGTTTTTTCTGACCAATGAAGAGCGCGATGTGGCGCGAGAGATCGGTCATGTGGAGGTGTCTGCCGCCGAAAAATCTCGTTTGTTGGCAGAGCTTGTGTTCGACGAGATCTTTGGCGGTCAGACCAAGGTGCGTCACCGCGACACCAAGGCCGATTACGAGTTCAATCGTCTGCTGGATGGCGCACCCTGGCGGCAAGCCAGCCATGCTTTGACCTTCGAGGTTTTGACGCCACTGGGCGACGATTTTGAGAAGCTGCAGTCGTCCAAATGCATTCTGAGAAGCAGTGAGGGTGCAGGCCGTGCGATTGTCCGCATGGGCGAGGGGGATCGTCTGGACATCGAGCTGGCGCTTTACCTTCAGATAGAAAAGTACATCGTCAGCCCGAAAGCGGACCAAGCTACGCCGTCCTTGAAGCGTATCCTGGCCGACCGGAAGGACGAAAACCGTGAGCGGCGCACGCGCTTGGTGAGCCAGCTTTCTGCGCTGATCGTGGAGGGCGAGTTCTTTGCATTGGGGCAACCGATCGGCATTAAAGCGAATGGCCCAGACAAGATTCTGGATGACTTGCTGAACTACCTCGTCACCAATACGTACAGCAAGCTTCCTTATCTCAAGGTTCGCCAGCCTGACCCTATCTCCGAGATCAAGGCCGTTCTCAGTGCCGACAACCTGAGTCGGCCTGACCTGAATTTGGGCGGCGAGGAGGGCAATGCACTGGCCATCAAAGAGGTTCGTGACTACCTTCATTTGGCGGCCAGCA
The DNA here is from genome assembly GCA_027490925.1 of Comamonadaceae bacterium. Classification (GTDB taxonomy): domain Bacteria; phylum Pseudomonadota; class Gammaproteobacteria; order Burkholderiales; family Burkholderiaceae_C; genus PCRC01. The sequence continues at coordinate 9,615 of JAIXXF010000008.1, forward strand.
GCAGCCGAGTTTTGTTGTCCGATGTGGTGGATCGGTTCACGGGAGTTCCCTGGGGCTGGCGCCCCGAATGGGAAATTGTTTTGTTGATTGCCCGCCTCTTCATGGCCGGTGAAATCAAGCTGATGTCTGAGGGCACCGATCTTGACCCAGCAGCAGCCATTGATCCGCTGACCAAAGCGGTACGCTTCAAACAGGTTTCCATCCTCAAGCGAAAGACCGCCGACGCCACCAGTCTGAAGCGAGCCCGCGACGTCTACAAGGATTTGTTTCAGAAGCTGGGTCGAGACGATGAGGACGGCCTGGTTGCCGATTTTCGGGCTCGACTGACGGAATGGCAGACCGAGCTCAAGGGCTACTTGCTCAGTGCAGCTATTGCACATTACCCGGGTAAAGCCGAAATCGACGCAGCGCTTTCCCAGATCGCTCAGCAGCTCAGCACGCGCGATGCTTTTGCTTTCATCCATACCTTGGTAGAAGAGAAGTCGGCCTGGCTGGACATGTCCGACACCATCCATGACCTGATCAATTTCTACAAAAGCCAGATTTCCACTTGGCGCAAGCTGCTGGATGGCCTGCAAGCGGTCTCAGACAACAAAGAGGCGTTGAAGAAGGTCCCGCAGGCGGCCACTGCGTTGTCGGATCTCATGCAGATCAGAGACAACCCCAAACCCTACAGTCAGGTCAATCGCATTGACCCGCTGTTGGCCACGGTGATGGCCGTGAATGAGCAGCTGGCTCAAGACAAGCGAGAAAAATCACTTTTGTCACTGGATGAAAAAATCGCTGAAGTTCAAAAACGACTCAACGCTTCAGCCGCATCCCCAGAGCTGAGCAACAAGGCGTTGCAATCTCTACAGAGCCTTAAAACTCGCATCGCGAGCCAGTCCAGCATCGCCCAGATCTTGTATCTCCAAGGGCAGGGCGCTGATGCCATGGACGATGCCATTGGCCTCATTGAGGCCGCACATGCGGCATCTATGACGAAGCCGGCACATGTGGTATCCCAGGGCGACGCGGCCACATCCGTGCAGACTGGCCCGCCCAATGCAGTGCCCCAGCTGGTTAAGCCGCCTCGGGTTGTCCGCGCGGCGACGCTTTCAAGTAAGACTTACCTTGAAAGCGATGCAGACGTCGATGAGTACATTGGCAATCTCAAATCCGAGTTGTTGTCTGCTGTGCGTGAGGGCAACAAGGTAAGGGTGGAATGAGTTCGATGTTTACCGAACGGGACATTTATCTGAATCCTTGTTGGCTTTGACTTGATATTTACCGTTCAGTAAATAAATCTTGATTTCCACGGCTTGATTGGCAATAATTTACCGAACAGGAAATTAAATGCCAACCACCATTGACACCCCCGCAGCGCTAGGAGAGGTGGCGCGTGCAGCCCGCAAGCAACTGGGTTTGACGCAGCCACAACTGGCACTGGCAGCCGGGGTGGGAGTCCGATTCATCGTCGATCTTGAGGCTGGCAAGCCGACCATTCGTCTGGAGCAAACCTTGCGCGTTGTCCAGGCGCTTGGCGGGGCCTTCATGGTGGCTGGCCTGGCACTTAAGCCGGATTCGAAGTCGAGCGAAAGTGCCTGATGGCCAAACAACTCGACGTCTGGTTGCTGGATGCGCATGTTGGGACCCTGTCGCAGGTCGACGGCCGGATGAGCTTCGCTTATGCGCCTGCATGGTTGGCTACAAACTCTCAGCGCATTTCCCTTTCACAGTCACTACCGCTGCAATCTGACCCATTTGATGACCGCGCAACGCGGCCTTTCTTTGAGGGACTCCTGCCAGAAGGCAATGTTCGCAAAGCCGTCGCGCAGGCTCTGCACGTCACCCGGCAGAACGAGTTTGCGCTCCTGGATGGCATCGGCGGTGAGTGCGCGGGTGCGATCACACTGCTGCCGAAGGGGAAGTCTCCAGCCGCACAAGACGCCGAACCGACAGTTCAGTGGTTGGACGACGACCAGTTGGTCAGGGTATTGGACGAGATGCCATTGCGCCCGATGCGGGCGGGTGACGACGGCCTGCGCCTGTCGCTGGCCGGGGCGCAAGACAAGCTGCCGGTGGTGGCCGAGGCGGACGCATCTGGCGTACGCCTTGGCCTGCCACTGTTCGGCTCGCCCAGCACACACATCCTGAAACCACCCATCGCCAGTGCAGAGGGCAGTGTCTTCAACGAAGGCTTTTGCATGGCGCTTGCAGTGGCCCTGAAGCTGGATGTTGCAAAGACACGCATCCACAGTGTTGAAGATCGGCATTACTTATTGGTTGAACGCTACGACAGGCAACGCACGCCAAAAATCCAGCGGGCGCACCAAGAAGACTTTTGCCAAGCCCTGGGCATCGTGTCTACTGAGAAGTACCAAAACGAGGGCGGCCCCGGCGCGGCGCAAGCGTTTGCACTGCTGAGACAAGCCACACGCCCGAGTGCGCCGCAGATTCTCAAGTTGCTGGACGCCTTTGTATTCAACGCGCTGGTTGGCAACAACGACGCGCACGGGAAAAACTTTTCGTTGCTCTACAGCGACCAAGGTGCGGTGCTTGCCCCCGTGTATGACTTGCTGTGCACAGCCATCTATCCCCAGTTCTCTGAAAAAATGGCCATGAAGATTGGCAGCAAGTACAAGTTTTCAGAGGTGTTTTCCAGGCACTGGAAGCAGTTCGCGGTGGACACTGGCTTGTCGCCAGCGCAGACCATCAAGCGCATCTTGGCCATCGCTCGCAGATTACCGATGCTGGCGCAGAAGACACTGACTGAGGTCCAGCTACAGGGAAACAGCCACCCAGTTCTTGCGCAAATCGTCGAGGTCATTGAACAGCGTTGCGAGTTGACGATTCGCAGACTGACGGACGCAGCCGAGATTGAAGGCACTGACTGATCGCGCTCAGTCGAGCCGCGATACAGATCCACAAGACATACCCTCCAAAAGAATATGAATAAAGCAACCCTCAAATCCTATGCGCCGCAAGCCAGAAAAGACTTCATCGCAGCGGTGACGGCCCGAGCCAACTTGCTTGGCTTGTCGGAGACGCAAGGGAAACTGGACGTATTACCCAGTCAAGTGCAAGGCGATGTGGCGGTGATCGGTGGCCGGGCCTGGCCTGCCAAAGTGGATGGGCAAAGAACCAAGCTGATCGCACGTATGCGCAGTGAAGGCTTTACCCGCACTGTTGAGGCTGTGGCCTACACCTGGTTCAACCGCTTTGCGGCGTTGCGCTACATGGAGCTGCACGACTACTTGGAGCACGGCCACCGTGTGCTCTCCAGCCGAGAGGGCAATCTGCCTGATGTCTTGGCTCACGCTGCTGACTTGGCAGAAAACAAGCATTTACCAGGTCTGAACTCAGCGCAGGTGATTGAGATGAAGCTGGCCGGTAACCGTGACGGGGAGCTTTACCGCCTACTGCTCATTGCCCAGTGCAACGCACTGAGCAACACCATGCCGTTCCTCTTCGAGCGCATTGACGACGAGACCGAACTTCTACTCCCCGACAACCTGCTTCGTACAGATTCAGTCATCGCCAAGATGGTGGCAGAGATCGCCGAAGAAGACTGGGCCGAGGTCGAAATCATCGGCTGGCTGTACCAGTTCTACATCAGTGAGAAAAAGGACCAGGTCATTGGCAAGGTCGTCAAAAGCGAAGACATACCCGCCGCCACTCAGCTCTTCACGCCCAACTGGATCGTGCAGTACCTGGTGCAAAACAGCGTGGGCCGCCTCTGGCTCATGGCTAACCCGGGAAGCACCTTGGCGAAGGAATGGCCGTATTACATCACCCCCGCCGAGCAAACGCCCGAAGTGCAAGCCCAGCTCGATGCCCTCATCCAGACCCGCGTGCGGGAAGATGGCGACACACTCAACCCAGAATCCATTACTGTGTTGGATCCGGCCTGTGGCAGCGGCCACATTCTGGTGGTGGCCTATGACATGCTCAAGGCCATTTACCTGGAGCGTGGTTACCAGCCCAGAGCCATCCCGCGCCTGATCCTGGAAAAGAACCTCTACGGCCTGGACATTGACGACCGCGCCGCCCAAATGGCCGGCTTCGCCCTGCTGATGAAAGCCCGCGCCGACGACCGCCGCCTGTTCATCGCCACGGATGATGCCGGCAACCTGCAACCGCCCAAGCTCAATGTGCTGAGCCTGCAAGAGAGCAAAGGCCTGAGCCTGGATGAACTTGCCACCCACTTGGCCCCGTTCAAGGTGCAACGCGCCACCATCACCGCGCTGGTGGACACCTTTGAGCACGCCAAAACCTTTGGCTCGCTGATCCAGATTCCCTATGCGCTCAAGACGCATCTGACGCTGTTGCCGGAAGTGCTGGCATTGGCCAATCAAAGCGGGGATATGTATGCCAGTGTGGCTGCGGATGACTTGCTGCCGCTGGTGCAGCAGGCGTTGGTGCTGACGATGCAGTTTGATGCGGTGGTGGCGAATCCACCGTATATGGGCGGTAAGGGGATGAATCCTGAACTTAAAGACTTCGCTCAGTCATTTTTTTCTGACAGTAAGTTTGACCTCTTTGCCATGTTTATTGAACGTGGCTTTGAATGGTGCAAACCCACTGGGTTCAACAGTATGGTGACCATGCAAAGTTGGATGTTTTTATCCTCTTACGATGTGATGCGACAAAAGATATTGCTTGAGCGAACTTTGTCTTGCATGGCCCACATGGGAAATGGAGTGATGGGCATTGCCTTTGGAACAGCTGCAACAGTTGCAATGTGCCGACGAGTGAATAACTACACGGGGAGTTTTTCGTTCTGTGACAGTTCGGATCTAAATGACTTGGGTAACCCAATAATTTTTCCCGTAAGAAATGATCGCTACCGAACAGCGAAACCTGATGATTTTAGAAAAATTCCTGGTGCGCCCATCGCATATTGGGTCAGTGATGACCTAAGAAAGACGTTTGAAAAGTTCCCTAGACTCAAAGAGTCTGGTGACACACGACAGGGAATGGCAACCAGCGACAACAATAGATTTCTACGTCTTTGGTATGAAATTGATCGATCTACCTTTTCTGCTGACTGCCGTTCAAGAGAGCATGCCAAGATCGAAAATCCTACATGGGTCCCGTACAACAAAGGAGGCGACTTCAGAAAATGGTGGGGAAACCAAGAGTACGTTCTCCAGTGGAAAGATGATGGAAAGGCAGTAATCGGATACGCCGCAAGTCTTTACGGATCTCCCACTAGAACAATTAAAAGTCTGTCGGAATACTTCAAGCCTTGTGTAAGCTGGTCCAAGATCTCTTCAGGAGATATTGCTTTCAGGTTTTTCCCAGAAGGTTTCGTCTTCGACGTGGCCGGCTGTTCAATTTTCTTTGAGCAATCTGAGGATATTTATGTGTCCTTGGGTTTTTTGAACTCTACAGTCTCCAAAGCAATACTAAAAGCCACGTCACCAACCATTAACTATGAGGCTGGTCAAATTGCCACCTTGCCGTTTGGTGCGACAGCCTTACCTTGTGCAAAACAGGTGGCCGATATTGTTAAGAGCCTAGTTCAAGAGTCAAAAGTTGACTGGAATATGAACGAAACCTCTTGGGACTTCAAGAGGCTGGAATTGCTAACTTATGGTGATAGCTTAAAAGACTCTTGGGATCAATTTCATTCGAATAGGAAAAGTGCATTGTTGAAGATGCAGCTTCTTGAAGAAAAAAACAACGCTTTGTTCATCTCGGCTTACGGGCTCCAAAACGAACTATCCCCAAAAGTCCCCGAATCGCAAATCACCCTGGCCCGCGCCGACCGGGAAAAAGACTGTCAACGCCTGATTTCCTATGCCATCGGCTGCATGATGGGTCGCTACAGCCTCGACGAGCCTGGCCTGATCTATGCCCACGCGAGCAACGTCGGCTTCGAGCCAGGCCGATACGCCACCTTCCCTGCAGATGCCGACGGCATCGTCCCCATCACCGACGAACTCTGGTTTGCCGACGATGCCTGCAGCCGCATCCGCGAATTCCTGCGCGCCGTCTGGGGGCCAGACACACTGGAAGAAAACACGGCCTGGCTGGCCGAAAGCCTGGGCACCAAAGCGTCTGAGACCCCAGACGAGACCATCCGCCGCTACATTGCCAACAAGTTCTTCAAAGACCACCTGCAAACCTACAAAAAGCGCCCAATCTACTGGCTGTTCAGCAGCGGCAAACAAGGCGCCTTCCAGGCGCTAGTCTATCTGCACCGCTACCACGAGGGCACACTCGCCCGCCTGCGCGCCGAATACGTCGTGCCCCTCACCGGAAAGATCCAAAGCCGCATCGAGATGCTGCAAAAAGATGCCGCAGCCGCCAGCAGCACCGCCGCCCGCAACAAGCTGACCAAGGAAGTGGAGAAGCTCAAAAAGAAACACGTCGAGTTACTGACCTACGACGAACAACTCCGCCACTTCGCCGACATGCGCATCACCCTGGATCTGGATGATGGGGTGAAGGTGAACTATGGGAAGTTTGGGGACTTGCTGGCGGAAGTTAAGGTGGTCACGGGTGGGGCGGGTGATGAGTAAAAAAAGTATGGCCCCGATTGCCTATGAAGATCGACTCTGCCTGTTCTTGGACATCCTTGGCTTCAAAGCGATGATTGATGAGTCTGTTAAAGACTCTGACAAGATAAGTAAGGCGGCGCTCAAGCCGATGACTGCTCAACGCATACATAGCGCATTGAACGATATCAATGAGGCGATGACGTTTGAGCTGTCGGGCGTGAGTGCTTTGATAAAGTCATCGAAGAGGGTCACGCAGTTTTCCGATTCTATTGTTGTTTCCTACCGCATGGCTGAGCCTGGTGCAGTCTTTGACATGCTGTATGAAATCTATCTGCTTCAAATTTCACTGATTCAGCAGGGAATCTCAGTCAGAGGTGCCATTTCATCTGGGGGACTGTTTCATGATGACGCCATTGTTTTTGGACCTGCGCTTGTAGAGGCAGTAGAACTTGAAAAACTGGCGATGTACCCACGAGTAATTCTCTCCAGAGATTTATTGAAATTGGGTATGGTCGACTACCACGGGCATCTGGATCACACTGTTAAAAACTTGGTCAAAGAGGATCTTGATGGGATGTACTACATCGACTATTTCGGAGTTAATCCTGGAGAGCTAGACGATGGGTGGGACGATCTTTATAACCATTTGATCGAGTTACGGGAAATGATTCTTCGTCTCAGCAAACTGACTCGTTCGCCAAGCATCAAGTTAAAACACTCTTGGATGCGTCAAAAATTCAATGAACTAGCGGTGCCGTTAGAGAAAAGTCGTTTCGAAAAATTCAACGGAAGCCACATCCCTGAAGACACACGAGACCTGTTTGCGTCTATCTTGCCTTTCCGCTGATGTGCAATGAAGATCGGTGAGCGTGTTCGCCATGTTGGTTGGTCTGGTTTCCTCTACGGGAAGTGGTTGAGCTATTGCCCGATGGATTCTGTTCGGCGGTCTAGCCAGATGGACGGTCCTTTTCCGGGATCAGACTTGACGCAGTTGAATCGGTAGAGGTCGAAATTGAGCAACAGAGGCAGGCCAAATCTAGACAGTCATTGTCCTTGATACGACGGAATGGAAGTTTCCAAAAGTGCACCCCGACAATCTCCTTTTTCGCCCGTTTGAAGTTACCCCGAAAGCTGTTCTAGACGAAGAGCGTCGCCTGTTCTACGTGCCCATCACCAGCGCTGAGCAGAGATTATTCGTCCTCACAGAAAAAGAGGCGAAATCGCCATATCTGTATGCACTTGATTCATATCCCACGGACAGGTTTGATGTGCCTCCTACGACGACAATCAGTCAGATGCTTAGTGATTTTGCGCTAACCATAAAGAGTCAACTTGCAGTCCCAGGAGACCAGACACCCCAATGAGCATTCAAAGAATATCCGATGGTTTAGGTGCCCTGTTTAAGGAGCAGTCTGTCGTGTTCTGGCATGACTTAGAGTCTGAGTTCGCCTCAGTCATCGAGGAGCTGCAGATCAACGGAGTGCAACTCGTACGATCAGATGAGACCCCCACTCTTCAGCTGAAGATTGAGATCGAAAAAGCACCAGGCAAGAGGTGGCTCATCTATAGCAACAAGACAGAGCCGGAGCCTGCACACGATTGGTTGCTTGACCTGCGTTTGCGCAGCAAGTCGTTTCGCGCAGACACCACATCTATCCTTTTAGAAGATTTAGGGTTGACCACCCAGGGTTTGCGACATCACCTAAAACTGCGGTCTAAGTTTCTGCGTTCTAAGGACCGAGTGGAGCGGCTCAAACGTTTGGTATTGCCAGGGGATGGTGCGCCGGAACTTGACAGCAAAATGCTGGCCGTACTAACCCGTTCAGACCAGCCTGAGCTTTTCGCCATGCTGCAGCGCTTGTTCGCCTCGCTGGTGTCGGATGGCGAGGCTGACCTGGCTGCTCAAGTCAAAGCTTGGCAAGACATCGTCGCCAATGACTTGGACTCTTCCTTCTGGACACTGGTGCAGGCGCAATTCGGGTATGCCGATGCAGAACCCAAACTGCGCGATTTGCTGGTACGCGTTCTGGTGACCGACATGTGTCGGAACTTGGACAGTGAGCCACCGCCTCAGCTCGTGCACTTTGTTTTGCCCGACCGTTCCCTTGCGGCCAATGCTTCGGTGTTTGCTGCACGATGGAGATCAGACTTGGCCTTTTATGGCAGCTACAACATGCTGGCTTGTGCCATAGCGCAGGAATTTAATCTGGCGCAGTTGCTGAGCAGTTATACCGCCGAGCAATTGGCCGAGTGCATGGCTTTTGAGGAAGTGGAACTGCGCGTGGTGCAGGACCTCAAGCAACGCATCGTTTCGGGGGCGGGCGCCAACATGGATGTTGTTCGCTCATTGATTGCCCGACGACGTGATGGCCACTGGGCCAATCCATTGCTGGCCAGCTCCAATGAACGCACACGGGCTCTAGCAGCCTGTTATGACGCACTGACTGCAGCGGCAGACTTTTTTAGTTTGAAGGCGTCCTTTGCAGGTGGATTCAGTTTCTCGAATGCCGATGCTGCTTTCTCCAAGTACAAAGAGGAGCTTTTCCGGTTTGACCAGCTTTACCGACACTTCCACGCTGCAGCCGATGCGGTGGAGCCCACCGGGTGGGCGGTTCTTCATGAATTGCGCGAAACCATCGAGAGTGCTTATTCGGGTTGGTACATCCCGCAATTGAGTATGGCCTGGGCCAAAGTGCTTGAGGGCAGTGATGGGCTTTTGAATCAATGGAAGTTGCCCAACGTTATCAGCCAGCAGGCTTTCTTCAATCGACATGTGGCCCCCTTGTTTGAGGGCAGTGTGAAACGTGTTTTTGTGCTGATTTCTGACGCCATGCGCTATGAAGTGGCGCACGAGCTGGTGCAGCAGGTCAACAGCAAGAACAGGTTCAAAGCTAGTCTCGAAGGGATGTTGGGCGTATTACCGAGCTACACCGCGCTGGGCATGGCCGCTTTACTGCCACATCAAACACTGGCTTATAAGGTGGGCGCAAACCTGGATGTATTGGTAGATGGCCATTCGGTGGCCACGCTTGAGCAACGTAACGAACACCTCATGCAGTTTGGAGGCATGGCAATCAAGGCAGAAGACTTGATGGCGCTAGGCAAGGAGAAGGGGCGTGAGCTCGTTCGTAACCAGCGGCTTGTGTACGTGTATCACGACCGAATTGACATGATTGGGGACAAGCAAGCTTCCGAGACCAAAACGTTTGAAGCGGCGGCGCAAACCGTACAGGAGCTGTCTGGCGTACTCGGATTCATCGTCAACACCTTGAATGGGTCTAACGTGGTTGTAACCGCCGACCACGGCTTTATGTACCAAGAGTCTGCTTTGGACGCAGCTGACAAGTCCGCTTTGGAGGAGAAGCCGGTTGGCACACTCAAAGCAAAAAAACGCTACCTGATCGGTCGTGACCTTGGTAAGAGCCCTAAAGCTTGGAGTGGTAACACGGCTATCACTGCGGGTACCACCCCTGATGGAAGTTTGGATTTTTGGGTACCCAAGGGCGCTAGCCGTTTTCACTTTGCCGGAGGCGCCCGATTTGTTCATGGCAGCGCCATGCCCCAGGAGGTGGTGGTTCCATTGATCACTGTTCGAGTGACCGACGCGGAAAGTGCAAAAAGCAAGCTGGTGAGTGTCAGCCTTCTGGGTGCTGTGAACAAGGTGGTGACCAACACCCAGCGCTTTGAGTTCATTCAGACCGATGCAGTGTCAGACCGCGTTCTGGCACGCAATGTGGTGGTGTCGCTGCGCGATGGAGATCGCTTGGTGAGCGACGAGCAGTCGCTGACTTTCGACAGTACCTCGCAGCTTTTGGATGAGCGCAAGCGCTCAGTGCTGTTGACGGTATTGACCGGTGCGCATGATCCGCAAAAGCGACACGACCTTGTAATGCGGGATGCAGTCTCCAAGGCTGAAATTCTCAGACTACCCATCAAGATTGACTTGGCCTTTGGAAACGATTTTTGACCATGGACCTCACGACATCCCCCGACCTGACTGCTGAGACTTTGGTCTCAGCCAGTCTCGATGATCTTCTCAACACGCACTTTGCGGGCAAGGTTGTCCGAAAAGACTTGACCAAGCTGATCAAGGAGGGCGCAAACGTACCTGTCTACGTTCTTGAATACCTGCTGGGCATGTATTGCGCCAGCAATGACGAAGTGGTGATCCAGAACGGGTTGAAGAACGTCAAACGCATTCTGTCTGAGAACTATGTTCGCCCAGACGAGGCTGAAAAAGTCAAGTCCAAGGTCCGCGAGAGCGGCACCTACAAGGTGATTGACAAAGTCACGGTCAAACTCAACGAAAAACGTGACGTCTACGAGGCACTGCTGGCGAACCTTGGCGTGAAGAACGCTGAAATTTCAGATGCTTATGTCCGTCAGTTCGAGAAACTGTTGGTGGGGGGTATATGGTGCATCGTCACCCTCAAATACGAGTTCGAGGAAGACCAAAGAGGCTCTCCGTTCACCGTCACTGAGCTCAAGCCGATCCAAATGCCCAACATGGACATGCAGGCCTTGTTCGACGGCCGGCGTGCATTCACTGACGAGCAATGGATAGATGCGCTCATACGTTCGACCGGCATGGAGCCAGGCAACTTCAAGGAGCGTGCGAAGTGGCATCTGCTCGCCCGAATGGTCCCCTTGGTCGAAAACAACTACAACTTTTGCGAGCTTGGGCCTCGCGGTACCGGTAAGAGCCACATCTACAAAGAGATCAGTCCCAACAGCATTCTGGTTTCTGGCGGCCAAACCACAGTTGCCAACCTGTTTTACAACATGGGCGCCCGGAAGGTTGGACTGGTTGGCTTGTGGGATGTAGTGGCGTTTGACGAGGTTGCGGGCATCAACTTCAAAGACCACGACGGTGTGCAGATCATGAAGGACTACATGGCTTCGGGGTCGTTCAGCAGGGGCAGAGAGTCGATCAACGCCAGTGCTGCGATGGTGTTTGTGGGCAATATCAACCAGAGCGTTGAGTCGCTGGTCAAGACGTCCCATCTGTTGGCACCGTTCCCCGAAGCCATGATCGATTCGGCGTTTTTTGACCGATTCCATGCCTACGTGCCTGGCTGGGAAATTCCAAAGATGCGACCTGAGTTCTTCACCAACCAATACGGGTTGATTGTTGACTACCTTGCAGAGTACCTGCGCGAGATGCGCAAACACAGTTTTGCCGATGCCATAGACAAGTGGTTTCGGCTTGGAAACAACCTTAACCAGCGCGACACCATCGCCGTTCGCCGCACCACTTCGGGATTGTTGAAGCTGGTCAGCCCACACGGTGAGTATTCAAAGGAAACTGTCCGTAAGTGCCTTGAGTACGCCTTGGAGGCCCGCAGACGGGTGAAAGAGCAGCTCAAGAAAATTGGCGGCATGGAGTTCTATGACGTCCATTTCAGCTACATCGACCTGGAAGACGCATCTGAGCGGTTCGTGACGGTTCCTGAGCAATCGGGTGGGGCACTGGTGCCTGAGGGACGATTGCAGCCTGGAACGCTCCATGCGATCAGCATGGGGTCTGCAGAAATGCCAGGCATTTACCGGCTGGAGATTCAGTCCATTCCTGGCGGTGGCAAGGTCAACGTCTCAGGAGCTGCGCCCAAAGAGGCCGTGAAAATAGCTTTTGACTTCTTCAAGGCCAACTCGTCCCGCGTGAGTGCGTCCATCAAGCTCGGTGAGCGCGATTTTCATACCCATCTGGTTGAGCTGCAGAACAGCGGTACACCACAGACTTTAACTCTGGCCAGTTTTATTGCCCTTTGCTCTTCTGCGCTCGGAAAGCCAGTGCAGTCGCAACTGGCTGTCTTGGGTGATATGAGCCTGGGCGGCACCGTGGTCCAAGTTACCAATTTGGCTGAGTGCATGCAGGTTGCTTTTGACGCTGGCGCGAAGCGGATCCTTTTGCCCATGTCTAGCGTTATCGATATCCCGACCGTTCCTGGTGAGCTGTTTGCGAAGTTTCAAACAAGCTTTTATTCGGATCCGATAGATGCTGTTTTTAAAGCTCTTGGTGTCGAATAGAGTCTATTTAATTTCTTATTAATGGTCGCCTAAAAAGTGATTTCCTCGTATCGAGTGTTAATCAAATATAGCCTTTTTACAATAATTAAACTAATTTAATATTATGAGCAATAATGATTTGATAGCGTATGGGTTATCACTTGATCAGAATAATGAAAATTATTCACTAATTAAGGGTTGGCTAGATGAGTATGCGTCAACATGTCGTAAATATTTTAAGCCAATCTTTACAAAACAGACTATAACTGATTTGCATTTAAGGAATAAAGATCTTCTTGGGGGTGTTTTTTTTACTAACTCAAGATACCCATGGCCTAAAACTGATGGTAACGGGCTTCCAATGCAGCCCATAGTACAGATTGATCTTGAAGCTGCAAGCAACCGAATGGATGAAAATTTAGGTGATGGGCTTTTGCAAATGTGGGCAAGAGTCGATGAGAGTTTGGAATCATTAAATGTAATAGCTAATCCCTCGCTATTTTCTGTGCGAGTAATTCCAAAGACTGAAATCTTCGACTGTAATTATTGTGATATACCAGAGCATAGGCCATGGGAGTCGAGTATTTGTAATGGAGACGGTGACTCATGGGTTACATTTCCAGACGGGCCGATTGAGATGAAGAATGGTTCTACCATTACCTGGATTCCTGCTGGCGCCATGTATTCTCACCCTTATTGCCTAAGATCTGGACATGATGAGAGCAATTTTCATCTTTTTGAGGAGGTATTTAGTGATCTGACTGGTTTAGTAGATTCACCTAAGAAAAATATCCCCATCTATATGGGGGGGCACGGTGGGCAGGCGGGCGGTTATGAAGATCCCACTGCTGCGAGTAATTTATTATTCAGACTTTATGATGAGCAGGATCTTCACGTTGGAATTACTTATCATAGAAATAAACGAACTAATGCATTGATATTTAACGGTGTATTACGTTACTGGTAGTTGAATCTCCCTCAAATTCCTGAGTCAGTCAGAAGAAGAGGTTTGGGAATTGTTTCATACGGTACTCGGCCGGCGGGATGCTGCTCAACGACTCATGGGGTAGGCGGTAGTTGCATCGGTGCAGCCAGTCTTCGGTCATTTTCTTGACCTCCTAGAGCGAGTTGAAGACGTAGCAGCACAGCACCTCGGTTCAGTAGGTCTTGTTGGGTCGTTCGACATAAGCGTTCTGCGTGGGCGTTCTAGGTTGGATGTGGCTGAGGGCAACGCCCTTGGATTGAGTCCATTCGGCCAGAGCATGGGCAATGAATTTCGGGCCGTTGTCCAGACGAATGGACAGCGGTTCGCCCCGAACCTTTACCATTTCGTCAAATCCTCGATGGCCGCCCCAAAAACTGCCCCACTTATGGCCGGTCAAACTGCTCCAGGCAGGACAGTCCGATGGTGACCATACGGGCGTGACGGCGATGCGTGAGGCGGCCTCCTTCAAACGGTAGCTTTTACCCTCGAACTCCAGCATCGCGCAGCGGTGCATCAGGCGGTCCAAGATGGTGGTGGCCATGGTGGCGTCACCCAGGTATTTGCCCCAGTCCTGAACCACCCGGTTCGATGTGATGACGATGGCGCGGCGCAGCTTGTAGCGTTGATGGACGATGGCCTGCAAGAGCTCGGCACCGGCCTCGGCAATGCGCCTGGCCAAGAACAGATCGTCCAGCACCAGCAAGTCCGGCGCAATCCAGGCCTTGAGCTGTTCGGCCTGCTCCTGGGCGCTGGCCAGACCGTAGTGGGCGAACTCGGTGTCGGCCTCCACGTAACGCACGTCGTAGCCCTGCAGCGTGGCCTGGTAGGCCACCGCCTTGGCCACATGGCTCTTGCCAGTGCCAGGCTTGCCAACGATCAGCGCATTGTCTCCCTCGCCGATGAACGTATGCGTCCGGCCAAGTCACCTTGAACTGACGTGCCTGAACGAGGATGCTTGTGTCCACAAGTTTTCGATGGACACATGTACACAACTTCGGTCACTCCAGACACCGGCAAGCCACAC
>JAIXXF010000021.1 GCA_027490925.1 Comamonadaceae bacterium
AACTTTGTGGCCCAGCAGGTGGGCGGCAAAGGCGGCGGTAAGGCCGACTTGGCCATGGCGGGCGGGACCCAACCCGCAGGCTTGTCAGCGGCGCTGGCGTCGGTCGCGGGCTGGGTGGCCAGCAAACTGGGCTGACACCGCCCTGGGCACCCGTGTGTGCCCTCAGCGCCGATGGCAGCAAGGGCCACGTCACAGGCGTGGCCCTTTTCACATGTGTGCCCTGGCTGGGCCCGTGGTGATGAAAAGGACGAGCGATGCGATTGGATGAATACCTGCAGTACGACGCGGTGGGGCTGGCGACCCTGGTACACAGCGGCGACGTGACGCCACAGGCCTTGCTGGACTGTGCTTTGGCCCAGGCGAAAAAGACCAACGACAGGACGAATGCCATCGTTCGGCAATGGCAACCGGACCTGGCTGGGCCTGAGCCCGGTGCGCCACTGGGTCCGTTCGCAGGGGTGCCATTTTTGCTGAAGGACGGTGGCCAGCACGTCGCGGGGCTACCCACCAGCAACGGGTCGCGTGCGCTGGTGCGCCATGCGCAGACGGCGCATTCCGAGGTGGTACAGCGCTGGGTGGACGCGGGTCTGGTGCCATTTGGCAAAACGAATGTGCCCGAGCTGATGCTCAAAGCCGCCACCGACTCGCGCCTGTGGGGCCGTGCCAGCAACCCGTGGGACCTGACCCGTACGCCTGGCGGCTCCAGCGGCGGCGCGGCGGCGGCGGTGGCCAGCGGGGTGGTCCCGATGGCGGGTGCCAGCGACGGTGGCGGCTCCATACGCATCCCAGCGAGCCATTGCGGTTTGTTCGGGCTGCGGCCGTCACGGGGTCGGGTTTCCAGTGGCCCTGGGTTCGGGGAGGTTTGGAGCGGCGCATCCAGCGAAGGCGTGTTGGGCCGCAGTGTTCGAGACGCCGCCCGCGCGCTGGACGTAATCCATGGCCCCGCCCCGGGCGATCCGTTTCAGATTCCGCTTCCGGTGCGCCGCTTCGAGGCGGCCCTGGCCGTGCCGACCGAGCGGCTGCGGATCGGTTTCGCCACCGCGTCGCCGATTGGCACCCCTGTGCACCCGGAGGCCCAGGCGGCCGTCGCTCACACCGCTCGCTGCCTCGCGTCCCTCGGCCACAGCGTGGAAGAAGCAGCCCCCGACATCGACGGGCATGCGCTGGCTGTGAGTTACCTGACCATGTACATGGGGCATGTGAACGCCACCGTGCTGCGGGCGCGTCTGGCGGGCGCTGTACGGGCGGACTTTGAGCCCATGACGCGCTTGTTGTCCACTCTGGGCGAGGCCTTGTCGTCGGGCCGCTTTGTGAACGCCTTGGCGCAGTGGAACGTCTACGCCCGGGCGTTGGGCCGTTTCCACCAGCGGTATGACCTCTACCTCACGCCCACCGTGGCAGCGCCCGCGCCGCTGCATGGTGCGGGCGACCTGCCGGGGTGGCAGATCGCCACACTCGACCTGTTGGACCGCACCGGTCTGGTCGGGCTGCTGGCGCGGCGCGGCTGGCTGGACGGCGTGGTGCAACAGATTGCGCGCGACAACCTGGCGTTTGTGCCGTTCACCCAACTCGCTAACCTGACCGGGACACCTGCGATGTCGGTGCCGTTGCACCGGACGCCCGACGGCCTGCCAATCGGCTCGCAGTTCATTGCGCCGCACGGCGGCGAAGAGCGATTGCTGCGCTTGGCGCACCAGTTGGAGACCGCCCAGCCTTGGGGCCATCGTCTGCCAGACTGGGTCCGGGGCTGAGGGAACGGCTCACCGGCGAGGGGGTGCGGTGTTGACCGGTCCCAATGGACTGCCGCGCTGCGGCGTCGGGGACCTCAGCGGTTCATGGCCGCCTTCACTTCGCGGCCGAGTTCAATCACCGCCATCGCGTAGTAGCTGCTTTGGTTGTAGCGGGTGATGACGTAGAAATTCTGCGTCCCGGCGACGTAGCTGGGCACATCGGCACCGTTTTGCAGCTCCACCAGGGCCAGCAGACCTGAGTGTCCCAGGCCGGGAAAGTCCAGCACGCCGCCCTTGGCGGTGAAGCTGGCCACGCTGAAGGTGGGCAAGATGTCGGGCGCCAGCAGCGCGTCTTTGTCCAGCCGGGTGGTGTCCAAGTTGACCGGGTAGTGGGTGGGCAGGCCGCGCTCCCAACCGTAGGCTTTGAAGTAATTCGCCACCGATCCAATCACATCGGCCTGGCTGTCGAACAAGTCCACCTTGCCGTCGCGGTCGTAGTCGATCGCGTGCTGCTGCCAGCTGGAGGGCATGAACTGCGGCCACCCCATGGCACCAGCGTAGCTGCCTTTTAGCGACAGTGGGTCCAGTCCACTGCGGTGGGCCAGGCTCAGCGCCTGTTCCAGCTCGCCGCGAAAATATGCGGTGCGTTCGGTCGCGCGCGGGTGGCTGGCCGGAAAGTCGAACGCCAGCGTGGTCAGCGCGTCCATCACCCGGAAGTGGCCGGTTTGTTGCCCGTAGATGGTCTCCACGCCGACGATGCCAACAATGATTTCAGCGGGAACGCCGAACTCCCGCTCGGCTTTTTCCAACCAGGGTTGGTTCACTTCCCAAAAAGCGGTGCCCGCGTTGATTCGGTACGCGTCGATGAAGCGGCCACGGTAGGCGCGCCAGTTTTTGGGTGTGCCGGCCGGTGAAGGGGCCATCAGACGGACCACGACCGGCAACAGGTTCGCTTGGCCGATGGCCTGGCGCACCCAAGCGCGGTCCAGCCCGCGTCGGTCGGCCACGTCGTCTGCAAAGCGCATGGCGTCGGCGCGGGTGGCGTAGGCGGGTCCGGTCTCCTGCCTCGGCATGCGGGCGCTGGTTTTGATCGCCAACAGCGGGCCGGGGCGGGCGGTGTCCGTGGCGAAGGAGGTGGTGATGGCGACAGCGGTCGACCCCGCTGCAGAGGCTGCCGCCGTGTTGGTGTTCAAGCCCTGCTTGGCCTTGCGGGCTTTTTCGACCGCGTTGGCTTTGGCAGGGGCCTGGCCTTTGGCGCTGGCGGCGCTCAGATGGTTGGCGGCTCGGGCGGCCGTCTTGCGAGCCGGGCGGGGCGACGCGGTGTGCGCCTTGGCGCGGCGAGGTGGCCGGTCCTTCGCTGCGCGCAGTGGAGCGTTCGTTCTGGCCCCTGTGGCGGTGGCTGTTGGTTCGGTCGTTTGGCGGGTTTTCTGTGGGGATTGGGCCAGGCTGGCCCCTTCAGATGCTCTGTGGATCGTTTTTTCGGCGCTAGCCCACGTGGGAATTAGTGAGATTGCTATCAAAAATACAGCAAATGTCGTCTGCAACAGTCGCGTCAGAGGCATGGACCGGGGGGGGTGGGCTCGGGTCATTCAGGGCTTTAGGGTGGGCCAGGGCAAGCGCTTGAATTGTCGCCGCAGTGGGGCCAAGGGGGGGTGTCTGCCAGGCGCGTAGCGCTGGGCTTCGAGTCGCAACAGCCAGTCGGCCAGCGCGTCGCCATCGGCGCCGAACCGTTGACGCACCTGTGCGGCCATGTCTCGGGGCGGGCAGGCGCTGGGCAAGGCCAGTCCAGCGCGGCGCAGGCGCCTGCGGCAACGCGCCAGCAAGCGCAACCACGGGTCGTGCTGGCTGCGGTCCCACAGTGTCCAGCCCGCACCCAACAGGCTGGCGGTGACCACCACACCGATCAGCAGATGGGCGAGGTTTTGCCAGCTGGGCGAGGCAAAGCCGAGCTGCTTGAGCAAGTCGAACTGGCGGCTTTGGGTGTAGTTCAACACCCACTGGTTCCAGCCGTTGTTGAGTGCTTCCCAGCGGGCCCGCAGGCTGGCGAGCAGGTTGGGGCTGAGGGCGGTGAAGGCCCCACTGAAGGCGGTGGCGAGCGCGCCTTGTGGCGCCTGGAGCCGCTGGAAACTGCCGGTGCGGCCGGGCGATACGGCGCTGGTGGGGTCGACCCGTAACCAGCCCAGACCGTCTTGCCAGACCTCGGCCCAGGCGTGGGCGTCGCTCTGCCGAACGGTCCAATACCCATCGACGGTGTTGCGTTCACCGCCCTGGTAGCCGGTGACCACCCGAGCGGGCACATCCAGCGCCCGCATCAGCACAACAAAGGCCGATGCGATGTGTTCGCAAAAGCCCTCTTTGCGGTCGAACCAGAACTCGTCGGCTGTGTGTTCGCCGTACAGACCAGGTTCCAGCGTGTAGGTGTATCCGCCGGTGCGCAGCCGTTCCAGCGCCGCATCAGCGAGCTCTGCCGCCCCGGCGGTGGCGAAGCGCGGTTCGCGGCGTAATTCAGCGGCCAATGCCAAGGTGCGCGGGTTGAAGCCAGCAGGCAGGTCGATGTAGTCCTGCAATTGCACCGCCTGGCGCTCGGGGCCATGGCGGAAGCGGGGGTGGCTTTCGGCGCGGTAACGCACCAGGTCAGTGATGGGGCGGGTGGACAGCCACTGCAGGTCGGCGGTCATTTTCAGTTCGTGGCCTGGAACGACCGGTGCCTGGCCTGTGGCCTCCAACACGAACACCCATGGGCGGTTGTTGGGCTCCAGCGTCACCTCGTAGCGCACCAGCTCGCCCTGGGTCTGGAGCGCAGCCGGGGTCTGGAAGCGGGGGAGAAAAGACGACTGCAGCGGACGCCATTCGTGCCCGTCGAAGGTGGAGAGCACCGGGCCGCGAAAGTAGAGCTGGTTCTGCGGCGGCACCGGGCCGTCGAAGCGGATGCGCATCGCGATGCTGTCGTCCAGCGCCAGTCTGGCGATGTTGCCGATTTGCATGTTGGCCGACAGGCCACTTCGCCCAGACAAGCCGTCGCTGGGGATGCCCCACAGCGGCGCCATGCGCGGGAACAGCAAAAACATCACCGCCATGATGGGTGCGCCCAGCAGCGCCATGCCACCTGCGGTGCGTGCTGCGCCCCACAGCGAGGGCCGACCCACGGGCATGTGCGCGTTGACCAGTGCCGTCAACAGCCCGAGCAACGCCACCAACATCGCGGCAGCGGTGAGCAGCGACTGCGAGAAAAAGAAGTTGGTGAGCATGGTGAAGAACCCAAGGAAAAACACCACGAAGGCGTCCCGCCGCGCCCGCAGTTCAAGGGTTTTCAAGGCCAACAACACCACCGTGAGCGTCACTCCCGCGTCTCGGCCCAGCAGAGTCCGGTGGGTGTAGAAGGTCGCTGCCACGGTCAAGGCCAGCAGCGCGCCCAGCCACCAGGCGTTGGGCAGCGGGCGGTTTTGCAGCGCGAGCACACCGCGCCACAGCAGCACTCCTGCGGCGAGCAACACGCACCACAGCGGCAGGTTGCGGGCCTGGGGCAGCACGACCCAGGCCACCACCAACAGCAGAAACAAGGTGTCGCGGCTGTCCCGGGGAAGGGCGTACAGCGTGCGGCGCAGGGCAGCCATCACGCCGCGCCCCTCCGTCGCGCCAGGTGACCGCCAGCTTCAGCCGCGGTGTGCGCGCCATGGGGGGTCCCGCATGCGAATGGAGCGTGTCGCGCGTGCTGCGCCGTGGTCAGGGGGGTCAGCACAACGCCAGGGCTTCCAGGCAGCGCCGTTGGTGGGCCAGTCCCTGATGGGGTGGCAGTTGCAGGTTGGGCAGCCTGAGCCCGTAGTCCAACCCGCGCGCTTCGGCTTGGATCACCCAGGCGCACAAACGTGAAAGGCGCTGCTCAAGGTCTGCCCCCCCGGCTTGGGCATGGTCCAGCCACAGCGCGTGGCGTTGGGGCGTCTGGGTGTCGCGGCTGACCAGGGCACCCCCTCCGGTCTCCAGCGTTTTTGCGGCCTTCTTCCAGACCACCAGCTTCAGTGGATCACCGCGGCGGTAGGCACGGACGCCGTCGTACTCTCCCAAACCCGGTGCGTGGGCGAGGCCGGTGCCCCCGGCGCGGGGTTCCCCCTGTGGCAGTGGCGGTGGATGAGCTTCTGGAGCGGGGTACACAAGCAGCGGCGCGGCTGGACTCCAGACCGTCCAGGCCCGGAACGTGCCCATCGGGTAGCGGGTTTCCGCGGTCAGGGTCGGCAGCTTGTGCTGGCCCCGCCGCTGCGGTTCGAAAGCGACTTGTACCATGGCGCTGCCTTCGCCCGGCACATCGGTCCAGCCCCACCGGCCGGTGTCGGTCACGCTGAGCGCCACGGCGTGGCGGGTCGAGCGTTTGGCGTTGTGCAGTTGCACGGACAAGGTGGCGCGCGACCGGGCGAACACCGGTTCAGGGGGGATCAGGGTGAGTGTCAGCCCGCGCAGGGTGCCGTGGCAGACGTGCATGCCCACCAGCGCATTGCCCGCCAGCAGAAAAGTGAGCAGGTAGCCCAGGTTGAGCTGGTAGTTGATGGACGCCAGCAGCAGCACCAGCAGGGTGGCCGCCAGCATCAACCCAGGGCGGGTGGGCATGATGTAGACGTTCCGCTGGGTGA
This sequence comes from Comamonadaceae bacterium, assembly GCA_027490925.1. Lineage (GTDB taxonomy): Bacteria > Pseudomonadota > Gammaproteobacteria > Burkholderiales > Burkholderiaceae_C > PCRC01. The sequence goes on from JAIXXF010000021.1 coordinate 6,353, forward strand.
GGGTGGTGGTGTCTGAAAGCGGCAACCGGGCCAGCCACCAGCGTTGAACGCGGCGGCGGGCGGCGGTGACGGTCGGCAGGGTCGCGACAGGCATGGCCTCAGGGCAGTGGGACGGCGTCGAGCATCGCGCGGACCTGTTCCACCGAACCGCGTCCAGCGTCGCTCACCGGCACCAGGCGGTGGGCCACGGTTTGCGGCAACACCGACTGCACATCGTCTGGGGCCACGTAGTCGCGGCCGTTGAGCAGCGCTTGCGCCTTGGCCGCGCGCACCAAGGCGATGCCCGCCCGAGGCGACAGCCCTTGCAAAAACCAGCGCCCATTCCGGGTGGCGGCGATCAGGTCTTGCACGTAGTTGAGCAGAGCTTCGGCGGTGTGTACCGCCAGCACTTGGCCTTGCAGGGCCACCAACTCGGGCAACGTGAGCGCGGCGGGCAGTGTGTCGGCCAGGTCACGGCGGTCGCTTCCTGTCAGAAGGACCCGTTCGGCCGCGCGGTCGGGGTAGCCCAAGGAGATGCGCATCAAGAACCGGTCCAACTGGGACTCCGGCAACGCGAAGGTGCCCAGTTGGTCCTGGGGATTCTGCGTCGCGATGACGAAAAACGGTGTGGGCAACGGGCGAGTCGCGCCCTCGACCGTGACCTGCTTTTCCTCCATGGCTTCCAGCAGCGCGCTTTGCGTCTTGGGGCTGGCACGGTTGATTTCGTCGGCCAGCAGCACCTGTGTGAACAGTGGCCCCGGGTGGAACACGAAGCCCTCTCGGCCGCGTTCGTACACCGACACGCCAGACAGGTCGCTGGGCATCAGATCGGCGGTGAACTGCACGCGGGAGAAGTCCAGGCCGAAGGTGCGGGCCAGCGCGTGGGCGAGGGTGGTTTTTCCCACCCCGGGGACGTCCTCGATCAGCAGGTGGCCCCCGGCCAGCAAACAGGCCACGCAGTCTTGTACCTGCGACTGTTTGCCCACAATGACCGTGTTAAGCTGGGCAAGTAACTGATTAAGTTTGGGGCGAATGTCCATGTTGGACATTGAATCGGCGTTCATCGCTTGAAGATACCGCAATCACACACGACATGGGCGCGACGGGCTACTTCACACACAGCGATTGCCTGAAGCACGACATGGGTGCTGGGCACCCCGAATGCCCAGGACGCCTGCACGCGATCGAAGACCGGCTGCTGGCTTCGGGCGTGCGGGACGCGCTTGACCGGCGTGAGGCACCGCCTGCCCCGCTGGCCGACCTGGAGCTGGCCCACGACCGAATGCACGTGGCGTCTCTCAGAGGATTGAGCGACCAGCTGTGCGACGACCAACGCTCCGGCGGACCCGCGCTCACCCACCTCGACCCCGACACCGCCATGAACGTGCACACCTGGAGTGCCGCACTCGCCGCTGCCGGTGCGACCTTGGCCGCGACCGACGCAGTGATCGCAGGCGAGCTTGAAAACGCGTTTTGTGCAGTGCGGCCACCGGGCCACCACGCCGGCCACGACCATGCGATGGGGTTCTGCTTTTTCAACAACGTCGCCGTGGCGGCCAAGTACGCCCTCGAACGGCACGGCTTGGACCGCGTGGCCATTGTCGACTTTGATGTCCACCACGGAAACGGCACCGAAGACATTGTTGCTGGGGACCACCGCATTTTGATGGTGAGCTTTTTCCAGCACCCTTTTTATCCGCACAGCGGCGACCAACCTTCTGCCAGCAACTTGGTGAACCTGCCGGTGCCCGCCTACACCCGGGGCATGGAGGTCAGGGAACTGATCGACCTGGCCTGGATGCCGCGGCTCAACGCCTTCAAGCCGCAAATGGTCTTCATCAGTGCCGGTTTCGACGCCCACCGCGAAGACGACCTGGGTCAGTTGGGTCTGACCGAACAAGACTATGCCTGGATCACGCAGCGCATCAAAGACGTGGCTCAGCGACACGCCAAAGGGCGCATCGTCAGCGCGCTGGAAGGCGGCTACAACTTGAGCGCGCTGGGCCGCAGTGTGGAAGCCCACCTGCGGGTGCTGGCCGGCGTTTGACCCCATCAATTTCAATGCACCCTGCCGAGACCACCCCCCCTGTTCTGGCGCAGCGTGACGCACGAGGCGTGCTGACGCTGACCTTGAACCGACCCCACCAGTTCAACGCGCTGGGCGAAGAAATGCTCACTGCACTGCAGACCGAACTGGATGCCGCCGCCCGCGACCCGGCCCTTCGGGTGGTCGTGTTGGCCGCCAAGGGCAAGGCGTTTTGCCCTGGCCACAACCTCAAAGAGATGGTGGCCCAGCCCGAGCTGGCCTATTACCAGCGTCTGTTCGCCCATTGCAGCCGCATGATGCTGTCGTTGCAACAATTGCCGGTCCCGGTGATCGCGCGGGTGCAAGGCATGGCCACCGCTGCCGGTTGTCAGTTGGTGGCCCAGTGCGACTTGGCTGTGGCTTCGACCGGTGCGAGCTTCGCAGTCAGTGGCGTCAACCATGGCCTCTTTTGCGCAACGCCGAGCGTGCCGTTGTCGCGCAATGTTGGCGCCAAGCAGGCGATGGAAATGCTGCTCACGGGCGACTTCATAGGGCCAGACGAGGCCCGAGAGCGCGGTTTGGTCAACCGCGTCTGCCCGCCCGATCAGCTGGATGCTGTGGTGGAGCAACTGGTAACCAGTATTCTGCGCAAGCCGCGCGTGGCCGTGGCCATGGGCAAAGCCTTGTTTTATCAACAACGCGAAATGGGTCTGGCCGCCGCCTACCAGTTGGCGGGCCAAACCATGGCCGTGAACTTGATGGATGCCTCCGCGCAAGAAGGCATTTTGGCCTTTACCGAAAAACGGCTGCCCCGCTGGCGCGCGGCGAGCGGAGACGGCGCATGACCGAGCTGCAACATCTGCTGGACGACCTCACCAATACCCGCATTTGGTTGGAGCTGGCGGCGCTGGCCGCGTCCATGCTGACGGCTTGGGTGGTGTGTCACCTTTTGAGGCGGGGGCAGTCCAAATCCTCGGTGTGGTTCGGTCGTTACACGCTCGACGGCTTTTTGTTTCCGCTGCTGGCTTTGGCGCTGGTCTACATGGCCAAATTGGCTGTGGCTCAGTACCAGCCCGTGGCCCTGTTGCGCGTGGCTGTACCGGTGTTTGTGTCGTTGGCGGTCATTCGCCTCGTGGCGCTGGTGCTCAAAGGGGTGTTCCCCAACTCGGGCTGGGTCCGCCTGGTGGAGCGCTTTGTTTCATGGGTGGCCTGGATTGGCGCCGTGCTGTGGATCGTTGGCCTGCTGCCCTCTTTGCTGGCCGAGTTGGACACCATCACCCTGGCGTTCGGAAAAACCAAAGTGTCGCTGCGCACCATGTTAGAAGGCGTTGTCTCCAGCAGCGTGGTGTTGGTGGTGGTGTTGTGGATTTCCGGCGCGATCGAGTCCAGGCTGTTGCGCAGCCACGTGAGCGATCTGTCCATGCGCAAAGTGGCCAGCAATGTGACCCGGTCGCTGTTGTTGTTGGTTGGCTTCCTGTTCGTGTTGTCTGCCATTGGTGTGGACCTGACCGCGCTGTCGGTGCTCGGCGGCGCGTTGGGCGTTGGCCTGGGCTTTGGCTTGCAAAAACTGGCTGCCAATTACGTCAGTGGTTTTGTGATCTTGCTGGAGCGCTCTTTGCGCATTGGCGACACCGTGAAGGTGGACGGTTTTGAAGGCGTGGTGAGCGACATCAAGACCCGTTACACGCTCATCCGCTCATCCAGCGGCAGAGAGGCCATTGTTCCGAACGAAAAGCTCATCACCGAGCGGGTGGAGAATTTGTCGCTCGCCGATTCGCGGGTGCTGTTGTCAACCGCCGTGGCCGTCGGTTACGACAGCGACGTTCCCACTGTGCAGGCGATATTGAGAGACAGCGCCCTGGCCGCGCCACGCGTCTTGAGAGACCCCGCGCCCTCGGCACACCTGTCGGCTTTCGGCGCCGATGGACTCGAATTCACGCTGTGGTTCTGGATCGCCGATCCACAAAATGGGCAGTCCAACGTCCGCTCGGACATCTTGATCCAGGTCTTGAACGGCTTGCGCGCTGCCAACGTGGACATCCCCTACCCCCAGAGGGTGGTGCATTTGAAAGCCGGTCCGACCGCGACGCCACGCGACCCTTCGGACACTGCGGCGCTGGTCGACTGACTCCGGGTCAGACGCAGGGGCATTGAGCCCATAGCCACCAGCGGTCGTTATAATAAAAAGAACGGTCGTGCTTTTTTAGCATGCGTGCGGTCAGCGCTGTGTCAGTGGGGGCTGGCAGCCCGCCAAGCACCACGCTGGCGATAGAATGCGGCGTTCCGTTCCTTACGAATCAACAACAACTGGAGCCTCCTCAATGAAGGTCTTGGTCGCAGTCAAACGCGTGGTGGATTACAACGTGAAGGTCCGTGTGAAATCGGACAATTCGGGCGTGGACATCGCCAACGTCAAGATGAGCATGAACCCATTCGACGAAATCGCCGTGGAAGAGGCGGTGCGCTTGAAAGAAAAGGGCGTGGTCAGCGAGGTGATCGCGGTGTCTTGCGGTGTGGCCCAGTGCCAAGAGACCTTGCGAACCGCCATGGCCATCGGTGCCGATCGCGGGATTTTGGTGGAAACCAGCGAGGACTTGCAGCCCCTGGCGGTGGCCAAGCTGCTCAAGGCGCTGGTGGACAAAGAGCAACCCAGCTTGGTGATCCTTGGCAAGCAAGCGATCGACGACGATTGCAACCAAACCGGTCAGATGTTGGCGGCTTTGGCGGGTTTGCCTCAGGCAACGTTCGCCAGCAAGGTGGACATTGCGGATGGCAAAGCCTCGGTCACCCGCGAGGTGGATGGCGGCCTGGAAACCTTGTCGGTCAGCTTGCCTGCCGTGGTCACCACCGACTTGCGCCTCAATGAGCCGCGCTACGTGACCCTGCCCAACATCATGAAGGCCAAGAAGAAGCCGCTGGAAACCGTCAAGCCCGAAGACCTCGGCGTGGACGTGGCGCCCCGGCTCAAGACCCTCAAGGTCACCGAGCCACCCAAGCGCAGCGCTGGCATCAAAGTGAGCGACGTGGCCGCGTTGGTCACCAAACTGAAAAATGAAGCGAAGGTAATCTGACATGACCGCACTCGTTATTGCCGAACACGACAACGCCTCCGTCAAGGGCGCGACCCTCAACACCGTCACCGCCGCCGCTGCTTGCGGTGGCGATGTGCATGTGCTGGTGGCGGGTGCCGGCTCCGCCGCTGCTGCGGCGGCCGCGGCGCAGATCGCTGGCGTCAGCAAAGTGCTGCATGCCGACGCGCCTGGTCTGGCCCACGGCTTGGCTGAAAACGTTGCCGCGCAGGTGTTGGCCATCGCCAGTGGCTACAGCCATATCCTGTTTCCGGCGACCGCCTCTGGTAAGAATGTGGCGCCGCGTGTCGCCGCCAAGCTGGATGTCGCCCAAATTTCCGACATCACCAAAGTGGAGAGCCCCGACACTTTCGAGCGGCCCATCTACGCAGGCAACGCGATAGCCACCGTGCAAAGCAGCGACGCCACCAAGGTGATCACGGTGCGCACCACCGGATTCGATCCAGCGTCCGCAACGGGCGGCTCGGCACCCGTGGAGGCGGTGTCCGCCACGGCAGACAACGGTTCCTCCTCCTTTGTGGGCAGCGAAATTGCCAAGAGCGATCGCCCGGAGCTCACCGCCGCCAAGATCATTGTGTCCGGCGGGCGGGCCTTGGGCAGCTCGGAAAAGTTCAACGAAGTGATGACGCCGCTGGCCGACAAACTGGGTGCCGCGTTGGGCGCTTCCCGCGCAGCCGTGGATGCGGGCTATGCGCCCAACGACTGGCAGGTTGGCCAGACCGGCAAGATCGTGGCGCCACAGTTGTACGTGGCTTGCGGCATCAGCGGTGCGATCCAGCACTTGGCCGGCATGAAAGACAGCAAGGTCATTGTTGCCATCAACAAAGACCCCGAGGCACCCATCTTCAGCGTCGCCGACTACGGCCTGGAAGCTGACCTGTTCGCTGCTGTGCCCGAGCTGATCAACAGCCTGTGAGCCTCAATTGAATGGGCGTCCTGCGGACGCCCTTTTTTTATCTGTATTTTGGAGACAAGAATGAGCTACATCGCCCCCGTCAAAGACATGTTGTTCAACATCAAGCACCTGGCCGATATCGACCAGGTCGCGCAGATCCCTGGCTTTGAAGACGCCGGGTATGACACCGCCCAGGCGGTGCTCGAAGAGTCTGCCAAGTTCAACGAGGGCGTGCTGTCTCCGCTCAATTGGGAAGGGGACAAAAACCCGTCCAGCCTGAAAGACGGTGTGGTCACCACCACCCCCGGTTTCAAAGACGCGTTCAAGCAGTTTGCCGAAGGCGGCTGGCAAGGCCTGCAGCACCCCACCGACTTCGGTGGCCAGGGCCTGCCCAAAACCATTGGCGCTGCGTGCATCGAGATGTGCAACAGCGCCAACATGAGCTTTGCCCTGTGCCCGCTGCTGACCGACGGCGCGATCGAAGCGCTGCTGACCGCAGGTTCAGACGAACTGAAGGCGATCTACCTCGAGAAACTGGTCAGCGGTCAGTGGACCGGCACCATGAACCTGACCGAGCCCCAAGCCGGGTCCGATTTGGCCGCCGTGCGCAGCCGCGCCGAGCCGCAGCCCGATGGCACATACAAGGTGTTCGGCACCAAGATCTACATCACCTACGGTGAGCACGATATGGCCGAGAACATCGTCCATCTGGTGCTGGCGCGCGTGAGCGGCGCGCCTGAAGGTGTGAAGGGCATCAGCCTTTTTGTGGTGCCCAAGTTTTTGGTGAATGCCGACGGCTCGGTGGGGGCGCGCAACGACGTTCACTGCGTCAGCATCGAACACAAAATGGGCATCAAGGCATCGCCCACAGCCGTGCTGCAGTATGGCGACCATGGCGGTGCGATCGGCTACTTGGTGGGCCAGGAAAACCGCGGTCTGGAGTACATGTTCATCATGATGAACGCCGCACGTTATGCCGTGGGCGTGCAAGGCGTTGCCATCGCTGAGCGTGCCTATCAGAAGGCCGCCGCGTTTTCGCGCGATCGGGTTCAAGGGCGTCCAGTGGACGGTTCCTTGCCAGGCGCTGGCCCCATCCTGCATCACCCCGACGTGCGCCGCATGTTGATGACCATGCGGGCATACACCGAGGGTTGCCGGGCGATGGCCATCACGGCCGCAGCCGCTTATGACGCGGCCCATGCACACCCTGACGCGGAAGTCCGCAAACAAAACCAGGCGTTCTACGAGTTCTTGGTCCCACTCGTCAAAGGCTACAGCACCGAAATGAGTCTGGCGGTGACCAGCTTGGGCGTGCAGGTGCACGGGGGCATGGGGTTCATTGAAGAAACCGGTGCTGCCCAGTACTACCGCGATGCCAAGATCTTGACGATCTATGAGGGCACGACTGCGATTCAGGCCAATGATTTGGTGGGCCGCAAGACCGCACGCGACGGCGGCGCAACCGCCAAAGGCATTGCCGCACAGATGGCGCAAACCGAAGCAGAGTTGGCCAAGCGCAGCAGCGTGGCCGCGCGCGCCATGCACAAGCGTTTGAAAGCCGCCCGGGAAGCCTTTTTGGACGTGGTGGACTTTGTTGCAGGCAACACCAAAGCCTCGCCCAACGCCGTGTTTGCGGGCAGCGTGCCCTACCTGATGCTGGCCGGTAACGTGATTTCGGGCTGGCAGATGGCCCGCGCCTTGATGGTGGCTGAGGACGAACTGGCCGCTGGCAACGACGCAGCCTTCATGCAGGCGAAGATCACCACCGCCCGCTTCTACGCCGACCACATCCTGAGCCAGGTCCCTGGCGTGCGCGACAGCATCGTCGAAGGCGCAGACGGCGTCACCGACATGGCGCTCGAGGCGTTCTGATTGCTACGCTATTGATAGCAACTAAGCATTGTACTGAGGGGGGCTGGCGCCCCCTCACGCACCTAAACAGGTTGGATTGGACCCAGGATGTCAAAATTGCCCGCAGCGTTGAGCAGGTTGTCCCTACCGGTGATCGGCTCGCCCCTGTTCATCATCAGCAACCCCAAGCTGGTCATTGCGCAATGCCAGGCGGGCATCATTGGCAGCATGCCCGCGCTGAACGCCCGACCCGCGTCGCAATTGGACGACTGGCTCGCGGAAATCACCGAGACGCTGGCCGCGTACAACCGGGCGAACCCCGACAAGCCTGCTGCCCCCTTTGCGATCAACCAAATCGTGCACAAGTCGAACGACCGGCTGGAGCACGATATGGAGGTCTGCATCAAGCACAAGGTGCCGGTGTACATCACCTCCCTGGGTGCTCGCGAAGACATCAACGCCGCGGCCCATGCCAGCGGGGCTGTGGTGCTGCACGACATCATCAACAACAAGTTCGCCCACAAGGCCGTTGAGAAGGGTGCCGACGGGTTGATCGCGGTGGCTGCAGGTGCTGGTGGCCACGCCGGAGTCAAGAGCCCGTTCGCGCTGATTCAGGAAGTGCGTGAATGGTTCGACGGCCCGTTGGCACTCAGCGGTTCCATCTCCACTGGCGGTGCCGTGCTGGCCGCGCAAGCCATGGGGGCAGATTTTGCTTACATTGGCTCGGCCTTCATCGCCACCACGGAAGCCCGTGCCGCGGACGATTACAAGCAAGCGATTGTGGACGGTACCAGCGACGACATCGTCTATAGCAACCTGTTCACTGGTGTGCATGGCAACTATTTGGCCCCCAGCATCCGTGCCGCGGGCATGGATCCCGACAACCTTCCAGTCAGCGACCCGAGCGCGATGAACTTTGGTGGCGACAAGCCCAAGGCCTGGAAAGAGATTTGGGGTTGTGGCCAAGGCATCGGTGCGGTGAAAGAGGTGGTCGGTGCGGGAGACCTGGTGGCGCGTTTGCGCCGCGAGTACGAAGCCGCCAAGGCACGCGTGTTGGCCCCCTCTCTGGTCTGAACCAGTCCAAACGAAAAAGCGCGCCGAGGGCGCGCTTTTTTGTGACCAAGTCGGGTTGACCGCTTGCATTACAACCTTTGTGGGCCTTAGCGGGCGGGATGGGGTCCAGACCCTGCAGTGAATCGGTCCCATGGTTCACCGAAACCGAGCAAAGGCCTCTTCAGGGCTCAGGCGCACCACCTCCTGGAAACAGGCGCCATAGACCGTGTTGCGTTGCCCCTCGGCACCTGTGAGCTGTGCGGTGTAACTGTTGAGCTTGTCACGCTCCAGCTCGAAGCTGATGGCCACCGGCTGGTCCACACACACGGTTTCCAGGCGCCGCGGCCGAAATTCGGTGCATCGGGTGGTGGATGCCGGCCCGTTGTTCGTGGTGGTGCAGGTGACCTGCTTAGGGCCGAAGCGTTCCACGTCCTGGCAGCTGCGGTGCAGCCGGTAGCCTGCCGCCATCGCCGCGTTGACGTCTGCCACGGCGTTGCGAAGCTCGCGGATCTGGCGGTCCAGCGGCTCTGCCTGCTGGCTGCAAACTTTTTGCGCGCGCTGTGCGGGTGACATTTTCTGAAAATCTTCCAGTGTGGTGCACCCCGCCAGAGTGACTGCCAAGACCCCCCAAGCGGCCCACCTGGCCGCACGGCGCGGTGTGACAGCGGGGCGTTGCAACGGCAGCGGGCACATTGCGGTCAGGCCGGAGAACCCATGCCCTGATGGCGCAACAAAGCGTCGAGCTGCGGTTCACGACCGCGAAACGCCTTGAACGAGGCCATCGCCGGGCGGCTGCCACCCGCTTCCAAGATGGCTTGGCGGTATCTGCGGCCGGTTTCGACGTTGGGCAATCCATCTGGGGGGGCGGTTTCCTCGAAGGCGGCATAAGCGTCGGCACTCAGCACCTCGGCCCATTTGTAGCTGTAGTAACCCGCCGCATAACCACCCGCGAAGATGTGGCTGAAGGTGTGTGCGCTGCGGTTGAAGGCGGGCGCCTGGATGACCGCGACCTCTTCGCGCACCTGGTTCAGCAGGGACATCACGTCGTCTGAAGGCGCATGCTCGGTGTGCAGCAGCATGTCGAACAGGGCGAATTCGATTTGCCGCAGGGTTTGCAGGCCGCTCTGGAAGTTTTTGCCTGCGAGCATCTTGTCGAACAGCGTTCGCGGCAGAGGCTCGCCGGTGTCCACGTGGGCGGTCATGTGTTTGAGCACATCCCATTCCCAACAAAAATTCTCCATGAACTGGCTGGGCAGTTCCACCGCGTCCCATTCCACGCCGCTGATGCCTGCCACATCGCGTTCGTTCACCTGGGTGAGCAAATGGTGCAAACCGTGGCCGAACTCGTGGAACAGGGTCGTGACGTCGTCGTGGGTCAGCAGCGCAGGTTTTCCGTTCACCCCGTCCGCGAAGTTGCACACCAGCTGGGCCACTGGCGTTTGCACCGCGCCCGTGTCGGGCCGAAGCCAGCGCGAGCGCACCTCGTCCATCCAGGCGCCACCGCGTTTGCCGTTGCGCGCGGTCGGGTCGAGGTAGAACTGACCGACAAGTTGCCCGTGCCTTTCGATGCGGTGGAACAGTACCGATGGGTGCCAGACTGGGGCGTTGTCGCGGCGAATAGAGACTTCAAACAGGGTCTCTATGATTTTGAACAAACCCGCGAGCACCTTGGGCGCGGTGAAGTATTGCTTCACCTCTTGTTCGCTGAACGCATAGCGGGCCTCTTTGAGCTTCTCACCGATGTACGGCCAATCCCAGGCCTGGGGCTCAGAGATGCCCAGCCGTTCGGCGGCGAAGCGGCGCATGTCGGCCACGTCTTTCTCGGCATAAGGGCGGGCGCGGCGCGCGAGATCGCGCAAGAAATCGACCACTTGCTGCGGCGATTCGGCCATTTTGGTGGCGACGGACACGGCGCCGAAGTGGGGGTAGCCCAGCAGTTGCGATTCTTCCAGCCGGAGCGCGAGGATTTCTTGAATCAACCCGGTGTTGTCCAGCTTGGGGTCTCCGAGGTCGCTGGCCCGGGTGACGTGTGCCCGGTACAGCTTTTCGCGCAGGGCGCTGCTATGGGCGAATTGCATCACCGGCAGATAGCACGGCATTTTCAGCGTGAGTTTGTACAAACCGGGTTGGCCTTCGCTGGTGGCGGCCTGCGCTGCGGCATCCAGCACGTCTTGCGGCACACCGTCGACCTCGACCGCGGTCGCGTAGTGCGCATAGGCGTCGGTGGCATCCAGCGCATGTTCGCTGAATTGCTGGCTGAGTTCGGCTTGCCGCTCCTGGATGGCGGCAAAACGAACGCGTGCGGCGCCTTGAAGCTCCGCACCGCTCAGCACGAAGTTGCGAACCGCCAGGGCGTGGGCCTGTCGTTGTTCCGCGTTTAACCGGGCGGGGTCGATGGCTTTGTATTTGGCAAACAAACGTTCGTCTGCGCCCAGGCGGGTCCAGAATTCTGTGACGCGCGGCAGGGCGGCGGTGTAGGCGGCCCGCAGCTCGGGCCCGTCGGCCACCGCGTTGAGGTGGTTGATGGCACCCCAGGCTCGGCCCAGGCGCTCGGTTGCCACATCCAACACTTGCGCGATGGCGGTCCAGTCGGCCGGAAACTCGGGTTGCGTCACGGTCTCCAGTGCTGCGCTGGCGTCGGCGAGCAAGCGGTCCATGGCGGGCGCCACGTGCTCGGGTTGGATCTGGTCGAACAGGGGGAGGTCGGAGGGCGACAGCAGGGGGTTGGTCATGGACATGATTGTGTGGGGGATTTGACCTGCTTCAAGCCCGCTGGGCATTGGACTTCTCTATGGTGGGCATTGCCCTAGGAGCGGACCCCGGCCGCGCGCTCAGCGGCTTCCAGCGTGTTTACCAGCAGCATGGTGATGGTCATGGGCCCCACACCGCCAGGTACCGGGGTGATGTGGCTGGCCACGCCGCGAATGGCCGCAAAGTCGACGTCTCCGCAAAGCTTGCCGTCGTCGTCGCGGTTCATGCCGACGTCTAGCACCACCGCACCTGGCTTGACCATGTCGGCGGTGAGCACGTTGCGCTTGCCGACCGCCGCAACGATCACGTCGGCCTGCAAGGTTTGCGCCTTCAGATCTCGGGTGGCGCTGTGGCAGACGGTGACGGTGGCGTTCTTTTGCAGCAGCATCAGCGCCATGGGCTTGCCCACGATGTTGCTGCGGCCGATGACCACGGCGTGTTTGCCCCTTAGGTCATAGCCAATGCTTTCCAGCATTTTCATGCAGCCATAAGGTGTGCAAGGCCAGAAACCGGGCATGCCGGTCATCAGCGCTCCAGCGCTGGCGATGTGGAACCCATCCACATCCTTTGCGGGCGAGATGGCCTCAGTCACCTTTTGGGCGTCAATGTGCGCAGGCAGCGGCAACTGCACCAAGATGCCGTGGATGGTGGGGTCGTCGTTGAGCGCCTGAACCCTCGCCAGCAGTGCGGATTCGTTCAGCGTGGCGTCGTGTTTTTCTAAGACGGAGTGCAGGCCCGCATCGGCGCAGGCCTTGACCTTGTTGCGCACGTAGACCTGGCTGGCCGGGTTGTCGCCCACGAGGATCACCGCCAAGCCGGGCGTGACGCCGCGCGCCTGCAAGGCGGTCGCGCGGGCGGCCACATCACCACGCAAGTATTGGGAAAGTGCGTTGCCGTCGATCAGTTGGGCGGTCATGGTCGGATATCGCTTCGAATCTGCCGCCAGCCCCTGATGAGTCAACGGTCTATGCTATGAAAAAAAGAGTCAGTGGGCGCGGCAGTGCGGCGAGGCGTTGCCGGTCAGGCTTTGACGCTGCCTTGGCCGAGGGCGATTTTCAGCAGGTCGGCCACGGTGTTGGCGTTGAGCTTTTCCATGATGTTGGCGCGGTGCGCCTCCACCGTCTTGATGCTGATGCCGAGGTCGTCGGCGATTTGCTTGTTCAGGCGACCGGCCACGATGCGCTCCAGCACCTGTGCCTCGCGCGAAGTGAGTTTGCCAAGCAGGGCGTCTCTGCTGGCGGAGGATTGGTGCTCGGAAAACGCACTCTTGGCGTGTTCGAGCATGCGTTCAACCAAAGCGACCAGTTCCTCCTCGTTGAACGGCTTTTGAATGAAGTCGAGTGCCCCCTTTTTCATGGTGTTGACCGCCATTGGCACGTCGCCGTGGCCAGTGATGAACACAATGGGCAAGGGGGAGCGGCGCTCGATCAGGCGGTCCTGCAATTCCAGGCCCGTCATGCCGCCCATGCGAATGTCGACGATCAAGCAAGCCACTTCACGCGCATCGTAGCGCGCCAAAAAAGACTCGGCGGAATCGAAGCAGCGCACTCGGTAGTCCTTGCCTTCCAGCAGCCATTGCAGGGAGTCGCGCACCGCTTCGTCGTCGTCGACCACATAGATCGTGCCTTTTTTGGGAATCAAGCTCATCCGTCGCCTTTAGTCCGTCAACATCATTCGGCCGCCACGCTGGTTTGTGCCCCTGGCGCTTGGGCCACGTGCAGCGGCAGCCAGAAGGTGAATTGGCAGCCAATCACCTCGGTTCCATTGTAGAGGTTGTCCGCGTTCATTCGCCCCTGGTGGGACTCGATGATGGAGCGGCACAGGCTGAGGCCAATGCCCATGCCGTCGGCCTTGGTGGAGTAGAAGGCTTCGAACAAGCGTCCCTTGACTTCGTCGCTCAGTCCGTCGCCTGAGTCCTGTACTGTGAACTCGACGCCGTCGCCCACCTCGTTTTGGCGCGGCACCACCCTCAGTTCCACGCTGCGGCGCGACGCGGGCCGCTTGGCCTGGTCAACCGCTTCAGCGGCGTTCTTCAACAGGTTGATCAGCACCTGCTCGATCAGGATCGGGTCGACCCGCAGCTTGGGCAGGCGCGCCGCCACATAGTGGCTCAGGCGCACATGGCGGCGACGCAGCTCGATGTCGGCGAGTTCCACCGCTTCGTTGACCATATCGGCCACGTCGGCCACGCTGCGATTGGGCTCGCTGCGTTTCACGAAGGACCGGATGCGTTGGATGATTTGCCCAGCACGCTGCGCCTGCTTGGCGGTTTTCTCCAGCGCCACCAGCAGGTCGTCGTTGCTGATTTGCTGACCCTTGATGCGCGACACCATGCCGTTGCAGTAATTGTTGATCGCGGTCAGTGGTTGGTTCAGCTCGTGGGCGACGCTCGACGCCATTTCACCCATGGTGATCAAGCGGCTCGAGGTGTAAGCGCGCGACGCCTGCTGCGCGGCCTGCTCTTCGGCGTGTCGGCGCGGGGTGATGTCGGTGGTGATCACCATTTGCGCCAGGCGGCCGTCCACCCAGTTCAGGTAGCGCGAACGCACCTCCAGCCACTTGTTCAGCTCGGGCACATACACCTCGGCGTTCTCGCTCTGGCCGATCATCAGAGGGCCGAGTGGCAGACCCGCCAGGTCGTCCACGTCGCTCAGGCCTTGGTCGCGCGGCACCACTTCTTGGGTGCCCGCCTGCGCCAGCAGTTGCAGGTGGCCAGTGGCCGCGGTGCCAAACCACAGCCGGTACATGCGGTTGGCGAACAGCAGTTCGGTGCTGCCCAACGGGGCGACCGAAACCGCCGCGTCCAGCGCTTCCAGCACTGTGGTGAACCGTTCGTACGACGCCGAGAGTTCCGCCCGGATGCGGGTGGGCTCGGTGATGTCGGTCATCGAGGTCATCCAGCCGGTTTGCTGGCCTTGTGGGTCGATCAGCGGCGACACGTACATCCGCGCGTCGAACACCGAACCGTCTTTGCGTTTCACGCGGACCTGGAAGCCGCTTTGCGTGGAGCGGCCCTGGAGCTCGTCCTCAAGCCGTGCGGCCAGGGTGTTGCGGTCTTCGTCCGGCCAGTAAGGGAAGGGTGGGTCACAACCCACCAGCTCTTGCTCATCCCAGCCCGTCATTTGACAGAACGCCGGGTTGACGTAGGTGATGCGGCCGTTCAGGTCCAGTGCCCGCATGCCGGTGAGCATGGAGTTTTCCATCGCCCGGCGAAAGTTGGTTTCCTTGATCAGCGCCTTTTGCGTCTGGATGCGTCGCCGCGTGTGGCGCCAGTTGCCCACCAGTGTCCACACAGTGAGCGTGCTGAGCGCGATCACCAGCCAAAACAAACCACTGCTGACCACACTCAGAGAGGTGCGGTAAGCCTGGCCACGCAACATCAGCTGGCCACCCACAGGGGTGACTGGCACCGAATAGTCGTTGGTGCGGTAGCTCCACATCAGCCACGGGTGGGCGGGCGGCCGCTGCGCGGCCTGGCTGCCTGCGAGCCAAGTGCCGTCGGCGTCCTGGAGTGCGATGGCGAATTTCGCTTTGGTTTCGGGCGCCACGCCAAAGCGCATCAGCCCTTCCACCACGTACTCGGCCAGGATCACCCCGGTGAAGCGCCCCTGGTTGGTCAACGGCACCTGTAACTGCAGCATGGGTTTGCCCGACGCGCCAGTGAGCGGGTCGGAGTAGACCGGTTGTCTCAGGGTTTGCGCCGAGGCAAACGTTTGCAGGGTTTCTTGGGACTTGAGCGTCTCGTTGGCGCTGCGCAGCTGGCTGGCCACCACGCTGGAGGAGGCGTAAGCGGCCTTCACCCGGCGGTTGGCATCGATCCAGTTCACGGCTTGCAATTCGGGGTAGCGGCCGATCAAGACCTCGGCCTCGGCCACAAACTCTTCGGCGCCGACCTCGCTGTTGGCCACGTCGCGGGCGAGGCGCATCAGCTGCTCCTGTTGCTCGATCAGGCGCAGCCGCAGCCGCTGCTGGGCATATTCGACTTCGCGGGTGACGGTTTCCTGCTCTCGCTCCAGTTCCTCGAGCCGCAGATACCAAAACGAGCTGACGATGGCCGCCATGAACACCATCACCGCGGTCAGCGGTGCCAGCAACGCGAGTCGGTCCTGTCGCGCAGGGGACTGGCGCCGCCACCAGTCGCGCCACCAGCGTGGGGGCTGTGCGGACCGGCCTTTGGGGTTGGCTGGCTTGGGGAGTGCTGCGCTCATGGCTCCAGTTTAGGGGAAACCCGAGGGCCTCCTAGTGATTTACCCGCGTGGCAACGGCTCGGTTCGCGTTCAGTCTTTGTCTTCAGCCAGAGGTGTCGTGAGCGTTGGGCTGGCAGGTACGTAGTTTCACATAATGAAAACAGACATCATTATTTGAAATTAACGCAAGCCTGTGAGACACTCACACCACGGCACGACACCCGCCGAAGGAGACAACATGTCAGCGCAACCCGTCGATCTGTTTGGTTCAACTGCGCACGACGCAGACCACCAGGAAACCCGCGAGTGGATGGACGCCCTGTCCGCCGTCATCGAGGCCGAAGGCCCCGAACGCGCCCACTTTTTGCTCGAACAGCTGCTGGAGCATGCGCGACAGCACAGCATTGACCTGCCGTTTTCAGCCACCACCGGCTACGTGAACACCATCGAGCCGAGCCAGCAGGCACATTGCCCTGGCAACATCGCGATTGAAAAGCGATTGCGCGCCTACATGCGCTGGAACGCCATGGCCATGGTGGTGCGCGCCAACCGGCTCAACCCGGCCGACGGCGGCGACTTGGGCGGCCACATCGGGTCCTTCGCATCGGTGGCCAGCATGTTCGGCGCTGGTTTTAACCACTTTTGGCATGCCGAGAGCGAAGGGCATGGCGGTGACCTGCTCTACATCCAGGGCCACAGCGCCCCCGGCATTTACGCGCGCGCATACCTCGAAGGCCGATTGACCGAGGAGCAACTGGACCACTTCCGCCAAGAGGTGGACGGCAAGGGCCTGTCCAGCTACCCCCACCCCAAGCTGATGCCGCACTTCTGGCAATTTCCTACGGTCAGCATGGGCCTGGGTCCGCTGATGGCCATTTACCAAGCCCGCTTCTTGAAGTACCTGCACGCCCGCGGCATCGCCGACACCGCCAACCGCAAGGTCTGGGTGTTCTGTGGCGACGGCGAGATGGACGAACCGGAAAGCCTGGGTGCCATCGGCCTTGCCGCGCGCGAGAACCTGGACAACCTCGTCTTCGTCGTCAACTGCAACCTGCAAAGGCTGGACGGTCCGGTGCGCGGCAACGGCAAGATCATCCAGGAGCTGGAGGGCGAATTTCGAGGCGCAGGCTGGAACGTGGTCAAGCTGCTCTGGGGCGACGGCTGGGACGCGCTGCTGGCGCGCGACAAGTCCGGGAAGCTCAAACAGCTGATGATGGAAACGCTGGATGGCGACTACCAGGCCATGAAGGCCAACGACGGCGCCTTCGTGCGCAAACACTTTTTTGGCAAATACCCCGAAACCGCCAAGCTGGTGGAACACATGAGCGATGAAGAGGTGTTTGAACTCCGTCGCGGCGGGCATGACCCTGCCAAGGTGTACGCCGCCTTCCACGTGGCCCAGAACCACAAGAACCAGCCCACCGTGCTGTTGGTGAAAACCGTCAAGGGCTATGGCATGGGCAAGGCGGGCGAGGGCAAGAACACGGTGCACCAGACCAAGAAGCTCAGCGACGAGGACATCCGCTACATCCGCGACCGGTTCAACGTGCCCGTGCCCGACAGCGAACTGCACAAGGTGCCGTACTACAAACCGGCCGACGACACGCCCGAGATGCGTTACCTGCACGAACGCCGGCAGGCGCTGGGCGGCTACCTGCCCAAGCGCCGGGTCAAGGCGGATGAGAGCTTCACTGTGCCTTCGCTCGACACCTTCAAAGCGGTGCTGGAGCCGACCGCCGAAGGGCGAGAGATCTCCACCACCCAGGCCTATGTTCGCTTCTTGACCCAACTGTTGCGCGACCAGGCCTTGGGCCCGCGCGTGGTGCCCATCTTGGTGGACGAGGCGCGCACCTTTGGCATGGAAGGCCTGTTTCGGCAGATCGGCATTTACAACCCCAAAGGCCAGCTCTACACCCCGGTCGACAAAGACCAGGTGATGTACTACCGCGAAGACAAGGCTGGGCAAATCCTGCAAGAAGGCATCAACGAGGCCGGTGGCGTGGCCAGCTGGATCGCGGCGGCCACCTCCTACAGCACCAACAACCGCATGATGCTGCCGTTCTATGTCTATTACTCGATGTTCGGGTTTCAGCGCATTGGTGACCTGGCCTGGGCGGCCGGTGACATGCAGGCGCGCGGCTTCCTGCTGGGCGGTACCTCGGGCCGCACCACGCTCAACGGCGAAGGCCTGCAGCACGAAGACGGCCACAGCCATATCCTGGCTGGCACCATTCCCAACTGCATCAGCTACGACCCGACCTTCGCGCACGAGGTGGCGGTGATCTTGCACCACGGGTTGAAGCGCATGGTGGAGAAGCAAGACAACGTGTTTTTCTACCTGACCCTGCTCAACGAAAACTACGCGATGCCGGGGCTCATTCCCGGCACCGAGGAACAGATCATCCAAGGCATGTACCTGTGCAAGCCCGGCGCCGCGAACGACGCGCTGCCCCGCGTGCAGTTGCTGGGGAGTGGCACCATCCTGCGCGAGAGCATCGCCGCGCAGGTGCTGCTGGCGGCCGACTGGGGCGTGGCGGCCGACGTGTGGAGCTGCCCCAGCTTCAACGAGCTGGCGCGCGAGGGCCAGGACACCGAGCGCTGGAACCTGTTGCACCCCGCCGACGAGGCGCGCACACCGTTTGTGGCCCGGCAATTGGCGGGCCACAGCGGTCCGGTGGTCGCGTCCACCGACTACATGAAGGCCTACGCAGAGCAGATCCGGTCTTTCTTGCCCAAGGACAGGACCTACAAGGTGCTGGGCACCGACGGCTTTGGCCGCAGCGACTTCCGCACCCGCCTGCGCGAGCATTTCGAGGTCAACCGCCACTACATCGTGGTCGCCGCGCTCAAGGCGCTGAGCGAAGACGGTGTGCTGCCGGTGGCCAAGGTGGCCGAGGCCATCCAGAAGTACGGCATCCGCACGGACCGTGTGAACCCGTTGTACGCCTGAACCCCTGGAGACACGCATGGCAACGATGGACATCCAGGTGCCCGACATCGGCGACTTTGACTCGGTCGGGGTGATTGAGCTGTTGGTCAGCGTGGGCGACACGGTCAGGCCCGAGCAAAGCCTCATCACCGTGGAAAGCGACAAGGCCTCGATGGAGATCCCGTCGTCCCATGGCGGCGTGGTCAAAGAGATCAAAGTCAAGATCGGCGACCAGGTGAGCCAAGGCTCGGTGGTCGTGGTGCTGGAAACCGCTTCAGAATTGGCCCAAGCCTCACCTCGACCGCCCATTTCGATGGATTTGAAGACGGAATTGCCTCCAGCCCAAGCGAAATTTCATGGTGTTGCTCCTAATTCAGTAGCTGCTTCTACCGGCACGCCTACCACCTCGATCGAGGTGCGGGTCCCCGACATTGGCGACTTCAAGGACGTGGCGGTGATCGAACTGCTGGTCAAACCGGGCGAGGGAGTGAGGCTGGAACAAAGCCTGGTCACGGTGGAGAGCGACAAGGCGTCGATGGAGATCCCGTCTTCGGGCGCCGGGGTGT
Organism: Comamonadaceae bacterium; assembly: GCA_027490925.1. Taxonomy (GTDB): domain Bacteria; phylum Pseudomonadota; class Gammaproteobacteria; order Burkholderiales; family Burkholderiaceae_C; genus PCRC01. The sequence goes on from JAIXXF010000021.1 coordinate 25,679, forward strand.
TGAAAGAACTCAAGGTCAAGGTGGGCGACCGGGTCAACATTGGTGACCTGCTGGCCGTGCTGGAAGGGTCATCGGCCTCGGCCCCCGAAGCGCCTACTGCACCTGCTGGACCTGCTGCGCCAGCACCCGTCGACAAGACCGCGCCCGCCAGCGCCCCAGCCCTCGGCAGCCCGGCACCGACGGCCAGCGCGCCGGTTCCCGCACACGACCCCAGCGCGCCTGCGCTGAAGGCCCCGCACGCGTCGCCCTCGGTTCGCAAGTTCGCCCGCGAGTTGGGCGTGCCGCTGGCGGAAGTCGCTGGCTCTGGCCCCAAAGGCCGCATCACCCAAGACGACGTGCAGGCCTTCACCAAAGCGGTGATGGCGGGCACCGCCCAAACCCGAGCGATTGCGTCTGTGGCCAAACCGGCAGTTGCCGGTGGTGGCGACGCACTGGGCCTGCTGCCCTGGCCCAAGGTGGACTTTGCCAAGTTTGGCCCCGTGGAACGCAAGGACCTCGGGCGCATCAAGAAGATCAGCGGCGCCAACCTGCACCGCAACTGGGTGCTGATCCCCCACGTGACCAACCACGACGACGCCGACATCACCGAGCTGGAGGCCCTCCGCGTGGCCACCAACAAAGAGAACGAGAAGTCGGGTGTGAAGGTGACCATGCTGGCCTTCCTCATCAAGGCCTGTGTGGCCGCGCTGAAAAAATTCCCGGACTTCAACAGCAGCCTTGACGGTGACCAGTTGGTGCTGAAGCAGTACTTCCACATCGGCTTCGCGGCCGACACGCCCAACGGTTTGGTCGTGCCAGTCATCAAAAACGCCGACCAAAAAGGCGTGTTGCAGATCAGCCAAGAAATGGGCGACTTGGCCAAAAAAGCGCGCGACGGCAAGCTGGGCCCGGCGGACATGACCGGCGCGTGTTTCACCATCAGCTCGCTGGGCGGCATTGGCGGACGTTACTTCACGCCCATCATCAACGCACCCGAGGTCGCCATCTTGGGCGTGTGCAAGAGCCAGATGGAACCGGTGTGGGACGGTCAGGGGTTTGTGCCGCGCCTGATGCTGCCGCTGAGCCTGAGCTGGGACCACCGGGTGATTGACGGTGCTTCTGCGGCGCGCTTCAACGCCTATTTGGGGCAGATCCTGTCCGACTTCCGGAGGGTGCTGCTATGAGCCACTTGACGACGGATCTCCGCCCCGTTGGGGACAGCCCACACGGCGAATGGCAGCCGCGAGCGACACAGAGCCGTTCCGGTTCTGTCTCATCACGGAGGGGGACGCCATGAGCACGGTGGAAGTCAAAGTGCCCGACATTGGCGACTTCAGTGAGGTCGCCGTCATCGAGCTGCTGGTGAAAGTGGGCGACACGGTCAAGCCGGAGCAAAGCCTGATCACGGTGGAGAGCGACAAGGCCTCGATGGAGATCCCGTCTTCGCACGGGGGGGTGGTCAAGGAACTCAAGGTCAAGCTGGGCGACAAGGTTGCGGAAGGTGCTTTGGTCCTGTTGCTGGAAGCCGCTGAAGGGGTTGCGACACCGGTTTCAACGCCAAAACAGCCAGAAGCCCCTGCGAAATCTAACAACGCAGCTACCAAAACAGTAGCGACAGCAGCTGCCAGCTACGCCGGCGACGCGGACCAGACCTGCGACTTGCTGGTGCTGGGCGCAGGCCCTGGCGGCTACAGCGCGGCGTTTCGTGCGGCAGACCTGGGTTTGAAGGTGATGTTGGTCGAGCGGTACGCCACGCTCGGCGGGGTGTGCTTGAACGTGGGCTGCATCCCATCCAAGGCCCTGTTGCACGTGGCGGCGGTGATGGACGAGGTCAAACACTTTGCGGACCTGGGCGTCACGTTTGTCGAGCCCACGGTGGACCGCGCCAAGCTGCTGGCCCACAAAAACAAAGTGGTGGGCAAGCTCACCAGCGGCCTGAGCGCGATGGCCAAGATGCGCAAGGTGACCGTGGTCCGTGGCTTGGGCCAGTTTGTGGGCCCCCACCACCTGCGGGTGCAGGAGACCTCTGGAGACGCCCAAGCGCCCACCGGCCAAACCCAAACCATCCAGTTCAAACACGCCATCATCGCCGCCGGTTCGCAGGCGGTGCGGTTGCCATTCATGCCCGACGATCCGCGCGTGGTCGACAGCACCGGCGCGCTGGCGCTGGGCCACAACCCCAAGCGCATGCTCATTCTGGGCGGCGGCATCATTGGCCTGGAAATGGGCACGGTCTACAGCACATTGGGCGCTCGTCTCGACGTGGTGGAGATGACAGACGGCCTGATGCAGGGCGCCGACCGCGACCTGGTCAAGGTCTGGCAGAAGATGAACGCGCGGCGCTTTGACAACATCCTTCTCAAAACCAAAACGGTGGGCGCCAAGGCCACGCCACAGGGGATTGAGGTCACGTTCGAGGGGGAGGGCGCACCACCGCCCCAAACCTACGACCTGGTGCTGCAGGCGGTGGGACGCACGCCCAACGGCAAAAAGATTGCCGCAGACCAAGCTGGCGTGGCGGTGACAGACCGTGGCTTCATTCCGGTGGACATCCAGATGCGCACCAACGTGCCCCACATCTTCGCCATCGGTGACATCGTCGGCCAACCCATGTTGGCCCACAAGGCAGTGCACGAGGCCCATGTGGCGGCCGAGGTGATTGCTGGCGAGCAACTCGGCGACAAGGCCCTGGCCAGTGCCGCCTTCAACGCCCGCGTGATTCCCAGCGTGGCCTACACCGACCCCGAGATCGCTTGGGTGGGCCTGACCGAAGAGCAGGCCAAGGCGCAGGGCATCAGGGTCAAAAAAGGCTTGTTCCCCTGGTCGGCCTCTGGTCGGGCCATCGCCAACGGGCGCGACGAAGGCTTCACCAAGCTGCTCTTCGACGATTCACCCGAGTCCCATGGTCACGGCAAGGTTTTGGGCGGCGGCATCGTCGGCACCCACGCGGGCGACATGATTGGCGAGGTGGCCTTGGCCATCGAGATGGGGGCCGATGCGGTGGACATCGGCAAAACCATCCACCCCCACCCCACCCTGGGTGAAAGCATCGGCATGGCGGCGGAAGTGGCGTACGGCAGCTGCACCGATCTGCCGCCCAGCAAAAAGTGAGCGACGGAGCGGGGCGGTGGCACTGTCAAATCACCGCGCTGAGGGCGGCTTCCAGTTCGGGTGGGAACTCAGGTCGTTTGCTGGCGTTCAGCGCGGTGCAGGTCGCCACGGCGAACGCCATGGACCGTTGGTCGCTTTGACGAACCACCTCTTGATGGAACGCAAGGCGAACGCGCCCTTTCCGGTGGAGCGACGTCGCCACGGTGAACGCGTCGCCGCTTTTCAGTGAGGCTTTGTAGTCGATCTCGATTCGCGTCACCACCAGGCTGACGCCCCGTTTGGACAGCTCGCCGAAGTGGATGCCCAGGCGCCGCAGCAGCTCGTGACGCGCGTGTTCCAGGTAGTTCAGGTAGACCGCGTTGTTGACCACGTGGTCCATGTCGCATTCGTAGTCTCGGACGGTGAAGTGTGTTTCCACGGCGTGGGTTGGGGGGGCTGTCGCGGTCACGGAAGCTTCCTCGCTGGCTGAGTGGTGTTCCCGGGCGCTGTCAGCAGCCGACGAGCCGATGGATGGCGTTGCGCGCGAAAGGAGAGACCGCATTGGTATTCGGCAGCCAACCGGCTGGGCGATGCGCCCATCACGTCATCACCCCGCGCCCGTTCAACGCCCTGAGCCGGGCCATCGCCTCGCGCAGCTGCGGCAAGCCGCTGGCGGTGGAAAACCGCACGAAATCGCCGGTGTTGTGGTGGCCAAAGTCGCGCCCAGGTGCGACCGCAAGGCGGGCGTTTTGCATCAGGTGAAAAGCCAGTTCCCAGCTGCTCGGCAAACCCCAACGTTCGCACAGCTGGCGGGCGTTCGCCCACAGGTAAAACGCCCCGTCTGGCACGACCGGTACGTCGAAACCGGCTTCTTGCAGCTCTGGGAGCATTGCGTCGCGGCGCTCTTTGAAGGCGCTGCGGCGTCGCTCGTACTCGGCAAGGCTGTCCACCTCAAAGCATGCCAACGCCGCATGCTGGGCCACAGAGCTGGCGCAAATGAACAGGTTTTGTGCGAGCCGTTCCACCACCGGTACCAGCGCATCGGGCACGACCAACCACCCCAGGCGCCAGCCGGTCAGGTGGAAGTACTTGCTGAAGCTGTTGACACTGATGATCTGGTCGTCGATCGCCAGGGCCGTTTGGCCGAACGCCTCGTCATGGCTCAGACCGAGGTAGATCTCATCGACCAGCGTCACACCGCCTTGACCGCTCACCCAGCGGTGGATACGACGCAGTTCGTCGGCGGCGATGGAGGTACCGGTGGGGTTGGAAGGGGAGGCGAGCAACACGCCACGGGTGGCTTGGCCCCAATGGGCCTGGACTTTTGCGGCGCTGAGCTGAAAGCGTTCGGCCGCGGTGGTCGGCACCAACACCGCCCGCCCCTCGGCCGCACCCACAAAGTGTCGGTTACAGGGGTAGCTGGGGTCCGGCATCAGGACCTCGTCGCCGTGTTCGATCAGCGCCAGACAAGCCAGCTGCAACGCGGCCGAGGCCCCCGCCGTGACCACGATGCGCCGCGCGGGCACCCGCACTTGAAAGCGGTCTTGGTACCAGCCGCTGATGCGCTCACGCAGGGCATCCAAGCCGGTGGCGTGGGTGTATTGGGTGGTGCCGTCGCGGATGGCCCGCTGGGCCGCGGCTTGCACCAGCGGCGGCGCGGTGAAATCAGGCTCGCCGATGTTCAGGTAAATCATCGGCAAGGTGCCTGGCGCAGCGCTTTGGGCCAACGCCTGGGCTCGTTTGGCGACCTCCATCACGTGGAACGGCTCGACGCGGCGAGCCCGTTCGGTGATTCTCATCACGCGCGGGGGTGTGTGGCGTGACCTGTATCGGCTGCGACCTCGGCTGCGCGCAGCCGGGGTGCGAGTTGGTTCAGCACGCCGTTGACGTACTTGTGCCCGTCGGTGCCGCCAAAAGCCTTGGCCAGCTCCACGCACTCGTTGATCACCACCCGCCAAGGCACATCCAGGCAATGCTGGAACTCGTACGCGCCAATCCACATCACGCTGCGTTCGATGGGAGAAATCTCCGCCAACTTGCGGTCCAACAAGGGCACGATCAGTGCGTCCAGGTCGGCTCCATGTTCAACACAGCCATGCAGCAAAGCGTCATAGTGGACCGAGTCGGCCTTGTTGAAGCCGGCGAGATCACGGGTGAACTGGTCGATGGTGTCGGCGCTGTTGCGTCCGACCAGGTGCTGGTAGAGCGCCTGCACCGCAAACTCCCGTGCACGGCTGCGAGCGGATTTGGATGCCGCCTTGCGCACCCCGGTGTTGGTCAGCCCGGTGCGGGGTTGGCGCGGCGGCCGGGTGTCTGGTTTGGTGGTCGTCATGCGATCTGGTCGAGCAGGTTGGCCATTTCCACCGCCACCCGGGCCGCATCCCGGCCTTTGTCGGTTTGGCGGGCAATGGCTTGTGCCATGTCTTCGGTGGTGAGGATCGCGTTGGCCACCGGGATCTGGTAGTCCAAGGCGATGCGTGTCACGCCCGCTCCGGATTCATTGGCCACCAGCTCGAAGTGGTAAGTCTCACCACGGACTATGCAGCCCAGGGCGATGAGGGCGTCGTAGCGGTTGAGTTCGGCCATGGCCTGCAAGGCCACCGGCACCTCCAGGGCGCCTGGTACCCGCACGTGATCGATGTGTTTGGGCAACACGCCCAAAGCCAGCAACTCGTCACGGCAGGCTTTGGCTAACGCGTCGGTGATGCCCTCGTTGAAACGGGCCTGCACGATGCCGATGTAGAGCTTTTTGCCATCGGTCAAGGCTGGGGTGCCTTTGTCTGCGCCAAACATGGGTGTCCTACGGTGTGAGAGAAGAGCGGCTCAGGCCGCCAAATAGCCAGTGATCTCCAGGCCGTAGCCGGTCATGCTGGGCATGCGTCGGGGCGTGCCCATCAGGGTCAGTTTGTATGCGCCACACTCGCGCAAGATCTGTGCGCCCACGCCGTACGTGCGCAGATCCACAGGGCCGCGGTCGGGCGACTGGCTGGCCCGCGCACGGCCTTCAAACTGGGCGATCAACTGCTCGCCGCTTTCTCCGCAGTTGAGCAGCACCACCACGCCCTGACCAGCGCTGGCGATGTGCTTCAAACTCGCGTCCAGGCTCCATGAGTGCATGGGTCGGTTGAGTTCCAGCGCATCCAGCACAGACAAGGGCTCGTGCACACGGGCCAGTACGTTGTCTGTGGGCGCCCAGCAGCCCTTGACCAGTGCCAGGTGCACCGCGCTGCTGGTGGTGTCGGTGAATGCGTGGGCCTGGAACTCGCCAAATGCGGTTTGGATGCTTCGACTACCGACTTTGGCGACCAGCGATTCGTTCCGGCTGCGGTGTTGGATCAGGTCAGCGATGGTGCCAATCTTCAACCCATGCTCGGCGGCAAACACGGCCAGGTCTGGCAGGCGCGCCATCGTGCCGTCGTCTTTCATGATCTCGCAGATCACGGCTGCGGGAGAGCAACCGGCCATGCCCGCCAGATCGCAGCCCGCTTCGGTGTGGCCAGCGCGCATGAGCACGCCACCGTCCACCGCCTGCAGGGGAAAAATATGACCTGGCTGAACGAGGTCATGGGCTTGGGCGTTTCTGGCGACGGCGGCCTGCACGGTGCGGGCCCTGTCGGCGGCAGAAATGCCAGTGGTCACCCCTTCTGCGGCCTCGATCGACACCGTGAAAGCGGTGCCATGGCGGGTGCCATTGCGCGAGACCATGGGCGGAAGCCGCAGCCGCTCGCAGCGCTCCCGGGTGAGCGTGAGGCAGATCAGGCCCCGCCCGAACCGCGCCATGAAGTTGATTGCCTCTGGCGTCACGTGGTCGGCGGCGAGCACCAAATCGCCCTCGTTTTCACGGTCCTCTTCGTCCACCAGGATCACCATGCGGCCCGCCCGCATGTCGGCCACGATGTCTTCCACCGGGGCGATGTTGGCGTGGAAGGGTGGGGGGGATATGGCAGATGGCGCGTTCATTTCAGGCTTCCGATCGGGCGATGTGGACGCCGTTGAGCATGCGCTCCACATACCGGGCGATGAGGTCAATTTCCAGGTTGACCCGTGCGCCCGTGCTGAGGTACTGCAGTGCGGTGTTTTGAAGGGTGTGGGGAATCAGGTTGATGCTGATCTCAGTGTGATGCGGCGCATCGGTGACGCGGTTGACGGTCAGGCTCACGCCATTGATGACCACCGAGCCTTTGAAGGCCAAGTATTTGGACAGCTCGGCGGGCGCTTCGATGCGGAGCTCCCAACTCTCGCCGACTTCGGCAAAGTGGCTCACCCGGCCCACCCCGTCCACATGGCCTGAAACCATGTGACCGCCCAAGCGGTCGTTCGCCCGGAGCGCTTTCTCCAGGTTCACCGCGCTGGTTTCGGTCAATCCGGTGGTTTTGGCCAGCGACTCGGCAGAGATGTCGATCTGAAACTGGCGCTGTGGCAAATCAAGAGCGACCACCGTCATGCAGGCGCCGTTCAGTGCGATGCTGTCCCCCAGTCCCACGTCGTCAAGGTAGCCTTCAGGCGTGGCGATGACGAGTCGCTTGCCGTAGGTCAAAGAGCTTCCCAGGTCATGGATGGCGACGATGCGCCCCACGCCGGTGATGATTCCGGTGAACATAGCTTATTTTCGCAGGGAAACGGCTCCGCTTCCGGACGCGGGCTTAAAACTTGTCTCGGCCCGACGGGCGCGCAACGATGCGCAAGTCGGGTCCAACCCGTTCCACGCTGACGAATTCCAAGGCCAATCCATCTGCCAGGCGGTGCAGCGGGCCCCAATTCACCATGTCCAGGCCTTTGCCCAACAGCACTGGCGCCAGGTAAATCAGGAACTCATCGACCAGGTTTTCTCGCACCAGTGAGCCGTTCAGTTTGTGCCCCGCCTCCACGTGCAGTTCATTCACCTGGCATTGTGCGAGGTCTTTCAGCATCTGTGCCAAGTCCACCTTGCCATCGGCGCCCGGCTTATGCACCACCGTGGCGCCGAGCCCGGCCAAGGCGGCTTGTTTGGCGGGGTCCGGTCGGGCCGTGTACACCAATGACTCGCGCTGTGGCTGAAACAGGGCGGCGTCGGCAGGCACGTCCAGACGACTGTCCACCAACACCACCATGGGCTGGCGCGGCGTCTCCACGTGCCGTGCGTCCAGCCGAGGGTTGTCCTCCAGCACCGTACCCACACCAGTCAGCACGGCCGATGCTCTGGCGCGCCACGCGTGCCCATCGGCGCGCGCGGCCTCTGAGGTGATCCACTGGCTGACGCCGTTGTCCAACGCGGTGGTGCCGTCGAGTGAAGCCGCGACCTTCAGCCGCGTCCATGGCAGGCCGCGGACCATGCGGGAAAAAAAGCCGATGTTCAATTCGCGCGCGGCTTGTGCGCCCGGGCCCACCGTCACTTCGATGCCTGCGGCCTGCAGACGCGCAAACCCCTGGCCTGCAACCGCCGGGTTGGGGTCACTCAGCGAGGCCACCACCCGGCCGACACCTGCCGCTGCCAATGCGTCGCAGCAGGGCGGGGTGCGACCGTGGTGGGCACATGGTTCCAGCGTCACGAAGACAGTGGCCCCGCGGATCGACTCCCCACGACTGGCCGCATCCTGCATGGCGACGATTTCGGCGTGCCGCCCGCCCACAGGCTCAGTTGCCCCTTGACCAAGGATTCGGCCGTCTGCATTGGCGATCACACATCCCACTGCGGGATTGGGGTCACTTCGGTAACGGTGACGGCGTGCCAGAGCCAAGGCGAGGTCGATCATGGTGTGAAGAGGCGGGCGTTGTGGACAGCAGGCCACAAAGTCTACCGTTCAGCCCGAAAAGCCGACCGCAGGTCGCCTTCGGCGAGGCATGACGGCTGCAGAAAGCTATCGTGGCACCATGAAATCTCGAGCGTGTTCTGGTTTGACGCTGGTAGAAACGCTGGTCGCGCTCGCACTGCTGGCCATTTTGACCTCGCTGGCCGCACCGAGCTTCCAGTCGCTGTTTGCCAAGCGCGCAGCTGGTGCGGCGGCCGACGCGTTCGTGGCGGACATGCGCTTTGCGCGATCCGAAGCCCTGAAGAGGAACACGCCCATCGTGCTCTGTCGTTCAACCGACGGCATAAGCTGCTCTGGCCTGAACAGCGCGTGGAAGGACGGGTGGCTGGTTTTCACAGACGACAATGCCAACAGCCAAGTTGACGCGTCTGAAGAGGTGTTGCGGGTGCAGCAGGCCCTGCCCGCTGTCGCCAGCATGGGGCACCCCACAGCCAACAGCGACGTGCCCAGTTTTCGGTTTCGGGCCACGGGCATTGCTTCCGGGGCCAACAGTCTGATGCTGGTCACGCCGACAGCAGCCTCGTCGAGTACGCTGGCCCGCTTGGTGTGCATTTCCAGCACAGGTCGGGCGTCGCTAACCAAGCCCGGCAGCACAGCGGCAGACTGCCCATGAAAGTTGGATTTATGAAGGCCCCTGTCATTCGTCCCATCACCAAGCACACGAGAAAGCACACCACGGGTGTTTCGCTGGTGGAGGTCATGGTGGCCATTGTTTTGTCGGCGGTGGCGCTGCTGGCCTTGGCGGGCATGAACGCCGCCACGGTGCGTTACACCAAGATGTCTCAGTACCGAGCCACAGCGACCTTGTTGGCAACCGATTTGAGCGAGCGTGTGCGGGCGAATCGGGCTGGCATCGATGGGTACTCGTTTTCTTCTGGCGCTGACCCGTCATTCAGCGGTCAAAAAGACGCCATCAGCTTGACCGATTCCGAGCGATGCAACTTGGCTCTTGCCGCTGCGCCCCCGCCAGCCACCCCGGCCCCGTGCCCCCCGCCGAGCGATTTGGCTGCCGCAGAATTGGCAGCTTTGGATTTCAAACACTGGCGCGTGCTGGTAAGAGATCAGCTGCCCCAAGGTTCGGTTTATGTGTCGCGCGACACCGCTGCTCCTACGGCCATGAACCTTTGGGTGGCTTGGCGTGATCCCAATCTGCGGCCGAATGAAGCCCCTCGTCGTCCCACATCGTCGTCGGGCGACTCCGCTCAGAGGACAGAGTGCCCCGCTGGTTTGGCCCTGGACGCAACCGCCGACGCGGATGTGCGTTGCATCTATTTCAGGATCGCAGTATGAAATCTGGTGTCAGTCGTCACGACGCGCGTGGTGTGGCGATCTTGGAGTTGATGCTCGCGCTTGTGATTGGGCTCGTGGTGGTTGGTGCTGTTCTCGTGACCTTTTTGGGCTCGGGTCGAACGAGTGCTGCTCAAAACGCCTACAGTCAGATGAATGACGATGCCCAGATTGCATTGAATATCTTGACCCGCGATTTGCAATTGGCGGGCTATGCACAACCCACTGGCGTGAGCAACGGCAAGTTCGAACGTTCTTCGTTGCTGGCGACGGCTGTGTTCGGCTGCGACTACAGATTCTCCGGTTCCATGACGGCCAGCACGGCGGTGTGCCCAACCGCCCAGCCCACCTCTGCGTTGGAAAACATGCCGTCGATCCAAATCGTGTATGAGGCCGACACAGTCAACACACCCCCGAGTTCCCAGAACAAACCGACAGACTGCCTTGGCCGAGGTCTTGACGCCCCTGTGAGCGGTGCGTCTTACCCGATCGCCGTCAATCGGTACTACGTTTCCGCCAAGGGCAATGACCCCACCAAGCGCCGAGAGCTTTATTGCGCCAGCAACGGCGGTACCCCTCAGCCTATCGTGGAGAACGTCGAAAGCATTCAGTTCTGGTACGGAATGGGCGCAACGGACAACCCGAAGCGGGTCGCCAGGTACTTGTCTGCTTCCGACGTCACCATGATGGCGCTTGGTGGCGGGGCGCGCGGTACCGACATTGGTTTATCGGTTGGGGGCGTTGGCCTGACAGGCACGGTGGCGGGGCTGGCCCTGCCCAGCGCAGGTCTGTCGGTGGCGGGCATCAAGTTGTCTTTGACCCCCACCGGGTCGTCCGCAGCAGATGTGACCAGCGCGTGGGACAAGGTGGTGAGCGTCCGCGTTTGTGTCGTGATGCGCAGCGCCGAGCCAATACTGACCGCTGAAGACAGCCCCACCTATCGGGACTGCAATGGAAACCTTCAGACTGGCTCTGTGCCCGCGCCGAGCCCGGCCGATCCCACCGACAGCCGCTACCTGCGCCGCGCGTATTTCACAACTGTGAGTCTGCGCAATAAGACGGACTTCTGAACATGGGCCAACTCAGCAACCCAATTCGGTCCCAAAACCACAAGACCCAGCGAGGCGTGTCCATGATCGTCGTTTTGGTGATGCTGGTGATCATTGCACTGACCTCTACAGCCGCGATTCGGAACACGACTTCAGGGGAACGCCTCACCAATAACCTGCGTGCGACCAATGTGGCCCAACAGTATGCGGAGGCTGCACTCAGGTTTTGCGAAAGCGAATTGGCCAAACCGGATGGGGCCAGGACGGTTGCGAACCTCAAGAATGCCAATCTGGGTGCAGCGATGCCATACGACGCGGCGACTGGCGTCAATTCAAGCGATGGTGTGTGGAGAACGACACAGGTTTGGCTTCGAACCAGGACCACTCCACCATACGTTGTAGAGGTACCACTTGCTCAAATCGTTTCGGACAAAAGCGGGGCTTCGGCGGGTTCAGAGAGCAGTTCATTCAAGCCAGCCACGCCCCCTGAATGTCTCGCAGAAATCCGCGAGGTACCCAATGGAAAGGCATACCTGATCACTGCGCGAGGCTTCAGCCCCGACTACCGCAGAAACACAACCACGGGAGAGACCACCCAAGGCTCTGTGGTGTGGCTTCAGTCCAACCTGTTAACGGCCAACCTGTGAGGCAGCATGCGCACATCTCCAACTTTGACCCTCTTGAACCGCCAATGGCGCTATGCCCTGTGCTGCGCCACCATGCTCGCAGTGGGCGGTTCGGTGTGGGCACAAGCCCCGTCACAAAAACCCTTGCTGAGCCGCGACGGTGGAGGGGTTAAGCCCAACATCGTTCTGACGTTGGACGATTCCGGCTCGATGCGCTTTCAGCACATGCCGGAGGACACAGTCCGCGTCGGCACCTTTTCGGTCCCTAGTCCAGTTGGCAGCTTTTCCGTGCGAATGGACCCAGGCGATAGGAACGAGGACGCCAGTTCGGCGGTGTTACCGGATTTTTTTGTTGGGACGATCGCAGGTGAACCCGGTTCTGGCAACTACCGGCAACGCATGATGCGATCGCCCGACACCAATACCATCTACTACAACCCTGAAGTCCGCTACCGGCCTTGGCTCAAAGCGGACGGAACACGCTACCCGCAGTTCAATCCCAACGCCGCACCTTTGAGTCCTGTCAGCACGAGGACAGTTGATCTGGTCAAAAGCTCAGATGTTGTTCGGACCACCTGGTGTTTTAGCGGCAACAGCAGCAGCGGTTGCGCGAACGACGACAGGAGATACGCGCCGGGGCTTTATTACCGACTTGACAGGGACAGCAATAAAAATTTCAAGAACCCTCTAATTGCTTCCAATTACCTAGAGTTCGATATCAACGGCAGCGACTCAACACAGTTCATAAAACACCCAGCCAGAACCGATTGCATTTCAAACTACTGCACCCGTGACGAAGAACGACAAAACTTCGCCAACTGGTTCACCTACTACCGCTCTCGTATTCTGTTGACCAAAGCAGCGGTGTCTGAAGCGTTCGGTAATCTGACCGATTCTTACCGCATCGGTTATGGGTCTATCAATCAGATCAACAGCACCGTGCTGGGTCTTCCAGTGCCAGTGGACGGCATTGCCGTCAACACCCTGGTGTCAGGTGTGCGCGACTTCAACACCAATCAAAAGGGACGTCTCTACGACTGGCTACAAGCCTTGCCAGCATTGGGAGGTACCCCATTGCGCCGCGCCATGCAGGACGTAGGCAACTACTACTCGTCCAACAGCACGATTGGGCCTTGGAGCGATTCGCCCGGAGGTATCGCCGTGCCACTGTTGGGCAGTTCAGACCACAAGACCTGCCGCCGTGCGTACAACATCATGGTCACTGATGGATACTGGAACGATTCAGTGGGTTCTGACGGACTGACTTCTGTTGGCAATCAGGACGGCACCTTAGGTACCAGGTTGGTCAGCCAAACCACGCCGCCGCAAAGTTACACCTACTCCCCCAGCCGGCCCTACCAAGACGCCACGAGAGACCTGTTGGCTGACTACGCCATGCGGTACTGGAAACAAGACTTGCGGCCAGACTTGGGAAACCGAGTGGTGGCGTCGTCGTCGAATCCAGCGTTCTGGCAGCACATGGTCAACTTCACCGTCGGCCTGGGCGTGACCGGTACCCTCAATCCCGACACAGACCTGCCCGCCCTGTTGTCTGGCGCCAAGACCTGGGGGCCCGACAAGATCGACGACCTTTGGCACGCCGCCGTCAACAGCCGCGGACAATTCTTCAGCGCCAAAGACCCGTCTGAGCTGGCATCAGCGATCCGCTTGTCGGTTGGACAAGCCCTGGAGCGAGAACTTCGCGAAGCGGGTGCCACCACCGCGTCGAACATTCTCAAAATCGGTAACAGAAAGTATGTTCCCTCTTACACCACCGGTCGCTGGTTTGGCGATGTGGAGGCGTTCGATCTGGACGAGAAGGGGGAAGTACTCACAAGGGTGTGGTCGGCCAAGTCGAAAATGCCGCTCTGGTCAGACCGCAACATCGTCACCTGGGATTCTGAAAGCTCGACCGCCAAGCGGTTCAGCTGGGATGCGATGACCACTTCGATGCGCAGTGCCCTTGGGTCAGTAGCCAGTACGCAGCAAGCCAATTTCGTCAACTACCTGCGGGGCGATCAAAGCCAAGAAGGTGATGACAAGCCCTTTCGCGAGCGGCCCAGCTTGCTGGGTGACTTCATCAATTCCAACCCAGTCTTGATCGGGGAGGGCGTTGACATGGGGTACAGCAACCTGCCCACGATCGGGGCCACCTATGGCGCCTACCGAACAACCAAAGCCAGCCGCGCTGGCGCCCTGTTTGTGGGCGCAAACGACGGCATGCTGCATGCGTTCAGAGACATCACTGGCTCGACATCGGTTGACAATGGCAAAGAGATTTTTGCCTTCGTTCCGCGAACGGTGTACCCAAACTTGTACAAACTGACCGACAAAGCCTACGGAATAGACACCGCAGACCTGTTTCACCAGTTTTTCGTCAACGGACCTTTGAAAGAATCGGACGCTTACGTCAGACCTCCCGGCACCTCTGCCAGCGCTGCCGCGGCGTGGAGAAATTATCTGCTCGGCTCCTTGGGGGCGGGCGGTCGTGCGGTGTTTGCTTTGGACGTGACCGACACCAGCAGCCTTGGCGTACAAAATGTGATGTGGGAGTTTTCCAACTCGAACGATGGCGACATGGGGTACGTGCTCTCGCCGATCGAGACCGGGGTTCTCCCGAACGGTCAATGGGTTGCCGTCTTTGGCAATGGGTACGCGAGCGATGCAGGCCGGGCGGTGCTTTATGTCCTTGATCTGCGCAACGGTACGGCGCAAAAGCTGGTGGTGGACACGTCCGGTGCAAACGGTTTGGGCGGCGTCGCCGTTCAGCGCAATGCGAACGGCGAGATCACTGGTCTCTACGCTGGCGACTTGAAGGGCAGGTTGTGGAAGTTTGACTACAGTGCCGCCGCCGCCAGCAAGTTTGCTCTGACGCCCGGAGGCGCCTTTTTTTCCGCAACCAGCAGTGCGGGCGTGGCGCAGCCCATCACCCAGCCACCGATTCTGTATAGCCACCCGCAAGGCGGCAAAGTCGTGGTGTTTGGTACTGGACAGTTGATCACCGAAGCCGACGCCAATTCTTCGGCGATCCAGTCGATGTATGGTGTCTGGGACAAAGCTGGTGACACGGTCGCCCGGCCCATGACGCGGTCTGTACTTGCTGCTCGGTCAGTGGCAGAGGTCACCGGAGCGGATGGCGGAAAGTTCTACAGCGTGACTGGGTCGGACTCCAGCACAAGCTCCCAGCGCGGTTGGGTCGTGGACCTCAGCAGTATTTCTGGCCTGCGGGTCATCTACCCGCCAGCCGAGGTGAACGAGGAGTTGGTGCTGATGAGTTCTGTTGCGCCCGCGAAAAACACGGCGGTATGCGAGACAAGCGCAGGGGTTGGAATCAACTTCATCCTCCAGGCCGTGAATGGAACCAATCCGAGTTATCCCATCTTTGATGTCAACGGGGACGATTTGGTCACCGCCTCAGACACCATCGTCGCCGGGTACGGTTCAGGCGCAGACGGTGTGGATGCCATCATCTCTAGCCCGAAACGGTTGACAACGACCACCGAGGAAGACGGCCCCTGTGCCTCTGGCTTTTACCGGGCCAGTATCCAGAGCGCGACCGGCCAAAAAGTGGCGTGCTTGAAGAAGACCACCCAGGCGGTGCTGCGAGACCGCGTCTGGCGCCGCATTCTGAACCCGCCTATCCGCTGATGGCTCACAAAGAAAGGGATGGGCGAATGGCTATGGCAAACAGGGTCAAAACCGCTGGGCGTCGCTGGGTCGCTGGCTTCACACTCATCGAACTGATGGTGGTCGTGGCCATCGTCGCCATCTTGGCGGCCATTGCCTACCCCAGTTACACCGAGTCGGTGCGCCGCGGCAACCGTGCCGAAGCGACGGCTCTGTTATTGGAGGCGCAGCAGTACATGGAGCGCTACTACGCGGCCAACGACCAGTACGCGGTGCCGGGCACCACCAGCACGGCACCAACGCTCCCAGCCCGATTGTTGAAGATTCCTTCGGATGCGACTGCGCCGCGCTACACCCTGGCGGTGACAGCAAGCGCCAGCGCGTTCACGGTCACCGCCACGCCGTCTGGCAGCATGGCCAGCGACAAGTGCGGTGCACTCAGCATCACCAACCTGGGCGTGAAAGGGCGCAGTGCAACCGGCCCATCGGTTCAAGATTGCTGGCGCTGACCAGCCTCAATCAGCTGCTGGAGCTCACTGTTTGACCCGATCAACCAGCGCCTTGAACTCTTCGATGTCCTCAAAGCTGCGGTACACCGACGCGAAGCGCACGTAGGCGACACCGTCCAGTTTTTTCAGCTCCTTCATCACCAACTCACCGAGCTTGGCGGTGGACACTTCCCGCAGGCCGCTGGCCAGCAGCACCCTCTCGATTCTCTGAAGGGCGCCGTCGACCTTCTCTATCCCGACAGGGCGCTTTCGGAGAGCGAGTTCCATGGATGCACGGAGTTTGCTGCTGTCGAACTCCGTGCGGCTACCGTCTTTTTTGACCACCTGCGGCAGGGCCAGCTCGGCCCGCTCGTAAGTGGTGAATCGCTGGTCGCAGCTGTTGCAGCGGCGGCGGCGGCGGATGACGTCGTTCTCATCGGACTCACGGGTCTCAACGACCTGCGTTTCCAAATGACCACAAAACGGGCACTTCACCGCGTCACCCGCGCTGTTTCAGCGGTAAACCGGGAAGCGGGCGGTCAGAGCGTTGACCTTGGCGCGCACCGCCGAGATGTTGGCCTCGTCGCGCGGGTTGTCCAGCACGTCGGCGATCAGGTTCGCGGTGAGGCGGGCTTCTTCGTCTTTGAAGCCGCGGGTGGTCATGGCGGGCGTGCCGATGCGGACCCCGCTCGTGACCATCGGTTTTTCGGGGTCGTTGGGGATGGCGTTCTTGTTGATGGTCATGTGGGCGCTGCCCAGCACGGCTTCGGCCTCTTTGCCGGTGATGCCTTTGGCGCGGAGGTCCACCAGCATCACATGGCTTTCGGTGCGGCCACTGACGATGCGCAGGCCGCGCTGAGTCAGTGTTTCTGCCACGATTTGCGCGTTTTTGACCACCTGTTGTTGGTAGGTCTTGAACTCGGGCGTCAGCGCCTCCTTGAAGGCCACGGCCTTGGCCGCGATCACGTGCATCAATGGTCCGCCTTGAAGGCCTGGGAAGATGGCGCTGTTGATGGCTTTCTCATGCTGTGCTTTCATCAGAATGATGCCGCCACGAGGGCCTCTCAGGCTTTTGTGGGTGGTGGAGGTCACCACGTCGGCGAAAGGCACGGGGTTGGGGTAGACGCCTGCAGCGATCAAGCCAGAGTAGTGGGCCATGTCGACCATGAAGACCGCGCCCACGTCCTTGGCCACTTTGGCGAAACGCTCGAAATCGATGTGCAGGCTGTAGGCCGAAGCGCCAGCGATGATGAGCTTTGGCTTGGTCTCATGCGCCTTGCGCTCCATGGCGTCGTAGTCGATCTCTTCCTTGTCGTTCAACCCATAACTGACCGCGTTGAACCACTTCCCGCTCATGTTGAGCGCCATGCCGTGGGTCAGGTGACCGCCTTCGGCCAGGCTCATGCCGAGGATGGTGTCGCCAGGTTTCAGGAAGGCCAAGAAAACGGCTTCGTTGGCGGAGGCGCCGCAATGGGGTTGGACGTTGGCCGCATCCGCGCCGTAAAGTTGCTTGACGCGGTCGATGGCGAGCTGCTCGGCCACGTCCACGTGCTCACAGCCACCGTAATAGCGCTTGCCGGGGTAGCCCTCAGCGTACTTGTTGGTGAGCTGGGTGCCTTGGGCCGCCATGACGGCCGGGGAGGCGTAGTTCTCGCTGGCGATCAGCTCGATGTGGTGCTCTTGGCGCGCGTTTTCCGCCACGATGGCGGCCCACAGTTCGGGGTCGGTTTGCTCGATGAGGTGGTTGCGGTGGTACATGCTGGCAGTCCTGTAGAACGTGGTCCTTGTGAGTCACAAGGGCTGCCCAGGCGAACGGCTGAACGCCAAACCACTCCGGTGGCCGGCGGTGCGCTTCCCAGTGGTGTCCCACGTCAGCCCCTGCGCCCAAAATGGGTGGGGCCTATCGCCAGTTGCGCACAGCCGAAGTGTATCCGAGCCGATGGGCATCTGGGCCAGCGGCTGCAGGGTATTCCCTCTGCGGGCCGGGGATCAAGAAACCCGGCCGCTGGCTGTGGTGTTGGCGTTGCGGGTTTTGTCGGCTGCCGCAGGTTTGGTGGTTGTCGCCGGGGCGGGTGCCACCATCATGAAGGGCGCGATCGCGTCCGGGATGCCGCGGGCGTTCACCCCGTTGGGATTGGCCTTGAATATGCGAGGCTCGACGACCTCGGTCGGGGGCTTTGATGCCGCAGACGATTTGACGGCGGGAGCTGACGGGGATGCACTTGCCACCGTGATGACCGCGCTGTCGGGTGCTTTGTTGGATTTGGCGCCTTGACCGTTGGCGTTGCCCGTGGACGGCGCGACCGCAGCCGGTGTGGGGGTGGTGACAGGGTTGGGCTTGTTGCCTGTGCCCACGGCTGCGACCTTGGCCGGTGTATTGGGGGTGGGCGGGTTCGGTGCGGGCTTTCGGTCGGCCACCTGCTGGAGCCGATTGAATTCAGCCATCACTTTGTTGACGTAGCCGCCGTCGCTGATGTCGGGCGTGGCGCCCACGTAACAGCGCAGTCCACCCTCGACGGAGCCTCGCCGCGTGATGCAGTCGTCCAACACGCGCGCGCCGACCCTAAGGTTGGTCACCGGGTCAAAGGCGGCGTGAACCCCGCCAAAGCCGTCGTATTTGTCCGAGTGGACGCGGGTCATGACCTGCATCAAACCTTGGGCACCCATGTTGCTTTGGGCAAAAGGGTTGAAGCCGGACTCGATCGCCATGATGGCCAAAAGCAAAATGGGGTCGACATCGGCTTTGTCGGCGATTTGGTAGGCCTCGGCCACCAGTGCCGCCAATGGCTCAGGCGCAACCCGGTACTTGGTGCTCAGCCAGTAAGTCACCGCAGCTTGCTGGCGCGGCAGGTCTTTCGGGTCAGCGGCGGTCGCGCGCCCCACGGCGTCGGCCCGGGTGTTCATACCAACCAGCTGGAACTGGCGCTGGTGCAACCAGGCGGCTGCCTTGGATTCCAAACTGCGGCGCACCTCGGGTTGCGCCGCCAGACCGATGACCAGCGAGGCGAGCGCCACGCCCAATAAGGCGAAGCCGTTGTGGCTGGCTTTGACGACCACGCGACCCCAATGGGAGGCGGTCAGAAGAATTCTTTTCCAAACATCGACAGGCGCTGTCATCGGTCATTCCTTTTGTCAGACGCTGGGCTGCCCTTGGGGTTCGGCAGCGTTTGCCGAAGGGCGGCGTCGGTGGGTTTCTCCATCGCAGCGCCGTGGGCGCTGGGCATCAATGGGGCCAGACTTGCGGGTGCGGCAGAGTGCTTACCTGCCTGTTGAACCCGATTTTGTTGGGATTCAAATACCCAGTCAAGTATATCAAATTGAACCTTTATATGTTTAATGGTTGAAATATGGTGCTGCGACCGCCTGTAGAAATGGTGTCGGTTCCCGTTTTTCAAGGGGTCTTGCCACGGCACGGCGTGGCCGACACAGCAGCGCGGGGTTGACGGTCTGTTGAAGTGACCGAGAATCCAGCCCATGACGATGATGGATTTCATGAAAAACCATGGCTGGGCGCGGCGGACCGGTTGGGCGGTGGCGGCGTTGGTGTTGTTTTGGGCCATGACGTGGCTGGTGACGCCGCCGCTGGCCAAGCACCTGATCCAAACCGTGGCTTCTGAACGGTTGGGCCGCGCAGTCTCCGTGGGTGCGGTTGATTTCAAGCCGTGGTCTTTGGAATTGACCGTGACAGACTTGATGGTCGCTGGGCGGGAGGGGGCGCCACCTCAGCTGGCCTTGGGCCGCTTGTATCTGGACGCGGAACTCCAGTCGCTTTTCAGGCTGGCGCCTGTGGTGGACGCGCTTCAATTAGAGCGCCCCACCGTGCGCCTGACCCATTTGGGTGAAGGCCGATACGACATTGACGATGTGTTGGCGCGATTCGCCGCGCCTGCCGACGCCCCGGCCAATGCCCCGCCCCAATTCGCGCTGTTCAATCTGGCCTTGACTGGCGGCACGGTGGATTTCACCGACCAGACCATCCGCACCACCCATCAGGTCCGCGACCTGACCGTGACAGTGCCGTTCCTGAGCAACCTGGCCTCGCTGCGCGAAGTGAAGGTCGAGCCTCGCGTGGCCTTCGCCTTGAATGGCAGCCGGTTTGACAGCGCCGCCCAGGCCACGCCGTTCGCCCAAACCCGACAAGGCGATGCATCGCTCACACTGCAGCGGTTCGACCTCACCCCCTACCTGGGTTACCTGCCGCCCAGCCTGCCCGTGAAGCTGGTGTCTGGGGTGGTGGACGCAGACGTTCGGGTCGCGTTTCAGCAAACGCCCGAGCTGGCGGTGAAACTCAGCGGGCAGGTCGGGCTGACCGGCTTCAAAGCGGTCGGTGCCCAGAACGGCGAGCTGTTGGCGTTTGACGCGCTTCAGGTCGAGCTTACCGACGTCCGTCCCCTGGCACGCACGGTCAAGCTGGGCGCGGTGACCCTGACCCAACCAACCCTGACGGCGGAGCGCGACGCCGCAGGGCGGCTCAACCTGGCGCTCGCTGGAACGGGCAATGGGCCGAAAAACGCTACAAAAAAAGAAGCGTCAGAGTTTGATTCGGCAAGGGCTAAAACGCAAAAAAACCCTCAATCTTCCCCTCAGACGCCGGAACAGGCCAAAAATGGCGTTTCTGGTGCGGGGGCGGCAGCCACCACGGCCGCTTCCACGGCTTCTGCACCGGCCACCGGCACCTCTGCCACGACCCCATGGAAGGCGAACGTCGAAAGCTTTAACCTGAAGGGCGGCACGGTTCGCTGGCAGGACCAGACGACCCAGCCGGTGGCGCGGCTGGCGCTGCGCGACCTGCACCTTGAGGTCTCCGACATCGCTTGGCCCCTGGCGCAGCCACTGGCGTTCAAAGGCGGGCTGGTGGTTGCCACGGCTGGGCCCGATGGTCTGCCCCCGGCGTTGGGCCAGCCGCGACGGGTGACCCCCACGCCCACCAAGGGCGCCGCCGCGCGTTTGGAGAAGGCGGCCGCGAGCACCCCGGCCAAAACCCGCGTCGTTCCCAGCGTGGCCAGTGCCCCGCGCCTGGCGGGGGAGGTCACATTCAGTGGTTCCGCCACAGACTCTTTGGCCCGTGTGCAGGTCATCCTGTCCAAGTGGCCATTGGGCCTGGTCACGCCCTACGTCGCTGGGGTGCTGCGGCCGTCGCTCCACGGACAGCTGGACGCCGACCTGAGTGTGCAGTGGCAGCCCGCTGGCCTGCAACTGAGCGCCAGCCGTCTGACCCTGAGCGACGCGGCCCTGGCCGAAGCAGGCGGCCCACCGGCGGTCAGCTGGCGCGAGCTGCTGCTCTCGGACCTGTCGGTCGACGTGGCGCAGCAAAATGTTCGGCTGGGCAAGCTGGCCCTGACCCGGCTTCATGCCAGTGTGGCCCGCGAGGCGGATGGCCAATGGATGTACGAGCGCTGGCGCGTGACGCCGCCGCCGGGCAACACGCCTGGGCCCGCCTCCCAAGTGGCGGCAAGCCCAACCGCCAAGCCTTGGACCGTGGCGTTGGCGGAGTTGGTAGTGAGCGACGCGGGTGTTGCCTACCGCGACAGCAGCCGCGCCCAGCCCGTGGTGTTCGACGTCGGCGGCCTGTCGGTGCAGTTGAAGAACGGGGTCTGGGGTCCACCGAGGCCGAGTGCCAAACCCTCGACCCTGGTGGTCTCAGGGCGCATCGCCGCACCGGGGAGCGAGGCTGGGCGCTTCAGTTACAACGGTACCGTGGCCCTGAATCCCCTGGCGGCCCAGGGCCAAGTGGACGCGGTGCAACTGCCTCTGCATGCGTTCGAGCCTTACTTTGGCGACGCTCTGAACATCGACTTGTTGCGCGCTGACGCCGGGTTCAAGGGCGCGGTTCGCTACAGCGACGCCCTTGCGGGGCCCAGCGTGCGCGTGCAAGGCGACGTGGCGCTGGACGCCGTGCGCGCCGTGGGTGCCGCCACTGCGGCGGCGTCGCCCGCCAGTGCGGGGGGCACTGGGGTGGCCGCCGATGAGGACATCTTGAGCTGGAAGTCGTTGCGGCTGCGGGGCCTGGACCTAGCGTTGGCCCCGGGTACGGCTCCGCAGGTGCGGCTGGCGGAGTCGACCTTGAGTGACTACTTCGCGCGCATCGTGGTCGCCGAGTCGGGGCGCGTCAACCTGCAAAACCTGACCAAATCGGGCAGTGGCGCGGCGTCCGAGGCGGCGAAGGCCACACCAGCACCCGCAACGGGTGCGCCAGCGGCCTCTCCTGCGGCGGCCCCAGCCGCTTCAGCGTCCGCGACGGTGTCAACGGACACCACGCCTCCCGCACCTGGCTCGAAGCCAGCCGACCCCCTGGCGCCTGTGATCGCCGTTGGCCCGGTGAACCTGCTCAATGGGCAGGTGTACTTTTCTGACCGCTTCATCAAACCCAACTACTCGGCCAATCTGACCGAGCTGACGGGCAGCCTGAGCGCGTTTTCCTCTACCCCTGCGACCGGTGCCGATGGGCAAGTGGCGTTGGCCGATCTGGTGCTGCGCGGCAAAGCCGAAGGATCGGCGACGCTGGAGGTCACTGGCAAGCTCAACCCGTTGGCCCAACCCCTGGCGCTGGACATCACGGCCAAGGTGCGAGACCTGGAACTGCCGCCGTTGTCGCCTTACGCCATCAAGTACGCAGGTTATGGCATCGAGCGGGGCAAGCTCAGTCTGGATGTCAACTACGCGGTCTCACCGGCTGGACAACTCACCGCCCGCAACCAGTTCGTGCTGAACCAGCTGCGTTTCGGTGACAAAGTGGAGGGTGCGCCCAACAGCCTGCCAGTCAAGCTCGCGGTGGCGCTGTTGGCGGACCGCAATGGGGTGATCGACATCAACCTGCCGATCAGCGGGTCGCTGAACGACCCGCAGTTCAGCATCGGACCCATCGTTTTCAAGGCCATCGTCAACCTCATCGTCAAGGCCGTGACGTCGCCGTTCTCGCTGCTCTCAGGGGGCGCTGGCGGCGCGGGCGATGACCTCGGCAGCGTGTCTTTCCAGCCCGGCAGTGCGCTTTTGGGCAGTGCCGAACGCCAAAGCCTGGACAAGTTGGTGCGCGCTTTGGTGGACCGGCCTTCGCTCACGCTGACGGTGGTGGGCACGGCCAGCCTGCAAGCGGAGCGAGACGCCCTGCGCCGCGAGCAACTGCAACAGCGCTTGCTGGCGGAAAAGCGCCGGACCGCCAAGCCCGGCGAAACGGTGCCGTCGGTGCTGACCAACGCCGAGTACCCGGCCTTGGTGGCCGCCGTGTACAAGCGCACCGACATGTCCAAACCGCGCAACGCGCTGGGCTTGGCCAAAGACCTGACGGTGTCAGAGATGGAGGGCCTGTTGCTAACCAACACGTCGGTGTCTGACGATCAGGTGCGCGGTCTCGCCAACCAGCGAGCCAACGCCGTGCGGGAGTATTTGCTGGCGCAGAAAATCCCGGCCGATCGCCTGTTCTTGGGCGCGAGCAGCACCACCCCCAGTGCATCCGGCTGGCGCCCGCGCGCTGAGCTCAACCTCGGCCTGCCTTGATCCCGCCCAGCCCGCCCCCTGGGTCGGATTGGTGCCGCGCATTCGCGGTGACAATACAGGGCTGTCGCGATGACCGCCTTCGGGCGTGTTCGCGTCCCATTCCCCGGTGACCCCGCCTGCTGCGGGCAGTCACCACCGACGTTTCAGTTCAGAGCCATGACACAAGCCTCCGCCAAGCCGCAAGACACCCAGGCGCTCGACGCGCTCACCGGCGGCGCCTTTTCCGCCCCCACCTCCGGCGAGCGCGCCGCCCGCGTGCGCGACTGGCTTGCCAGCCAGCCGCCAGTGGAGCAGTTGCAAGATGTGTTTCGCGAGCTCAGCGCGCGCGACAAGGGCGCGGCCCGCCCCCTGCGTGAGAAGCTCGACGAGATCAAGCGCGCCAAAGGCCAGGAAGTCATCGCCGCCGAATGGGCCGACAAAGCCCAGGCGCTGCTCGGTCAGCCCAAGCTGAATATTGCCGACGCGCTGGCGTGGCAGCGCGATGCCGCCAAGGCCGGTGCCCCGCTGAGCCGGGAGCCGTTGGCGTCGGTCAAGCAGCAACTGGCCGAACGCGTGCGCATCATCGAAGACCTGCAGCACCGCGTGCAGGTGCAGCGCGAGGCGGCGGTGTTGCTGGCCCAGCGCATCGAGGTGCTGTCCACTAAGAGCTGGAAAGACGCTCAAGCGGCTTTGGCCGCGCTGGACAGCGACGTGGCGGGCTGGCAAACCCAGGCCACCGACTTGTTGAACGACACCAACTGGGCCAGTGTTGACGCCAAGTTTCCTCCCCAACTTGATGCCTCCCGGGCCCAGTTGCTGGTGGTGTGGGACGCCTTCCAGGGCGCGGTCGCCCAAACGGTCGCCGCCGCCAGCGACGCGGCTGCGCCTTTGCCGTCGGTTCCCATGTGGGCGAGTGAATTGCGTGCGCTGCGGGGCGTGTCCGACCCAGCACCAGAAGTCGCAGGCAAAGCTGGGAAACCCCGGCTCGATCCCGAACAACTGAAGGCTTTGCGCGACAAAGCCCATGCCGTGGTTGGCGAGGTCCTGGGCAAGCTCGAGCAAGAAACCGCCGAAGGCCATGGCAAGGCGAGCGCAGGCGCAGCCAGTGCGCTGCGCAACGCACTCAAGGAGCATGGCAAGTTCATTGGCCCCGAACTTGACGCCCGGGCACAGGCGGCGCTGGGCACTGCCGGGGAGCTCGAGGGCTGGCAACGGTGGCGGGCCGACCAACTGCGCGAAGAGCTGGTGGGCAAGGCCGAGGGGCTGCTCAAGCGCCACGAGGGGCAAGCGCTGGGTGGTCGCAAGATGCAAGACACGCTGCGCGGTTTGCGGGAGCAGTGGAAACAAACGGACCAGGGCGGCGTGCCCAACCACGGGCTGTGGAAACGCTTCGACGAGGCGTGTAACGAGGCCTATAAAGTGGTCGAGGCCTGGCTGGAAAAGGTCAAGGCCGACGCGGCCGAGCACCGCCAGCAGCGGTTGGCTTTGATCGAAGAAGTCAAGGCCTGGGCATCCGACAACCGGGTCGCCAAAGACAACGATTGGAAAGGTTTCAACCGCGTGTTGCATCAGTTCGCCGACCGCTGGCGCGACAGTGGCCACGTGGGTGAGAAGGTGTTCGCTGAACTGCAGCCGCTGTGGAAGGCCGCCCTGCAAACCGCTGCAGAGCCGCTGGAAGCGGTGCAGAAGGACAGCTTGGCCCGTCGCCAGGCGATGATCGACGAGGCCGCCGCACTGGGTGCCGCGCCGACGCTGCGGATCGACGCGGTCAAGGCCCTGCAGCAGCGCTGGCAGGCCGAGGCCCAAACCGTGCCGCTGGATCGCAAACACGAGCAAAAGCTGTGGGACGCTTTCCGCAAGCCGATCGACGATGCATTCCAACGCAAAACGACGGAACGCGAGCAAGCCAGTGCGGCGCTCACCGGCCGCGACCGGGCCGTGTTGGAGGCAGCGAAGGCGCTCGATGCCGCGAACGCCAGCGGCGACGCACCCACCATCCGGGCGGCTGTGGCCGTGCTGGAAGCCGCGTTGCGCGGTCAGGCGCAGGCGGTAGCCGATGTGGCGGCGACCCAATTCACCGATCCCAGGCAGTCGGGTCCCGTTTCAGATGAAAAACCGGCTATAGCCCACGTCGAATCTGGAAGTGCTGCT
The DNA here is from genome assembly GCA_027490925.1 of Comamonadaceae bacterium. Taxonomy (GTDB): domain Bacteria; phylum Pseudomonadota; class Gammaproteobacteria; order Burkholderiales; family Burkholderiaceae_C; genus PCRC01. The sequence goes on from JAIXXF010000021.1 coordinate 51,238, forward strand.
ATCAATATCGAAGCGGATACCAGTTCCGATGCCGATGGCCAGCCCGGGGCCGACACCAGCGGCGCCGCCACCGCCGAAGCACCGGCCGCACCCACCCCACCGCCCAAACCCGTGCGCCCGGTGGTGGCCATGCGGGGGGACGACCGCCCCGGCATGAAGAAGGCCGAAACCGCGCCAGCTGGCCGGGGAGGCAAGTTTGGCGATCGGCCTGGCTCCCGCGGCCCCGGCCGCGATGGCCGCCCCGGCGACCGCACGTCAGACCGGGGCCCTCGCCCAGATCGCTACGGCGACCGGTCGGCGACCGAGGACCGTGGCCCACGTCTGGGAGACGCTGCGTTCCGCGCCCAGCGAGAGGCGCTGGAGAAGGCCGAGTTCGCGCTGCGCAAGCTGGCTGCCCAAGCCCATGGAGAGGCCCTGACCCAGCTGCTCACCGCTTGGGAAAAGCGCGATGCCAGCCAGCTGCCTGGTACCCAGGAGTTGGGCGGTCGGGTGTCGGCAGCGGTGCGCGGCCTTTGGTCCCAGGCGCTGTCCAGTCCCCCAGTCGGCGATGCCCAAGAGGCCTTGTTGCGCCTGGAGATGGCCGCCGAAGTGCCAACGCCAGCCGATCAATTGCCCGCACGCCGAGCGCTGCAGCTGCAGTTGTTGACCCGTCGCAACGACCCAGCGCCCGCTCAAACCTGGGGCCAGGACACCGCCCGCGTCTTGGCTGCAGGGTTCGATGCCGCCCAGGCGCGCCGAGTGCAGAACGTGTTGAAGGTCCTCCTCAAACGCTGATCCTGGCGGGCGGAAAGCGCAGCTGGGTGGGGTGGGCCCAATGCCCCGCCTGGCTCAAATGCTGCTGGGTGGTGGCAGTCCCGGGCGAAAGAACGCGTCGAACAGAGGCATCAGATCGGGGAAGTCGGCCTCGAAGCGCAGCCGGTTGACGAAATAGGCCTCGCAGGCGACGGCGAAAAATTCCACGACAGACACCGCGCCATAGTCGTTCAGCCAGGGCCGATCCCCGCCGAACCGTTCGGCGATGGTGACCTGCTCTCTGAACCGACCGTACGCTGCGTGCATGGCGCCCAACCATGCGGTGCGGGCGATCGCGGCCGCTGCATGGCCCATGAAACCGGGTGACAGGGGCGGGCAGCCCGTGGCCTCACCGCCGTATCGCATGTCGAGTTTGTGGGCGAACTCGTGGATCACCACGTTGTAGCCTTGCGCGGCGGAGCCGCCCGCCAATGCCACGTCCTGCCAACTCAGCGTCACTGGTCCCCGGTGCATCGTTTCGCCAGAAATCACTTCGCGGTAACGGTGAACCACGCCCGCCGGGTCTTGAAATTCGCGCGGCGCGACCACCTCGCCGGGGTGGACCACGATGCCAACGAAATCGTCGTACCAGCCCAGTCCCTGCCTCAGGTGCAAGACCGGCAAGCAGGCCTGCGCTGCGATGTCTACCGCGATTTGGTCGGTGATCACCAGCCCATTGGCGCCATAAAACTCCTTTGCGGCCAGGAATTGCTGGGTCAGCGAATGCAGGCGCCACTGGTCTGGCTCGGGCAGGGCGGCCAAAAAAGGGTAACCCTTCAGGGTATTGCCCCACACCGATTCCGGCAGCAAGGCTGTGTGTGCCATGCCGTCCAACCGGCCCTGGACCCAGCGCGCCAGCAAACGCCAAAAAGCCACAGCCCGCGCTTTCAGCCCAGCAAGGGCAACCGTTGCGCGGTCAGGCCGGCGCAGTGTGGGCGCACCGTCAGGCGCAAGACTTCGGCACGCGGGGGGTGGGCGGCGGCGTCCCAATCGCTCAACACCACCCGCTGCCGCCCCCGTTCCAGCCGGTGGGTGGCTGGTCGGTGTGTGTGTCCGTGCAGCAGCGTGGTGGCTTGGGTGAGGTCCAGCAGGGCGCTGACCGCGTCGGGGTGAACGTCGGCCCAGGGCATACCCTGGGCGTGGGCCGACCGTTGGGACTTTTCGCTGTGGTCCCGCATGGCCCGGGCGATGGCCTGGCGCTCGGCCAGCGGGCGTTGCAAGAAAGCCTGTTGCCAGTCGGGCTGCCTGACTTGGGCCCGAAACGCCATGTAGGCGGTGTCGTCCAGGCACAGTGCATCGCCGTGTGCCAGCGCCCAGCGCTCACCACCAAAACACAGCACAGTGGGGTCTGGCAGCAAGGTGATGTGGCAGGCTTGCGCGAATGTGGCACCGAGCAGAAAGTCTCGGTTGCCGAGCATCGCATACACCGGCCGCTGTGACGCCGTGGTCAACAGGGTGTGGGCACAGTGCCGCTCAAAGTCGCCAGGCGGGGTGGCCAGCACATCGTCCCCCACCCAGGCTTCAAACAGGTCGCCCAAGATGAACACCGCATCTGCAGAGGTGTGCGCCATGTGGCGCTGCCAGACCGCGCAGGTGGCGGGCTCACTGGCTTGGAGGTGCAGATCGGAAATGAATTCCAGCTCCCGCCAGCTGGGGGGGGCGGTCAGTTCAGCCCAGGGCCCGCAGTCACGGGCCGAAGGCGGGGTCATGGGCGCCTCTTGGTCCACCGGCGCCGCAGGGTTCAGAGCGCCACGGCTTTTTCAATCACCACGTCGTCCACTGGGACGTCGTCGTGGAAGCCACGGCGACCGGTCTTGACCGCCTTGATCTTGTCGACCACTTCGGCCCCCGACACCACTTTGCCGAACACCGCGTAGCCCCAACCCTGGGCAGACGGCGCGGTGTGGTTGAGGAAGCCGTTGTCGGCCACATTGATGAAGAACTGCGCCGTCGCGGAATGGGGGTCGCTGGTGCGGGCCATGGCCACGGTGTACTGCGTGTTCTTCAGGCCGTTGTTGGCCTCGTTGTCGATGGGTGCCAGCGTCGACTTTTGCTTCATGCCCGGCTCGAACCCGCCGCCCTGCACCATGAACCCGGGGATCACGCGATGGAACACGGTGTTGTTGTAGTGGCCACTGTTAACGTACGCCAAAAAATTTTCAGCGGATTTCGGGGCTTTGACAGCGTCCAGTTCCAGGGTAATGACGCCGTGACCGGCGATGTGGAGTTCGACTTGGGGGTTGCTCATGATTTATTTCACCAGGGTGGCGGAGTTGATGCGGATGGGGGTGTTTGGCACGTCGCGGTGGGGGCCTTTGAAGCCAGTGGGCACCGCGCGGATCTTGTCCACCACGTCGGTGCCGCTGACGACCTTGCCGAACACGGTGTATCCATGCCCGTCGGGCTGTGGCGCGTTCAGGTTGCTGTTGTCCTTGACATTGATGAAAAACTGTGCAGTTGCCGAGTTCGGGTCGCTGGTGCGGGCCATGGCGACGGTGTATTTGTCGTTCTTCAGGCCGTTGGCGGCTTCCAGCGGGATGGGGGTGCGTGTGGGTTTTTGCTGCATGTCAGGCGTGAAGCCACCGCCCTGAACCATGAAGTTGTCGATCACGCGGTGAAAGATCGTCCCGTCGTAGTGCTTGTCTTTCACGTACTGCAAAAAATTGTCCACCGTTTTGGGCGCCTTCACTGGGTCCAGTTCCAACACGATGTCGCCCATGGAGGTGGCCAGTTTCACCTGGGGAGCGGGCTGCGCGGCGGCGTTGCCGGCCACGGCGAAAGCCAGAGCACCCAGTAAAGCGGTTCGGCGCAGGATTAGCAATGTGTTTTGCATGTCAAACGATTCCTTCATAGAAGATTTTCCATTGGCCCTGCACCTTGATCCAATATTGACGGCGGGTGGGGGCGGTGCGGGCATTGGCGGGCAGCTCGGCGAAAGTGACCACCATGGTTTCGGCGATGTCTTTCCAATGCAGTACCGACAGATCCTTGGTTTGGCTTGGGCGACCGGCGATGGCGCTGATCTCGCGTTCCAGTGACGGCAACCATTGCTCGAAGGACTTGCCCTGGCTGCTGAAGTCGGCGGTGTAGAACGACACCACTTTCGACAAATTGCCGCTCATGCGGGCGGCTTGCCACGCCCCCAGCGTTTGCTCAAAGGCCGTCCTTTGCGCTTTCAGGGCGGCAGGGGCTACCCATTGCAGCGATGGCGCGATCACGACGGGCGTGGAGCGCACTTCCACCGTGCGCATCAGTTTTTCCAGGTCCGGGTTGGACAGCACCACGCAACCGTCACTGGCCTTCGGCGGTCGCGCGAACTGGCCCGGCGGGGTGCCGTGCAACCAGATACCGCTGCCGGTTTTCCCGCGGATGGTGTCGTAGGGGTTGGGGTAGTTGATCGGCAGAGCGCCTGCGCCGTAGAAGTCTTTGAGTCCGCTGCGGTTGAGCGCACTGGTGATGAAGTACACCCCCAGTGGGGTGCGCAAGTCGCCCTCGGCCGCTTTCTCCACGCCCGATTTTCCCACCGACACGTAGAAGTCGCCCATCAGCTTGAGGCCCGTCTGGGGGTGGTTCTCAAACAGATACAGCCGCGCGCGGGACGCGTCCACAGCGATCACGTGCTTGTTTCGAGGCGACAGCGCGATCAGTTGCGACGGCACGGTGCCCGGAGGCGGGCGCTCGCGCAGGGCCTTGAGCCGCAAGGCCGATTCTTCCCGCAGCTCAGCCAACATGGGGGCCCCCGCACGGGCCAAGTGATCGGGCGCGTCACCAAAGGCTGTCAGCGGCCGCGTTTGGCTACTGAGCAGGTCGCCGTAAATCAGCTGCGCGAGTTGGAAATTGGGGTGGTCGCGCACCAAAGCCTGCGCTTCGGTCAAGGCTTGCCGGCTCTTGCCCTGGCCGACCAGCCGGTACACGCCAATCAGGCGGGCCTCGGCGTTCAGCTTGGGCTCAGGCGTGGGTGCGGGCGCTGTCTTGGCGGGCTTACGCAGCGGTGTGGACCCCGTCGGTGGCACTGCGTTGTTCGCTGCCACGGCGGCTGACGACCACGCCAAGATGGCCAGCGCCAAAGCCACCGTGGGGCGGTGAAAATGCGGTGGGGCGGTCCGTGTCACAGGCATGGAAAGACATAACGGCATCGCAGGCGATGCAGCGGTACAGGTGGGCGTGGAGCGCTCAGTTGCCTGACACTTCGCGTGTGATCAACCAGCGGTCGCCAGATTTCACCAATGTGAGGGTTTTGCCGTTGGTCAGTTCCAACGCGTCCGCCTTGTATTCCTGACGGAACTTGGCGGTAGCAGTGTTGCCATTGGCGTTGACGACGAGATTGTCGACCTTCACCGAGATGCGGGATTTGCCCACGATGCGCGCCCGGCGGTCTTGTTCCCAGGTTTTGCGAGTTTGCCCAGCAGGCACCGCAAAGTTCGGAGCATAAGCCGCTAGGTAGGCGTTCATGTCTTTGGCAGCCCACGCGGCGGCCCAAGCGCGAACAGCCGACTCGACGTCGGTAGCAGCAGCCGGGTCACCGGTGACGGCGGCATCTTTGCTGGCCGCAGGCAAGGGGGTTGTAGCCACTGCACGTGGGGCCTGACCAGCGGCCGCTGGCTCTGCAGCAGGCGCCGCCGCGACTGAAACGGTTGGGGTTTTGCCAGGCTTGGCGGCCGGAGTGGCGAACAGGTCGCGGATCAAGGCCAATTTGGGCTGGACCGCGGCGTTGGTGCTGTCGAGCTGCAGGGCTTTGCTGTACGCCTGACTGGCCAATTTGGCATACACGTCGCCCAGGTTCTCATGGGCGGTGGCGTAGCTGGGATTGGTGCGGATGGCCATCTCCAGCGCTGTGCGCGCCTTGTCGAATTGGCTTTGGCCAGCGTAGAGAACCGCCAAGTTGTTGTACGGCTCTGGCAATTCGGGGAAGTCTTCCGTCAATCGGGTGAAGGTGTTGATGGCGTCGTTGGTTTTGCCCGATTCGCTCTGGATCACACCCTTCAAAAAGCGCATCTGTGGGTCACGTGGCTTGCCTGCGAGATACTGGTCGGCCTTGGCGGAGGCTTCCACCAGTTTGCCACTGCGCAGCAGCTGGTTGACGTCGGCGTATTCGTCGGCGCGGGCCAATCCTGTGGTCAATGCGAAGGCCAAAGCGGTGAGCAAAAACACGCCAGTCAGGCGACGAACAGGGGTTCGAACGTGGGTCATAAAGCCTCTTGGTGGATGCCAATCCCCGCTTATTGCAGGGCTATACTCGAGTCATTGTAGCCCAGCGTTTAGAGCCAAAATGCTGTGGCACAGGCACAAAATCCCGCCTCTGCTCACCGTCCGTCGAATGACTTTTGGCGGGCGTTGAGCCCTCCGTTGTCCCGCCCTCCACTGACCTGATGAGCTTGCGCATCCACAACACGCTGACGCGTGGCACCGAACCATTTTCACCGCTGGTGCCAGGCCAGGTGCGTATGTATGTGTGTGGCATGACGGTTTACGACCTGTGCCACTTGGGCCACGCCCGATCCATGGTGGCCTTCGATGTGGTGCAGCGTTGGCTAAAGGTCAGCGGTTACCAGGTGACCTATGTGCGCAATGTGACGGATATCGACGACAAGATCATCCAGCGTGCGCTGCAAAACGGCGAAACCATCCGCCAGCTCACCGACCGCATGGTCTCTGCGTTGCACCAGGATGCAGACGCGCTGGGCATCGAGCGGCCAACCCACGAACCCCGCGCAACCGACCACGTGCCGCAGATGCTCGGCCTGATCCGTCAACTGGAACAAAGGGGACTGGCCTACCTTGCACCCAACGGCGACGTGAACTTTGCAGTACGCAAGTTTGCGGGCTACGGCAGGTTGTCTGGGAAATCGTTGGACGAGCTGCGCTCAGGCGAGCGGGTGGCGGTGTCCGATGGCAAACAGGACCCGCTGGACTTCGTGCTCTGGAAAGCCGCCAAGCCCGCCGAACCGGACGATGCCAAGTGGTCTGGCCAAACCGGCCAGGCCGACTACGGCATGGGCCGACCCGGCTGGCACATCGAATGCTCCGCCATGGGCTGTGAGCTGTTGGGCGAGAGTTTTGACATCCATGGGGGTGGTGCCGACCTGCAGTTTCCACACCATGAGAACGAAATCGCCCAAAGCGAGGGGGCCAGCGGGCAACCCCTGGCTCGGTACTGGATGCACAACGGCTTTGTGAGGGTGGACAACGAAAAGATGTCCAAGTCGCTGGGCAACTTCTTCACCATCCGCGAAGTGCTGCAGAAATACGACGCGGAAACGGTGCGATTCTTCATCATTCGCGCCCATTACCGCAGTGCTTTGAATTACAGCGACGCGCACCTGGACGACGCCAGAGCGTCGCTGAAGCGCTTGTACACCACGTTGCAGGCGGTCCCGCCCGAGGTGCCGGTTGCGATCGATTGGGATCATCCCACCGCCCTGCGGTTCAAGCTCGCCATGGATGACGACTTCGGCACCCCGGAGGCGGTGGCAGCCTTGTTTGACCTGGCTGGTGAGGTCAATCGCAGCCGGTCACCGGCGCTGGCCGGGCTGATGAAGGCTTTGGGTGGAACGTTGGGTCTGCTGCAGGGCGATCCGCAAGCGTTCTTGCAAACCGGCGTGTCGCTGGACGAGGCCGCCATTGGCGCGCTCATCGAGCAACGCCGCGCCGCCAAAGTCGCCAAAAACTATTCCGAGGCCGACCGCATCCGCCAGCAGCTGTTGAGCCAAGGCATCGTGCTGAAAGACGGGCCGGAAGGCACGTCTTGGACCTCTGTCGAGTGATTCTGGAGCCAAAATTGCCGCCAGCCCTCGCCAAGCATTCGTTAGCAGCTACCAAAATAGTAGCAACTGAGGCGGTTGTGCTCACCGGGGGGACGACCCTTCCCGGCCTCACGCCCGACTATTGGGCTGACGCTTGCGCCCACTTGGCCAAGAAAGACCGGGTACTGAAGCGGTTGATTCCTCAATTTGGTGACGCACAATTGCAGTCGCGCGGCGACGCGTTTGTCACGCTGGCACGCAGCATCGTCGGGCAACAGATCTCGGTCAAGGCAGCCCAGTCGGTGTGGGAGCGCTTCGCTGCGCTGCCGCGCGCAATCACGCCGCGGCAGGTGCTCAAGCTCAAGGTCGATGACATGCGCGCGGCAGGACTCAGCGCCCGCAAGATCGAGTACCTGGTTGACTTGGCCATGCACTTTGACGGTGGCCTGGTTCACACTCAGGCGTGGGCCAGCATGGACGACGAAGCCATCATCGCCGAGTTGGTGGCCATTCGTGGGATCGGTCGCTGGACGGCAGAGATGTTTCTGATTTTCCACATGCTGCGCCCAAATGTGCTGCCCCTGGACGACGTGGGTTTGATCAACGGCATCAGCCGCAACTACTTCTCTGGCGAGGCCGTGAGCCGAAGCGAAGTGCGGGAAGTTGCCGCGTCTTGGGCCCCCTATTGCAGCGTGGCGACTTGGTATATTTGGCGATCTTTGGACCCAGTGCCTGTCGCGTATTGACCTGCACCTCAGCCGCACCTGGAGAACGACGTTGGCAAAACGAACCTTCCTTGATTTCGAGCAACCGATCGCCGAACTCGAGAGCAAAATTGAAGAGCTGCGCTACGTGCAGACCGAATCGGCTGTGGACATTTCTGAAGAAATCGACCAGCTCAGCAAGAAGAGCCAGCAGCTCACCAAGACGATCTACAGTGAGCTCACGCCCTGGCAAATCACCAAAATTGCTCGCCATGCCGAGCGCCCGTACACGCTTGACTATGTGCGGGAGATCTTCACCGACTTTGTGGAGCTTCATGGCGACAGGCACTTTGCCGATGACCTGAGCATTGTCGGGGGCTTGGCCCGTTTCAACGGGGTGCCTTGCATGGTGCTGGGCCACCAAAAGGGCCGCGACACCAAGGAGCGTGCCGCGCGCAACTTTGGCATGAGCAAGCCCGAAGGCTACCGAAAAGCCCTGCGGCTGATGAAGACGGCCGAAAAATTCAAGCTTCCGGTGTTCACCTTCGTGGACACACCAGGCGCTTACCCCGGTATCGACGCCGAAGAACGCGGTCAGTCCGAGGCCATCGGCCGGAACATTTTTGAGATGGCACAGCTTGAGGTGCCAGTCATCGTGACCATCATCGGTGAAGGCGGTTCGGGCGGCGCACTGGCGATCTCTGTGGGCGACCAGGTGGTCATGCTTCAGTACTCCATTTATTCGGTGATCAGTCCTGAAGGCTGTGCGTCTATCCTTTGGAAAACTTCGGACAAGGCACAAGAGGCAGCCGACGCATTGGGCATCACCGCGCACCGCCTGAAGGCCCTCGGTCTGGTGGACAAGATCGTCAATGAACCGGTGGGCGGTGCGCACCGCGACCACAAACAAATGGCCGCTTTTCTGAAGCGGGCATTGAACGATGCCTACCGCCAAGTCAGTGACCTCAAGGTGAAAGAGCTGCTGGACAGGCGCTATGAGCGGCTGCAGAGCTACGGCCGCTTCACCGACACCAAGGCCGAGTCCCGCTGATCGCTCACGCGTTTGATGGCTTGCGCCTGAGACCGTCCGCAGCCACCGGTTGATCTGTGGCGACGAGCCCCCCCCCAGTGCCGCCAGACTTGGCAGGCCCACTGCATCGTGCAAGCCAGCAATCCGCATGGGCGTTGCCACTGGGTGTGGCCTACAGTGGCGGTGCCGATTCCAGCGCGCTGCTCCGTGCAGCCTGCGCTTGCTGGCCCAGCCAAGTGGTCGCGCTGCATGTGCACCACGGGTTGCAGGCAGCTGCGGACAACTTCGTGCGGCACGCCGAACGCACTTGCGGCGATTTGGGTGTGCCCTTGCGCATCGCCATGGTGGACGCCCGGCACCGCCCGGGTGAGAGCCCTGAAGACGCCGCGCGCAAGACGCGCTACGCCGCACTGGCTGGCTTGGCCGCCGAAGCGGGTGTGGCCGATGTCCTGTTGGGACAGCACGCAGACGACCAAGTGGAAACAGTGCTGTTGGCGTTGAGCCGTGGGGCAGGCCTACCCGGCCTTTCAGGCATGGCCAGCGAGTTCGTTCGTCATGGTTGTCGCTTTCACCGGCCGTGGCTTGCGGTGCCAGGCCCCCGGTTGCGGAACTGGCTCGTCCAGCAGGGAGCCGGTTTTGTGGACGATCCAAGCAACCATGACACTCTGTTCACCCGCAACCGCATCCGCCACCGTCTGCTGCCCGCGTTCGCTGAGGCATTTCCTGCGTTCAGAGAGACCTCTGCCAGGTCCGCGCGTCATGCGGCGCAGGCGCATGCGCTACTGAAGGACCTGGCTGCCCATGACTTGGCGCAAACGGGTGACCCGCCTGCCTTGCGTCCGTTGCAGGGGCTTTCACACGACCGGCAAGCCAACTTGTTGCGCCATTGGCTCCAAACGCGGTACCGAACGGTCCCCACGTCTGCCCAGTTGGACGAGCTGCTGTCGCAGGTGGCCAGTTGCCGCACCCGCGGGCACCGCATCGAACTGAAGGTGGGGCAGGGGCGACTGGTGCGCCAGGGGGACCGGCTGGCGTATGTGCCGTCGGTATAATTTCCGGTTTGCTTTCGCGAGGCAGTTTGCCTCGCAATATCTGACCCAACTCCCATGGCATTGATAGTTCACAAATACGGCGGCACGTCGATGGGTTCGACCGAGCGCATTCGAAACGTGGCCAAGCGCGTGGCGAAATGGGCACGGGCTGGGCATCAAATGGTGGTGGTGCCAAGCGCAATGAGCGGCGAAACCAATCGGCTGCTCGGCTTGGCCAAAGAACTGGCGCCTTCCAAAGCCGACAGTGCGTACCACCGCGAACTGGATATGCTGGCCGCCACTGGGGAGCAGGCATCGTCGGCTTTGCTGGCGATTGCGTTGCAGGCCGAGGGCATGGCGTCAGTAAGCTACGCGGGCTGGCAGGTGCCCATCCGTACCGACAGCAGTTACACCAAGGCCCGCATCGAAAGTATCGACGACGCCAAGGTTCGCGCCGATCTGGCTGCAGGTAAGGTCGTCATCGTGACGGGCTTTCAGGGGATGGACGAGGTGGGCAACATCACCACGCTGGGCCGAGGTGGTTCTGACACCTCCGCAGTGGCAGTGGCTGCAGCCATGAAGGCGGACGAGTGCTTGATCTACACCGACGTGGACGGCGTGTACACCACCGACCCACGTGTCGTGCCCGAAGCGCGCCGCCTGAGCACCGTGAGTTTTGAAGAGATGCTGGAAATGGCGTCCATGGGTTCCAAGGTTCTGCAGATCCGTTCGGTGGAATTCGCTGGCAAGTACCGGGTGCCATTGCGCGTCTTGTCGAGCTTCACGCCGTGGGACATTGACCTGACCGAAGAGGCCGCTTCAGGCACCCTGATCACATTTGAGGAAGACGACAAGATGGAACAAGCCATTGTTTCTGGCATTGCTTTCAACCGCGACGAAGCCAAGATTTCGGTGCTCGGTGTGCCAGACAAGCCCGGTATCGCTTACCAAATTTTGGGTGCAGTGGCAGCGGCCAACATTGAGGTGGATGTCATCATCCAAAACGTCAGCAAGGACGGTAAAACTGACTTCAGCTTCACTGTGCATCGCAACGACCACACGCGCACCGTTGAACTGCTGAAAGACAAGGTGCTGCCCGCCCTGGGCGCTGCCGAGGTCGTTGGCGATCCCAAAATTTGCAAAGTCAGTATCGTGGGCATTGGCATGCGCAGCCACGTGGGCGTGGCCAGTACCATGTTCCGCGTGCTGAGCGAAGAGGGCATCAACATCCAGATGATCTCCACCAGTGAGATCAAGACCTCCGTGGTGCTGGATGAGAAGTACATGGAACTTGCAGTCCGAGCCCTCCACAAGGCGTTCGGGCTCGACCAGCAGGCCGCCTGACCGGCCCTGAGTCGTGCGATAATTTAGGCATTGGAAACGTGACCGAGTGGCCGAAGGTGCTCCCCTGCTAAGGGAGTATGGGGTGTAGAGCCTCATCGAGGGTTCGAATCCCTCCGTTTCCGCCAGCAAGTCTAGGGCTCCCCCACCGGGAGCCCTTTTCTTTTGGTAAAGCCCCAATTGGCGCGGGCTCCCGGGGCATCCCCGATTCTCTGTTCCTCTCTCTGCCCTGTTGATTTCCACGCAATCTTGACCCCGGTTTTTCATCCGATATTGACCCCACCCTAGGTGGAGTAGCCGGGCTACTCGATTGTGGATAAGTCTATCGTTGAGGCTCCTTTCGGGTCG
>JAIXXF010000034.1 GCA_027490925.1 Comamonadaceae bacterium
AGGTGCAGTCGGCGAATCTTTGCCAGTGTTCCCACTTTGATCACTCCTTGATCCCCTCTGCTTAAAAAACAAGCAGAGAACTGTATTCAAGGGGTCAAAATTGAATGAAAAAACTTGCCTCTAGGGGGTTAGATTTACGTGGAAATCAACAAACATGCTGAACTGAGCCGAAGTTGGACGTTGAACATTGACAACGTCGGAGTTCGGACGCATAAAAAAAGTCCTTGAAAATCAGGGACTTAGTTCATCATGGCGGAGAGGGTGGGATTCGAACCCACGGTACCTTGCGGTACGCCTGATTTCGAGTCAGGTACATTCGGCCACTCTGCCACCTCTCCACTCGAAGACTTAATTCTATCAGCGGCCCGCGTGTGACACGCTAACGTGGCCTGAGGAAACTCAGCCCAACAGGCCGTAGGTTCGGGCGTAGTGCAGCGTTTGGGTGCGGCTCTTCACGTTGAGGCGGCGGAACAGGCGCCAGAGGTGGACCTTGACCGTGTGTTCGCTGATGCCCAGCTCTTCGGCGATCTCGCGGTTGCTCAAGCCACGGTCCAGCATGATGATGAGCTGCTTCTGGCGTTTGGACAGTTTCTCGTCCACCTGTTCGAGCTGCTCAAAGCCTGCGTCGGCGGTGAGCAAGGCCCGCAGCGCGGCCCCTATCTCGCTCACACCGGCTGACTTTTCGATGTACACGTCGGCGCCGCACTCGATGCACAACTCTTCAAAATCTTCGGCGGGTGACCCAGAAATCACAGCCATGGGGACGTTGGCGTAGCGGGAGGTGAGTTCGCGCACGCCCGAGACGCCCCGCGCGTCGGGCAGGTTGAGGTCGAGGCAGATCAGGGTGGGCTGGCCATGCTTGGCCACGGCGGGCTCCAGGGCACCGACGCTTTCCAGCTCGACCACCTCGGTACCCGGCCGCAGGCGGCGCAGCACGGTGGAGATGGCGTCGCGCATCAAGGGGTGGTCGTCAATTACGTACAGGCTCACAGCGGTTCTACCTTGTAAACGGGTGCGGCTCTGTCAACGCTGAGCCGTCACATCAATCGATTCAAGCATTTTGCGCCTGTTCCAAGTAACCCTATCGACTGAAAACCGGTCGGATTTCGGGTTTTAGTAGTTAATGCCCATGGCTGTTCGCACCTCGGCCATGGTGCTGCGGGCCGTGGCGCGGGCGCGGTCGGTGCCTGCGTCCACAATGTCGCGCACGACCTGGGGGCGGCTCAAGTAGGGTTCGGCGCGCTCCAGCATCGGGACTTGTTCTTTCAAGATGCCATCGATCACCGGCTGTTTGCATTCCAGACAGCCAATGCCTGCATGGCGACAGCCTTGCGCGGCCCACGCCTGGGTGGAGGCGTCCGAGTAGACCTTGTGGAATTGCCAGACTGGACAGCGTTCGGGCTCGCCGGCGTCGGTGCGCTTGATGCGGGCGGGGTCGGTGGGCATGCGGCGGACCTTGGTTTCGATGCTGGACCGGTCCTCGCGCATGGCAATGGCATTGCCGTAGCTCTTGCTCATTTTCTGGCCGTCCAGACCGGGCAGCTTGCTGGCCTCGGTCAGCAGCGCCTGGGGCTCCACCAGCACGGTTTTTCCGGTGCCTTTGAACCAGCCAGCGAGGCGGTCGCGTTCGTCGGGGTCCAACAGGGGGGTGTCGGACAAAAAGCCGAGCGCACCGTCCATGGCTTTGGTGTCGCCCGTTTCCTGATAGGCCTTGCGCGACTTTTCCAATCGTTTGGCAGCGTCTTTGCCGAGCTTGTCGAGGCTGGCCTGCACCCGGGCATCAAAGTCGGTTTCGCGGCCGTACAAGTGGTTGAAACGGCGGGCAGCCTCGCGGGTGAGTTCCACGTGGCTGGCCTGGTCTTCGCCCACTGGGACCCATTTGGCTTTGTAGATCAGAATGTCGGCCGCCTGCAGCAAGGGGTAGCCCAGAAAACCATAGGTGGAAAGGTCTTTGTCTTTGAGCTTTTCCTGCTGGTCTTTGTAGGTCGGTACCCGTTCCAGCCAGCCGAGTGGCGTTCCCATGGACAACAGCGTGAACAGCTCGGCGTGCTCGGGAATGCGGCTTTGCAGGAACAGCGTGCACTGGTTGGGGTCGAGTCCAGCGGCAAGCCAGTCGATCACCATCTCATAGACGTTGTGGGCAATGACCTCGCGGCTTTCGTAGTGCGTGGTGAGCGCATGCCAGTCGGCCACGAAGTAGTAGCACGACATCTGGGATTGCAGGCGCACCCAGTTTTTCAGCGCGCCGTGGTAGTGGCCGAGGTGCAGCGCGCCGGTCGGGCGCATGCCTGACAACACGCGGTCTTGTGGGGTGGAGGAGGTGGCGTCCATCAGAGGATCAACATTCGCAGCGGGGTCAGAACAACGTCGAGCAGGCCGTAGGTCAGGGCCATCAAAGGGGCCATCCAGAGCTTGTTGATGACACCGGCCAGGATCAGTGCCATCACGATGAAGAAGCCATACGGTTCGATGCGGGACACCTGATTTGCTGCGCGGTGGGGCAGCACGCCCACCAAGATGCGGCCGCCATCCAAAGGCGGCAGTGGGAACAGGTTGAAAACGAACATCACAACGTTGACCAACAGCCCTGCGCGGCACATCTTCAAAAAGAATTCTTCGGTCAGTCCCATGCCCTGCAACAGGTAAAAAAGAATGCCCCACAACACCGCCTGAAACAGGTTGGAGGCAGGCCCGGCCAGCGCCACCCACACCATGTCGCGTTTGGGGTTGCGCAGTTGGCCAAACCGCACCGGCACTGGCTTGGCGTAGCCGAACAAAAAAGCGCCCGAGGTGGCGAAATACAGCACCAGCGGCATCAAGATGGTGCCGATCGGGTCGATGTGTTTGACCGGGTTCAGGGTGACCCGGCCCAGCGCCCATGCGGTGGGGTCTCCAAAGTGCTTGGCCACATAGCCGTGAGCCGCTTCGTGCAGCGTGATGGCAAAAAGCACCGGGAGGGCATAGACCGCGACGGTCTGGATGATGTTGGCAATGTCCACGATGAGATTGTGTCAGAGCACGGCAGGGTCACGGTGTGCTCATAGCCCCAAGCGGGCGAGGTCGCCACCGCCTTGGCGCACCACCACCGGTTCGCCGTCGCTCAAGTCCACCACGGTGGTGGGCTGAAAGGGACAGGCACCGGCGTCGATCACGGCGTCGATCAGGTGCTCGAACCGGGCGCGGATCTCTTGGGGGTCGTTCATCGGCTCGGCCTCGCCCGGCGGTATCAGGGTGGTGGCGATCAGTGGCGCGCCATGCAGTTCCAGCAGGCTTTGCAGCGCTGTGTGGTGGGGCACGCGCAGGCCAATCGTCTTGCGTGAAGGGTGGCTCAAGCGCCGCGGCACTTCTTTGGTCGCTTCCAGGATGAAGGTGTATGCCCCGGGCGTGGCCGATTTCAGTAACCGGTATTGGGCATTGTCCACCCGCGCGCAATTCGCCAGTTCGCTCAGGTCGCGGCAGAGCAGGGTCAGGTGGTGCTTGTCGTCCACCCCCCGCAGGCGGCGCAGTCTGTCGGCGGCGGCTTTGTCGTCCAGGTGGCAGGCCAGGGCGTAGCTGGAGTCGGTGGGCACGGCCACGATACCGCCCTTTTCGAACACCGCCACCGCTTGCTTCAACAAGCGGGCCTGGGGGTTGTCGGGGTGGACTTGCAGGTATTGGGCCATGGTGGGGGCGATGAGCGGGCAATGAGTGGGTGGTGGGCGGTGTCGGGCGGTGTTATCGCGCGGGCAGAGCGGTCCGCAGGCGCGCCTGCGCGGCTTCTTGGGCAGTGAGCAGGCCGCTGGCCACGCCGCACACCGCGATCACCGCAATGCCCACCCATGCCCAGGCGTCGGGCGTGTGCTGGAACGCCAGCCAACCCGCCAATGTGGCGAAGCCGATCTGTCCGTACAGGTAGGGCGAGAGCGTCGCAGCGGGTGCGCGCCGGTAGGCCAGGATCAGCAGCCAGTGGCCGAAGGTGCCCGCAGCGCCCAACAACAAATACCATGGCCAGTGTTCCCGAAGCGCCGCGCTGTCCCATTGCCACAAGGCCACAGGCAGCATCGCCACCGTGCCGACCAAGCCGGTGTACATGTGGGTGGTGTACGGATTCTCGTTGGCGCTCATCCGGCTGGTGAGGACCTGAAAACCGGCGTAGGCCAGCACCAGCAACAGCGGAAAGATCAGCGCCCAGCCGAAGACCTGGCCGCCTGGACGGATCACCAGCAACGCCCCGGCGAAACCGCCCAGCAGCAGTGCCCAGCGCCGCGCCGAGACCTGCTCTTTCAGCGCCCAGGCCGCGAGGCCCGTCACCGCCAGCGGGGCCAGCATCACCATGGCGGTGAATTCACCCACTGGCAGGTGCTGGAGGCCCACAAACGAACAGGTGCTGGTGACCAGCAACAGGCCACCACGCAGCCACTGGAAGCGCGGGTGGGCGGTGCGCCACACGCCCCAACCCTGAACCGGCAACCTCAGGGCAAAGGTCACCACCGCCTGGAACGCGTAGCGGAACCACAGCAACATCATGACCGGGGCAAATTGGCCGCTGTGTTTGGTCGCGGTGTCCAGCACCACAAAGCAGCCGGTGGCGAGCACCAGCAGCGCGATGCCCGCACCGGGGGCGCTGCGCGGCGGCGTCATTGCCGCATGGGCGAGGTGGTGGCGCTGGGCGCGCGGCGGATCCGGTGCTCCAGCAATTCCCAAACGGGTGTGAGGCCACCTGGCAGCCACGGCAGGGTGCCGAGGTCGGTGTGGCTTTCGTCTGGGCTGTGGAAGTCGCTGCCGCGCGACGCGGCCAGGCCGAACTCCCGGGCCATGTCGGCGTACTTGACGTACTCTGGCGGCGTGTGGCTGCCGGTCACCACTTCCACCGCCTGTCCGCCGTGGGCTTTGAACTCACTGAAGAGCGCGTACTCTTCATTGGCAGTGAACTTGTAGCGGGCCGGGTGGGCAATGACGGCTGCGCCGCCCGCGTCGGTGATCCAGTGCACCGCGTCTCGCAGCGTGGCCCAGCGGTGGGGCACAAACCCGGGCTTGTTGTCTGTCAGGTACTTGCGGAAGACTTCGTTGGTGTCTTTGCACACGCCGCTTTCGACCAAATGCCGGGCGAAGTGGGTTCGCGAAATCAGTTCGGGATTGCCGACGTACTTCAACGCGCCTTCGTAGCTGCCGTAGATACCCACCTTGGCCAGACCCTCGGCCATTTCCCGCGCACGCTGGCCGCGACCGCCGCGCGTGTTGTGCAGGCCTTGCCGCAAGGCGGTGTTGTCGGGGTCAAAACCCAGTCCGACGATGTGCACTGTGGCACCTGCGAAGGTGATGGAGATCTCTGTGCCGCAGAGGTAGTGCATGCCATTGGCGTGGGCCGCAGCGAGGGCGCGGTGCTGGCCTCCAACCTCGTCGTGGTCTGTCAATGCCCACAACTCCACCCCATTGGCCTTGGCGCGTTCGGCCAACACCTCGGGCGTGAGGGTGCCGTCGGAGACAACGGAGTGGCAATGCAGGTCGGCGTTGAGGATGGACATTACCGTTTCATTTTACGGGGCGGGGGTTTTCCCTGCTCCCGGCCTTTCGGCGACGGTGATGGCCCTGGGCTTTGTTGCGTTTTATGGGGCTCTGCAGTTGAAGTTCAAGTGAAAACTGTGCCTGGCCCCTGCCCGGTCTCACGAATTAGCTACAAAATTTATAGCGTTTGTCGGGGCGTCTGTCTTCGTGACACCGCGCGCACACGCCACCGCGCCGCCTCACCACCGCGCCGCAGGGGCATTGTTTCCACAGCGCCCTGGTGCGGTTTGTGGGCTCAGGCCTTGGCTTTGTCGGCTTCGGTCGTGAACGAGTCGGCGTAGAACTCTTCTTCAGGCAAGCCACATTGCGCGGTGTAGTCGGCCCGCGCCGAGTCCACCACGATGGGCGCGCCGCAGGCGTACACCTGGTGGCCAGACAGGTCGGGCAAGTCTTGCATCACCGCTTGGTGGACGAAACCGGTGCGGCCAGTCCAGGCGTCTTCCGGCCGCGCGTCGGACACCACCGGCACGTAACGCAGGTTGGGCATTTCGGAACACTTGGACTTGACCCAGTCGTCCATGTACAGGTCTTCGGGTCGACGGCCGCCCCAGTAGAGGGTGGCGGGGCGCGAAACCCCTTTGAACTGCATGTGCTCAATGATGGCTTTGATCGGCGCAAATCCGGTACCCGAGGCCAGCAGCACAATGGGTTTGGTCGATTCCTCGCGCAAATAGAAGCTGCCGAATGGCCCCTCCACCCGCAGGATCTCTTTTTCTTTCATCGTGTGGAACACGTGGTCGGTGAACTTGCCACCTGGCATGTGGCGCAGGTGCAGTTCGATCCCCAGCATTTGCATGTGCGGCGCGTTGGCCATCGAGTAGGCCCGGCGGCTGTTGTCGCGCAAGATGAACTCAACGTACTGACCGGCATGGAACTGAAAGGTGTCGTTTGCCGGGGTTTGCAGCCACAACATCATCACGTCGTGCGACATTTTTTTGAGCGCCGTCACGCGCGTGGGCATCTTCTTGATTGGGAACGCCCCCGCCAGCGCCACCTGGCGCGATTCAAGCACCACATCGGTCTGCGCCGTGGCGCAACAGGTCAGCACGAAACCGTTGTCCTCTTCCTCTGCCGACAAGGCTTTGCTTTGGTGCGGCCCGTGGGTCACGGTGCCCGAGAGCTTCTTGCATTTGCAAGAGCCACAGGCGCCGTCTTTGCAGCCGTAAGGCAGCGCGATGCCGTTGCGGATGCCCGCCGCCAAAATGGTTTCGTCGGCGAGTGCGTTGAAGGTGCAGCCGCTCGGCTGCACGGTGATGCTCAGGGTCATGGGCTCGTTATCCTTGGCGTATTTACCAACGGACGAATTTTGCCTTCAAACCAGAACCCCCTCGGCGCGCTGCCAGCCCGGTTCCGGCGCCAACGTCTGTTGGTGGTGGGCTGCGGCGACGTCGGCATGCGCGCGCTGGGCCAACTGGGCGGGCGCTTGCGGGTGTTGGCGCTCACCTCGTCGCCCGCCCGCACCTCCGAGTTGCGCGCCGCGGGTGGGGTGCCGCTCATCGGTGATCTGGACCAGCCCACCACGCTGCGTCGCCTGGCCGGTCTGGCCCACCGGGTGCTGCACTTGGCGCCACCCCCTGGCGCTGGCGAAGGCGATCCACGCACCCGCGCGCTCTGCCAGGCCTTGCGGCGGCGAACGCCCGCGCACCACTGGGTGTATGGGTCCACCAGCGGCGTGTACGGCGACTGCCAGGGCCAACGGGTCAGCGAAGCGCGGCCGGTCCACGCGACCACCGCGCGCGCGCGGCGCCGCACCGACGCCGAGGCCACGGTGCGCTTTCACGGGCGGTGTGTGTCGGCCCACGGCCCGGTGACAGCTTGCACGCTTCGCATTCCCGGCATCTACGCGCCCGACCGCGAAGGCGGTACGCCGCGTGATCGGCTGGTGCGCGGCACGCCAGTGCTGACCCCAGCCGACGACGTCCACACCAACCACATCCATGCCGACGATCTGGCGCGCGCTTGCATCGCTGCGCTGTGGCGCGGTCGCCCACAGCGCGTCTACAACGTGAATGACGACTCCGATCTGAAGATGGGCGACTACTTTGACCTTGCGGCGCGGTTGTATGGCCTGCCGCAGCCACCGCGCATCACACGTGCAGAGGCCGTCGAGCGATTGCCACCAATGTTGCTGAGTTTCATGAGCGAATCCCGGCGCATGGACAACACCCGCATGAAGCGCGAGTTGCGTCTGCGCTTGCGGTACCCCAGCGTGGCCACGGGCTTGCTGTCCTGAACGCGTCAATGAAAAAGCCGGGAGTCCGCGGTGGACTTCCGGCTTGTTTCGTGGTGCCCGGGGCCGGAATCGAACCGGCACGCCTTGCGGCGGGGGATTTTGAGTCCCCTGCGTCTACCAATTTCACCACCCGGGCAGGAATGGGGTAGCTATAAATTATGGCACAGTGCGTCCATGATATACCCAACGATCGAAGACGCGATTGGAAAAACGCCGCTGGTGGCACTGCAACGCATCGCGGCCACCGAAAACGCTGCGCGCGGGAACGTGCTGCTGGGCAAGTTGGAGGGCAACAACCCAGCTGGCTCCGTGAAGGACCGACCCGCGGTGTCGATGATCCGCCGTGCCGAAGAGCGCGGCGAGATCAAACCCGGCGACACGCTGATCGAGGCCACCTCGGGCAACACCGGCATCGCGCTTGCCATGGCCGCCGCCATCAAAGGCTACCGCATGGTGCTCATCATGCCGGAGGACCTGAGCATCGAGCGCGCCCAGACCATGAAGGCCTTTGGCGCGGAACTCGTTCTTACCCCCAAGAGTGGTGGCATGGAATACGCCCGCGATCTGGCCGACAACATGGCGCGCGAAGGCAAGGGTCGGGTGCTGGACCAGTTCGCCAATGCCGACAACCCGCGCACCCACTACGAAACGACTGGTCCTGAGATTTGGGAACAAACCGGCGGCCGCATCACCCATTTTGTGAGCGCCATGGGCACCACGGGCACCATCACTGGTGTGTCGCGTTTCCTTAAGGAAAAGAACCCCGCCATCCAAATCATTGGTGCGCAGCCCAGCGAGGGCTCGCGCATCCCAGGTATCCGCAAATGGCCCGCCGCCTACATGCCCAAGATTTACGACGCCACCCACGTGGACGAGACCGTGCTGGTGACGCAGGACAACGCCGAGGACATGTGCCGGCGTCTGGCGCGGGAAGAGGGCATCTTCGCGGGCATCTCGGCCGCTGGAGCCTGCTGGGTGGCTCAGGAAGTGGCCCAGCGAGCCACCAACGCCACGGTGGTGTTCATCGTCTGTGACCGGGGCGATCGCTACCTGTCGACCGGGGTGTTCCCAGCCTGATGTGTGCACAGACGCCGCTGTGGGCTTTGACGGGCCGCTGTTGGCCGCCAAGTCCGCCCATGTCGCCTGCGGCCAAGCCGTGAGGGGCGTATTGCGCGGCTGGGGACGCATTGGAGATTTTGGTGTTCAGCGGAGGGTCCATTGTTTTTTGTGTCCCCTGGTACTGCTGGGCTGGCATTCGAACAAAAATCGACCCCAGCCCACTACAGATCTGACCCAGAAGCTCTACTTTTTATAGCAAAAGGGCCACGAGAGATGCGCCACGAATTCAAGTTTTGCCCTAACTGCGCCCACCCGCTGGCGTGGCTGGCCCAGGTGGAGGATGGCGGCCCCAAGGCGCGGCTGCGCTGCGCCGCCTGCGGCTACACCCACTGGAACAACCCGACCCCGGTGCTGGCTGCTGTGGTGGAGTACCAGGGCCATGTCCTGCTGGCCCGCAACGCCGCCTGGAGTGGCCGCGCGTTCGCCCTCATCACCGGCTTCATGGAGGCGGGCGAAACCGCGCAAGCGGGCATTGCCCGGGAGGTGAAAGAAGAAACCGACCTGGACGTGACAGCCCTGGACCTGATTGGCGTGTACGACTTTCAGCGAATGAATCAGGTGATCATCGCTTTCCATGTGGTGGCCGAGGGCGAAGTGCGGTTGTCGCCCGAGCTGGCGGAATACAAGCTGTACCGCCCCGAAGCAGTGAAGTGCTGGCCTGCAGGCACCGGTTACGCCCTGGCCGACTGGCTGCGCTCGCGTGGCCACGAGCCGCAGTTCATCGATTTCCAAAAACCGGCCTGACCTGGGTTTCGCCCGGGGTTGAATCCGGTCTGAAGCCTGTCTTGACACGGCCTAGAATCAACTAAGCTGTCTGAAAACCCTGCACCAGAGAACAAGCCGCCATGCACATCGACAAAGAAATCGACACCCGCGGACTGAACTGCCCGTTGCCTATCTTGAAGGCCAAAAAAGCGCTGACCGACATGGCCAGTGGTCAGCTGCTCAAGGTGGTGTCGACCGATGCGGGCTCGGTGCGTGATTTCATGGCCTTCGCGAAGCAAACCGGCAACGAACTGGTCGAACAGCAAACCGTGGGCACCGACTACATTCACTTCCTGCGCCGCAGGTGAGGTGTCGCGGGATGGGGTGATGCCGCTGCTCGGCAGACACAGCACCACCGCGTCGGCATGGCCACGGCAGCGCCGCGAGGACCGCGCCACTGTTAAAAACCGCGCCGCTCCCGAAAAAACCACGTCGCCCTTGGCGTGGCGGCGGTAACCAAAGGTTTGGCTCGGCGTTCAGAGCGCCAGAGATTTCAGGTAACCCCGGAAATCGTCGCCCACCTCCGCGTGTTGCAACGCGAGCTCTACGGTGGCTTGCAAGAACCCCTGTTTGCTGCCGCAGTCATAGCGCTTGCCCGCGTATGGAAACGCCAGCACCCGTTCGTGGCTGAGCAACCCGGCGATGCCGTCGGTCAGTTGGATTTCACCACCCGCGCCTCGGGGCTGGTTGCGTATCTGCTCGAACACCCCTGGCGTGAGGATGTAGCGCCCGGCCACACCCAGCCGCGACGGCGCGGCTTCGGGGCTGGGCTTTTCCACCATGCGGCGCACGTCCATCATGCCGTTGCCCAGCATGTCGCCCGCCACGATGCCGTAGCGCTTCACGTGCTCCAGCGGCACCTCTTGCACCGCCAGCAGGGAGCAGCGCTCACGGGTGAACACCTGTGCCATTTGCGCCAGCACAGGCTGACCGCCGGGTGGACCGACCATCAGGTCGTCGGCCAGCAGCACCGCGAAGGGCTCATCGCCCACCAAATGCTCAGCACACAGCACCGCATGCCCGAGGCCCAATGAACGGGGCTGTCGCACATAGGAGCAGTCCATGTCCGCCGGTTGCACCGAGCGCACCAGCGCCAAGAGCGCCTGTTTGCCTGCGGTCTCCAGCTCGTTTTCCAGCTCGTAAGCGGTGTCGAAGTGGTCTTCGATGGCGCGTTTGGCTCGGCCGGTGACAAAGATCATGTGGCGGATGCCCGCCGCATATGCCTCTTCCACCGCGTACTGGATCAACGGTTTGTCCACCACCGGCAGCATCTCTTTGGGGGAAGCCTTGGTGGCGGGCAGGAAGCGGGTACCGAGACCGGCCACTGGGAAAACGGCTTTGGTCAGGCGCGCGGTGTAGGCCATGGTGCAGGGCTCGATGTGAATGGGGGGACGTGGCGGGGTGGATCAGGCCAGGCGGGCGAGTTGGTCGCGTAACTTGGCCAGTGTGGCGGTGAAATCGGCCACCCGCTGGCGTTCCTGCGCGATCACGGCGGGCGGGGCCTTGGCCACAAAGGCCTCGTTGCCCAACTTGCCGTTGGCTTTGGTGATCTCCCCTTCCAGCCGGGCCACTTCTTTGCCCAAGCGGGCTTTTTCGGCGGCGACGTCGATCTCCATGAACAAACACAGGCGGGCGGTACCGACCACGGCCACTGGGGCCGCTTGGGCGGCGGCGGCCCAAGCGGCCTCGTCGTCGAACACCTTGACCTCGCTCAGCTTGGCCAGCGCTTGCAGCACCGGGCCGGCCTGGCGCATGAAGGCGTCGTCACCCACCACGTACAGCGGCAGGCGGGTGGCGGGGGACACGTTCATCTCGCCGCGCAGGTTGCGGCAGGCGTCCACCAAAGACTTGAGCTTGGCGACGTGCGCTTCGCTGGCTTCGTCGATGCGGTTGAGTTCGGCCACAGGGTAGGCCGCGATGGCCACCGACTCACCGGCGCGGTCGGCCACCGGGGCGACCTTTTGCCACAGTGCTTCGGTGATGAACGGGATGATGGGGTGGGCCAGCCGCAAGATGGCCTCCAATGTGCGGATCAGCGTGCGGCGGGTCGCGCGCTGGACCGAGGCGTCGCCGGTCTGGATCTGCACCTTGGCGATCTCCAGATACCAGTCGCAGAACTCGTCCCACACAAAGCGGTATATGGCGTTGGCCACGTTGTCGAGCCGGTACTCGGCAAAGCCTTTGGCCACTTCGGCTTCGGTGCGCTGCAGGGCGGAGACGATCCACCGGTCGGCGGGGCCAAAGTGCAGGTAGCCGCCGGGCACGCATTCTTCAGCGCCGTGGGGTTTGAAGCCGCAGTCGTGGCCTTCGCAGTTCATCAGCACAAAGCGGGTGGCGTTCCACAGCTTGTTGCAGAAGTTGCGGTAACCCTCGCAGCGTTTGCTGTCGAAGTTGATGCTGCGGCCCAGCGAGGCCAGCGACGCGAAGGTGAAGCGCAGCGCGTCGGCGCCGTAGGCGGGGATGCCTTCGGGGAATTCTTTTTCAGTGTCTTTGCGCACCTTGGGCGCGGTTTCGGGCTTGCGCAAGCCAGTGGTCCGTTTTTCAAGCAGCGGCTTCAGCGTGATGCCGTCGATCAAGTCCACCGGGTCGAGCACGTTGCCTTCGGACTTGCTCATCTTTTTGCCTTGGGCATCGCGCACCAGGCCGTGGATGTAGACGTGTTTGAAGGGCACCCGGCCGGTGAAGTGGGTGGTCATCATGATCATCCGGGCGACCCAGAAAAAGATGATGTCGTAGCCGGTGACCAGCACCGTGCTGGGGAGGTAGAGGTCGTAGTCGGTGAGTCCGTTGTCGGTGCCGTTCCGGGGTCCGGTCTTAACGGCCCGGCTCATGCTCGCTGTGCTCGCCAAATCGCCGGTTCCGGCAAGCCCGGACCCCTGCGCCGCGGCTTCGGGCCAGCCCATGGTGCTGAAAGGGACCAAGGCCGACGAGTACCAGGTGTCCAGCACATCGGGGTCGCGGGTCAGCGTTTTGCCCGGCGCTTTGGCCTGGGCTTCCGCTTCGTTCCGCGCCACGATGACCTGGCCGTCTTCGTCGTACCAGGCCGGGATCTGGTGGCCCCACCAGAGCTGGCGACTGATACACCAGTCCTGGATGTTGTTCATCCACTGGTTGTAGGTGTTGACCCAGTTCTCGGGGACGAACTTCACCTCGCCGCTGGCCACCGCGTCGATGGCTTTTTGCGCGATGCTCTTGCCGGTGGGGTCTTGCTCGCTGACCTGGCTCATGGCCACGAACCACTGGTCTGTGAGCATGGGCTCGACGATCTGGCCCGTGCGGGTGCAACGCGGCACCATCAGCTTGTGTTTTTTCACCTCCACCAGGGCGCCCAGCGCTTCCAGGTCGGCGACGATTTTCTTTCGGGCCACAAAGCGGTCCAGCCCCTGGTAGGCGGCGGGAGCCTCGGCGTTGATCTTCGCGTCCAGCGTCAGCACACAAATCATCGGCAGCTGGTGGCGCTGGCCCACCGCGTAGTCGTTGGGGTCGTGCGCGGGCGTGACCTTGACCACGCCGGTGCCAAAGGCCCTGTCCACGTAGCCGTCCGCAATCACCGGGATGTCCCGGTCGCACAGCGGCAGCTGCACCCGCTTGCCGATGAGGTGCGCATAGCGCTCGTCTTCGGGGTGCACCATCACCGCCACGTCGCCCAGCATGGTCTCAGGCCGCGTGGTGGCGACGGTGAGGGAACCGCTCCCGTCAGCCAAGGGGTAGGCGATGTGCCACAGGCTGCCGTCTTCTTCCTCGCTCTCCACCTCCAGGTCAGACACCGCGCTCATCAGCACCGGGTCCCAGTTCACCAGGCGCTTGCCGCGGTAGATCAGGCCTTGTTCGTAGAGCCGCACGAAAGTCTCGGTCACCACGCCCGACAACTTCTCGTCCATGGTGAAGTACTCGCGGCCCCAGTCCACGCTGTCGCCCATGCGGCGCATCTGCGTGGTGATGGTGTTGCCGCTTTTCTCTTTCCATTCCCAGACCTTGGCGACGAAGTTCTTGCGGCCCAGGTCGTGGCGACTGAGCTGCTGCTCCTGCAACTGACGCTCCACCACGATTTGTGTGGCGATGCCCGCGTGGTCGGTGCCTGGGACCCAGACGGTGTTGAACCCGGCCATCCGGTGATAGCGGGTCAGGCTGTCCATGATGGTCTGGTTGAACGCGTGCCCCATGTGCAGCGTGCCGGTCACGTTCGGTGGCGGTAACTGGATGGCAAATGCGGGCGCGCCGGCCTTGGGCGCGCGCGTGCCGCGATGACCGGCCGCGCCGTAGCCACGCCGCTCCCATTCGGGCCCCCAGTGCTTCTCCAGCTCGGCAGGCTCAAAAGATTTGGACAGGGATTGCAGCCCCGGCTGTGGCACGGTGTCGTTCATGTGGACCCAGAAAATGACGGTGGGGATTGGCGGTGGAAAGCAGGGGTGTCGTTGGCAGCGCAGCGCGGGTGCCGCGCTGCCACTGTGCAGGCGGCTGGCGCGGTGCCGGTGGGTGCGATTTTACCGGCGGGTCAAAGCCGACCCCGCCGGTGACAGCAGGGACTGGCACGCCCGCGGCGCCGCTTGGGGTGTCGCTCGCGGCGTGGGCGCTGTGGCGGGGGCAAGTTCGCACCGGCCCTCTGCCAGGTGGCGCCGAAGGCGGGGCCAAAGAGAAGGCCCAAGATGCGACCAAAGACGGGACCAAAGACGGGACTTGTGGCAGCACCAAAGGCCGTTGCCGCCGCGCCAGTGGACCAGGCGTCCTCGCGAGGCGAGATAATCATGGCGACCCCCTTACTACCCACTTCCTTGGGTCCCCGCCGCACCATGTTGTTCCTGCTTTCACCGGCGAAATCGCTGGATTACGACACCCCCGCTGGGGACTTGCCTCACACCAAGCCGCAGTTCGTGGCGCAGTCGACCGAACTGATCGACCTGTTGCGGCCGCAATCGCCGCAGCAAATCGCGGCCCTCATGGACCTGAGCGATGCGCTCGCGAGTCTGAACGTGGCCCGTTACCAAGCCTGGACGCCTCGCTTCACCGCAAACAACTCCAAACAGGCGGTGCTCGCCTTCAACGGCGACGTGTACGAGGGGCTGGACGCCAAGACCTTGAGCGCCGACGACCTGGCCTGGGCGCAGCAGCACCTGTGCATCCTCAGCGGCTTGTATGGGGTGTTGCGGCCGTTGGATTGGATGCAACCCTACCGGTTGGAGATGGGCACCGCACTGGCCAATCCCAAAGGGCGTGACCTCTACCAGTTCTGGGGCACCCGCATCGCCGACCACCTGAACCAGTGCCTGCGTGCCGATCTCACGCCAGTGGTGGTCAACCTCGCGTCGCAGGAGTACTTCAAGGCCGTGGACCGCCGGGCGCTGAAGGCGCGGGTGATCGAGTGCGTGTTTGAAGACTGGCGGCCCGATGCCAAAAACGCCGCCACCGGCGGGCACTACAAGGTGATCAGCTTCCATGCCAAGCGTGCGCGCGGCCTGCTGGCGCGCCATGCGATCACCCAGCGGCTGACCACACCGAAAAAGCTCGAAGGCTTTCGGGCCGAGGGCTATGCGTTCGACGCGTCGGTGTCGGCGGTGGACCGTTTGGTGTTTCGCCGCAAAGCCGCGTGACGCTGGGGTTCACCCCCGGTGCCCTGGCTCTCCGGTCTACCGATGTTCATCCCCAACCCCCAACCCCTCCGCCCCAGCCAAAAGGACAGCACCATGGGCCCAGGCACCCCCCCCAGCGAACACACCGCCCCATCGGGCAGCGGGCCTGCCCAGCGCAACGCAGAGCCGATGCGTCTGGGCCAAAGCGCCACGCCCGCCTTGCGCGACTGGATCGTGGCGCAAGCCCAAACCGGGATGAATGCCGAGAAGATCCTGCAAGCCATGCTGGACGCGGGCTGGCAAGCCGAGGTGGCGGTGGAGGCCTTGACCGCCACCGTGAGCGAGGCCTTGCGGCGCCAGGCCCGGGTCGAGCCCGCCGCGCTGCCCGACCCGGTGCCGGTGCCGCGTGTGCGCCTGGACGACGCGGCGCTCTACCTGGACCTCGGTGACCGGCGGGCGCACGTGATCGGCCACCTTCAGCAACCGCCCATCGTGGTGATTGGCGGCTTTTTGACCGACGAGGAGTGCGACCAACTCATCGCCGACGCGCAGCCGCGCATGGCCCGCTCGCTCACGGTGGACACCCGCACCGGTGGCGAGGAAATGAACGATGCCCGCACCAGCCGCGGGATGTTTTTCAGCCGGGGTGAAACGCCCCTGGTGCAGCGCATTGAGACGCGCATCGCCCGCCTGCTGGACTGGCCGGTGGAGAACGGTGAAGGCATTCAGGTGTTGAACTACCAGCCCGGGGCCGAATACCGCCCGCATTACGACTACTTCAACCCCAGCGAGCCCGGCACGGCAAGTATTTTGAAGCGCGGCGGCCAACGTGTGGGCACGCTGCTGATGTACCTCAATGACCCTGCGCAAGGCGGTGGCACCACCTTCCCCGATGTGCGCCTGACGGTGGCCCCCAAGCGTGGCCACGCGGTGTTTTTCAGCTACGACCGGCCCCACCCCTCGACCCACAGCCTGCACGGCGGTGCACCGGTCATCTCCGGAGAGAAGTGGATCGCCACCAAATGGCTGCGCGAACGCGAATTCACCTGACGATTTCCACCGCATGGCCCCATGCCACAGGGCTTGGCGTCGGCGTGGTCCGCAGCGCGGATTGGCGAAGTCGTGTGGTGGCGTGGCCCTGCTTGCCCAACCTGGCCGGTCACCCCAACCGTCCCGAAAATCATCCCGGCGCCTGATCAGAGCGTACGTTATCAGTAAAAGGGCCTTGCAGCCCCCGCTTGAATTGATGTTTTAAGCTATGAAAATAAGAGCAAATGGCTTGCAGATCGAGGTCGAAGACC
This sequence comes from Comamonadaceae bacterium, assembly GCA_027490925.1. GTDB lineage: Bacteria > Pseudomonadota > Gammaproteobacteria > Burkholderiales > Burkholderiaceae_C > PCRC01. The sequence continues at coordinate 16,530 of JAIXXF010000034.1, forward strand.
ACGGTGACCCGACGCGACCGGTGGTGCTGCTGGTCATGGGTCTGGGCATGCAGCTCACCGCCTGGCCCCCAGCGCTGGTGGCGGAGCTGTTGCAGGCCGGGTACCGGGTGGTGCGGCACGACAACCGCGACATCGGCCTGTCCCAGCACCTGCACGGCCTGGGTGTGCCCAACCTGGCGCTGGCGGCCATCCAGCACCGGCTGGGATGGCCGCTGCGCCCGCCCTACACCCTGCGCGACATGGCGGCCGACGCCGTTGGTGTGCTGGACGTGCTGGCCATTCCGCAGGCGCACGTGGTGGGCGTTAGCATGGGTGGCATGATCGCGCAGCGCATGGCGCTCGACGCCCCCGGCCGCGTATTGAGCCTGACCAGTGTGATGAGTTCCAGCGGCGCACGCCGCCTGCCACCGCCCGAACCGCGGGTGCTGCGTGCCCTGTTGGGGCGACCCGCCAACGGCAGCCGCGAGGCCGCCATCGACCACACCACCCGTTTGTTCCAGCTCATCGGCAGCCCGGGCTTCCCTCAGCCCGAAGCCGACGTCCGTCAGCGGGTGGCCGAGGCCATCGACCGCAGTCACCACCCAGCGGGCGTCGCACGCCAAATGGTGGCGGTGGTGGCCGACGACCGCGCCCGCCACTTGGCGCAGGTGCGCTGCCCCACGCTGGTGGTGCATGGCCGAGCCGACCCCCTGGTGCCATTCGCCTGCGGCGAAGACACCGCCAGGCGCATCCCCGGCGCGCGCCTGGTCGCCGTCGACGGCATGGGCCACGACCTGCCCCCCGGCGTGGTGCAGCGCCTGTTGGCCGAACTGCTGCCGTTTTTGTCTTCTGCCGCCCACGCCCGCTGAGCCCCTCTCACAAACCCACCGTCCAAGCCGCCAACGCCCATGTCCGACCTCACCCCCTCTCAATCTCCGTTGGGCCGCGTCAGCGCTTACGCCGACCAGTACGACCCGACGCTGCTGTGCCCGCTGCCGCGCAGCGACAAACGCGCCGAACTCGGACTGCGTGGCGAGGTGCCGTTTCTGGGCGTGGATTGGTGGACCGCGTTCGAGCTGGGTTGGCTCAATCCCCGGGGTCGGCCGCAGGTGGCCATTGCCCACATCAGCGTGCCCTGCGAGTCGCGCAACATTGTGGAGAGCAAGTCCTTCAAGCTCTACCTGAACAGCTTCAACAACACCCGCTTTGCCGACGCCGCCGAGGTGCAAGCCCGCATCCGGCAAGACATCACGGAGGCGGTCTGGCGCGGCGGGTCAGTGCGGTCGTCGGTTGGTGTGAAGCTGGTGCTCCCCGAGGCCTTCGGGCGCGAGGCGGTACAAGAGCTCGAGGGGTTGAGCCTGGACCGGCTTGACATCGAATGCGACCGCTACACCCCAGCACCCGAGCTGCTGCGCGCAGCGGTGGAGGAGCAGCCGGTGAGCGAAGTGCTGACCAGCCAGCTGCTCAAAAGCAATTGCCTCGTGACCGGGCAGCCCGACTGGGGCAGCCTGCAAATCGCCTACAGCGGTCCGCAGATCGACCAGGGCGGCTTGTTGCAGTACATCGTCAGTTACCGCAACCATCATGAATTCCACGAGCAGTGCGTGGAACGCATCTTCATGGACATCTGGACCCGTTGTCGGCCAATCAAGCTCAGTGTGTACGCCCGCTACACCCGCCGTGGCGGGTTGGACATCAACCCCCTGCGCACCAGTCACCCGCAGCCCTTTCCCGTCAACGTCCGCACCGCTCGACAGTGAGCCGGTGGCTTTCGGGGCGCGTTCAGCGGGTGGGCGGCAGCCAGTCGCAGCGCAGCCAGCGGTGAGCGTGGGCTTTGGCGCGGCAGTTCACGTAGGCGGTGGGGCACCAGAAAGCGGCCGCGCACAGCGGGGCGGCCCACCAGCCGACCATCCAGGTCAATGGCAAAACACCGATGGCGCCCACCACCCACAGCGTGAGTGCGGTGTCCCACAGGTGGTACTCCAGCGGGTGGTCGTGGCGGTGCGCCACCTGCCAGCGCTTGATGCGTTGTAACTCCCGCAAAGACAAACTCACGATCATGCCCGCCTAACCCCCACCTCATCTCACCTCAAATAAACCACGCCACCCCAACCAGGCAAAAGCTACCAAGTCCAAGTCTCCAGGCCCAAGTTCCCAGGTCCACGGCCAGAGCAGCTCGTCTCCCCCACAATGTAGGAGGCGGTTCAACCAGCGTCAACCGGAGGCAGGCCCGCTGTGGGTGGCTCTGCACCGCCAGGCGGGCCGCTTAAGGGGAGGTCGAAGAGGTCAGGGACCGGGTGAGGAGGTGTCTGGCGAGGTGTCTGATGGGGTGTCTTGTGGGCCTGTGGATGACTTGAGTGGTGTGGCATCGGCCTTTGCCCAGCCGATGGCATCGCCAGGGCGTTCAGCGGTGTCGCCGGGTCGGTACGGGCCAGCCCACCCACCCGAACCCCCAGCAGGCGCAGCGGCGGTGTCAGGTCGACCCGCTTCAGGCACAGGCCAGCGACCCGGCGCAGGGTGGTGGCGTCGGCGCTGTGGGTGGTCATGGTGTGGTCGCGGGTGACGACTTTGAAGTTGCCATAGCGCAGCTTTATGCCCACAGTTCTGCCCTGGTAGCCTTTGCGCTGCAAATCGGTGGCGAGCTTGTCACACAGCGCGGTGAGGATGGCACCCAGCTCGGCGCGGTCGCGCACCGCGTGCAGGTCGCGCTCGAAAGTGGTTTCGCGGCTCATCGAGACCGGCTCGCTTTCCGTCACCACGGGGCGGTCGTCGCGGCCCCAGGCGGCGTCATGCAGCCAGGCGCCATGGCTGTTGCCAAAGTGCGTCACCAGCCACGCCCGCTCTCGGGCCGCGAGCTCGCCGAGAGTATGGATGCCGTGCGCGGCCAATTTGGCCTCGGCTTTGGGGCCGATGCCGTTGACCTTGCGCACGGGCAGCGGCCACACGCGGTCGGCCAGCTCTTCGGCTTGCAGCACGGTGATGCCTTGGGGCTTGTTGAACTCGCTGGCCATCTTGGCCAGCAGCTTGTTCGGCGCCACACCGATGGAGCAGGTCAGACCGGTCGCGTCCCAAATGCCCTTTTGGATCAGCCGTGCCAACACCCGGCCGCCTTCCCTCTGACCGCCAGGGACATGGGTGAAGTCAATGTAGACCTCGTCCACCCCGCGGTCTTCCATCTGCGGCGCGATATCGGTGACGACCGCCTTGAACGCGCGCGAGTAGTGCCGGTATTGCTCAAAGTCCACTGGCAACAAAATGGCCTGGGGGCAAAGCTTGGCGGCTTTCATCAGGCCCATGGCCGAGCCCACCCCAAAGGCGCGCGCCGCATAGGTGGCGGTGGTGATGACCCCACGGCCGGTGTACTGCCCAAGGACCGGGAACGCCGAGACTGGAATGCGCTCCAGCGGGGTGTTGGGGTGCCGGGCCAGCAGCGCGTCGTCCTGGCGGCGGCCGCCACCGATCACCACCGGCAGCCCCTTGAGCTGGGGGTAGCGCAGCAACTCGACCGACGCGTAAAACGCGTCCATGTCGAGGTGGGCGATGCGTCGGGGCAGGGGGCGGGGCGGACAGGCGGCGGTCACGCGCCAAGCCTAACCGCAGTGGTCCGGTTCAAGCGGGGAAGGTGCCCGGCAGCAGGATGCTTTGGTCCACATCCTGCACGCGGGTGCGGCCGCAAAAAGCCATGGTCAGGTCGAGTTCTTTGTGGATGATCTCCAGCGCTTTGGTCACGCCAGCTTCGCCCATGGCGCCTAAGCCGTACAGGAAAGCGCGGCCGATGTAGGTGCCTTTGGCACCCAGTGCCACCGCCTTCAGCACGTCTTGTCCGCTGCGGATGCCACCGTCCATGTGCACCTCGATCTGCGAACCCACCGCTTGCACGATGTCTGGCAGTGCGCGGATGGACGACGGCGCACCGTCGAGTTGCCGACCACCGTGGTTGGAGACCACCAGCGCGTCGGCGCCGCTGAGGACGGCAAGGCGCGCGTCCTCCACGTCCTGAATGCCTTTCAGAATCAGCTTGCCGCCCCAGCGTTTCTTGATCCAAGCCACGTCGTCCCAATTGAGCGCCGGGTCGAACTGCTTGGCGGTCCATTCGCTGAGAGAACCCATGTTCTCCACGCCGCTGACGTGTCCCACGATGTTGCCAAACTGGCGGCGCGGGGTGCGCGCCATGCCCAGACACCAGCGCGGTTTGGTCATCAGATTGAGCAGGTTGGCCAACGTGGGCTTGGGCGGGGCCGACAGGCCGTTTTTCAGGTCTTTGTGCCGCTGGCCCAGAATTTGAAGGTCCAGCGTCAGCACCAGCGCCGAGCATTGCGCGGCCTTGGCGCGGTCGATCAGCCGTTCGATGAAGCCGCGGTCTTTCATCACATAGAGCTGGAACCAGAACGGGTGGCCGCCCGTGGCGCGTGAGACGTCTTCGATCGAGCAGATGCTCATGGTGGACAGCGTGAACGGGATGCCGAACTTTTTGGCGGCCAGTGCGCCCAAAATCTCGCCGTCGGCGTGCTGCATCCCCGTCAGCCCGGTCGGCGCGATCGCCACCGGCATGGCCACGTCCTGTCCCACCATCTGCGTTGCAGTGCTGCGTCCCTCCATGTTCACGGCCACGCGCTGACGCAACAGGATGCGCTGGAAGTCGCTTTCATTGGCGCGGTAGGTGCTTTCAGTCCACGAGCCGGAGTCGGCGTAGTCGTAGAACATGCGCGGCACGCGCTTGCGCGCCAGGCGGCGCAGGTCGTCGATGTGGGTGATGACTTGGGACATCGCCAAATTATGGGTCGCCAGCGGCGGCTTGTGCCAGCGGCATGGCCCTGGGAAATCTTTTCATCCGCCTGCAAGGAATTTGCGGATACCGGGCCCGCAAGGGTCGCCCCCACTGGTGGCCGGTGACGCAACCGGTGTCATGCCACGCGCGATGGACTGGTGGTGAGGGGGAGGGTGGTTGAAGTAGAGAGGTGGGGCGGGCAACAGGTGCAGAGAGTGGCGGGTGGCGGGTGGCGCGTGGCGGGTCGCACCCCTCACCGATCCAATATGACCCATCAACCCGGCACCCTAAACGGTGACGCAGTTCGATGCCCCAGAGCCGGTCTATGAAAATGCTCAGAAATTGGGCCTGCACCCGCGGTTGGGTCGGTATTTTGGGTCGGTATTTGGATCAAATACCCAGCAATCCCTTGCCGGTTGGCGCTTTGTTGCTATGAATAACGTAGCCACCTGTGGTGGCGCGGTGATGGGACTGGTCTGCCCGTCCGTGTCCCTCTGCGTGGTCGCTTGACCAAGGCGTCGTTTGGCGGGATTCAGCGCCGCGCGGGTCGGCGGCGCCGAAACCCCGTCGGCCTCAGACGCAGGCTTTTTGGGTGCCGCAGCCTCCGTGCGGGTTGAGCGGGGCGGTCTCTGGATGGGCCAGCAATTCCGTGGTGGTGCAGAAACCCACGTCTTTCAGGTACTGGGTCAGCCCGGCGTCTTTGGTCTTGGCGTGCTCTGGGAACCACTCGGCCAGGGCCTGGTTCATGACAGGGATGAAACTGGTGTCACCAGCAAGTGCACGCTTTTCGACCTCGTGCATGGTCTCCAAGATCATGGCGTGGTCGTTGCTGTGGCAGTTCTCGTCGTCCATGCCCGTGGCCACCATCCAGCGGTCTTCTTGCGCGAAATGCGCCACCGTGTGCGCCAGCAGCTTCTGGAAGCGTTCTAGGCGGTTGCTTTCCGTCGCCATGAAAGACGACCTCAGCAACTGCATGAATTCGCGGTGGGTGGCGTCGGTGCGGTCGTCGTCGAGAAGCAGGTCGTCGGACCAAACGGGGAGGGACATCGATGCGTTCATGCGCCGGAGTTTGCCAGATTGCGGTGTGCGAGGGGGAGCGGGTTTGCCCCGCCATGGCGCGTACTTTGGTATTGCGTCACAACCGTGATTTATTGCCAGATTGAATGCTTAAGCCCGCAGCGTGGGGTGCCGAAGTAATGCGAAAGGCCACGACATCCGGTGGCCCCGTTACACCAAAGGTTTGGCATGCAATCCCTGGACATCCCTCTGAGCCTCACGCAGAACGCCCGTCCACAAACGGGCTGGAATCTGGCCCGCCTGGTCCGTCCGGTCCACCCCCCTCACCCGTCCCAATCGGTGGGCGTGGTCGCTGGCGTGGGGATGGTGGCGTCGCTGACCGCGTGTGGGGGCGGTGGGGGTGGGGGTGGCGTTGGGGCGGGTACCGGGAGCGGATCGACCGCCGTGCCCGCCACGGCCACGCCCTCAGTGACGCCCTCGGCCACACCCAGCACGGTCTTTGTCGTGTCACCGCCGCCAAGCGCCGCGCAGGCCGCGCGCTTTTTGGCACAAGCCAGCCTGGGCGCGACCCAGGCCGACATCGCGGCGGTGCAGTCGGGCGGCTACGCGGCGTGGCTGGACGCGCAATTCAACCAGCCCGCCACTCAGGGCCACGTCGCCTGGTTGATGGCCAACGGTTACGGCCTGGAAACGCACCGCCACACGGTCAATGGGCTGGACAACACCATCTGGCGCAAGCTGGTGGCGAGTCCCGACGCGTTGCGCCAGCGCGTGGTGTTGGCCCTGTCGGAGATTTGCGTGGTGTCGGTGTTGGGCATCAACTCCGAGTGGCGCCAGTTTGTGGTGGCGGCGTACCTGGACATCCTGGAAGCCAATGCATTCGGCAACTACCGCAACTTGTTGCAGCAAATGTCCACCAGCCCTGCGATGGGGCAGTATCTGACCTTCCGGGGCAGCGCCAAGGCCAACCCCGCCACCGGCAACCAGCCCGATGAAAACTACGCCCGCGAGCTGATGCAGTTGTTCACCCTGGGGCTGGCGCAGCTCAACGCCGATGGCACGCCGCGGCTGGCCAATGGCGCGCCCGTGGAGACGTACGACCAGAACGACGTGGCCGGGCTGGCCCGCGTGTTCACCGGCTATGAGCTGAACACCGCAGGCCTGAGCGCGCCCTTGCCCCCAGAGGTCTACACCCGGCCGATGTCGGTGGCCGCCAGCCGCCATGAATCCGGCACCAAAACCTTTCTGGGGACGACCATCCCCGCCGGGACCAACGGCGCGCAAAGCCTGACCCTGGCGCTTGACACGCTGTTCAACCACCCCAACCTGCCTCCGTTCATTGGGCGGCAACTGATCCAGCGCCTAGTCACCAGCAACCCCAGCGGCGCGTATGTCGCGCGCGTGGCGGCGGTGTTTGCCAACAACGGCGCCGGGGTGCGCGGCGACCTGCCTTCAGTGGTGCGCGCGATCTTGCTGGACCCCGAGGCCCGCAGCGACGCCAACCTGGGCCGCGCCAGCTTTGGCAAATTGCGCGAACCGGTGGTGCGTTTTCTGAACTGGGCGCGGGCCTTCGGCGCCCAGTCGCCCTCGGGTGTGTGGGGGATCGGTGACACCTCTGACCCCGCCAGTCGCCTGGGCCAAAGCCCCATGCGCGCCAGCTCGGTGTTCAACTTCTTCCGACCCGGCCACGTACCGCCAAACACCGCGATGGCCAACCAGGGACTGGCCGCGCCAGAGTTCCAGATCACCACCGAATCGTCGGTGGCGGGTTATGTGAACTTCATGCAGCGGGCCATCAGCGGGTCTGGCATTGGGGATGTGCGGGCCGACTACACCCGTTTGCTGACGCTGGTGAACGACTCGGCGGCGCTGCTCCATGAGATCAATCTCTTGCTGGCCGCAGGGCAGGTCTCGGACGCCACCCTGGCCGATCTCAAAGCGGCCCTCGACACCGTGGCGGTCACCACGCCTTCGGGCCCGCTCAACCGCGTGCACGCCGCCTTGGTGCTGGTGATGGCCGCGCCCGAATACATCGCCCAAAAATGAAGCAGGGGAACCTCATGACACACCACGCCCACGCCGCAGCCCAACTCGCCACCGGCATCGCCCCGGACAACGCTTCCCGCCGCGCCTTCTTGAAACGCACCGGGGCCCTGTCACTCGCGGCCGCCGCCACCCCATGGGCCATGAACTTGGCGGCCATGGGCGAAGCCGCTGCCCAAAGCGCCAACGACTACAAGGCGCTGGTGTGCGTCTTTTTGTTCGGCGGCAACGACCACGCCAACACCCTGGTGCCTTATGACCTGCCCAGCCACAACGCCTACAGCGCGCTGCGCAGCAACCTCGCCATCGACCGCGCCAGCCTGGCCAACACCGTGCTCAACCCCACCCAGCCGCTGGCGGGTGGGGTGCAATATGCGCTGGCCCCGGGCCTGGCACCGCTGATGCCGATGTTCGACTCCGGCAAGATGGCCGCGCTGCTCAACGTGGGCACGCTGGTGCAGCCCACCACCAAGGCGCAGTACACCAACCGGTCGGTGCCGCTGCCCCCCAAACTGTTTTCTCACAACGACCAACAGTCGTTCTGGCAGGCGTCGTCGCCCGAGGGCGCGCGTTCCGGTTGGGGCGGACGCATGGGCGACCTGTTCGCCTCGGGCAACGGCAATTCGACGTTCACTTGCATCAGCGTGTCGGGCAATGCGGTGTACTTGTCTGGCAACAGCGCCGTGCAGTACCAGGTCACACCCAATGGGTCGGTGCCGGTGCAGGGCATCAAAAGCCCTCTGTTTGGGTCGGCGGCATGTTCCAGCGCCCTGCAGAACCTGATGACCGCACCGCGTGCGCATTTGTTCGAGTCCGAGTACGCCCGGGTGTCCAAGCGCGCCATCGATGCCAGCGACCAAGTCACCGCCGGTCTGGCCAGCGCGCCCGCGCTGCGCACCAGCTTTCCCAGCGGCAACCCTCTGGCCAGCCAACTGGCCATGGTCGCCAAGCTGATCTCGGCCCGCAACGCGATGGGCGCCAAACGCCAAGTGTTTTTTGTGTCGCTCGGTGGTTTTGACCACCACGACCGCCTGGTGCAAGACCACCCCGGGCTGATCGCCCAAGTCGGCAGTGCCATGGCGGCCTTCTACAACGCCACGGTGGAAATGGGTGTGGCCAACCAAGTCACTGCGTTCACCGCGTCGGACTTTGGCCGGACCCTGGTGAGCAACGGCTCGGGGTCGGACCACGGTTGGGGCGGCATGCAGTTCGTGGTGGGCGGCAGCGTGCTGGGTAAATCCTTGGTGGGCAACGCGCCCGAGGTCGCCAACAACGGCGCCAACGACGTGGGCCAGGGCCGTTTGCTGCCCGAATTGTCGGTGGACCAGTTCGGGGGCACGTTGGCCAATTGGTTCGGCGTGTCGGCTGCCGACCAAGCGCTTGTGTTGCCCAACTTGCGCAACTACAGCACCCGCGACCTGGGCTTCATGGCGCCTGCCTGACGCCTCGGCACCGGTCTGGCGTTCAGCCCAGCCGCGCGCGGTGGCGTGCCACCTGGGCCCGCACTTGGGCCGGTGCGGTGCCGCCCAGCGTGTTGCGGGCGTTCAACGAGCCGCGCAGGCTCAGCACGTCGTAGACACCGTTGTCAATCTGTGGGTTGAATTGCTTTAGCGTGGCCAGTGGCAGTTCAGACAGGTCCACACCCTGCGCGATGGCGGTCTTGACCGCGTGGGCCACGGTCTCGTGCGCGTCGCGGAAGGGCAGTCCCTTCTTCACCAGGTAATCGGCAAGGTCGGTGGCGGTGGCGTAGCCGCGCAGCGCGGCGCGTTCCATCGCCTCCGGTTTGACGGTGATGCCGCCCACCATCTCGGCAAATATGCGCAGCGTGTCCTTCAAGGTGTCCACCGTGTCAAACAGCGGCTCTTTGTCTTCCTGGTTGTCTTTGTTGTAGGCCAGCGGCTGGCCTTTCATCAGCGTGATCAAACCCATCAGGTGGCCGACCACACGGCCGGTTTTGCCGCGCGCCAGCTCTGGCACGTCGGGGTTTTTCTTCTGCGGCATGATGCTGGAGCCGGTGCAGAAGCGGTCGGCGATGTCGATGAAGCCAAAGCTCTGGCTCATCCACAGGATCAGCTCTTCGCTCAACCGGCTGATGTGCACCATGCACAGCGCGGCAGCGGCGGAGAACTCGATGGCGAAGTCCCGGTCGCTCACCGCGTCCAGGCTGTTCTGGCACACGCCGTCCATGCCCAGGGTGCGCGCCACCCGCTCGCGGTCCAGCGGGTAACTGGTGCCCGCCAGCGCGGCCGAGCCCAGCGGCAAGCGATTCACCCGTTTGCGCACATCGGCCAGCCGCTCGGCGTCGCGGGAGAACATTTCCACGTAGGCCAGCATGTGGTGTCCGAAACTCACCGGCTGGGCCACTTGCAGGTGGGTGAAGCCGGGCAGGATCACCTCCACGTTTTGGTTGGCGATCTGCACCAGCGCCCGCTGCAGATCGGTCAGCAGGCCACCAATGAGGTCGATCTCGCCACGCAACCACAGACGCACGTCGGTGGCGACCTGGTCGTTGCGGCTGCGGCCGGTGTGCAGTCGTTTGCCCGCGTCGCCCACCAGCGAGGTCAGGCGCGCCTCAATGTTCAGGTGCACGTCTTCCAGTGCGAGCTTCCATTCAAACCGCCCGGACGCGATTTCGTCTGTGATTTGCGCCATGCCACGCCGGATTGCCGCGTGGTCTTCGGCCGAGATCACGCCCTGAGCCGCCAGCATGTCGGCATGGGCCAGCGAGCCGGTGATGTCGGCCTGCCACAGGCGCTGGTCGAAAAACACGCTGGCGGTGTAGCGCTGAACCAGTTCGCTCATCGGCTCAGAAAACAGCGCAGACCACGCTTCGGATTTGTTGTCGAACTGGTTTTGGGACATGGTGGTGTGGCGTGAAAGGGGGAGATCCCGATGGGTTGGGCCAGGTGGCACGGGCCGGGCCAATCGCCTCAATAATGGGCGACATGGCGTGGGTGTCGGTTCGGCACGGCTCACGCCCATGCGCATGAAAGACAGCCAAATTTTATCGACGTTCACCGTGGCCCCCGCCGCGGCTTCGGCCCAGCCCGTCTCCAGCGGTGCGCGCCGGGGCCTGGTGTTTGACGCTTGCCACATCGGGGTGGTGCTGCGCGCGGTGCTTTTTGTCGAGGGGGTCCTGGGCGCGGGCACCCTGTTCATGGCGGTGGGCTGGCTGGACTGGCTGACCGAGTTGGCGCTGCTCACCGGCGGGGTGTTGCCCGCCACGCTGGTGTGGCTGATCATCTGCTGCGCCCTTAAGACCGCGTTGTCTCGCTTACCGGGCGTTGGACAGTACGGTGTGGGGATGGGGCTGGGCGCGGCCTGCGGCTTGCTGGCCTGCGCATTGCTGACGGCCGTGACCGGCGCGCGTGGCGGCGGTCATGTCCCTTGGCTGGCCAGTGCGGTGGCCGGTGCGTTGCTGAGCGGGGCCCTGGTGGCTGCCCTGTTCTGGCGGGCCAAAGGCCAAACCCCCGCGCAAACCGCTGCGCGCCTGACCGAGTTGCAGGCGCGGATCCGGCCGCACTTTCTGTTCAACACCCTCAACAGCGCAATCGCCCTGGTGCGGGCCGAACCGGCGCGGGCCGAGGCGCTGCTCGAAGACCTGAGCGACCTGTTCCGCCACGCGCTGGCCGATCCAGGCGAGTCCGTCACGCTGGCCGAAGAGATCGCGCTGGCCCGGCGCTACCTGGCCATCGAGCAAGTTCGTTTTGGAGAGCGCCTGCGGGTCGGCTGGTCGATCGACCCCAGCGCGGAGTCCGCCCGCTTACCGCCCCTGTTGCTGCAGCCCTTGGTGGAAAACGCGGTCAAGCACGGGGTGGAACCAAGCGCCCACGGGGCCGAGGTGCGCATCAGCACCGAGCGGCGGGGCAATATGGTGGTGATCAGGGTGCGCAACACCGTGCCTAACGGACACGGCGAGGCGGGGCAAGGGCTGGCGCTGAGCAACGTGCGCGACCGATTGCGGCTGATGCACGACGTGGCCGCCCGGTTCCAGGTGCTGATGCAGCACGGCGTCTACCAGGTGCGCATCGAGGTTCCGCTTTGAACCGCCCGGAGACTGGCCCATGACCACGGCCCCACTGCGCGTGCTGCTGGTGGACGACGAGCCGCTGGCCCGTGCCCGCCTGCGCGCGCTGCTGGGCGACTGCTCTGAGCCCGCAACGCAGGTGGTGGGCGAGTTGGCCAGCGCGGACCAGGCCTTGGCCTGGCTGGATCGCCACCCGGTGGACTTGGTGCTGCTGGACATCCACATGCCGGGCATGGACGGCATGGCGCTGGCCCGTGCCCTGCGCACCACCGACCCTGCTGCGGCCGTGGTGTTTGTAACCGCCCACGCAGAGCATGCGCTCACCGCTTTCGAGGTCGAGGCGCTGGACTATTTGACCAAGCCGGTCCGGCTTGAACGTTTGCAACAATCGCTACAAAAAACAGAGCGATACCGTAAGGAAATCAGGGGTCCAGAATCGGATTTCACCCAAATTTCTTTGTTTATACAAGACCGCGGCCGCACCGAGCGGATTCCGCTCGCCGAGGTGCTGTTTTTCAAAGCCGAGTTGAAGTACGTCACGGTGCAAACCGCCCAGCGCAGCCACATCCTGGACGGGTCTTTGAACGAACTGGAGGCCCGTTACGGTGCTTTGTTTCTGCGGGTGCACCGAAACGCCTTGGTGGCGCGCCGCGCACTGCGGGCGCTGGAAAAGCACCACGATCCGGAAGAGGGCGATGGGTGGGCATTGCGCCTGCATGGCACCGACGCGCTGCTCGCGGTCTCGCGCCGCCAGCTGGCCACCGTGCGTGAGGCGCTGCTGCGGTTTCCGACCTGACCCAAGCGCCCCACCCGCTCAAACTTGACAGCTTGGTGCCGCCAGAAATGACACCGCTGTGCCGCTGCTGTTTGTCCATGCTTTGGCGTTGGCCAGTGAGCGGTGATGGGCCATTCACAGCGGACAGACGACTCGCCTACAGGGCGATGACAGGACCCTGTGGCTACAAGATCCACCAGCGGACGCCCCGTGTTCATTGGCGCCACATCTGTCCGCGCTCAACCTTCACCCTGTCACCCACCCGCAGCTCGCCTGCGCTGGTTGTGTCGCAGGTCCACCAGTCGCCGCTGTCCAGCCAGACCCTGACCCGCACCGACGCACGCAGCTGACCATGTTCCCCACCGGCTACGCCGTGCTCTGCCGCATGCCGAGATTCGTGCGTAGAGCCATTGGGCGATTCGTTTTTCTCAGCCCCCGACGCGTCCGCGTGGTGTGCCGGTGCGGTGTGGCCAGTGGCGTTGCCCATGGCCGAACGCGCGTCGGTTGCCCGATCCGTTCCCGTCGGACGAGCCATGTCAACCGTGTGCCAAGGGGCTTGTGCCTGGAACACCTCGATGTGGGTGATGCGCCCGAACACCGCCGGTGCTTCGGACGCATTTTTAACGGCCATGGGAGGGTGGTCCATCGCGCCCGACATCGCCCCGGACATTCCCATGTGCGGCATGCCGCAGGCCGCGAGTGTGCCCAGCAGCGCTGCTGCCAACGCGCGCCGCAGCAGCGTTGACGCCGAGGCCTTGGCGTTGGCACGAACGGCAGTGGCGGGGGTCTGGGCTTGGGGTGTGCGCATGCTGCCTCCAGTGAAAGTCGCCGCGCCGAATGGGGGGTGGGCTGGGATAGATTTCACCGCCCTTGGCCGCCATCGGCGGTGCGGCCTTGCCCCGTGCGCGGGCGGGTCCACACCGACATCGGGCGTAGGCGATGTCCGACACAGCGCGTGCTAGCATCTTTGCTGACTTGCTGCTCAACCCACCACGCCATGACGACACCGCTCAACCTTGTGATTGCCACCCGCGAAAGCCGGTTGGCGCTGTGGCAGGCAGGCCACGTGCGCGACCTGCTGCAAGCCCAGGGCCACCGGGTCGAGCTGCTCGGCATGACCACCCAGGGCGACCAGATCCTGGACCGCTCGCTCAGCAAGGTCGGCGGCAAGGGGCTGTTCGTCAAAGAGCTGGAAACCGCGCTCGACGAAGGCCGGGCCGACCTCGCGGTTCATTCCCTCAAGGACGTGCCGATGGAGCTGCCAGACGGCTTCCGTCTGGCGTGTGTGCTGCAACGCGAAGACCCGCGCGACGCGCTGGTGTCGGTGCGCCACGACAGCCTGGCCACCTTGCCTCACGGGGCAGTGGTGGGCACCTCCAGCCTGCGCCGGGTGGTGTTGTTGCGCGCGTTACGGCCCGACCTGAAGATCGAACCACTGCGCGGCAACCTCGACACCCGTTTGCGCAAGTTGGATGAGGGCCAGTACGACGCCATCGTGCTGGCAGCGGCGGGCCTCAAGCGCCTGGGCCTGGTCCACCGCATCCGCCAGCTGTTTGACGTGGCTGAGATGCTGCCTGCCGCCGGTCAAGGCGCCTTGGGCATCGAGATCCGAAGCCACCACACCGCCGTGGCCGACGCCCTGGCACCGCTGGTCAACCAGGCCACCTGGCTCGCGGTCAGCGCCGAACGCGCCGTCAGCCGCGCCATGGGCGGCAGTTGCTCCATGCCCTTGGCCGCCCATGCGGTGTGGCAAGGCGACCGCTTGCGCATCGACGCCGCCTGGGGCGACCCCGATGGCCCTGCCGAATTGGTGAAGGCCCACGCAGAACAAAGGCTCAGCAGCCACGCCGATGCTGAGGCGCTCGGCACCGCCGTGGCCGCGGAACTGCGGGCCGGTGGTGCCCGTTGAGCCCGGCCCATCGCGGGGCGCACAAGCGCAGCGCCGCCATGTGACTCCCCGGGTGATCGTCACCCGGCCTGAACGCGAGGCCCAGCGCTGGGCAAATGAGCTGCGCCGCCTCGGTTTGGACGCTCAGCCTCTGCCTTTGATGGCCATCGGCCCGGTGTCGTCCCCTGACGCCTTGTCGGCTTTGGGTACCGCCTGGCAAGCCTTGCCAGATTGTTCAGCCGTGATGTTCGTCAGCGCCAACGCGGTGCAGCATTTCATGGCGGCCCGGCCCGTCGAGTCGCTTTGGCCCCTGCCCGCGGGGTCATCACCGCGCGCGTGGGCGCCCGGCCCAGGCACCGTCGAGGCGCTGTTGGCCAGCGGCTGGCCCGCGTTGTCCGTCGACCAGCCGGCGCCTGACGCCCCACAGTTTGACTCCGAAGCCCTGTGGGCAGCGGTGCGGGCCCAGGTGCGCGCCGAAGACCTTGTATTGGTGGTGCGCGGTGCCGACGCCCACGGCCGCAGCGCAGGACGCGACTGGCTGACCCAGCAGCTCACGGCCAAGGGCGCCCGCGTGCACACGGTGGCGGCTTACCAACGCGCCGCGCCGGTCTTGGGGCCTGAGCAAATGGCTGCTTTTGCGACGGCCAGCGGCGATGGTTCGGTCTGGCTGTTCAGCAGTTCGGAAGCGGTGGGTCACTGGCGCGCCCTGGCCGACGCCTCCAGTGCGCTTGCACTGCCCGGCGGGTGTGCACCCGTGGCACTGCCCGCCGTACCCCATGACGCCCGGGTGCCGCGCCGTGCAGTGGCCACCCACCCGCGCATCGCCGATGCGGCACGCGCCGCCGGGTTCGAGGTGGTGCAGGTGTCGCGCCCCGACCTGGCCTCGGTGGTGGCGTCTATAAAATCCATCGCATGACGCTGCCACCCCAAGACACCGCCGCCCCGAACGAGGCTGTTCCTGCGGGCGAACCTGCGCAGCAGGCGCGCGATGGGGCTGCCGCGACCGCACCTGGGTCGCCGCCACCTTTTCCGCCCCTGCCGCCCGCCGTGCGCCGCTGGGCCATTGGCGCTTTGGTGGCCCTTGTGGTCGGCACCAGCGTCGCCTGTGGTCTGTTGTGGCAAAAGCTGGGGCGTGTGCAGCAAGAGCTGGCCCGCCGCAGTGCCGACAGTGGCAACCAGGCCGCCGAGGCGCGGGCCGTGGCCAAGGCCGCGCAGGAACTGGCACAAGAGACCGCGGCCCGCCAGGCCCTGTCGGACGCCAAACTCAGCGAGGTGGCGCTGCAGCGCAGCCAGCTGGAGGATCTGATCCAAAGCCTGTCGCGGTCTCGCGATGAGAACCTCGTGGTGGACATCGAATCCGCGTTGCGCCTGGCCCAGCAACAGGCTCAGCTCACAGGCAGCGTCGACCCGTTGCTGGCCGCGCTCAAAGCCGCAGAACTGCGCGTGACCCGTGCGGCGCAGCCCCGCCTTGCACCGCTGCAACGCGCCATCACGCGGGACATCGAACGCGTGCGCGGCGCCACCGTGGCCGATCTGCCCACCATGCTGTCGCGGCTGGACGAACTCACCCGGGTGGTCGATGAGTTGCCACTGATGAACCAGGTCGCCAGCGCTCCCGACGATCGACCCACCACCCACCTTAACGAGCCGCCACTGCCTTGGTGGGAGCGCAGCCTGCACCGGGTGCTCAGCGAGGTGCGGGCGCTGGTGCGTGTCAGCAGCGTTGCCCAACCCGAGGCGGTGTTGCTCGCACCAGAGCAGGGGTTTTTCCTGCGTGAAAACCTCAAACTCAAGCTGCTCAATGCGCGCCTGGGCTTGTTGGCACGTCAGGTCGAGGCCAGTCGCCTGGACCTGGTCGCTTCTGAGGCCAGCCTGCGCAAGTACTTCGACCCAGCGTCACGCAAAACCCAACTCGCGCTCAGCACCTTGACCCAAGTGCAGGCGCAAACCAAATCCGCCGCGTTGCCGCGGCCCGATGACACCTTCGCCGCGCTCACCACGGCCGCGGCTGGGCGCTGAGGAGGCACGATGCGCGCCGCCCTCTGGCTTTTGGCCCTGTTCGGCTTTGCCGCCGCATTGGCGCTGTTCGCTGGCAACAACCAAAGCACGGTCACCTTGTTTTGGCCGCCGTGGCGTGTGGACCTGTCCCTCAACTTGGTGTTGATCGCGCTGCTCGCGGCGTTCGTGTTGGTGCACACCGCGTTGCGCGGCCTGTCGGCCTTGTTCGATCTGCCCAAGCAAGCCCAGCGTTGGCGCGCCCAGCAAAAAGAGCGCGCGATGCACAACGCGCTGCTCGACGCGCTGTCGCACCTGCTGTCGGGCCGTTTCATCCGCGCCCGCAAGTTGGCTCAGGGCACGTTGTCGCAGGCGCAGGCGCTGATCGATTCCGACCAGGGCCCGGCCAATGTGCAACGCTTGCAGGCGCTGGCACATCTGGTGGCGGCCGAAAGTGCACAGTCGCTGCAAGACCCGGTCGCGCGCGACGCGCACTTAGAGCAATCCCTGTTGTTTGCCATTGGTCGCGACGAACAAGAGACCCGCGAAGCCATTGTCTTGTCGGCTGCGCGCTGGGCCTTGGTGAGCCGCGACGCCGAACTGGCCCTCGATTGGGTGGATAAGCTGCCACTCGGTGCCAGTCGCCGCACGCTGGCCTTGCGCATCAAGCTCAAGGCCGCGCGATTGGCCCGCCGAACGCCCCAGGCCCTGGACACGGCACGCCTGCTGGCCAAACACGGCGCTTTTTCTGCCAGCGCGACGCAAAGCATTGTGAGGGGGCTGACCCTGGACCTGTTGTCTGCCGCGTTCGACCCCAATCAGCTGCTCGCCGCTTGGGGTCGGCTGGATTCCGCCGAGCGGCAAATGCCGGATGTCGCCATGCACGCTGCCCAGCGGCTGTTGTCGCTGCAAGGCGATGCGTCTCTGGCGCAGCAATGGTTGCTTCCGGTCTGGGAACGCATGGTGTCTCAGCCCGACGCCCTCACCGAACCGCAGCAACTCAAGCTGGTGCGCACGCTGGAGGCGGCCTTCGGCGCCGCCGCCACCCCCTTGGACGGGTTGTGGCTCGCGCGCATCGAGACGGCGTTACAGAACAACCCGCGCGATGCCAAGCTGCAGTATTTGGCTGGATTCGCGTGTTTGCAGCAGCAGCTGTGGGGCAAGGCCCAACAACTGCTCAGCCAAGCGGCAAGCCAACTGACCGACACTGCGCTTCAGCGCAGCGCTTGGCAGGCGCTGGCAAGGTTGGCCGAACAGCGAGAAGATGCCATCGCGGCGCACCACGCGTGGCGGCAAGCGGGCAGCGTCTGACGATGGCACGAATGTGCGGTCTGGTTTGGGTGGCCGCTCCTGCAGAGGTCGCGTCGCCCGCACCACGGTCTACGGCCATCGAACGGCCTGACGGATTGCTTGTCCGACCGACCCTCTCCGCACCCGGACCGCTTTCGATGTAGTCGCGTCTTGTGAAGTGAACAGCCGCTTGCATCACTTCACGCGCCGGTGGCTGGGACGAACATCGCCTCACCAAGGCGACGGCGGCTAAAACACCGCCCTGCTCAGCGGGGTTAGACGCCCAGCCGTTGACGGCTTGTTGCAGGACCTTGACAGGCCCGCCCGCGCATGCCGGTACCGGTGGTCAAGGTTGTGGTGGATCCCCGGTGTTCACACCCAACCCGGTGCGCGACAGGGCGTGCGCCGGGTGGGTTGGGCTGGCCGGGTGGACTCAGGTGTTGGCGCCGCCCTGGTCAAAGGGCAAGGTCACTTGACGCAGGTCGCGCTTGGTTTCCACCAAGACCAACGGACCGTCGTCCACCACGACTGCGGGAGGCCGTTCGCGGGGTACCCGAACCGGGGCGGGCTGGGATGCGATGCTGGCTTGCGCCTGTGCCACTTTATCCGCGTCTGAGTTGACCCATTCCAGACCAGAGGCGCGGGCGATTTGTGCCAAGTCACTCACCGGCAATTGGTAAGGCTGGGCGCGGGGCGGCTCGGTCGGCGCTGCGGCGACTGGCACAGGGGTGACCGCAGGGGCTGGAGCCGCTGCAGGGGTGGCCAGTCCGGTCACGTCGGCGTCGCGTCGCGGTGCGGGCTCGACGCTGGCATTTCCGGCCGAGGCACTGCCCCCGCCCAGGACGGCCTCGGCACCCAAAATCACTGCGGCCAGGTTGGCGGGCTCGGTGCTGACCCATTCCGCAGCGGGCTCGCCCGCTTGGGCCGGCGACTGGGCGGGTGCGCCAGGCAGAACGGCTGTACGGTCGTCTGTGCGGCCATCTCGGCGTTCGCGGCCATACCGGTCACGGCTGCGACGTTCCCGTGGTGCGGGTGCGCCGTCTGCGGCCTGCGGCATCGCTGTGGTGTCGGGTTCGGCCGCGTCGGTGGTGGTCTGCGTGGCGGGGCTCCCGTGGTCGCTCAGTACCGCGTCTTGGGCAGAGCGGTCGGGCCGTTCGCCCCGTTCGCGCCGCTCGCCGCGGCCACGGCGGCCGCGCTCGCTCACTGGGCGATCGGTACGGCTTTCGCTTTCGGGGTTGTTCGCACCGGCTTGCTGGTCATCGTTCAGGCCAACATCGGGGACCGGTATCGCCACATCGGGCGAGACAGCAGACGCGTTCGTGCGGCTGTCGCTGTCGCTCGACTGGCGGCCACGGCGCCCGTCGCCGCGCTCCCCCGACCGTTCTCCACCACGGCCACCACGGCGGCCTTCGCCCCGTTCACTGCCTTCGGACCGAAGCGTGCGTTCGGCTTCAGAGCGAGAAGGGCGCTCGGCGCCTTCAGCGCTTCGGGGCGCGCGTTCTGCGGTGTCGGTGCGGGGTGGGCGGTCGCCGCCTCTCTCGCCGTCACGGCCGCGGCCACGGCCACCGCGCCGGTTGCCTTCGCCACGATCGCTGCGCTCGCCACGGCCCTCTGTGGCCCGTTCACCTCGGTCGCTGCGGCCTTCGGTGCGCTCGGCCCGCCCGTCGCGACGGCCGTCTTTTTTCACTGGCGTTGCGGGGACGGATGTGGGTGCGGGGGCAGGCGTCAGGCCCAGCAAGCCTTTGATCCAGCCGAAAAAGCCAGTTTCCGCCGCCGGGGTGGGGGTGGGCGGTGGTGCCACCGGCTTTGGTGCCGGTGCAGGAGCGCGTGGCGCAGCGGCTTCGGCGCGCGGTGCCGCCTGCGGCGCAGGCGCATCGGGCAACACGCCTTTGATGACCGGCTCCTGCTTGTTGCTGCGCTCCTGGCTGCGGCGGGTGACGGTGGTCGGGTCTTCGATTTCTTCTGCCAGCTTATAGCTGGCATCGATGTTGTCGAGGCGCGGGTCGTCGTGCTTGAGCCGCTCCAACCGGTAGTTGGGGGTCTCCAAGGTTTTGTTGGGCACCATCAACACGTTGATGCGTTGCTTGAGCTCGATCTTGGCGATTTCGGAGCGCTTTTCGTTCAGCAGGAACGATGCGACCTCGACAGGCACTTGGCACAGCACCGAGGCGGTGCTGTCTTTCATGGACTCTTCCTGGATGATGCGCAAGATTTGCAGCGCCGAGCTCTCGGTGTCGCGGATGTGGCCCGATCCGCCGCAGCGCGGGCAGGGGATGGACGCGCCTTCGCTCAGGGCGGGTTTCAGCCGCTGACGGCTCATTTCCATCAGGCCAAATTTGGAGATGGTGCCGAACTGCACGCGGGCCCGGTCCTGGCGCAGCGCGTCGCGCAGGCGGTTCTCCACCTCGCGGCGGTTTTTCGACTCCTCCATGTCAATGAAGTCGATGACGATCAGGCCACCGAGGTCGCGCAAGCGCATCTGGCGCGCGACCTCGTCGGCCGCCTCCAGGTTGGTGCGTGTCGCGGTCTCTTCGATGTCACCGCCCTTGATAGCGCGGGCCGAGTTGACGTCCACGGAGACCAACGCTTCTGTGTGGTCGATCACGATGGCACCACCCGACGGCAGGTTGACCGTGCGGGCATAGGCCGATTCGATCTGGTGCTCGATCTGGAAGCGGCTGAACAGCGGCGCGTCGTCCCGATAGCGCTTGACCCGCGCGGCGTGTTCTGGCATCACATGGGCCATGAACTGCTGGGCTTGGTCGTAGATGTCGTCCGTGTCGATCAGGATGTCGCCAATGTCGTGGTTGAAATAGTCACGTATCGCGCGGATCACCAGGCTGGATTCCTGATAAATCAAAAAGGCACCCTTGCCCGCTTTGGCAGCGCCGTCGATGGCGGACCACAGCTTGAGCAGGTAGTTCAAGTCCCACTGCAACTCGGGCGCTGTGCGGCCAATGCCGGCCGTGCGCGCGATGATGGACATGCCGTTGGGGTATTCCAACTGGTCCATCGCTTCTTTGAGTTCTGCCCGATCATCGCCTTCGATCCGGCGGCTCACCCCGCCGCCACGCGGGTTGTTCGGCATCAGCACGACGTAACGACCGGCCAAGCTGATGAAGGTGGTGAGCGCCGCCCCTTTGTTGCCGCGCTCCTCTTTTTCCACCTGCACCATCAGTTCCTGACCCTCGCGGATCACGTCGTTGATGCGCGCTTGGTTGACTGGAACGCCTTGCGCAAAGTACTGGCGGGAGATTTCCTTGAACGGCAGGAAGCCGTGACGGTCTTCGCCGTAGTCGACGAAACAGGCCTCAAGCGACGGCTCCACTCGGGTCACGACCGCTTTGTAGATGTTGCCTTTGCGCTGCTCGCGCCCTTCGATTTCAATTTCGTAGTCAAGGAGTTTTTGTCCATCGACGATGGCCAAGCGGCGTTCTTCCGCCTGGGTGGCGTTGATCAGCATCCGTTTCATGATGCGCTTCCTTCTTCAAGAGTGCGGCACCTGCAAGCCAAAAGGGGCCTGCCTGTACCGCGAAGCCTCGTGGCTTCACATGCCCTGAATGGGCCAACGATGCCGGAGCGAACGCCGTGAAACGAAGGGAATTGCCAAGGTGGCCGGCAGCGGGTTGGGCATCAGCTCAACCGCCAAGGCGAGGGCACGTGGATGGGAGCGAGGGCGCATGTCGGCCCGGTGGCTGTTTGACCTGTGCAGGCCAGAGGCGTCTTTGCCAGGGGCACCCGCCAAGATGCTGCGGGCTGTGGGGCAAAGAGCCAACACAGTCCCAAGAAGAGCAATCCTGTCAGGACAAACATTTCGCTTTGATCCGTTTGCCAGCCGTGGGCTGACAAAACTGGGGTATTCCGTCTCGGTGTTTCATGGTGTCGGCTGAACCAACGGACTTTTCCACCAACACAATGCGATGGCATTGTGATTTGTGGGCAGAGCCATCGGCGGCATCGACCTTGCAGCGGCGGGGGTGGTGTCTAGACTAAACTTGATCCGACATATCGGTCAGCCATCCAGTGAAATCAACCACTTACAACGCGTCGCTGGTGCGTCAGATTATAGGGCTCAAGCCGGCGTCCGGCGCCGACGCGGCGGCGCCGCAAGCCAAATTCGTCACTGTGGACGAGGATTCGACCGGTCAGCGATTGGACAATTTCCTTATTCGCCACCTCAAAGGCGTACCGAAAACCCATGTCTACCGCATCATTCGCAGCGGCGAGGTGAGGGTGAACAAAGGCCGGGCGGCGGCAGACACCCGGGTGTCGTTGGGAGATTTGGTCCGTTTGCCGCCGCTCCGTGTGTCAGAGCGCGCTGCGGCCAAAGCTGGAGCCTTGGCCCAAGGGGCGCCCGCGCGGAGTTTTCCAGCTTTGCTCGACGACGACCACTTGATTGCTGTGGACAAGCCCGCTGGCGTGGCGGTGCACGGGGGCAGCGGGGTCAGTTTTGGCGTGATCGAGCAACTTCGCATGGCCCGACCTCAGACCAGATTTCTCGAGCTTGTGCACCGGCTGGACCGCGACACCTCGGGCATCTTGTTGGTGGCCAAAAAGCGCAGTGCGCTCACCCACTTGCAAGACCAGTTCCGCGACCATGCAGGCCAGAAAGCCATCCACAAAACATACCTGGCGTTGGTGACCGGCGAGTGGCCTGCACGCGTCAAGGTGATCGACTCGCCTTTGCACAAATACCTCACGCCAGGCGCACAAGGGGATGCCGGGGCAGGCGAGCGGCGTGTCAAAGTGGTCACCAAAGACCACCCAGACGGCATGCGCGCCATCACGCTGGTAAAAGTCGCACAACGGTTGGCGGGTTACACCTTGTTGGAGGTCACGATCAAGACGGGCCGCACCCACCAGATTCGGGTCCATCTCGCATCCCAAGGCCATGTGATCGTGGGGGATGACAAATACGGCGACTTTGAGCTCAACAAATCACTGGCCCGCGCCGGGCGACTCAAGCGCATGTTCTTGCATGCGTGGCGGCTGCAATTCAACCACCCGGCGAACGGTGAGCGCGTATCGCTGACCAGCGAGCTGCCCACAGAACTCCAGGAATTTGTTGACCATGCCACTCCACCCGCCCTTTGATGCACCGCGCCAGCGCCAGTTCGACCTGATCGCATTTGACTGGGACGGCACGCTGTTCGACTCCACCACCATCATCACCCGGTGTATTCAAGCGGCAGTGGCCGATGTGGGTGGCACCGTGCCCAGCGACCGCGACGCCTCTTACGTCATCGGCATGGGGCTGATGCAGGCGCTGGCCCATGCCGCGCCCGATGTGTCCAAAGACCGCTACCCAGAGCTGGGCCTGCGTTACCGCTACCACTACGCCTTGTATCAAAACGACTTGTGCCTGTTTGATGGCGTTTTGGATTTGCTCGCCGATCTCAAGGCCCGGCAGCACTGGCTCGCGGTGGCCACCGGCAAGTCCCGAGTGGGGCTGGACGAGGCGTTTCAAGCCGTGGACCTGAAACGCCTGTTTGACAGCTCCCGCACCGCCGACGAAACGGCGGGAAAGCCCCACCCGCGCATGCTCCACGAGCTGATGGCCGAATTCGGTGTGCCGCCGGAGCGCACCTTGATGGTTGGTGACACCACGCACGATTTGGAAATGGCGTTGAACGCCGGCTGTGCCAGCGTGGCGGTGAGCTATGGCGCCCACGAGCCAGACGCCTTTCATGACTTGCGGCCCCGCGCGATCGCACATTCGGTGGCCGAACTGCGTAATTGGCTGTTGACCCACGGATAAACGGTCATGCCCGACGCTTTCCCGCTGTGCAACTCGCGCGATCTCCAAAACGGGGCCGATGCGGTTCCTTTTGACGTGGTGTACGCCGGACAGACGTGCCGCGCGTTCGCCGTGCGGTTTGAAGGCCAAGTCCATGCCTACCTGAACCGCTGCACCCACGTGGCCATGGAGATGGACTACCAGCCGAACCGCTTTTTCGACGACAGCGGCCGCTGGCTGTTGTGCGCCACGCATGGCGCGGCCTACCAGCCCGACACTGGCACCTGCGCTGGTGGCCCTTGTCGCGGCGGCTTGGTGCGGGTCAACCTGACCGAAACGGATGGGGTGGTCTACTGGCATACTGCCCACAACTTGACGCGCACAGAGTTTTGACATGATCGAACCCACCTTGACTCCCGGCAAATCTGAACCTGGCGCGAAACCGCCAGAGGCGATGGCTGCACCCGCTGAGGGCTGGGAACGTTCGGTTTTGGAGCGACTGGCCCTGGCCGCGCTGGCTGAACAAAGGGCCAGCCGCCGCTGGAGAATCTTCACCCGCTTGTCATGGCTGTTGTTTTTTGTCGTGGTCGCTGCGGTGTCGCTCGGCCGACACGGCAAAACGGGGGATGTGTCCACGCCGCACACCGCTGTGGTCTCCATCAAGGGCGAGATCGCATCTGGCTCCGACGCCAGCGCCGAATTGGTGGTGGATGCCTTGCGCGCCGCATTTGACGACAGTGGTTCACAGGCGGTTGTTCTGTTGATCAACTCACCCGGCGGCAGCCCGGTGCAGGCGGGCATCATCAACGACGAAGTGGTGCGACTGAAGGCGAAGCACAAAAAGCCGGTGTACGCAGTGGTTGAAGAGTCATGCGCCTCGGCCGCTTACTACATTGCGGTGGCGGCCGACAAGATTTATGTAGACAAGGCGAGCATCATCGGCAGCATCGGCGTGCTGATCGATGGCTTTGGTTTCACGTCACTGATGGACAAATTGGGCGTGGAACGCCGTCTGATGACCGCCGGTGAAAACAAGGGCTTTTTGGACCCTTTCAGCCCCCAGACCGACAAGCACCGCGCCTACGCCCAGGGTCTGTTGGACCAGATCCACAAACAGTTCATCGACGTGGTGAAAGCTGGTCGCGGGCAGCGCCTCAAAGAAACGCCAGACATCTTCAGTGGTCTGTTCTGGAGTGGTCAGCAGGCCATCGAATTGGGTTTGGCCGATCACCTGGGCAACTTGGATTATGTGGCCCGAGAGGTCGTGAAGGCGGAAGAGTTGGTCGACTACACACGGCGCGAGAACGTGGCCGAGCGTTTGGCCAAGCGGTTCGGTGCAGCCATCGGCGAGGGTGCGGTGCAGGCGCTGAAGGCCATCCCGGCCATCCGTTGAATTCAGCGCCCGAGCGCGTACACCGTGGGCAGTCCCGCAGGCGAAGGGGGGGTGTGGCGCCACGCTTTCACCAAGCGACTGTGCACCTGAGCGGTAGATAGCGTCAGACCGCTGCTCACCGCCAAACGGGTGTTGTGACGCAAGGTTTGCACCAGGGCTTGGAACAACGCCGCGTTCCGATACGGTGTTTCAATGAACAGTTGGGTCTGGCCTGAGGTCAGGGCGGTCGTCTCCAAGCTGCGGATGCGCGAGGCTCGTTCCGCAGCGTCTTGCGGCAGGTAGCCAACGAAGGCAAAACTCTGCCCATTGAGCCCACTGGCCGCCAGCGCCAGCAGCAACGACACCGGCCCGACCAGCGGCACCACCGTCAGGCCCAAGTCATGGGCCGCTCGGACGACTGACGAGCCCGGGTCAGCCACCGCTGGCATGCCCGCTTCGCTCACCAATCCAAGGTCATGGCCCTGCAACGCGGGCGCGAGCAGTGGGGTGGCGTCGAAGTGACCGGTGTGGTCACCGTGTTTGTGTACCGCGTGCGGCAACTCCTGCAGGTGGTGTTCTTGGATGGGGGCCGACAGCGGTGTCACCGCATGCACCCGCTTGAGGTACGCCCGGGTGGTCTTGGCGTTCTCGCACACCCAGTGCCGAAGCCGCGCGGCCACCAACAACGTGCCCTGTGGGATCACGTCGGTCAGCGGTGTCTGCTCAGTGACACCGAAGTCAAGGGGTGCGGGCACCAGATAGAGCGTGCCTCGGCGTAGCGTCGGCAAATCGGTGTCGGTCATGCGATGAGGCGCACACCGGCGGAACGCAGCAGCTGACAGGTGCGGATCAGCGGTAGACCGATCAACGCGGTTGGGTCGTCGCTGTGGATGGCCGAGAGCAACGCAATGCCCAGCCCTTCGCTTTTGGCGCTGCCAGCGCAGTCGTACGGTGTTTCAGCCAGCAGGTAAGCGTCAATTTCTTCGTCGCTGAGGTCGCGAAAGCGCACCCGCACCTCGGCCAAATCGCCCTGGGCGAAGCCACTCGCCAGGCACACAACGGCGACAGCGGTGTGAAACACGATGGTCTTGCCCCTCATCCGTCGGAGCTGTTCTGTGGCGCGTTCGTGATCACCTGGCTTGCCTAGCGGGGTGCCGTTCAGATCGGCCACCTGATCGGATCCGATCACCACCGCGTTGGGGTGGTGCGTCGCCACGTCTTGAGCCTTGGCCAAGGCCAAGCGTTGGGCAAGATCCTGAGGACGTTCATTGGCTCTGGGGGTTTCGTCCACCTGAGGGGCGCTCACGGTGAACGGCACATTCAGTCGGGACAACAACGCACACCGATAGGGTGAGGTAGACCCCAATACCAAGGGGCGTTGGATCACAGGATTCATCCGGTGATTCTCTTACACTGTGAAGATGAGTTCCTCTTTTTCGCCCCGGGCGCTTGACGTACGGGCTTTGGCCTGGGAAGGTGCCGAGGTCACCAGAACCGATCCGTTGAGCGAGCATCCTCGCTTGGCCGAAGAAGCGGTGGGGGATTTGGGGAAAGTGTCAGTTCACTGGGTCGCTACAGGGGCCATGCGCGCTGGCGCCAAGGGAGAGCCTGAGGTGTGGCTGCACTTGGTCGCTGATGCGGTGATACCACTCACATGTCAACGCTGTCTGACCCCGGTGGACGTGCCTCTGCAAGTGGATCAACGGTTTCGGTTCGTGGCCGACGAGGCCACCGCAGAAGCGGAAGACGACGAGGCCGATGAAGACGTGCTGGCGTTGACGACCGAGTTTGACCTGCCCACGCTGGTGGAGGACGAGCTCCTGATGGCCTTGCCCATCGTGCCGCGTCACGACCGCTGCCAGCCAGCCGCACCGCTTGCCACCGCTGATCTGGGCGCCCATCAAGTGCCGCAGAAACCCAACCCATTTGCCGTGTTGGCGACGTTGCGTGGAGGCAATGGCCATAAGCCAAGTTGACTGGTGCGTTCGGCTATACTATGAGGCTAACTGAAGCCGCAAGCCAGCGAGATTCGCGATTGCAAATCGGCTCACCGAAGCGATGACCACTATTTGAGCTTGTCGGTGTTGGGCCCCTGAAACGGGCCTC
This sequence comes from Comamonadaceae bacterium, assembly GCA_027490925.1. Lineage (GTDB taxonomy): Bacteria > Pseudomonadota > Gammaproteobacteria > Burkholderiales > Burkholderiaceae_C > PCRC01. Next base: position 43,527 of record JAIXXF010000034.1, read on the forward strand.
GATTGCGGCACCGCACCAACTGATTCACCGACACTCAGGAGCCACGCATGGCCGTTCAGCAAAACAAAAAATCGCCCTCCAAGCGGGGCATGCACCGTTCACACAACGCTCTGGACGTGCCAGGCATCGCTGTGGAGCCCACCACGGGTGAAACCCACCTGCGCCACCACATCAGCCCCAATGGCTTTTACCGTGGCCGCCAGGTGCTGAAAAACAAATCAGAAGCCTGATTTTTGGCGTCCGTGCAAGGCCCGAAGCTACACCTTGTAGCGTCGGGCCTTTGTTTTGTCGGCTGCGCAGCATGCGCCGACCAATGTCTTTCGCAGACCTGTGCCCAACACCCATGATCACCCTGGCCGTTGACTGCATGGGCGGCGACCATGGCCCGTCGGTGACGTTGGTCGCTTGCCGCCAGTTTCTGGACGCCCACCCCGATGCCCGCCTGTTGCTGGTAGGTCGATCAGACGCGTTCGTCGGCGAGCTGCACCCCCGGGCCACTCGCATTCACGCCACAGAGGTGGTGGGCATGGACGATCCGGTGGAGGTGGCGCTTCGAAAGAAGAAAGACTCATCCATGCGGGTGGCAATCCAGCAGGTCAAAGAAGGTGCTGCCCACGCAGCGGTATCTGCTGGTAACACCGGTGCTTTGATGGCCATTGCGCGCTATCTTCTAAAAACGGTGGATGGGATTGACCGGCCGGCCATTGCCACCCAAATGCCCAACGCCTTGGGTGGTGCAACCACTGTGCTGGATTTGGGTGCGAACGTCGATTGCAGCGCCGAGCATTTGCTGCAGTTCGCGGTGATGGGGTCTGCCCTGGTGTCGGTGCTGAAAGACGAGCCTTCGCCTTCAGTGGGTTTGTTGAATGTGGGCGAAGAGGTCATCAAGGGCAGTGAAGTCATCAAGAAGGCGGGTGAACTGCTGCGATCTTCTGCCAACTCAGGTGATTTGAATTTTTTTGGGAATGTCGAGGGCAACGACATTTTCAAGGGCACGGTGGACATCGTGGTGTGCGATGGCTTCGTTGGGAACGTGGCCTTGAAGACCAGTGAGGGCCTTGCGTCGATGATCGGTGATTTTCTGAAAGACGAGTTTTCTCGCAGCTTCTTTAGAAAAATCGGCGCGATCTTTGCTTATCCTGCTTTATCCGCGCTCAAAAAACGTGTGGACCACCGCCGCTACAACGGCGCAGCGCTGTTGGGGCTGCGCGGATTGGTGTTCAAAAGCCACGGCTCGGCCGACGCTTTCGCCTTCGAGCAGGCGATGAACCGGGCGTATGATGCGTCGCGAAACCACTTGCTTGAACGGGTTCAAGCGCGGATTGCCCGCGCGGCACCGCTGCTGGTGCCTGCGGCCTCGGCCGAAGCACTGGTCGAGCCCACCCACTGACCAATGACACGCTACTCCCGCATCACCGGCACCGGCAGTTTTTTGCCGCCGCGTCGGCTCACCAACGCCGACTTGGCGGCCGAGCTGGCCCAAAAGGGAATTGAAACCAACGACGAGTGGATCGTCGAGCGCACGGGCATTCGGGCCCGACACTTCGCAGCGCCCGACGTGTGCAGCAGCGATCTGGGGTTCGAGGCTGCCAAAAATGCCTTGAAAGCGGCGGGCCGCAGTGCGTCCGACATCGATCTGATCGTTGTGGCCACCTCCACGCCAGACATGGTGTTTCCTTCCACGGCGTGCATCCTGCAGCACAAGCTGGCGCAGTCGTCTGACGACGCGCGCGGCATCGCTGGTTGCCCAGCGTTCGACGTGCAGGCGGTGTGCAGCGGCTTTGTTTATGCCCTGACCGTGGCCGACGCGATGATTCGAACCGGCTCGGCGAATCGGGCGCTGGTCGTGGGGGCTGAGGTGTTCTCCCGAATTCTGGATTTTCAAGACCGCACCACGTGCGTGCTTTTTGGTGATGGTGCCGGTGCGGTGGTGCTAGAGGCGTCAGATACGCCCGGTATCCTGGCCACCGACTTGCACGCCGACGGCAAACACGTGGGCATTTTGTGCGTGCCGGGTAACGTGTCTGGCGGTCAGGTGCTGGGCGACCCCGTGCTCAAGATGGACGGACAGGCAGTGTTCAAGCTGGCGGTGGGTGTGCTGGAAGATGCGGCCCGCGCGACGCTGGCCAAAGCGGGCAAAACCGACGCCGACATCGACTGGCTGATTCCCCACCAGGCCAACATCCGCATCATGCAGAGCACCGCCAAGAAGCTGAAACTGCCGTTGGACAAGCTGGTTGTCACGGTCGATCAGCACGGCAACACCTCGGCCGCGTCGATCCCGCTGGCCTTGGATACGTCTGTTCGCAGCGGCAAGATCAAAGCGGGTGACACCTTGATGCTCGAAGGGGTTGGCGGCGGTTTCACCTGGGGTGCTGTGCTCCTGAATTTGTAGCAATAAAAGCCCGTTTCGTCGGGGCTAAGCCCCAATTTGATTGTCAATCCAGCCAAACCTTGCGCATGAAACCCTTTGCATTTGTTTTTCCAGGCCAAGGCTCTCAGTCGGTGGGCATGCTCGACGCGTGGGGTGACCACCCTGCGGTGCGTGACACCCTCCGGGAGGCTTCAGATGCCCTGGGTGAAGACCTGGGGCTCCTGATTCAGCAGGGGCCCAAAGAAGCGCTGTCCTTGACCACGAACACCCAGCCCGTGATGTTGGTGGCCGCAGTGGCGGCGTACCGCGCGTGGTTGGCCGAAGGCGGTTCCCGCCCGGCGGCGGTCGCGGGTCATTCGCTGGGCGAGTATTCGGCCCTTGTGGCTGCAGGGGCGCTGGCCCTGGCCGATGCGGTCCCGCTGGTGCGTTTTCGCGCGCAGGCCATGCAAGACGCGGTGCCTGTAGGGACAGGGGCCATGGCGGCCGTTTTGGGTATGGACGCCGACCAGGTGATGGCCCACTGCCAGCAAGTGACCGAGGCGTACGGCCCAGGCAGCGCCGAGGTGGTGGAGGCGGTGAACTTCAACGACCCGGCGCAAACTGTGATTGCAGGCAGCAAAGCGGCCGTGGAAAAAGCCTGTGAGGCCGTCAAGGCGGCCGGTGCGAAACGCGCGCTGCCTTTGCCAGTGTCAGCGCCTTTCCACTCCAGCCTGATGAGACCTGCTGCTGACAAGCTGCGGGACCGACTGGCGTCGGTCACCTTGACAGCCCCGCAAATCCCGCTGGTGAACAACATCGACGTGTCGGTGGAGACCGACGTGGGCCGCATACGCGATGCGCTGGTTCGTCAGGCGGCGGGTCCGGTGCGCTGGGTGGAATGCGTGCGTGCTTTGCAGGCCCGCGGGCTGACCACCTTGGTCGAATGTGGCCCTGGCAAAGTGCTGGCTGGCTTGACCAAACGCATCGACGCCGGCCTGACCGGACTGGCGTTGTACGACCCGGCCAGTCTGGCCGATGTGAAAGGACAACTGGCATGAGCCACACCGACATGGCCCAGACGGAATTCGCAGGCCAGGTGGCGCTAGTGACCGGCGCGTCGCGCGGCATTGGCGCCGCCATCGCCCGAGGGTTGGCGGCCCGTGGCCTGAAGGTCATTGGCACCGCCACGTCGGATGAGGGCGCCGCCCACATCAGCGCCGCTTTGGCTGCCTATCCAGGCTGTCGCGGCGCCAACTTGAATGTGAACGACGCCACTGCGCTGGAGGCGTTGGTGGAAGCCATTGTCAAGGCGCACGGTGGCTTGCAGGTGCTGGTGAACAACGCCGGCATCACTCGGGACACGCTGGCCATGCGCCTCAAAGACGACGATTGGGACGCGGTGCTTGACACCAACCTGAAGGCGGTGTTCCGCCTCAGCCGCGCCGTCATTCGGCCGATGATGAAACAACGCTACGGCCGCATCATCAACATCACAAGCGTGGTGGGTGCCTCGGGCAACCCTGGCCAGGCCAACTACGCCGCGGCCAAGGCCGGTGTGGCGGGCATGACGCGGGCCCTGGCCCGCGAACTGGGCTCGCGAAACATCACCGTCAACTGCGTGGCGCCCGGTTTCATCGCCACCGACATGACCGCCAGCCTGCCCGAAGCGCAACACCAAGCCTTGCTGGGTCAAATCCCTCTGGGCGCCTTGGGCAAGCCGGAGGACATCGCGCACGCCGTTGCCTACCTCGCTTCGCCTCAGGCGGGCTATGTGACCGGGCAAGAACTCCATGTCAACGGCGGAATGTTCATGGCTTAAGGGCCACTTCACTCCGCTGTTTCGAGCCGACGGTCCGTTCGGCCAGCCGGGTTTAGGGAATGCCCCCTAGGCGGGCTAAAATCACGGTCTGATTCACAACCCTCTGAGGGAACCATGAGCGATATCGAAGTACGTGTCAAAAAAATCATTGCCGAACAACTCGGCGTGGAAGAGTCTCAAGTCACCAATGAAAAAGCCTTCGTGGCGGACCTCGGTGCAGATTCTCTCGACACGGTGGAACTGGTGATGGCGCTCGAAGACGAGTTCGGCATTGAGATTCCCGACGAAGACGCCGAGAAGATCACCACGGTGCAAAACGCGATCGACTACGCGAACGCCCACTCCAAGGCCTGACGCACCCCGCACTGCGACCCGCAGCGCAGGCCCCACGCTGGCCGGACCGACCCGTGATCGTCACGGGACCGCCGGCCGCCCCCTCGGTTTTCTGAACTCACACAGACATATGTCCCGTCGTCGCGTTGTCGTCACTGGTTTGGGCTGCATCAGCCCTGTGGGCAACACGGTGGCCGATGCTTGGTCCAACCTGTTGGCTGGCCAATCTGGCATTGACCTGATCACCAAGTTCGACGCATCGAACTTTGCCTGCAAGATCGCGGGCGAGGTGAAAGAATTTCCGCTGGAGAGCTACATCGGCGCGAAAGAAGCCCGCTCGATGGACACCTTCATCCATTACGGCATTGCGGCTGCCGCACAAGCCGTGGCCGACGCGGGCCTGCCCACGGGCGATGCCCTGTCTGAAGAATTGGCCACTCGAATCGGTTGCGTCATCGGGTCGGGCATTGGCGGCCTGCCCATGATCGAAGAGACCCATGCCGAGCTGATGAACCGCGGTCCGCGCCGCATCTCACCATTTTTTGTGCCCGCGTCCATTTCCAACATGATCGCGGGCCACGTGTCAATGCGCAACGGCTTCAAGGGCCCGAACATCGCCATCGTGACCGCGTGCACCACGGGCCTGCATTGCATTGGCGACGCGGGCCGAATGATCGAATACGGCGATGCCGATGTCATGGTGGCGGGCGGGGCAGAGTCCACCGTGTCGCCGCTCGGCATTGGTGGTTTCGCGGCGATGCGCGCCTTGTCCACCCGTAACGACGACCCCAAAACCGCTTCCCGCCCATGGGACAAAGACCGAGACGGCTTTGTGTTGGGTGAGGGCGCGGGCATGCTGGTGCTTGAAGAATATGAGCACGCCAAGGCCCGCGGTGCGAAAATTTACGCCGAGCTGGCGGGCTTTGGCATGAGCGCCGACGCGGGGCACATGACGGCGCCGAACATGGACGGCCCCCGTCGCGCCATGCTGCTGGCTCTGCGCAACGCCGGTGTCAATCCCGATCAGGTGAACTACCTGAACGCGCACGGCACGTCTACACCGCTGGGTGACATCAATGAAAGCAACGCCATCAAAGCGGCGCTGGGCGATCACGCCAGAAAGATCGTCGTCAATTCCACCAAGTCCATGACCGGGCATTTGCTGGGTGGTGCCGGTGGCATCGAAAGCGTGTTCACCGTGCTGGCCGTGCACCATCAGAAAAGCCCGCCCACGATCAACATCTTTAACCAAGACCCGGAATGCGATCTGGACTACTGCGCCAACACCGCGCGGGACCTGAAGATCGACGTGGCGGTGAAGAACAACTTTGGCTTTGGCGGGACAAACGGCACGCTTGTGTTCAAGCGCCTCGTTTGACCTGGCCCCACGCTGCCGCCATGCACCACGCCCCATCGGTCCAGTACCCGGTGGGGCGTTCGCGTTTCTTAACGGTGGCGGCGGTCGCGCTTTGGTCACTGGGCTTATGCGGTGCGGCTGGACAAGCCTTGGCCCTCGGGGCTGTGGCTTGGCCGGTGGGCGTGACCTTGGTCGCGTCGTTGGCCGCAGGCGCTGTGGTGGTCTGGGCCAACCGCACGGAGCCAACCGGCACCTTGTACTGGGATGGCGATGCCTGGTCCTGGAACGGGTCGGCGCTGCAAGCGCCTGAAGTCAGCCTCGACCTGCAAACCGTGGTTCTGGTTCGGTTCGTGGCAGAGCAGGGGGTGCACCTGGGGTTGTGGCTCGAACGTCGCCAAGCCCCGGCCCGCTGGGACGACTTGCGTCGGGCGCTGTGGGCACCACGCGCCAGCGACACGCCGTGGGCCAACGGCGTTGAGCCCGGCGTCACTGGGGGCGCCGCATGAGCCCCAAGTCCGTGCCCCCGCCACCGGCCCCGGCGCCCACGGTCTCACCCGCGCCAGTGGCGACGCCGTTGCCGCTGTCGGGCGAGCCTGCTGCGCCGACCGGCCCGGCGTCGCCCACCGACAGCGATCTCATGCTGGTGGAGCGTACCGTGGCCGGAGACAACCGGGCGTTTGATTTGCTGGTGATCAAGTACCAACGCCGCATCGAACGGCTGATCGGCCGCATGGTGCGCGACGCCGAGTTGGTGCAGGACATCGCCCAAGAAACCTTCATTCGGGCCTACCGGGCGCTGCACCAGTTCCGCGGCGACGCTCAGTTTTACACCTGGCTGTACCGCATCGCGGTGAACACCGCGAAGAAGGCGCTGGTGGATTTGCGGCGTGATCCGTTGATTTTTGAGAACACCCTCAAGTCCGGCAGCGACGACGATGAAACTTACCGCCCGGAACATGAACCAACCACCACCGAAACGCCAGAAGCCTTGTTGGCGAGCCGGGAAATCGCCGCGGTGGTGAACGCCGCGATGGAAGCTTTGCCCGATGATTTGCGCCAGGCGGTGACTTTGCGTGAGATCGAAGGGCTGAGTTACGAGGAGATTGCCGAAGCCATGAGTTGCCCGATTGGAACCGTGCGTTCGCGCATTTTCAGGGCGCGGGAAGCGATCTCCGCCAAAGTCAAGCCCTTGCTGGACGCCCAGTCGGGCAAACGGTGGTGAACCCGTGGGTTCCGAACCGAGTGCCGCATCGGCCAAAGCCAAGGCAACTGCGAAAGTCTGTGTATGAAGTCAACCACTGCCCCCCTTGAGCGCCAGCGCGAATGGATGTCTGCCTTGGCCGACGGCCAGCTCCATGGCCAAGAATTCAACGACGCGATGGATGCCCTGGCTTCGGGCGATGACGCTCAAGACGCCTGGCACACCTACCACCTGATCGGCGGCGCGTTGCGGGCGGAACAAGGGGGGGGATCGGTCCAGCACGACGCGTCCTTTTTGCGCGCGGTACAGCGGCGCCTTGCTACGGAGCCGGTGTGGCCGCGCGAGGTCGCAGCGCCCGTGCCTGTGGCCGAGGCTGCCGTTGCGCCCGATTGGCTGCCCGAGCCGGCGGCTAACGACGGCCTTTGGCACTGGAAGTGGGTCGCTGGGTTGGCGTCGGTGGCCGTGGTGGGCACTTTGGGCTGGGGTTTGATCACTGGGCTGGCGGGGCCGTCTGGCCCGGTGTTGGCAGAGTCGGCACCAGACACCATCCAGGTGCGTACCCCCCAAGGGGTGGTGTTGCGCGACCCCCAGCTCGACGACCTGCTTGCTGCCCACAAACAACATGGCGGTGCATCCGCCTTGCAAACCGCCACTGGTTTTCTGCGAAACGCCACCTTCGATGGCCAAGACCGCTGAAATTTGATTTTTCACCAGGTGTGACATGATTTTTTGGTCGTTTCGTGCTCTGGCCCTTGTCCTTTTCGGCTTTGTTGCTACTTATTCCGTAGCGGGAGACAGCCGGCCAGCCCCTGTTGCCCACTCTACGGGCGGGAAGGTCACCCCGCCCGAGTCCAGGCCGGTGACCGACTGGCTGATGCGCATGCACGAAGCCTCGCGCCGCCGCGCCTACGTGGGCACCTTTGTGGTCACGTCTGCAGGCAACATGTCCAGTGCCCGCATTTGGCACGTGTGCGATGGCCAGCAACAAATGGAGAGGGTGGAGTCGCTCACCGGTGCACCGCGCTCAACCTTCCGGCACAACGATCAAGTGCTCACCTTCTTGCCCGACGCGAAGCTGGTCCGCAGTGAGCGGCGCGAGGCCAGTGGCCTGTTTCCCAAGCTCACCCTGACCGATGACCGGGCCATCGCCGATCACTACACCGCCCAGCCCAGCCCGGTCGCCCAGCCTGACCGCGTGGCCGGTTTCCAGACCGACCTGCTGCTGCTCACACCCAAAGACAAGCTGCGTTTTGGCTACCGCATCTGGAGCGAGAAGAAGACCGGTTTGGTGGTGAAACTGCAAACGTTGGACACCAGCGGCAACGTGCTGGAGCAGTCTGCTTTTTCGGAACTGCAGCTGGACGCACCGGTCCGCATGGACCGGTTGTCACAAATGATGGGGCGCACCGAGGGCTACCGCGTCGAGAAAGTCCAGCAAGCCAAAACGTCCCCGGCGGCCGAAGGCTGGTCGCTGAAGTCACCCGTGCCCGGGTTCCAACCGGTGCACTGCTACAAGCGGCCCGCTTCGACCCAGCCCGCGGGCGACGGTGCGATGCAATGGGTGTTTTCGGACGGCCTGGCCGCGGTCTCTCTGTTCGTTGAAATCTACGACCCCCAGCGCCATCTCCAAGAAGCCACGTCGGCGGTGGGCGCGACGCAAACCCTCACCCGCAAGCTCAGCCTGAAGTCGGGAGACAAGTCGAGCGACTGGTGGCTCACTGCGGTGGGCGAGGTGCCGCCCGCCACGCTGATGGCCTTTGCCCAAGGGCTGGAACGAACCAAGTAACCGTTAGTAGAAAGCTGGAACATGACCGACTTCGATTGGAAAAAGGTGCGCAGCCACCTGCTGGTGGCCGTTGTGGCGGTGGGTGTGGCCGTGGCCCTGGTGCCCGCCAAGCCCTTGTCGGCGCAGGCAGCGGGCCCGGCGGTGGGCGGCCCACGCGGTCTGCCCGACTTCACCGAACTGGTGGAACTGTTGGGCCCATCGGTGGTGAACATCCGCACCGTCGAGAAAGTGAAGTCTGGCGGCCGCAGCGATGACGAGATGCAGGAGCTGCTGCGCCGTTTTTTCGGTGACCGCGTGCCCAATATGCCGCGTCCCAACCCACGCGCCCAGCCCGAAGAAGAGCAGCAGCCACGCGGCGTTGGGTCTGGCTTTATCCTGACGCCTGACGGCTTTGTGATGACCAACGCCCACGTGGTCGACGGCGCCGACGAGGTGGTGGTCACGCTGACCGACAACCGCGAGTTCAAAGCCCGCATCATCGGTGCCGACAAGCGCACCGACGTGGCGGTGGTGAAAATCGACGCCACGGGCCTGCCTGCGGTCAAGATTGGTGACGTCAACCGCCTGAAGGTCGGTGAGTGGGTGATGGCCATCGGCTCGCCGTTCGGGCTGGAAAACACCGTCACCGCGGGCATCGTCAGCGCCAAGCAGCGCGACACCGGCGACTACCTGCCGTTCATTCAGACCGACGTGGCAATCAACCCTGGCAACTCGGGTGGCCCACTGATCAACATGCGCGGCGAGGTGGTGGGTATCAACAGCCAGATCTACTCTCGCTCAGGCGGCTTCCAGGGCATCTCGTTTGCGATCCCGATCGACGAAGCCAGCCGCGTGGCCGACCAACTGCGCAGCAGCGGTCGCGTCACCCGTGGCCGCATCGGGGTGCAGATCGACGCGGTGATGAAAGAAGTCGCGGAGTCCATCGGGCTGGGCAAAGCGCAAGGCGCGCTGGTCCGCAATGTCGAGAGCGGCGCGCCCGCCGACAAAGCGGGTGTGGAGCCGGGCGACATCATCCTTCGGTTCGATGGCAAGCCGATCGACAAATCCTCCGACCTGCCGCGCCTGGTGGGCAACACCAAGCCCGGTACCAAAAGCACACTGACGGTGTTCCGTCGTGGCGCCACCAAAGAATTGCAGGTTACGGTGGCCGAAATCGAGCCGGAGAAGGCCCAGGCGCGCAAAGCCGATGCCAAGCCAGCCGACAAAGCCAAGTCGTCCAAGGCGGGTGAACCGCTGGGCTTGGCGGTGAGCGATCTCACCGATGCACAAAAAGCCGAACTCAAGCTCAAGGGCGGCGTGCGGGTGGACGCCGCCAGTGGCAGTGCGGCGCGGGCAGGCCTGCGCGAAGGCGACGTCATCTTGCAACTGGGCAACAGCCAGGTGGCCAACGTGAAAGAGTTCGAGGCCGCGCTGGCCCGTGCCGACAAAACCAAAGCCATCGCGCTGCTGGTGCAGCGGGCGGACTCCGCCAACATTGTTCTGGTGCGCCCGGCACCCAAATGAGCTGTGGCGGGTGGCTCGGCCCCGCCTGAGCACCCACACCGGCCTGTGGGTCAAACCCCCATCCCGCGGTCGGGATTGGGGTTTTTACGGGTTTTCGGATCTAAACCACAGCCCCGGGACACTTTTTTGGGGATGAGAACCCCGTAAAAGAATGTTTGCGCACACTCACATTGCCGCTGCTTCATGACCGATTTGGTTAAAATGGACTTCGAAGACACCTGATTCAGCATAAGCCAGGGCCCATCAACCACCATGCGAGATGTTCTTGCAATGTGCACCGGCCGTCCACAGCTCGCCCACAAGACATCCCAAGCATGGTTCGCAACGCCTGTGAAAAACCTGTGTATGAATCGCGTGTGGTGGCTCCGCAACGGCCCGTTGCAGCGGCTTGGTGGGGTGTACGGGCATGGCTTTTTGCCTACAATGAAGCTCCAACTATCGCAGTTGCCATAGATTGTTGGTTCAGGGCGCGTCTGACTATGACGCGCCCTTTTTTCTGCCCGGTGCCCGTTTCAATTCAATCACTTGTAGCGCTACATTGATGAACCACATCAGAAATTTCTCGATCATTGCCCACATTGACCATGGCAAATCCACGCTGGCAGACCGTTTGATCCAGCGTTGTGGTGGCCTGGAAGCGCGCGAGATGGAGGCCCAGGTGCTGGACTCGATGGACCTTGAGAAAGAGCGTGGGATAACCATCAAGGCGCAGACCGCCGCACTCAAATACAAGGCACAAGACGGCAAGGTCTACAACCTCAACCTGATCGACACACCCGGTCACGTGGACTTCTCGTACGAGGTGTCGCGCTCGTTGTCTGCATGTGAAGGTGCTTTGTTGGTGGTGGACGCCTCTCAGGGGGTTGAGGCGCAAACGGTGGCCAACTGCTACACCGCCCTCGACTTGGGTGTGGAGGTGGTGCCCGTGCTGAACAAGATGGACCTGCCAAACGCCGACCCCGACAACGCACGCAGTGAAGTCGAAGACGTGATCGGCATCGATGCAACGGACGCCATTCCCTGCTCGGCCAAGACTGGCATGGGCATTGAAGACATCCTGGAAGCGGTGGTTGCACGCATCCCGCCGCCCAAGGGCAACCCCGCAGGCCCGCTGCGCGCGATGATCATTGACAGCTGGTTCGATCCCTATGTTGGGGTGGTGATGCTGGTGCGCGTGGTGGACGGCCGCTTGGCCAAGGGCGAGCGCATCAAGATGATGGCCAGCGGCGCCACCTACAACGCCGACAACCTCGGCGTGTTCACTCCCGCCAACCAGCCGCGCGAGTCGCTGGAAGCAGGGGAGGTGGGTTACATCATCGCGGGCATCAAGGAGTTGCAGGCCGCGAAGGTGGGCGACACCGTGACGCTGGTCAAGTCGGGCACTGGCGGTGCCGCCGCGACCGCGACCGAACCGCTGCCGGGCTTCAAGGAAATCCAACCCCAGGTGTTCGCGGGCCTGTACCCCACCGAGGCCAGTGAGTACGACTCGTTGCGCGACAGCCTGGAAAAGCTCAAGCTGAACGACGCCTCGCTGCATTACGAGCCCGAGGTCAGCCAGGCGCTTGGCTTTGGTTTTCGTTGTGGCTTTTTGGGCTTGCTGCACATGGAGATCGTGCAGGAGCGGCTGGAGCGCGAGTTCGACCAAGACCTGATCACCACTGCCCCCAGCGTGGTGTATCAGGTGGTCAAGAGCGACGGGGAGACCATCATGGTGGAGAACCCCTCCAAAATGCCGGATGTCGGCCGCATGGCCGAGATACGCGAGCCCATCGTCACGGTGCACCTGTACATGCCACAGGAGTATGTGGGCCCGGTCATGACACTGGCCAACCAGAAGCGCGGCGTGCAAATGAATATGGCCTACCACGGCAAGCAGGTGATGCTCACCTATGAAATGCCGCTGGGCGAAATCGTGCTGGACTTCTTTGACAAGCTCAAAAGCGTCAGCCGTGGCTACGCCAGCATGGACTATGAGTTCAAGGAGTACCGCGCATCCGACGTGGTGAAGGTCGACATCTTGCTCAATGGCGACAAGGTGGACGCGTTGTCCATCATCGTGCACAGGAGCCAAAGCCAGTACCGCGGCAGGGCGGTGGTGGCCAAGATGCGCGAAATCATTTCCCGCCAGATGTACGACGTTGCGATCCAAGCCGCCATCGGGGCCAACATCATCGCGCGTGAGACAATCAAAGCGCTGCGCAAGAACGTGATCGCCAAGTGTTATGGCGGCGACATCACCCGCAAGCGCAAGCTCCTCGAGAAACAAAAAGCAGGCAAAAAACGCATGAAGCAAATCGGCACGGTGGAAGTGCCTCAAGAGGCGTTTTTGGCCATCTTGCAGGTGGAAGAATGAGCACCACACCGCGCGGCCCGCAACCCGTTCACGCTGCCAAAGGCCCCCAGGCATGATTCAAACCATCACCGGCGTCGTCTTGGCCGCGTTCGTGGGCTACGCCGCGGGCTGGTACCTCGGCTACGTGGAAGGCAACTTCGCTTTGCTCCTGTTCCTGGCCACCTTGGTGACCGGTGTTTACTGGGTGGCTGAGCGCTTGGTTTTTTTGCCACGCCGCCGCCGCGCAGTGCAACAACTCGAAGCCGATACCGCACGGCGCAGGAGCGAACTGAGCGACATGGGCATTCAGCAGGCAGACACAAACATCGCCGAGGCGAAACACAAACTGCTGGCACAGCCGTGGTGGCTGGATTGGACTGCAGGCTTGTTCCCAGTGATCGCCGTGGTGTTTGTTTTGAGGTCATTTCTGTTCGAGCCGTTCAAAATTCCGTCGGGTTCCATGATCCCGACGCTGCTGATCGGCGACCTGATCCTGGTCAACAAATTCCACTACGGTGTGCGCCTGCCCGTGCTCAACACCCGCATCACCCAGGGCCAGGCGCCCCAGCGCGGTGACGTGATGGTGTTCCGCTACCCGCCCAAACCGAGCTTGGACTACATCAAGCGCGTGGTGGGGGTTCCAGGGGACGAGGTGGCCTACCTGAACAAACAACTCACCGTCAACGGCAAGCCTGTGCCCAAAACAGCGCTGCCGGACTTCTTCGATGAAGACACGCTGCGCTACCACCAGCACTTTGAAGAACAGCTCGGTGCCAAGCCCCACCGCGTGCTCAACGACGAAGACCGGCCCGCCTTTGTGCCGGGCACCGACGACTTCGCATTCAAGAACAACTGCGTCTACACGGTGGACGGCGTGGTATGCAAGGTGCCGCCAGGGCACTACTTCATGATGGGTGATAACCGCGACAATTCGTTGGACTCGCGCTACTGGGGTTTCGTACCCGATGCCAACATCGTGGGCAAAGCGTTTTTCATCTGGATGAATTTTTCAAACATCAAGCGCTTCGGATCGTTTGACTGAGTGCACTGGAGGGCAGACCCATGCGGCAGCAGCGCGGTTTTTCGCTGATCGGCTTTTTGTTTTTTGGTGGGCTTCTGGCCTGTCTGGGTGTGCTCGTGGCCCAGGCCATTCCCACCTTGCTGGAGTACCAAGCGGCGCTGAAGGCTGCAAACAAGGCATCTGCCGGATCGACCGTGCCCGAGGTGAGGCGCATCTTTGACAATGCCGCCGCCATTGACAACATCAGCAGCATCAGCGGGAAAGACCTGGCGGTGGAAAAGGAGGGCGACAAAGTGGTGGTGAGCTTCGCCTACAACCGCGAGATCCCGGTTGCCGGGCCGGTGTTCATCGTCATCAAGTACGCAGGGCGTTCCAGATAGCGTGAGCGACGTCCCGTCCCGCGATCTGCAGGCGCTGCAGGACCGCCTGCATCACCCTTTCCGGCAGTTGTCACTGCTGGAGCGCGCACTCACCCACCGCAGTTTTTCAGCGGACCACAACGAACGGCTGGAGTTTCTGGGTGACTCGGTGCTCAACCTGGCGGTGGCCGACATGCTGTACCGCGCCTTGGGCGGCCTGTCTGAGGGGGAGCTGTCGCGCGTCAGGGCCAATCTGGTCAAGCAAGACACGCTGCACCAGCTCGCGGCCCGGATCGACCTGTCGTCGGTGCTGCGTTTGGGCGAGGGCGAGTCACGGTCGGGGGGGTACAAGCGACCTTCGATCTTGGCCGACGCGCTGGAAGCGGTGATCGGCGCTGTCTATCTCGACGCTGGTTTTGACGCCGCGCGCGCTCTGGTGGAGCGGTTGTTCAAGGACGTGGAAGTCTCGCCTGGCATGCAAGCGGCCAGCAAGGACGCTAAAACCGAACTGCAGGAGTGGCTGCAGGGCCGCAAGATGAAGTTGCCGATCTACCGGGTGGTTGCCACCTTGGGCGAGGCGCACCGGCAGACCTTCGACGTGGAATGTCTGGTGAGTGAGTTGCAGCAGACCGAGCGCGGCATTGGCGGATCGCGCCGGGCGGGCGAGCAGGCGGCAGCAGCGGCCATGCTTCAGACCCTCAAGGCCCGTGGCAAATGACAGACGCTCCTGTTTCGGTAGCGTTAAAACACCATTCGATGAGGGCCCAAGGCATGAACGACACAGACACTGGCGCCGCGACGCCGCCCCTGCCCGCTGCGGTGCCGCCGGGTGCGGCGGGCGCCCAGCGCTGCGGCTTGATCGCCATCGTCGGCAAGCCCAACGTTGGCAAGTCCACGCTGCTCAATGCCTTGGTGGGCCAGAAAATCAGCATCACCTCGCGCAAGGCACAAACCACCCGCCACCGCATCACAGGCATGCGCACACTGGGCACCACCCAGTTCGTGTTTGTGGACACGCCGGGTTTCCAGACCCGGCACAGCAACGCTCTGAACGCCTCGTTGAACAAGACCGTACTGGGCGCGCTGGGCGATGTGGACCTGGTGCTGTTCGTGGTGGAAGCGGGCATGTTCAACCAGGCCGACGGCAAGGTGCTGCAGCTGTTGCGCGAGGGCACGCCCTGTCTGCTGGTGGCCAACAAGCTCGACCAGGTGACGCGACGGTCGGACATCGCGCCTTGGCTGCAAGAGATGCAGCAACGCCACCCGTTCACCGAGTTCGTGCCCATGTCGGCCAAGAACGCCAAGGACATCGAACGGCTGTTCGGCATTTGCGAGAAGTACCTGCCAGAGCAGTCCTGGTTCTACGAGGAAGACGAACTCACCGACCGCAGCGAGAAGTTCCTCGCCAGCGAGATGGTGCGGGAAAAGCTCTTTCGCCTCACCGGCGACGAGTTGCCCTACACCTCCACGGTGGTGATCGACACCTTTTCTGAAGAGCCCCCCGCCCGCAAAGGCCACAAGCGCCTGGTGAAAATCGCCGCCACCATCGTGGTCGAACGCGACGGCCACAAGGCCATGGTGATCGGTGACAAGGGCGAACGCATCAAACGCATCGGCACCGAGACACGGGTGGAGCTGGAAAAGCTCATGGACGCCAAGGTGTTCATCGAAATGTGGGTCAAGGTCCGTTCCGGTTGGGCCGATGACGAGGCACGCGTCCGTTCGTTCGGGTATGAGTGATGTGGCCCCCACGGTCGCCCACTGCGTGTGGCTTCCTGCCCCCAGAGGGGGCCGCATTTCGCCTTGGGGCGGCCTGGCGGCGAAAATGGCCCTTACGGGCGCTTGAGGCGGCGCCTCCATGCCTGCCCAGCGCATCCACCACGAACCCGCCTATGTGCTCCACCACCACGACTGGAGCGAGTCCAGTCTGATCCTGGACGTCTTCACCCGCCACCACGGTCGCGTGGCCTTGGTCGCCAAAGGCGCCAAGAAGCCCAGCTCCAACTTCCGCCCGGTGCTGCTGCCGCTGCAGCCCTTGCAAATCGCCTACGGTGGCGACGCAGAAATCCGCACCCTCAAAGGGGCGGAATGGGTGGGTGGGCACACCATGCCTTCGGGCGAGGCGTTGATGTCGGGCTACTACCTGAACGAACTGCTGATCCGCCTGTTGGCGCGGGACGACCCTCACCCACAGTTGTTTGACACCTACGCCGCCACCGTGCAACTGCTGGCCACCGACTTCGCCCGCAGCACGGCTGAGGCCAACCAGGTCGCGGCTGCCGCCTCGCGCGAAGGCCTGCCCCTTGCGCTGCGCGCTTTTGAGCTGCTGCTGCTGCGCGAGATCGGCCTGCTGCCGCCGCTGGCGGTGGAGTCCGCCAGCCTGACGGCTGTGGCTGCGGGCTCTCCGTATGTGCTGGTGCCTGAAGGTGGTCTGCGCACCGCCCATGCCGACGACCGCGCCACCCTGAAGGGCGCCGATTGGTTGGCATTGCAAGCCGCGTTGGACCACGATGGCCCGCCCCACGCGGTGTTGCTGGGCGTGCTGCGCGCCTGCGCGCCGGTGTTGGCGCCGCTTCGCCGTCAGCTGCGAACCCTGCTGCACTACCATTGTGGCGTGCCGGTGCTGCGCACCCGCCAAATCATGCTGGAACTCCAAAATTTATGACCGCGTTGTCCGTCAACCTCAACAAAGTGGCCTTGGTGCGCAACACCCGCCACCTGGGCATCCCCTCGGTCACCCGCGCTGCCACGCTGTGCCTGCAAGCGGGCGCCCAAGGCATCACGGTGCACCCGCGGCCCGACGCGCGGCACATCCGGGCAGACGACGTGGCCGAGCTGGCCGCCTTGCTGAAGGCCTGGCCCGACCGGGAGTTCAACATCGAGGGCAACCCGTTTCACAACCTCATGGACTTCGTGCGCGCCCACCGCCCGCACCAGGCCACTTTCGTGCCAGACGGTGAGGGCCAATTCACCAGCGACCACGGCTGGAGCTTTCCCGCCGACGCCCAGCGCCTGCGGCCCCTGGTGGCCGAGTGCCGCGCACTGGGCGTGCGGGTGAGCCTGTTCATGGACCCGTTACCGGAAGCCATGGCCGCTGTGAAGGCAGTGGGCGCCGACCGGGTCGAGCTCTACACCGAGCCCTACGCCAAAGCCTGGGGTCAGCCCGACCAAGAGCACCAAATCGCCCGATACGCCGCCGCTGCTCAGGCGGCGCTGGACGTTGGGCTGGGCGTGAATGCGGGCCACGACCTCAACCGAGACAACCTCGCTGCCTTTGTGAAACAAGTGCCCGGCGTGTCAGAGGTGTCCATCGGTCACGCGCTGATCGGCGATGCCCTGGAGCTGGGCTACACCGCCACCGTTCAAGCCTACCTGGCCTGCTTGCGGCCATGATCTACGGCATTGGCACCGACATCTGCGATGTGCGGCGCATCCGCGCGTCGCTCGACAAACACGGTGAGCGGTTTGCCCTCAAGATTTTGAGCGAGGGCGAGCTCGCCACCTGGCGCATGCGCAGCCAACGCTGGCCCGAGCGCGGTGTGCGCTACCTCGCCACCCGTTTTTCCGCCAAAGAGGCCTTCAGCAAAGCCATTGGCCTGGGCATGCGCATGCCCATGACCTGGAGGCTGTGCGAGATCGGCAAGCTCGCCAGTGGCAAGCCTGCCCTGGTCTTGCACGGTGGTTTGAAGGACTGGTTCGACGCGCAAGGCCTCACCGCCCACGTGACCGTGACCGACGAAACCGATTACGCGGCGAGCTTTGTCGTCGTGGAACAGAAAGAAAAAGACCGAACATGAGCCCCCACAGCCCCATCGTCATCGACGTCCCTGGCCTGCGCCTGACCAAGATCGACCGCCAGCGCCTCAAACACCCGCTGGTGGGCGGCGTGATCCTGTTCGGCCGCAACTGGGAAGGCTGCGCCCAGTTGAGTGCCCTGTGCGCCGAGATCAAAAAAGTCCGGCGTGACCTGCTGATTTGCGTGGACCACGAAGGCGGGCGGGTGCAGCGTTTCCGTTCCGATGGCTTCACCCAGCTGCCGCCCATGCGCGCCCTGGGCGAGCTGTGGATGAAAGACGCGCTGACCGCGACCAATGCCGCCACCGCCTGCGGCTATGTGCTCGCCTCTGAATTGCGCGCCTGCGGCGTGGACTTCAGCTTCACCCCGGTGCTGGACCTGGACTTTGGCGAGAGTGGTGTCATCGGCGACCGCGCCTTCGCCCGCGACCCGCGTGTGGCGGCGCTGCTGGCCAAAAGCCTGATGCACGGTCTGCTGCAGGCGGGCATGGCGAACTGCGGCAAACACTTTCCCGGCCACGGCTTCGTCAAGGCCGATTCGCACACCGACATCCCGATCGACAGACGCAGCCTCAAGGCCATCCTGGCCGACGATGCCGCCCCTTACGACTGGCTCAACACCACGCTCACTGCGGTGATGCCTGCGCACGTGATCTACCCCAAGGTTGACTCCCGCCCAGCGGGTTTTTCCGACAAGTGGTTGAACCACATCTTGAGAGGCCAGCTGGGGTTCGGCGGCGCGGTGTTCAGCGACGACCTGAGCATGGCCGGTGCGCGCCTGATCGACGGCGTGGCGGTGAGCCACACCCAAGCAGCAGTGGCAGCGCTGAACGCCGGTTGCGACATGGTGCTGTTGTGCAACCAGAGCGTGGGCGAGGGCCTGGCGGTGGACGAACTGCTGGCAGGCCTCACCGAAGCTCAGCTCAAAGGCGAATGGGAGCTGCTGGAGTCGAGCGAGCAGCGTCGCCTGAACCTGCTGCCCCGCCAGCCCGCCCCCGACTGGGACACGCTGATGGTGGAGCCCGCCTACATGCATGCCATGGGCTTGTTGCCTTGAGCCGGGCCGTGGCGTGAACGCAGCGCCGTCGAGCGTCGCCAGCCTTGAAAGCCTGGCAATTGGACGCAACTGGCCGCCATGTCTGTGATGTTTTCTGGGCCATTTAACCAGCCACCCCCTGTGTCTTGGACAGCCCGTGCCTCGTTGTGGCTGGTGCGCGCCGTCGTGTTCGCCTCGGCCCTCGTGGTTGCGCTGGCGCTGTTGTCGGCGGCCATGGTGTGGTTGGTGTGGGGGGTGCTGAAGGCGGTGGTCACGGGCCAGAAGCCTGCGCTTTGGACCGCGTTTGATCGATACCGCCAGTTCACGGCCCAAAGATTCACAACCCAGCGTACCCCGAGGCCCACGGGTGGGATGTCGCCGGGTCAGCGCGGCGGCGGCCGCCACCAGCCGAATGAGGTGGTGGACGTGACCGACGTCAAAGTGGTCCGCGACCAGCCGGGTGACGCGCAGCCCCGCTAGGTGAGGCTCGGCAGGGCGGCCGCGGGGTGGTTTCAGCCCCCCTGTGGCGGCCAGATCAGGGGCCCTTCTAAATCGATGTGGGCCAGATACAGGCGCAGGTCGAACTCCAGTTGGTGGTAGTTGGGCTCCATGTGGGTGCACAGCTGGTAGAACGCCTTGTCGTGGGATTTTTCCTTCAGGTGCGCCAGTTCGTGCACCACGATCATCCGCAAAAAGGCCTCCGGCACGTGTTTGAACAACGCCGCCACGCGGATCTCGCGCTTGGCTTTGAGCTTCTGGCCTTGCACCCGTGACACGGTGGTGTGGGTGCCCAGGGCGTGCGCCACCACCTGCAGCTTGTTGTCGAACATCACCTTGCTCAGCGGCTCCGCGCCGCGCAGGAACTGGTTTTTGAGGCCAGTGGTGTAGTCGTACAGTGCGCGGTCGGTTCGGATCTGGTGGGCAGTCGGGTGTTTGCGCAGCAGCAAGGCACCCAATCCTGGCCCCGCCACCAGCGCGCGCACTTGTGCCAGCACCGGTGCCGGGTAAGTGCCCTGGTAGCGCCACACCGGATCTGCTACGTTATTCATAGCGCTTTAAGAAGGCTGGTCGGGGGCTAGCGGCCATTTAGACACCAAATTTATCCGCACAGGCCCGAAGAACCACATTTTGGGCATTTTTCAAGCTCTGGCCGGGTGGTCATGGCCTGCAGTCATGCCCTTTGGTTGTAGCTTGGGTTGTGGCCCGTGGCCGCCGCCCTGTCATCGGGACCGCGTGGCGGTCAGCCCGCCAGCTGGGCACGAGGCGCTCAACCGACCTGGTGTTTGAGCGCGGGGAACAAGATCACGTCGCGGATGCTGGGGCTGTCGGTCAATAACATCATCAAGCGGTCGATACCGATGCCACAGCCGCCGGTGGGCGGCATGCCGTACTCCAGTGCACGAACGAAATCATGATCAAAGTACATGGCTTCGTCGTCGCCGCTGTCTTTGGCGTCCACCTGCGCCTGCAGGCGCGCGGCTTGGTCTTCTGCGTCGTTCAGCTCGGAAAAACCATTGCCGAACTCGCGGCCTGTGATGTAAAGCTCAAAGCGCTCGGTCACCTCGGGGTGCGTGTCGCTGGCGCGGGCCAGCGGCGAGATTTCCACCGGGTGCTCGCAAATGAAGGTCGGGTTCCAGAGCTTGTCTTCCACCGTTTCTTCAAAGTACATCACTTGCAGGCCAGCCAATGAACGGGTGGCGAGCATGTCTTTGTCGTCCTTCTTGCCCAGCCTCTTCAGAGCGTTCGTCAGCCAGACCGCGTCGTCCACGTTCGTGCCTGCGTCGGTGTGTTTCAAGATGGCTTCGCGGATGGTCAGCCGCTCGAACGGCTGGCTCAGGTCCACCGGCTTGCCGCCGTAGCTCAGCTGCAGTGTGCCCACGGCTTTTTGCGCCGCGTCCCGGATGAGCGACTCGGTGAAGTTCATCAGGTCCTGGTAGTTCCAGTAAGCCGCATAGAACTCCATCATGGTGAACTCGGGGTTGTGCCGGACCGAGATGCCTTCGTTGCGGAAGTTGCGGTTGATCTCGAACACCCGCTCAAAGCCACCCACGATCAGCCGTTTGAGGTAAAGCTCCGGCGCAATGCGCAAGAACATCTCCTGGTCCAGCGCATTGTGGTGGGTGGTGAACGGTCGGGCATTGGCGCCGCCGGGAATGGGGTGGAGCATGGGTGTTTCCACCTCCAGGAAACCGTGGCCGACCATGAATTCGCGGATGCTGCTGACCGCTTTGCTGCGCGCCACAAATCGGGCGCGGGTGGTGGCGTCCATCATCAAGTCGATGTACCGCTGGCGGTACTTCACCTCCTGGTCAGCGATGCCGTGGAACTTGTCCGGCATGGGCCGCAGGCTCTTGGTCAGCAGGCGCAGACCGGTGACGTGGATGGACAGCTCACCCGTGCGGGTTTTGAACAGACGGCCTTCAGCACCAACGATGTCGCCCAGGTCCCAATGCTTGAACTGGTCGTACAGCGCTTCGCCAATCTCATCGCGTGCCACATAGACCTGGATGCGCCCTTGGCTGGGTCCAAACGACGCGTCTTGCAGCGTGGCGAAACTGGCCTTGCCCATCACCCGTTTGAGCATCATCCGCCCAGCGACCTTGGCACTGGCGTTCAACGCCACCAGCTCGTCAGCGGTCTTGTCCCCATGGGCGTGCACCAGCGCCTCGGCACGGTCGCTGGGTTGGTAGTCGTTCGGAAAGGCCACGCCTTGTCCGCTGGCCTGAGCCGCACGCAGGCCCTTGAGCTTTTCGCGGCGTTCGGCGATCAGCTGGTTGTCGTCGGGGGAGGGGGGCGCGGTGGTGGGGTCTGACATGGTGTGTGGCGTGCAAAAAAGGAAGGGCCTTGTCCGGCCCCGAGCTTGCATTTTAGGTTTTAGTGCGTCACCCCGTCGGCGCGGAGCACCTTCAGTGCGGTGCGCCACAAGATGCACAGGTCCAGTGCCAGAGAACGGTGTTCAAGGTACCACCGGTCCAGCGCGACCTTGGTCTCCAGCGGCAACTCGTCGCGGCCGTTGACCTGGGCCCAGCCGGTCAGGCCCGGCCTGAGCCGGTGCACGCTCACCTGCGTGCGCATCGCCACCAGGTCGTGCTGGTTGTACAGCGCCGGGCGCGGTCCGACCAGACTCATGTCGCCGCGCAAGACGCTCCAGAGCTGCGGCAGTTCGTCGAGGCTGCTTTTGCGCAGAAAGGGGCCGATCGGGGTCAGCCACGCTTGCGGGTCGGTCAGCAAGTGGGTGGCGACCACTGGCGTATCGGTGCGCATGCTGCGGAACTTGGGCATGCGGAAGATGCGGTTGTCTCGCCCCACCCGGTCTGACCAGTACAGCACTGGGCCGCGTGAGCTGAGCTTCACCGCCACCGCCACGGCCAGCATGGGTCCCGCCAGGGAAATCAACGCCAGCAAAGTCAGCACCAAGTCGATTGCGCGTTTCATCGGGTCGGACGCAAAGGTTCCACCGCTTTGGCCAACCCTTGCCGCAGGGTCAGGGGAGGTTGCCAGTTCAGTTGGTCGCGGATCCGCTCGCTGCTGACCTGCAAAGAGTCGCACAGACTGGCCACTGTGGGTTCACGCCCCACCACAACCGCCAGACGGCGCAACCAAAGCTCGGGCACCGGCCACAAGCGGGTCCGTGTTCCGAGCGCCTCGGCGGCCCAGCAAACCAATTCACGCGTGGACGCGTCTTGCCCGTCTGAGACCAAGTAGGTGTGGCCAGCGGCTGCCGGGTGCACCGCGCACAGCGCCAGTGCATCCACCAGGTTGTCTAGGCCGATCAGGCTGCGCCGGTTGTCTACCGCGCCCAGGGGCAGTGGCCAGCCGCTCGATACCGCACGCAGCAGGCGGCCAAAATTGCCCGGCGCTCGAGGACCGTGCACCAGGGGGGGCCGCACAATCACGTGGGCCATGCCCGCGTGGCGACAGAACGCCTCGACGGTTTGTTCACACCGCAGCTTGCTGCGGGCGTAGGCCTCAACGGGGGCCGGGTGATCGTTTTCGGTGAAGGGTTGATTCGGCGGGGTTCGGCGGCCATTCACCCCAATCGAGCTGACGAGCACCACCCGCGCCACGCTTGTAGTTTGTGCAGCGTGCAGCAGGGCCTGTGTGACGTCCAGGTTGGCGGCAAACAGCGCATCGTTCTGGTCGGCCCCAGGCTGGGTTTGGTGCGCCCTTGCGGCAAGGTGCAGCAGCACGCGTGCGGGGGCCAGCGCCTGCGCCAGCTTGTCGAATTGAGCGAAACTGGACAGGACCACGTTGTCTGGGTGTAGTGTGGGCAGAGGGCGGCGCGCCAGTGCACGCACGCGGTGGCCTCGCGCCCGCAGGGTGTGCACCAGCGCCTGGCCCACAAACCCGCTGGCACCAGCAACCGCGATGCAGGGCAAGGTACCCGCGGCACCGTTGTCGTGCGTGGTGCTCATACCGGGTTGCGGCGGCCAAACAGCAAGGCAGCAGCCAGCGCCAGCCGGTCCAGCGGCTTGCGGCGCATTTGCCCGACTCGACACACCAAGTACAGCCGGTCGTACCAACGGTCGCGCCGCAGACGGGCCAGCAAGGGGTGGCTTTGGGCGCCACACACTTCGGCGATGCGAAGCACCTGTTGCAGGTACCACCCCCCCAAAAGCATGGCCAAGCGCTTCTTCAAACCGCTCAGCCCGGCGTGTGCGCCCAGCACGTTGTGGTCGTGTTGCCGGTAGTCCATGCTCGGCCGGGGATCGATCCACCACCGGTGACCGCGGCTGCGCACCCACGCATAAATCAACCAATCGTGAAAATCGATGCCCCGAAGCGCCTCCCGGTGGGCCGCCACCCATGCGCCCAACTCACGGGCCACATCAGCACGAAGAACGTAAGTGCACCCCGGCCCAGCCGACTCAAACCAATGGTCTGCTGTGCGCTGAGACTGCCCCTTGTTGATCAACTTACGCCGTCCATCGGGCCAAAACGCGACCACGCTGGTGGACACCGCCTCGCAACGCCCCGACGCAATGGCCTCCGCCGCCCATGCCAGCTTATCGGGGTACCAGAGGTCGTCTTGGTCGGCCAGGGCGACCAGGCTCACTGCTGGCTGTTGATGTCGTGATTGACTGATCAGTTCGAAAAAATTGCCTGCTGCAGAGCCGTGCCGTTGTGGCCGCAACACCTGGACGCGTGGCTCGCCTTTGGCCAACCGATGGACTTCGCTGTGTGTGGTGTCCGTGGAGGTGTCGTCGCACAGTTGGATGCCCACCACCACTTGTTCCTGGGCCAAGATGGTCCGCAGTTGGTCGCGCACCCACCGCGCACCATTGTGGGTAGCCATCAACACCAGCACATTCGGGCGATATTGCTCCGTATCCTGCGTTGGGGTCATACCTTCTGCCCCATGCGGCGAAGCGCGACCAACATGCATCGCCGCCAAAACTTCATGCGGGCGTATTGGGACAGCCACCATGCGGTGATCGGGTTCAGGTCTCCGTCGCGGGTTAACCGCTTCAAGTTGGCCAGTTCGGCCTGGTGCATGGCGTCCAAGTGGGCGCTCAAGCCGGATTCTCCGTAACGCGATTTGTGGATACACGCCAGCGGCTGCTCGATTCGGGACATGACGCAACCCTTCAAGGCCATTTGCATCAACAGCAAATGGTCCTCCATGTAACGTTGCCCTGCAGCGAATCGATGCAGCGTGTCGGTCCGAACCATGAGAGAAGGCGTGATGAACGGATTCTTGAGCAGCACTTGCCAAGCAGCGATGCGGCGGTTCTGGAGTGTGCTGTCCAAACAGGGCGGGTAAATGGGGGCGCTGTGAATGGCCTGAACGAAGCGGTGCCCGGTCACCGAGATTTGAGGCTGGCTGACCATGACGCGGTACTGGGTCGCGAGCTTGTCAGGATGCCAGGTGTCGTCGGCATCCAAGAATGCGACGAAAGGTGTCTTCGCCCTGTCCCATCCCGCGTTTCGAGCGCTGGCTGCGCCTTGGTTGACCTGGAGAGCGATGACCTGCACCCAACCTTTGGGCAGGCCATCCTGGATGCCTCTCAGGGTGGCCAAGGTGGCGTCTGTGCTGGCGTCATCTACCAAGATCAGGGACTCCGGCCAGTGGGTTTGCTGGGTCACCGACGCGATCGCCCGTTGGATGGTCGATTCACAGTCGAAGCACGGCACCACCACCGTCACGGGCACGGTGTTGATCATGCGGCTCGCCACCCTCGCCATACGGCCCGTACCCGGGGCCACTGCCACATCAGCAACCGTTTGGCCAACAAGCTGCCAAGGAGGCACGCACTGGCCAAGCCAGGCCAAGGCGCATGAAGGCGGAAAAAGCGCAAAGCAGAACAGACAAAGTACTCGTCAAGCTGGGTGCTGCCCTTGCCCAGGCTACCGGAGCCCTTGTGCCAAACCAGAGAGTCTGTGGCCGTGGCCAACTGCCAGCCATGCGACCGCAGTCTGAATCCAAGGTCAGTGTCTTCCCAGTACATGAAAAAACGTCGGTCATCGAACAATCCGACTTGGCGCAAGGCGTCACAGCGCAACAGCATGGAGGCGCCTGAGACAAAAGCCAACGGCCCTGGACTTGAACTCGGCTTTGACCGTCCGAGCCACAGATTCACCCGACCACCGCCCCAAAGCTCGACACGATGAGGGGGGTGGGCTTCGCGTATCACTGACCCTACAGCCGCGAGCCGTGGTTGCCTCTCTGCCACCCGCAGCATCGCCGCGAGGGTGTGTCTTTCGGCGGTGGCGTCGCTGTTGATGAGCCACACGTAGTCTGCGCCATGGCTCATCGCGTATCGGATCCCAACGTTGCAGCCCCCTCCAAACCCCAAGTTCGCACCGGTTTGAAGCACAGTCAGAGCGGGGTGCTCTGCCGTGATTCGGGCCACAGAGTCATCGGTGGAGTGGTTGTCCACCAGCACAACGTCCGGCGATGGGTCACCCAGAGATTGCAACGAATTCAGACACGCCAAGGTGTCTTGCCAACCGTTCCAGTTCAGCACCACCACGGTCACCTTGGGCCTGCCCACTTCAAGCTTCCGTGTCATTCGTCTTGCGAGCGCTCAACAGGTACTGCGGCGTGAGCAGACCCTCAAAGCAGCGCATGGTCATTCGGTTCACGATGCGTTTGAGGCGGTTGTCTGCAAAGCTCAGCGGATGGCAAGTGCCGGCAGTCAAAGCCGTGTGTTCTATCAACGACAAAGCAGACTGGCGCGTGAAGAATCGAAGGTGTGTGCGGTCCAGAATGCCAGCATCCGCATAGGTCCATGACCCGTGAAGCAGCAGCGGTAACACCACAGTGTGGTGTTGCACATTGGGGACTGTGACCACCAAAGTACCACCCGGCGCCAAATGCTGAGTGACCAGTCTGTCGACGGTGGACCATGGATCGACCATGTGCTCGAGGACGTCCAGGCATATGACCGTGTCGAAAGTGGCGTGCGGGTCGGGTAGGGGCTGTCGTTCAAAGTCCAGGCAATACACCACATCGGCCAGTTGTTGGGCGCGCTCAGCCGCGCCAGGGAACAATTCGATCCCGGTCGTGCTGGTGGTTCCTCGGCGTTGTTTCAACCACCCCAAAGTCGCGCCTGCACCGCAACCGAGCTCCAGAACGCGGCCGCAATGCACTGGCAAGACGGGGGCGATTTCTCGGCGCACATGGCCGAAATAAAGGGTGTCTTTGTCGGTGTACGTTTGCATGGTTCAAGGCGTTGCGAGGTTCGCCGACTGGTTTGCCATTCGGCGACAAACCAGCACCAACAGCGCGTAATCTACCAGCGCCCGAGCCACGCAAGCGAGGGCAGCACCCATAACGCCATAACACTGGACGGCCCACCACAGACAAGCGACATAGGGCAGCGCCTCGGCGAGGTGGATGGTGGCGATGGCTTTTGTTTTACCCAACGCCATCAAACCAGTGTAAGGAATCTGAGCCAGCGCATTGACAGCGAATGCAAGCAACAGCACCTGCGCGATGGGTGTTGCACCGGCTGCGAACTCCGCCCCGACCCACCAGTTCATGAAAGCTGGCAAGAGACCCAGCCCAACGAGAGTGCCCATTCCCACCACGCCCAAAGCCAGCCAGGAAGCTCTGCTGAGCAGGCCTTGCCAATCGGCTGTGTTCACCTTAGTGCGCGCCAAGTCCGCCGAGACGCGAACCAACTCCGGTAACAGCACACCGCAGGCAGAAGCCACCACAACAGGGAAACGAGAGACAAGATCGAACGGGATGGCGTACACGCTCACCGCGCTGGCGCTCACGACGGCGCCGATCACAAAGCGATCGGCATAAACAATGACAGGCCCCAGCACGCTGCTCACCGTCATCCAACTACCGAACGCCAACAGACGTTTGAGCCGTTGCCTGTCGATCCCACTGAAAAGTTCAACGCCGGTTCCCATGAACGACCGTTGCTGCTGAAGTGCCAAGACCGCGACGAGCGCGACAACCTGCCCCACGCGCACGCCGAAAAGGCTGACCGCCGACCAGGCCAGGTGGGTACTGAACACGGTGGCCACGAGTGGTGCGAGCGCCAGAGACACCCCAGCGGGAATGCGCACCAAGTTGACCGCACGAAAAGCGCCCACACCTTCGAGGTGTCCCCGCAGCGCAGAAGACACCAGCAGCAGGGGGAGTGAGGGCACCATCCAGATCAATGCATCGCGCACCTCGCGTTCGAGCTCTTGCCCTGAAAGACGCAGTGGCAGCGGTCCAAAACAAGCCAAGAGTCCAACCAGTACAGCGCCCGCTGAACCAAATACCAAAAGTGCCACCACCGCTGAGCCCGTGATGCGTATCTCTTCTGTGTTCGAAGGCTGACTTCCGTGTCGTGCAGCGGCGACCGCTACGGTGACTGCACGGCCCAGTCCTAGGTCGAGAAAACTGAAGTACCCCACAAACACCCAGATGAGCGACAACACACCCAAACGCTCTGCTCCCAAACGTTCCAACAGGAACGGCGCAGCAGCCAAGGCCGCCAGCATAGGAACCAAATCACCCAGTAACGCCCAGAAAGCTGAAGACCTCAAGGCCTTGAAGGGTGTACCGATCATGGACTCACATTGGGTTTTGGCGGAGGAGCAGAGAGCGTGGCTTCTGGCACCAACATTTGCAGAAGGCCAAGCGCCGCGGGAACATTGCGGTCCTCCAGAAACTGTTTGAGTTTGTTCAGAAATGGCTCCAGATCCGACCACGGCACAAAGCCCTCGCGCGCCTGCATGATGCGCGGGTGGGCGGTGGGTTGCGGATCGTTCCCAGTCAACAGCTCTTCGTAGAGTTTCTCCCCAGGCCGCAGACCGGTGACCACGATTTCGATGTCTCCACCTGGATTGTCACTGTCGCGTACCGTCAGTCCGGACAACGTCACCATCTGTTTGGCCATGTCCATGACCTTCACCGGTGCGCCCATGTCCAACACGTAGACCTCGCCGCCTTGTGCCATGGCACCCGCTTGCAAAACGAGCTGGGCGGCTTCAGAGATGGTCATGAAAAAACGGGTCACCGCCTCATGCGTCACGGTCACCGGTCCGCCACCTGCGATTTGTTGGCGAAACAGGGGCACCACGCTACCGCTTGATCCCAGCACGTTTCCGAATCGAACCATCGTCAACGCGGTTCGCCGGGCAGAGGTCATGGTTTCCTTTGCCGACAGCGCTTGGAGCACGATTTCGGCCAGCCGTTTGGACGCTCCCATCACATTGGTGGGTCGTACCGCTTTGTCCGTGGATACCAACACCACTTGGCGTATGCCTTGGTTGACAGCCTCTTGAGCCACATGCCAAGTGCCGATGACGTTGTTCTTCAGTCCCTCCAGCGGATTGGCTTCGACAATGGGCACATGCTTGTAGGCCGCTGCGTGGTAAACCGTGTCAGGCTGGTAGCGAAGGTACCAGGATCGAACCTGCCCCAGGTCGGTCACATTGCCCAACAAAGCGGTCACGGAACAAGTCAGCCGTTTCTGATGGATCAGCTGTTTTAAGTCTTGGTCGATTCGGTAAAGAGCGAACTCACTGTGGTCCAGTAATACCAAATGCTTGGGGTGCTCCTGCACGATTTGTCGACACAACTCGCTTCCGATGCTGCCGCCTGCGCCGGTGACCATCACTGTTTTGTCGTTTAAGCTGCCCGCCACGAGGTCGTGAATCGGTGGCACCGGGTCGCGGCCCAACAGGTCTTCAATGTCCAGCTCTCGGAAGTCCTGCAACGTCACTCTTCCGTTGGCCAGGTCGGACAAACCAGGCAGCGTGCGAACGTGGACAGGCACAGTGCGTAACTCATTGACGATCGCGCCGCGCCGGTCTTTGGGTGCGCTAGGCAATGCCAGCAAGATATCTGTGATTTGTTCTCTGACCACCACATCACGGACCCGCACTGGGTGGTGAACTGGAAAGCCGTTGATGTTTCGCCCCGCCTTGATGGGATCGTCGTCCACAAAGCCACACAACAAGAACTCAGCGCTGTCACCTAGTGCGGCCGCCGTCTGTACCCCTGCAGCCCCAGCCCCATAAATCAACAGCTTTTTGACTTGCGAATTGCCCTTTCGTGTACCCCGCACCAGCCACGACTTAGCCATGCCGCGGCTCAGAACGACAAGCAGCAGGAATATCAGGGGCTGAGAAATCCCCAGGCTTCTCGGAATCGCCTCGAGGCCCAGAGCCTGTAAGCTCACCAGCAGGCTGATGAGTACCAAGCTATGTACAGCCACCGCCTTGGCGATGGTCTTGATAGCGGTCAATCCAGCGTATCGAAAAATCGTCTTGTACAGCCCCATGCGGTCGAACACCATCACCGCCAGCAGAGGGGCCAGCCCATAAACCCACCATTGGCCGCCCTGCGGTAGGTGAAGGGTATCGAAACGCAAGGCGAACGCGACCCAAGTTGCCGTCAAGCACAAGACGGCGTCAAAGCTCGCCACGACCGCGCGTTTGACGTTGCGCGGCCAACCCAACACGGCGTGGTTCAGGCCTCTCACGATATTCGGTCCGGTGCCACTACTCGGGGTCTTTGATTTGGTAATTCGCCAACAAATCGGTGACCAATTCCAGCCGCAGAAGTGGGTTGTCCAGCGACATCAGTCGCTGCTTCGTCTGTGCTGGCAGCGGCAGCAATTCACACCAGCGGTTGGCCACCCAGCCACAGTCTGTTGGGCGGTAGGGCGGGGTCACGGGCCAATCCTCAGCAGGCAGGCTTTGCCGCTGCCAAGTTTCCAACAACCGTTCGAGGGCTGCCGCGGTGGGGGCCAGGTCGGGAGGAACGGGTACCTCAGCGTCACGCGTGAGGGGGGTGGCATCGGCCACCCAAAGTCCGTGCTTAAGTTGTTCGCTCCGATCCACTTTGAAGCGTGTTGTCCCGTGGCAACGCACCAACAGGAGGCCAGGTTGGGGTTGCGACAAGTGGTCAATGGTGGCGAGCGTCCCCACGGAGTGAAACGCTTCAAGCTCCCCGGGGCGGCGAACTTCCTGCCCTTGCGTCAGCGCGACCACGCCAAACGGTGAGCCTGTCTGGTGGCATCGGCGCACCATGTCCAGGTAGCGCACCTCGAAGATGCGCAACGGCAGCACCCCGTCAGGGAATAACACCGTTCCGAGAGGGAACAGGGGCAGCTGAAACAAGGTCGTTGAAGGCATCAAAGTATCATCCCACGACCCATTCGCACTGCCCCTATGCTGATCCAAATTTTTTCGTTACTGCTCGACGTTGTGGCCGGTCTGTTGGGGGGCGCATGCCTGCTGCGTTTGTATATGCAGCACCAACGCATTGGCATGGGGGGAGCGTCCGGTAACCCGCTGTCGCAGTTCATTTTTGCATTGACCGATTGGCTGGTGTTGCCTCTTCGCCGTGTGGTCCCCTCCGTGGGGCGGTGGGACAGTGCGAGCCTGTTGGCCGCTTGGCTGGTGGAGTTGGCTCAGTTCGCTGTGCTTTGGTTGGTACTCGGCGCCCAAGGCAGTCTGTTGCCCCTGCCAGTGCTGGCCGTGTTCGGCACCCTGCGCTTGATGGTCTCCATGGCGATGGGTTTGTTGATCGTGCATGTGGTGTTGTCGTGGGTGCAGACCGACTCTCCCCTGGCACGGCTGATTGACCGCATGTGTGAGCCGGTGCTCCAGCCGCTTCGGCAAGCCTTGCCGCGGTTGGGTGGCATCGACTTGTCTCCGCTGGTGTTGGTGCTGCTCTTGCAGATCGCCACGATTGTGTTGGCCCACCTGCAAGCGGTGACCATGGGCTCAGTGGCCTGACCCAGTGGCCACCCGGCTAGCCCGGCCGCGTCAGCTGACCGCGTCTGCGGGCAAACGCTGCAACATCGCCAAGGTGTTGGCGATGGTTTTGCGCAGTTCCCTGCGGTCGCAAATGAAATCCACGGCGCCTTTGGTTTGCAGGAATTCGGCGCGCTGAAAGCCTTCAGGCAGGGTGACGCGCACCGTGCTTTCAATGACGCGCGGTCCCGCGAAACCGATCAATGCTTTCGGCTCGGCGATCACCACGTCACCCACGAAAGCGAACCCGGCAGACACCCCACCCATCGTCGGGTCGGTCAATACGCTGATGTAGGGCAAGCCTTTTTTGGCCAGGCGCGTGAGTGCTGCATTGGTTTTGGCCATTTGCATCAGGCTGAGCAAACCCTCCTGCATGCGGGCACCACCGGTGGCGGTGAAGCATATGAAGGGCACTTTCTGCTCGATTGCCGTCTCGACGCCACGCACAAAACGTTCGCCCACCACCGACCCCATGCTGCCGCCCATGAAGTCGAACTCGAAGCATGCCACCACCACGTTGACGCTGAATACCGCCCCCCCCATCACGACCAGCGCATCGGTTTCGCCGGTGTTCTCCAGCGCTTCTTTCAAGCGCTCTGGGTATTTGCGGCTGTCTTTGAACTTGAGCGCGTCGACCGGGATCACCTCTTGTCCGATCTCATAACGGCCTTCCGCATCCAAAAAAGCGTCCAGCCGAGCCCGCGCTCCGATGCGCAGGTGGTGGGTGCAGCTCGGACACACGTTCTGGTTTTGCTCCAAATCGGTTTTGTAAAGCACCGTTTCGCAGCTCGGGCACTTGACCCACAGGCCCTCCGGTACCGTTCGGCGCTCGGTCGGGTCAGTGGGTTGGATTTTCGGGGGCAGCAGTTTCTCAAGCCAGCTCATGCGGGAATCTCCAGGGTGTGGGTTGTCGGCATTATGAATCCAGCGCCAGGCGGATTTCGCGCAGGAACGCGGCCGCTGTGGGCACCACTCGGTCCTCGCTCTGGGCGTCAATCAGCTGGATGATCTTGCTGCCGATGACCACCGCATCGGCGACCGCGCCAATCGCCTTGGCCGTGACCGCATCTCGGATACCAAACCCCACGCCCACCGGTACATGCACGTGTTGGCGGATGCGTGGCAGCATGGCCGCCACCGCGTCCACATCCAGCGTGCCCGCGCCTGTTACCCCTTTCAGCGACACGTAATACACATAACCGCTCGCTACCTTTTGAATTTGCGCCATGCGCGCTTCGGTGCTGGTGGGGGCCAGCAGAAAGATGAGGTCCATCTGATGGGCGCGGAGTTTGGCGGCGAAGGCCTCGCACTCTTCAGGCGGATAGTCCACCACCAACACGCCGTCCACCCCAGCTGCTGCGGCGTCGCGAATGAACGCGTCGCTGCCATGTTTGATGTCGTAGCGCTCCAGCGGGTTGGCATAACCCATCAGAACCACAGGCGTGGTGCGGTTGTGTGCACGGAAGGCCCGTACCATGTCCAAGACTTGTGTCAGCCCGATACCGAAGGCCAGCGCTTTCTCACCAGCCAGTTGGATCACCGGACCGTCTGCACTGGGGTCTGAGAACGGAACGCCCAATTCGATGATGTCTGCGCCCGCGTCCACCATGCCCTGCATCAAGCTGGGTGTGATGCCAGGGAACGGGAAGCCAGCGGTCACGTACGGGATCAGGGCCTTTCGCCCTTGAGACTGCAGCGTCTTCAGTGTGGAGGCGATTCGGCTCATCGGGTCACCACCTGTATCGTTTGCTCCATATCTCCCCCTTTGACAGACTGCCCTCGGCAGCTCGGGCGGCAGTAGAAGTCGGCATTGCTCAGGTCAGCGACGGTGCCAATGTCCTTGTCGCCGCGCCCAGAAAGGTTCACCAGAATCGACTGATCGGGCCTCAGGGTCTTGGCGAGTTTCATCGCATGTGCGATGGCGTGGCTGGACTCGAGCGCGGGAATGATGCCTTCTGTTCGGCACAAGTAGTGGAATGCAGCCAGGGCTTCGCTGTCGGTGACGCCAACGTATTCGGCCCGACCGGTGTCTTTGAGGAAAGCGTGCTCTGGGCCCACGCCAGGGTAGTCCAAACCTGCGCTGATGCTGTGGGTTTCGGTCACTTGCCCATCGTCGTTTTGCAAAACATAGGTGCGGTTGCCGTGCAGCACCCCCGGCAGACCGCGTTGCAGGGACGCCGAGTGCTTTCCGCTGTCAATGCCTTCCCCCGCCGCTTCCACGCCGATCAAGCGCGTCCCAGTGTGGTTGATATAGGGGTAGAAGATACCCATCGCGTTGCTGCCACCGCCCACGCAAGCAATGACCGCATCGGGTTGCGGCCCGCCGGTGAACTCGGGCATCTGGGCCAAACATTCCTCACCGATCACGCTTTGAAAGTCTCGCACCATCATGGGATAGGGGTGTGGCCCCGCCACGGTACCGATGATGTAGAACGTGTTGTCTACATTGGCCACCCAGTCCCGCATGGCTTCGTTCAGCGCGTCTTTTAAAGTTTTGCTGCCCGAGGTGACCGGTACCACCGTGGCACCCAGCAATTTCATTCGGTAGACGTTGGGGCTTTGGCGTTTGACGTCTTCGCTGCCCATGTACACGACGCATTCCAGTCCGTACCGCGCACAGATGGTGGCCGTGGCCACACCGTGCTGGCCCGCTCCAGTTTCGGCAATCACCCGCGGTTTGCCCATGCGTTTGGCCAACATGGCTTGGCCGATGGTGTTGTTGATTTTGTGGGCACCGGTGTGGTTCAGATCTTCCCGCTTGAGGTAAATCTGCGCACCACCCTGCTCACGGCTCATGCGGGCGGCGTGGTACACCGGAGACGGCCGGCCCACAAAGTGTTTCAGTTCGGACCGAAATTCGGCCATGAACACCGGGTCGTGTTGGTACTTGGCGTAGGCCTCGCGCAGCTCATTGATCGCGTGGGTCAGCGTTTCGCTGACGAAGCTGCCGCCGTAGACGCCGAAGTGACCGCTGGGGTCGGGTTGCTGGTAAGTGTTCATGGGGCCTGCTGAGAGCCCCCACAGTTGACGGGTGAGGGCGGTTTATGGAGGGGCGTTGTCGGCAGCCCGCACGGCCGCTACGAACGACTGGATCAATTCGGCGCTTTTGATGCCCTTGGCCACCTCGACGCCTGAACTCACATCAACGGCCAATTGCTGACAACGGGGCCGCAGTGCGCGAATGCCGTCGCCCACGTTTACAGGCGTGAGTCCACCACTCAAGACGAGGTGAGCGCCGACGCTTGGAGGTAGCAGTGACCAATTGAACACCTTGCCGCCGCCACCGAACCCGTCGACGTGGGCGTCGAGCAAGATGGCCTGAGCGTTTGAATAAAGTGACGCGTATTTTACAAGGTCGAACCCCGCGGCGGCCTCTCCCAAAGGGATCCGGGCAGCGCGCAGGTAGGGCTGTGAACCATGGCCAGCCGACGCGTCGCAGACCGCAGGCGATTCATCGCCGTGGAATTGCAGCAACGCGTGGGGCATGGCAGCCGATAACGCCCTGACCCGTTGTGGCTCTTCATTCACCACCAGCAATACTGGCACCACAAACGGCGGCAAACGGCTGGCCAGTGCTTGCGCCCGTTCAATGCTGACGTGGCGTGGGCTCTTTGGGTAAAGCACGAAACCGACCGCATCTGCCCCGGCCATCACCGCTGCGTCCACGTCCTGTTCGCGAGTCAGGCCACAAATCTTGATCCGGGTGCGTGTCATGGCAACCAATCATACGCAGGGGCCCGGGTTGGCAGACCCCAATGGCCTTCGTAGACGGGGCCAAGGAAGTAAAGGCCGTCTGGAGAAAACGTGGGGGCGGCCGCGTCGCGGTCTCTCGCAGCCAGCACCGAACCGACCCAATCCGCAGGCTGGGCGCCCTGGCCCACTGCCAACAGGCACCCCATGAGGTTGCGGATCATGTGGTGCAAGAATGCGTTGGCTTCGAAGTCAAAGCGCCAGTAAGAGGAGCCCAAGCCGCCCGAACGCTGGTGAATGTCGAGTCGGTACAGGGTTTTGACCGGTGACTTTGCTTGGCACGACGACGCGCGAAAAGAGGTGAAGTCGTGCTCTCCGAGCAGGCGCTGGGCGGCTTGGCGCATCGCTCCGCCGTCCAACGTCCGGAACACCCAGCCCACCCGACCCGCCTCCACGCTGGGGCGCACCGGCGATTCGAGCAAGACGTAGCTGTACCGCCGGGCGATCGCGCTGGCGCGGGCATGGAATGCGTCTGGCACCGGCTGTGCCCACTGCACAGCGATGTCCGGTGGCAAAAATCGGTTGGTGCCGCGCACCCAGGAGGCAGCTTCGCGCTGCACGTCGGTGTCGAAATGCACGACTTGCATGAGCCCGTGCACGCCGGCATCGGTGCGCCCGGCGCACAGTGTGGTGATGGGCCGGGTGGCGAATTGCCCGAGCGCCCTCTCCAGTTGATCTTGAACCGTTTGCCCGCTGAGTTGGCTTTGCCAACCTTGGTAAGCCGAACCGTTGTAGCTGATGCCGAGGGCGACGCGCAAGGCGGCACCCGCTCAGCGCAGGCTGGTCAGCAGTTGCTGAGCGCGCACTTTCAAATCGCCAGTGGCTTCCGCCAACACCTCTTGTGCCAGCGCCCGCGCGCCTTCGTCGTCACCGATCGCCATGAACTCCTTGGCGAGCTCCAGCTTCACGCCCAGGCGCTCCGGCGAGGCGGCGACACCGCTCGGCGTTGCGGTGGGCACGCTGGCGGGAATGTCGAGTTGGTCGAGCTTGAAATCCAACATTTCCAACGGCTCCACCTTGGGTTCGCCTCTGGGTTCGGCGGCGAGGGGCGCAGCCGCTGGCGCTGCGGTGCTGCGCTGGTCGTTGCTCGGTGACAACCCGATGTCCAGTTCCAGCGGGGGGAGTTCCACTGCGGGCGGCGTTGCAGGCCCCGCTTGGGCCGCTGCAGGCCGCAGGGGTTCGGAGGGCACGATCCGGTCGGGTGTTGCCGCCAGAGGTGCCGCTGTGGGTTCCAAAGGCTTGGGTTTATTGGGCCGCAAGGCTTCGATGTGTGCCCAGTCGGCACCGTTGCGCTGGGTGAGGGCCCCCACCTGGTTGGCAGTGGCTTCAAAAGAAACCATGTCCCTGCGCTTGGCGTAAATCTCTGCCAATTTCAGGTGCACCGGCACACGGTTGGGCTGAATGCGCAGGGCTTCCTTCAGGATCTCTTCCGCCTGGACGTCGCGGCCATAAGCCAGGTAAACCTCGGCCTCCACCACAGGGTCGACGTCCGAGGCGGCGTCCAACTGGCTTGGCGAGAACCCCATGGTCGAGTCGCCCACATCCTTGTCACGGGTGTCGATGCGCTGCCCGCCCATCGGGCCGTAGACTGGCTCCGCTTGCATCATGCTGTCCATGAAGGCGGTGGGGCGGCTGTCTCGCCGACGTCGTCGGGCACGGACCAGGGCCAGACCGAGCAGCGCCACCAACAAGGCACCCAGGCCAAGCAGCGCTTCTTTGCCTTCCAATGCGCCCGCCAGATCAAAGTCTGCGGCTTTGGGTTCGGATGCCTTCGCGCCCGCTGGGGCGACACTGCTGGCCGGGGCGGGCGAGCTGGCGGCTGGCACCGCGGCGCTCGCGGGGGGCGAGGGGGCCTCGGTCGGCGCGGACGCGGACACAGCCGGGGAAGAAGCAGCGACCGACGCCGCAGGTGCGGCTGGCACCGTCAGGCCAGTCAGGCCAGGTGCACTGGCTGCAGCAGACGCCGCGGCGCCGACCGCTGCCGCTGCGGGAAGCCCGGCGGGCGATTGTGCCGACAGCTTGTTCAGGTCATCCACGTTTTTGTTCAGCTCCGCCACCCGGTTCGTGGCTTCCTGGGCCGCGCGGGCTTTGGCCAACGCCTCTTCGGGAGAGGCTTTGCCCGAATTGGCTAACCCGCCTTTTGACAGCTGCAATTTGTCTGCTGGCGCGTTCGCCCCTGGTTTGTCGGTGACCCTTGCCTCCAATTTGCCAGTGGCTTGACGGCCTGGTTCGCCCACGGCGCGTGTTGTCACGTTGCTCGCCAGCTTGGTCTTGTACGAGCCGAAGTCGCGGCTTTGGGCGGCGATCGTTTGTCTGGCCTGCG
Organism: Comamonadaceae bacterium; assembly: GCA_027490925.1. Classification (GTDB taxonomy): domain Bacteria; phylum Pseudomonadota; class Gammaproteobacteria; order Burkholderiales; family Burkholderiaceae_C; genus PCRC01. Next base: position 80,711 of record JAIXXF010000034.1, read on the forward strand.
CGGGCGGTGTTGATGCTGCCTGCGACCGACTCGGCACATTCAATACCGCGCCTGCGCGCAAGCGATTGACGTTGTTGTCAATGAATGCGTCGGGGTTGGCATTCAGCATGGCCACCAGCATTTGATCGAGGGACACTGCGGCGGGCTTGGTGGCGGCGGCGATGCGGCCAGCCGTGTCGCCCGGTTTGACCACCACCTGCTTCGGCGCCGCTGCCTGTTTTGGCGTGGGCACCCTGCTTGGCCGCGGCTGAAGCTTGGGCGTAACGGCGAGCGATGGGGTGCCCCTGCGCGCTGGTCTTGTGTCGGGTGTGACAAAGGGAACAACGGGTTGCGGAACGGCGGGCCCTGACCTCGCCGCTTCCGCCTTCAGTGTCGGGGGGTCCAGCAACAAGGTGTAGTCGCGGGAAATCTTGCCGTTGGCCCAATTGGCTTCGAGGATGAGGTCCAGAAAGGGCTCGGTGACCGGTTTGGTGGTGGTCAGCACCAAGGCGGCCCGGCCATCACCCCGCTGCTCAAAGGCGATGCGGAGATTGGTCAGGTTGCTGTTGTAGTCGATGCCGGCGACCTTGAACGCTTCGGGCGGGGCGAGCGTGGCTTTGAGGCTGGCCGCTTCGTCGGCCGTGATGTCCGTGATCGCCACTTCGGCCCGCAAGGGCTCCCCAAGGGCCGACTGAACAGACAGTCTGCCCAGAGATAACGCTTGCGCTTGTCCCCAAGCCAGGGCCAGGGCCAGGGCCACGGCGCCCAAGCGCCAAGGGCGGTCTGGGAGATTTGCCAGGGCAGGTGGGGCGTGGCGGGGGGGTTGGGAAATGAATGGGGTCATGGGCTTTTGTGGCGGCTGGCGGTCAACGGCATTGATTCGACAACGTACCGAGATTGTGACGAGTTCCGGTGTGTCCTTAGCAAATCGTTTACACCGATGGTAAGCCTTGCGTGCCCAGCGCAGTGGCCAATCGGTAAGGCGTCGGTGCCACACAACACCGACGCCTCGCACTGCAGGCTCAAGCGCCAAGCAAAATGCGCAGCATGCGGCGCAGTGGCTCTGCTGCGCCCCACAACAGCTGGTCACCGATGGTGAAGGCCCCCACATATTCTTGGCCCATGGCCAACTTGCGAATGCGACCCACGGGGATCGTCATGGTTCCCGTGACCGCGACCGGGGTCAGGTCTTGTATGGTGGCCTCGCGGGTGTTTGGCACCACTTTCACCCAGGCGTTGTCGGCAGCGATCATGGCTTCGATATCGGCCACGGGCACGTTCTTCTTGAGCTTGAAGGTCAGGGCCTGGCTGTGGCAGCGCATGGCGCCCACGCGCACGCAGAACCCGTCTACCGGCACGGCGGTGGTGCCGAAACCCTCGCCCTGGCCCAAGATTTTGTTGGTTTCGGCCATGCCTTTCCATTCTTCCTTGGACGTGCCCCAGCCGGACTCGTCCCGGTTTTTGCCAATTCCCAAGTCCTTGTCGATCCAAGGAATCAGCGAGCCGCCCAGTGGCACGCCAAAGTTGGCTGTTTCAGCCGCCGACAGGCTGCGCTGCTTGGCGATCACTTTGCGGTCGATCTCCAGAATGGCGCTCTTGGGGTCGTCCAGCAGGGCCTTGACCTCAGCATTCAGCGTGCCGTATTGGGTGAGCAACTCGCGCATGTGCTGGGCGCCGCCGCCACTGGCGGCTTGGTAGGTCTGTGTGCTCATCCACTCCACCAAACCGGCCTTGTACAACGCGCCCACGCCCATCAACATGCAACTCACGGTGCAGTTGCCGCCGACCCAGTTGTTACCGCCTTTGGCCAGCGAGGCCTGGATCACTGGCAGGTTGACTGGGTCGAGAACGATGACCGCGTCGTCCTTCATTCGCAGCGTAGAGGCGGCGTCGATCCAATGGCCCTTCCAGCCCGCAGCGCGCAGCTTGGGGAAGACCTCGGAGGTGTAGTCGCCCCCTTGGGCCGTGATGACGATGTCGCAGCGCTTCAACGCCTCGATGTCGTAGGCGTCTTTCAGCGTGGTTTCGTTCTTGGCCTGGGCCGGGGCTTTGCCCCCAGCGTTGGAAGTGGAAAAGAAAACGGGCTCGATCAGGTCGAAGTCCCGCTCCGCCTGCATGCGGTCCATGAGGACCGAACCGACCATGCCACGCCAGCCCACGAGGCCGACCAGATTCCCTACCTTGCTCATCGCGATTGCCCTTTCGAAGTTGATGTTCTTCTTTCCCTGGCTCGTCGTGGCCGGGAAGGGCGCGACGAACCTGAGCCTGACTAGCCCTTGGTGATGGTTTTGGTGATGGCAGCCACCACCGCGTCACCCATTTGGCGGGTGCCGACTTTGGTGGTGCCCTCGGACCAGATGTCGACGGTGCGCAAACCGGACGCGAGCACGCTTTGCACCGCTGTTTCTATGCGGGAAGCGGCTTCGGGTTGGTTGAGTGAAAAGCGAAGCATCATGGCAGCCGACAGAATTGTAGCCAACGGGTTGGCGATGCCCTGGCCCGCGATGTCTGGGGCGCTGCCGTGGCTGGGTTCGTACAAACCTTGGTTCTTTGTGTTGAGGCTGGCCGAGGGCAGCATGCCAATGGAGCCGGTGAGCATGGACGCTTCGTCTGACAGGATGTCCCCAAACATGTTGCCGGTGACCACCACGTCAAACTTTTTTGGCGCTTTGACCAGCTGCATGGCCGCGTTGTCCACGTACATGTGGTCCAGCGTCACGTCGGGGTATTGCTGTCCCACTTCGGTGACCACATCTTTCCAGAATTGGAAGGTTTCCAGCACGTTGGCCTTGTCGACGCTGGTGACTTTTTTGTTGCGCTTGCGGGCGGCCTGAAACGCCACGTGGGCGATGCGCTCAATTTCTGGATGCGAGTAGCGCATCGTGTCGAAGGCTTCCTCGCTGCCGGGAAAGTGACCATCAGTGGCGGTTCGGCGACCGCGCGGCTGCCCAAAGTAGATGTCGCCCGTCAGTTCACGGATGATGAGGATGTCCAGACCCGAGATGATCTCGGGTTTGAGGCTGGACGCACCGACCAGCTCTGGGTAGCAGATCGCCGGGCGAAAATTGGCAAACAGTCCCAGGTTCTTGCGCAGTCCCAAGATCGCCTGCTCTGGACGCAGCGGGCGGTCCAGCGTGTCGTATTTCCAGTCGCCCACTGCACCAAACAAGACCGCATCGGCGTCCTTGGCAAGCTGCAGCGTGGCGTCGGGCAGAGGGTGACCGTGGGCCTCATAGGCGGCACCGCCAACCAAGGCGGTTTCCATTTCGAAGGGTAGTTCCAGCGCGTGGAGCACCTTGACGGCTTCGGCAACGATTTCGGTGCCGATGCCGTCACCGGGGAGGACTGCGATTTTCATGGCGAGAGGGGTATGGTGGGGTGCGTTGGAGCGGCGCCGTGTGTTCAGCCCAGAGTGGGGCGGTTGGCAAGCCAGGGCTTTTCGGCGAGGCGCCGGGATTCAAAGGCCTTGATCTTGTCGCTGTTGCGCAGGGTCAGGCCAATGTCGTCGTACCCGCCGATGAGACAAAACTTGCGAAAGGGCGCGATATCGAACGCGATCTCTTCGCCTTGGGGCTTGACCACCACTTGGCGTTCAAGGTCGATGGTCAGCTGGTAGCCGGGAAAGGCCAACGCCTCATTGAACAGCTGATCCACCTGTCCCTCGCTCAAAATGATTGGAAGCAGGCCGTTCTTGAAACTGTTGTTGAAGAAGATGTCGGCGTAGCTGGGCGCGACGATGGCTCGAAAGCCGTACTGGTCCAACGCCCATGGCGCGTGCTCGCGGGAGGAGCCACAGCCAAAGTTCTTCCTCGCCAGCAAGATGGACGCGCCCGCATAACGAGGCTGATTGAGCACAAAGTCCGGGTTGGGCCGTCGGCTGGCCGGGTCTTGACCTGGGTAGCCCGGGTCAAGGTAGCGCCATTCGTCGAACAGGTTGGGACCGAAGCCGGTCTTGCGAATCGACTTCAGGAACTGCTTGGGGATGATGGCGTCGGTATCGACGTTTTCCCGGTCGAGCGGAACGACCAGGCCTTGGTGTACGGTGAATTTCTGCATGCGGGTCTCAATCGGATAGAGGAAAGGGGCCGGGCGGGAGGTGATCGGCCCTTTCCCGTCGACGTCAGGCGAAGGTGCGCACGTCCACAAAGTGTCCGTGGACCGCGGCGGCAGCTGCCATGGCAGGGCTCACGAGGTGGGTGCGCCCACCTGCGCCCTGGCGGCCCTCGAAGTTGCGGTTGCTCGTGGAGGCGCAGCGTTCCCCAGGTTCCAGCCGGTCTGCGTTCATTGCCAGGCACATGGAGCACCCTGGCTCGCGCCATTCAAAGCCAGCGGCTTTGAAAATCTCGTGCAACCCTTCGCGTTCGGCCTGTTCTTTGACCAACCCGGACCCTGGTACCACCATCGCCAGCTTGATGTTCTTTGCGACTTTCTGGCCCAACTGTTTCACCACTGCGGCGGCCTCGCGCATGTCTTCAATGCGGCTGTTGGTGCACGAGCCGATGAACACCTTGTCCACGAAGATGTCGCTCAGCGCCTTGCCAGGCTTGAGGTCCATGTAGGTCAGCGCGCGTTCAATCGCGAGCCGTTTGCCTGGGTCTTTCTCTTTGTCAGGGTCGGGGACATGGCCGTCGACCCCCAGCACCATCTCGGGCGAGGTGCCCCACGTCACCTGCGGCACGATGTCGGCAGCGCGGATCTCGACCGTTTGGTCGAACACGGCTTCTGCGTCAGAGTGGAGTGTCTGCCAGTAGGCCACGGCCTGCTCCCACTCTGGCCCGCCAACGAACTGTCCTGTCTGGCGGTCGGTTCCTGGTGCGAACGGGCGCCCCTTCACGTAAGCAATGGTTTTGTCGTCAACCGCCACCAGGCCCGCACGGGCACCGGCCTCGATCGCCATGTTGCAGACGGTCATGCGGCCTTCCATGCTCAATGAGCGGATTGCGCTGCCGCCGAATTCAATGGTGTAACCAGTGCCGCCAGCAGTACCGATTTTGCCAATGATCGCGAGTACGACGTCTTTGGCGGTCACACCGCGGCCCAATGTTCCTTCGACCCTGACCAGCATGTTTTTGGCTTTCTTGGCCAACAGCGTTTGGGTCGCCATCACGTGTTCGACTTCGCTGGTGCCGATGCCGTGCGCCAGTGCGCCGAAAGCGCCGTGCGTGGAGGTGTGCGAGTCGCCGCAGACCACCGTCATGCCTGGCAGGGTGGCACCATTCTCTGGCCCAATCACGTGCACGATCCCCTGCCGCTTGGACATGAAAGGAAAGTAAGCCGCAGAGCCGAACTCGGCGATGTTGGCGTCCAAAGTGGTGATTTGTTCCTTGCTGACCGGGTCGGCGATCCCGTCGTAACCCAGTTCCCAACCGTGGGTGGGCGTGTTGTGGTCGGCAGTGGCCACAATGGAGCTGATGCGCCAGACTTTGCGATTGGCCACACGCAACCCCTCAAAGGCCTGGGGACTGGTCACCTCATGGACCAGATGCCGGTCAATGTAGAGGATGGCGGTACCGTCTTCCTCGGTGTGGACAACGTGCTCGTCCCAAAGCTTGTCGTAAAGGGTACGTCCCATGGTGGTCATTCCTAAATTCGTTGCGATTTTAAGCCGCGCCCGCATGGCCCGTTAAAAAATGCCATGGTCGCTACGAAGCCTCAAAAAATGAGGGTATTGTGAGTCTCTGCCGCCGCCAGCCCGCGCGCCTATTGGTTTATAGCTATTAAATTGCTAGCGATTGGTTGGCCAAAAAAGCAAACAGCCCGCAGGCCGTGGCCAGCGGGCTGTTGCGAGACAGTTCAGCGTCTAGGCTGCGATGCCTTCAGCGCGTGCCGATGGGCTGAACGTCGCGCTTGACCGCACCGCTGAACAGCTGACGAGGGCGGCCGATTTTGTATTCGGGATCGCTGATCATTTCGTTCAGTTGGGCAATCCAACCCACAGTCCGAGCCAAAGCGAAAATGGCAGTGAACAACGGCACTGGGATGCCAATGGCGCGCTGAACGATCCCGGAATAGAAATCAACGTTGGGGTACAGCTTGCGCGAGACGAAATATTCGTCTTCCAAGGCGATCTTCTCCAATGCCTTGGCCAGTTTGAACAGTGGGTCGTTTTCCAAGCCCAGTTCGGTCAACACCTCGTTACAGGTCTCCTGCATCAGTTTGGCCCGCGGATCGTAGTTTTTGTACACGCGGTGACCAAAACCCATCAGCTTGACGCCGGAGTTTTTGTCCTTGACCTTCTCCATGAACTCGCCCACTTTCGAGATACCGCCCATGGCCTGAATCTCTTCCAACATGTTCAAGCACGCTTCGTTGGCGCCGCCGTGGGCCGGGCCCCACAGGCAGGCCACGCCCGCCGCAATGGCTGCGAACGGGTTGGTGCCAGAGGAACCGCACAGGCGCACCGTGGAGGTGGAGGCGTTTTGTTCGTGGTCGGCGTGCAGGGTGAAGATGCGGTCCATCGCACGCTCGAGCACCGGGCTGACTTTGTATTCCTCGCAAGGCGTGGCAAACATCATGTGCAAGAAGTTGCCTGCGTAGCTGAGGTGGTTCTTGGGGTAGACAAAAGGCTGGCCCACGCTGTACTTATAAGCCATAGCGACCAAGGTTGGCATCTTGGCAATCAGCCGGATCGCAGCGATTTCCCGGTGCTTCGGGTTGTTGATGTCAGTGCTGTCGTGGTAGAACGCCGACAAGCCGCCCACCAAGCCAGTCAACACCGCCATGGGGTGCGCGTCACGGCGGAAACCACGCAAAAAGAATTGCATTTGCTCGTTGACCATGGTGTGGTTGGTCACTCGGCTCGTGAACTCTGCTTTCTGGGCTGCGTTGGGCAGCTCACCGTACAGCAGCAAGTGGCAGGTTTCCAAGAAATCGCAATTCGTGGCCAGTTGCTCGATCGGGTAGCCGCGGTACAGCAGTTCGCCCTTGTCGCCGTCGATGTAGGTGATAGCGGATTGGGTGGCTGCCGTCGACAAGAAGCCAGGGTCGTAGGTGAACATGCCTGTCTGGGCATACAGCTTGCGGATGTCGATCACGTCAGGGCCAATGCTACCTTTGTAGATGGGCAACTCGATGGGGGCACCGCCCTGGCTGAACGACAAGGTGGCTTTGTTTTCCGCAAGTTTCATTTTTTTGCTTTCTTGGAGTGGGGTACTCGGGGTCTGGTCGGGGGGCGTTGGTCGTCCGATTTTCAGCCGCGCAACATCGCCAACACTTCTTTCACTTGGATTGTATTGACCTCGCCCGACGGTTCTTTGCGCCGGAGCAACAAGTCCAGCAGGTCGTTGTCTGACAAGTCCATCAGCGCGCCGAGCCCCTGGGCTTGCCCCAAAGTCAAGCCGGATTCGTGCCTGGCAAAAAACTTCTCGATGAACAGGTCGTTCTCCAACAGACCCCGGCGGCATCGCCACCGGAGTTTGCTCAAGCCCCGCTCGTCAAGCTTGGTGTCCAGGTCGTCTGATGGAAGTGCCGTCCCGCTCATGTGGTTCAGACGGTGCGCAGAACCATCATTTCTTTGATCTTGCCGATCGCCTTGCTGGGGTTCAAGCCCTTGGGGCACACGTCGACACAGTTCATGATGGTGTGGCAACGGAACAGACGGTATGGGTCTTCGAGGTTGTCTAGGCGTGCAGCGGTGTCTTGATCGCGGCTGTCTGCGATGAAGCGATAAGCCTGCAACAGGCCGGCGGGGCCAACGAATTTGTCCGGGTTCCACCAGAAACTGGGGCAACTGGTGGAGCAGCTGGCGCACAAGATGCATTCGTACAGACCGTTCAGTTCCTCGCGCTCTTCTGGCGACTGCAGACGCTCTTTCTCAGGTGGCACCGTATCGTTGACCAGGTAAGGTTTGATCGAGTTGTACTGGGTGAAAAACTGCGTCATGTCAACGATCAGATCCCGCACCACAGGCAGACCGGGCAGCGGCTTCAGCACGATGGTGCCGGGCAGCGTGCGCATGTTGGTCAAGCAGGCCAGGCCGTTCTTGCCGTTGATGTTCATCGCGTCCGAACCACACACACCTTCACGGCAGGAACGGCGGAAAGAGATGGTGGGGTCCAGCGCTTTGAGCTTCATCAAAGCGTCCAGCAACATGCGCTCGCTGCCGTCCAGTTCGACTTGCAGCGTCTGCATGTAGGGTTTGGCGTCTTTGTCCGGGTCGTAGCGGTAGATTTGGAAGGTGCGTAGTGTCATGGTGGGCTCCGAATGCAATGCGATGGGGCAGTGGTTTAGAAGGACCGGACCTTCAGCGGGACGGACTCAACGGTGAGCGGCTTCATTTGCACCGGCTTGTAGGCCAAGCGGTTGCCTTCGCTGTACCACAGGGTGTGCTTGTGCCAATCGGTGTCGTTGCGGCCGTTCGGGTGTTCAGGCGTGTCGCCGTAATCGTTCACTGTGTGGGCACCACGGCTCTCGCGGCGTGCTGCGGCCGACACCATTGTGGCTTGGGCCGACTCAATCAGGTTTTCGACTTCCAGCGCTTCAATGCGAGCGGTGTTGAAGACTTTGGACTTGTCTTTCAAGCCAATGGCGTTGACCCGTTCACGGAGGGCGGCGATCTTGACAACGCCCTCGTCCATGCTGGCTTGGGTGCGGAACACACCGGCGTGTTGCTGCATGGTGGCACGGATGTCGTTTGCCACATCTTGTGCATATTCACCGTCGCTGGTTTTGTCCAACCGGTTGATGCGCTCCAGCGTACGGTCAGCCGCGTCGGCGGGCAGAGGCTTGTGCGTTTTGTTCTTGTCGTTGAACTCGACGATGTGGTTGCCAGCAGCGCGGCCAAACACCAGCAAATCCAGCAGCGAATTGGTGCCGAGGCGGTTGGCACCGTGTACCGAGACGCAGGAGCACTCTCCCACCGCGTACAGGCCGTTGATGACCTCGTTATGGACGCTTCCGTTGGGAACCACCACCTGTCCGTGGATGTTGGTGGGGATGCCGCCCATTTGGTAATGGATGGTGGGCACCACGGGGACGGGTTCGCGCGTGATGTCGACGTTGGCGAAGTTGTGTCCGATCTCAAACACCGAAGGCAGGCGCTTCATGATGGTCTCGGCACCGAGGTGGTCGAGCTTGAGCAACACGTAGTCCTTGTTGGGACCGCAGCCGCGGCCTTCCTTGATTTCTTGGTCCATGCACCGCGACACGAAGTCGCGTGGTGCCAAGTCTTTCAAGGTCGGCGCGTAGCGTTCCATGAAACGCTCCCCGTTGCTGTTGAGCAAAATGGCGCCTTCGCCACGGCAGCCTTCGGTCAACAGCACACCGGCACCGGCCACGCCGGTCGGGTGAAATTGCCAAAACTCCATGTCTTCCAAAGGAATGCCAGCACGAGCAGCCAGGCCCAGACCGTCGCCGGTGTTGATAAACGCGTTGGTGGAGGCGGCAAAAATCCGGCCGGCACCACCGGTGGCGAGCAGCACGGTTTTGGCATGCAGCACGTGGACGTCACCAGTCTCCATTTCAATGGCCGTCACTCCAACGACGTCGCCATCGGCGTCGCGCACCAAGTCCTGCGCCATCCATTCCACAAAGAAGCTGGTCTTGGCCTTGACGTTTTGCTGGTACAGCGTGTGCAGCATGGCGTGACCGGTGCGGTCGGCAGCGGCGCAGGCGCGCTCCACGGCCTTTTCGCCGTAGTTGGCCGTGTGACCGCCGAACGGGCGCTGGTAGATCGTGCCGTCCGGGTTGCGGTCAAACGGCATGCCCATGTGCTCCAGGTCGTACACAACTTTGGGCGCCTCACGGCACATGAATTCAATGGCGTCTTGGTCACCCAGCCAGTCAGAACCTTTGATGGTGTCGTAGAAGTGGTAGTGCCAGTTGTCCTCGTTCATGTTACCGAGCGAGGCGCCGATCCCACCTTGGGCCGCCACGGTGTGTGAACGGGTCGGGAACACTTTGGACAGCACGGCCACGTTCAGGCCAGCGCGCGCCAATTGCAAAGACGCGCGCATGCCGGAACCGCCGGCGCCGACGATGACGACGTCAAACTTGCGCTTGGTAACGGAGTAAGTCATGAGAAAAGTGCCTATGAAATGAGACTTGCGTCAGCAGCCGAAAATGCGGCCAGGATCAAATGCGCCACAGCACCTGAATGGACCAACCGGCGCAACCAATCAGCCAAACGATGGTGCCAATTTCCAATGACAGCCGCAGCCAGACCGGCTTGATGTAGTCCATCCAGATGTCGCGCATTCCCACCCAGACGTGGTACAGCAGTGCCACGATGATCACGAAGGTCAACACTTTCATCCACTGAGGCGAGAAAATGCCCGCCCATTTGTCATAGCCAATGGGGCCGCGACTGAAGATCACTTGGCCCAGCACCAACAAGGTAAAGAGTGCCATCAATGCCGCGGTCACACGTTGGCTCAACCAGTCGCGCAATCCATAGTGCGCGCCGACCACGATGCGCTTGGAGCCGTAATTCACTGCCATGTCACTAGTCCGTTCGATTCGATTGTGTAAATGGAGGGAGTTGTCTGGACTCAGTACAACCCGAACAGTTTGGCGCCGAGCGCCAGTGTGATCAGGGTACCCAGGGACAGGGTGGCCAGCGCAGAACTTTTTCCGAACTCCTTGCTGACCGAGTGGCTGACATCCATCCAGAGGTGACGCAAGCCAGCGATGAAATGGTGGGTGAACGCCCAAATCAGGGCCAAGGCGACCAATTTCCAGACCACGCCGGGGATGCCCAACAGACCCACGTTAAAAGCGGCCTTGAAGTTTTCAAACGACAACTCTGAAGACAACGAGGTGTCGAACATCCAAATGATGAAGGGCATCAGCAGGAACATGATCGCGCCGCTCACTCGGTGCAAGATAGACACGATGCCCGCAGGAGGCAGGCGGTACGTGGTCAAGTCTTTAAAGGCGTTGATGTTGCGGAACTCGCGCCGTGGCTTGGCTAGTTGGCTCATGGAAACTTTCTTTAGTGGCGTCTTTATGCCGTGTTTTTCTCTACATATTTTATTGCAACGCAGCAAGCTGACGGGACGCTGGCAAGCAATCGTTGACCTGAAAAGTCGGGTGCGCAGTGCCAGTTGGGACGCATGTCCGGCACCGAGGCTCAACTCAATTCGTTGCGGTAGTGGTGGGTGGCGGTGTGGTACAGCCCGCGGCGCAATTCCATAGGCACATCGTTGTAGGTGTAGGCGACGCGTTCAACGCTCAGCAGCGGTGTGCCGGCCGGCACCCTGAGCAGCGTGCTTTGGTTGGGGTCCGGCAAAACAGCCCGTATTTTTTCCTCAGCGCGAACCATACGGACGCCGAATTCCGATTCGAACATGGCGTACATCGGGCCGCGGTGCTCGCTGAGGCGGTCTGCCGTCAAGCCTTTGAACGGACCGCCAGGCAGCCAGAGGTCCTCAAGGATGGTGGGGGTTCCAGCGAAAGACAGCACCCGCCCAACCTGGAGCACCGGGTCGCCGGTTCGCAAGCCAAGGGCCCGCGCGACATCGGCCGACGCGCGTTGGCGCCGACAATCCACGATACGGCGTTCAGCCGGCCCTTCACTGTTCACATCGCCGGTGTCTGGGATGAGTTTCAAAAACCTGTACTGGACCTGGCGCTCTGCGTGGGTGGCCACAAACGTGCCTTTGCCCTGCCGGCGTTGCACCAAATTTTCGGCGGCGAGCTCGTCAATGGCTTTTCTGACCGTGCCCTGGCTGACGCGGTAGCGTGCCGCCAATTCCATCTCGCTGGGAATGGCCTCGCCAGGCTTCCACTCCCCGGCTTGGAGACTTTGCAGAATCAGGCTCTTTATTTGCTGGTACAGCGGGCTGAATGCCGGTGTGACCGACGCCGCAGGCTCGCCAGTCAAGGGGCTTGGTTCGGACGGCACAGAGGGGTTCGAAGACATGACGCTGACAGGTTGGGGCGTGCGATGAAAGCCGTGGCTAAACCTTGAGGAAGGTGCGAAAGAACCATTGACACAAACGCGGTAGATGCCACCGTTGAAGAGCGCTTGGGGCGTCTGAAGCGTCGACCCGATGCATGATGCCAGTGTATGAAATCATATCTTATATAAGACATAAGACAAATTGACGCTTAGGGGTTTTCGTCGCTAAAATTGCATGAAAGTCGATGCCGCTGGGAACAACTTTTTTTCCTCGGCCCGTGCCCATTTTCGAACCTGTCTCAAACCATTTGGAGTCTCCCATGAGCAAGAAGCCCGTCCGTGTCGCCGTTACCGGTGCCGCAGGTCAAATTGGTTATGCCCTGCTGTTCCGCATCGCCTCGGGTGAAATGCTGGGCAAGGACCAGCCGGTCATCTTGCAGTTGCTGGAGATCCCTGACGAGAAGGCTCAGAACGCGCTGAAGGGCGTGATCATGGAACTTGATGATTGCGCGTTTCCCCTGCTGGCAGGCATCGAAGCCCACAGTGACCCTTTGACCGCTTTCAAGGACACCGACTACGCACTGCTGGTGGGTGCCCGTCCCCGCGGCCCTGGCATGGAGCGCGCCGACCTGCTCGCAGCCAACGCCCAGATCTTCACGGCCCAAGGCAAGGCGCTGAATAAGGTTGCCAGTCGCAACGTCAAGGTGTTGGTCGTTGGTAACCCCGCGAACACCAACGCCTACATCGCCATGAAGTCGGCCCCCGACCTGCCCGCCAAGAACTTCACTGCCATGCTGCGTCTGGATCACAACCGTGCGGCCAGTCAAATCGCCGCCAAGACCGGCAAGCCGGTGGCATCCATCGAGAAGCTGGCGGTGTGGGGCAACCACTCGCCCACCATGTACGCGGACTACCGCTTCGCGACCATTGACGGCGCGTCGGTCAAGGACATGATCAACGACGACGTCTGGAACCGCGACGTATTCCTGCCGACCGTCGGCAAGCGCGGTGCAGCAATCATCGCCGGCAGGGGTGTGTCGTCCGACGCTTCGGCCGCCAACGCCGCCATCGACCACATGCGCGACTGGGCCCTGGGCACCAACGGCAAATGGGTCACCATGGGTGTGCCCTCGAATGGCGAATACGGCATCCCTAAAGAGGTCGTGTTCGGCTACCCCGTGACCTGCGCCAACGGCGAGTACACGCTGGTCAAGGACTTGCCGATCGACGCGTTCTCACAGGAGTGCATCAACAAGACCTTGGCAGAGTTGCAAGGCGAACAAGACGGCGTAAAGCACTTGCTGTAAGCGGCGACCATGCCCGGCCACCCCCGCGACGTCCTTCTCGGTGCCCAGGCGGGGGCGGTCCGGTTGCCGGTGTGTGACCACTACAGCGGCGTTGAGGCCCGAATGCGCAAAAGCCTGCAGTTGCAGGCCGAGATGACGGAGGAGTTCGGGGGGTGTGTTTTCGACGTGACCCTCGACTGCGAGGACGGCGCCCCAGTCGGTGGTGAGGCCGACCATGCCGCAATGGTGGTGGAACTCGCCTCGAACGCAGCTGCTGCAGCCCGCGTGGCTGTGCGGGTGCATGCGGTCGATCACCCGGCATTCGATTCCGATGTGGCCACCATCGTCGGGACCCTCACAGACCGGTTGGCACATGTGATGGTGCCCAAGGTCGAGACGGTGGCCGATGTTGAGCGAGCTGAAGCCGCGTTGTGCGCAGCAGGCGCAACGCGAGTCCCTCTGCACGTGCTCATTGAATCGCCTGCGGCCGTGCATCAGGCCCACGCTCTGGCCGCGCGCCCCTCGGTGACATCAATCAGTTTTGGGCTGATGGACTTCGTGTCTGCCCACGGTGGGGCCATTCCCTCCAGTGCAATGGGGGCACGACCCGACGTCGATGGCATCGACCAATTCACTCACCCACTGGTGTTGCGCGCCAAACTGGCGATTTCGTCGGCCTGCCACGCGCATGGCAAGGTGCCCTCCCACTGCGTGGTCACGGAATTCGCCGACAGCGCGGCCATGGAGGCTGCGGCCCGCCGCGCCGCCCGGCTGCTGGGCTACACGCGGATGTGGAGCATCCACCCAGCGCAGATCCGCCCCATCTTGGCCGCTTTCGCCCCCGATGCGCGAGAGGTGGATGAAGCGGCAACGATTTTGTCGGCGGCGGAACGGTCTGACTGGGCGCCCGTGAGCGTGAAAGGTCGATTGCACGACCGCGCCAGTTACCGTTTCCACTGGCAGGTGCTGGAGCGCGCTTGGCGAACCGGCGGTCAGCTCCCGAGCGAGATGGCTCGCTTTTTCCAACCCACATCCCCTGGCAGTGACCGGCATTGAACGCCGGACAGCAGCCCCTACGGACCACCCCACTGTAAAGAGACTCATGAAACACACACTCGCCTGCCTGTTGCTGCTGGCTTTGTCAGCAGCGGCGTTTGCACAAACCACTGCCCCGAGCAAGTCGGCGGCATCTGCCCCCAAAGCGGCGACCGCTCCTGCGAAGGACGCCGCCGCCAAGGGCCCGGCACAGAAAGCAGGCGACAAGGCGCCGCCAAAGTCCAAAGCCCAAAGCGCCAGCCGCGCGGACATCAAAAGCACCGCGTCCAGCATGGCGGCTGGCATCGCCGCGGCCGATGCCGCCCTGACGCCCGGTGAGTTGGCGATCGCCGAACGGGTGCATGTGGGCACGTTGCCGTGCGAATTGGGCACGGTCGTGACCATCGCCGCCGACCCCAAGTCGCCCGGGCACTTTGACGTCACCGCCAAAGGCGCTCGCTACCGCATGTTGCCGGTGGCGACCAGCACCGGGGCGATCCGCCTCGAAGACCAGCGCGCTGGCGCGGTCTGGCTGCAGTTGGGCAACAAGTCCATGTTGATGAATCAGAAGCTGGGTCAGCGTCTGGCCGATGAATGCCAGAGCCCGGCCCAGGTGGCCTTGGCACAGACCTTGAAAACCAATCCGGCCCCCAACTTGCTGGAGACAGCGCCGGCTGCGGCGTCGCCGGTGCGGGCATCACCAGTGCCCGCGGCGGCCGGGGTGGTCTACCCGACGGGGCCGACCCCGCCGATGGCGAAGTGATGGCCGAGAGCGTCACCGCGCTCTCGGTTGCTGGCGTTGGCCCTCTGTGCGAGGCTGTACAAGCTATGATTTATGTAGCATGTTAATCAGGTATCGCAAGGGCTAGCCCCGTTTTTGATTGTTTTTTTGGAGAAAAGCCATGTCAACGACCTTTTTGCAGTCCTACCGTGCCCACGCGGCCGAACGCGCCGCCTTGGGCATCCCGCCGCTGCCGCTGTCGGCCGAGCAGACCGGTGAAGTCATTGAGCTGCTGAAAAACCCGCCCGCAGGCGAAGACGCGTTTTTGTTGGATCTGCTGACCCACCGCGTGCCGCCGGGCGTGGACGATGCCGCCAAAGTCAAAGCCAGTTTCTTGGCCGCCGTGGCCCACGGGGACCTGAAGGTCGGTTTGGTGTCCAAAGCCAAGGCTACAGAGTTGCTCGGCACCATGGTGGGTGGCTACAACGTGCACCCGCTGATCGAACTGTTGGACGATGCAGAAGTTGCCGGCGTTGCAGCGGAAGGGCTGAAGAAGACGCTGTTGATGTTCGACTTCTTCAACGACGTCGCTGAAAAAGCCAAAGCGGGCAATGCCAAGGCCAAGGAAGTGATGCAGAGCTGGGCCGACGCCGAGTGGTTCACCAGCCGCCCCGAAGTGGCCAAGACCATCACCGTCACCGTGTTCAAGGTGCCGGGCGAAACCAACACCGATGATCTGTCGCCCGCGCCAGATGCCTGGAGCCGCCCAGACATCCCGCTGCACTACCTGGCCATGCTCAAGAACACCCGCCCGGATGCGGCGTTCAAGCCCGAGGAAGACGGCAAGCGCGGTCCGATGCAGTTCATCGACGACCTGAAGAAGAAGGGCCACTTGGTGGCCTATGTGGGCGACGTGGTGGGTACCGGCTCCAGCCGCAAGTCCGCCACCAACTCGGTGATCTGGGCCACGGGCCAGGACATCCCGTTTGTGCCCAACAAGCGGTTCGGCGGCGTGACGCTGGGTGGCAAGATCGCGCCAATTTTCTTCAACACCCAGGAAGACTCGGGCTCGCTGCCGATCGAGGTCGATGTGTCCAAGCTTGAGATGGGCGATGTGGTGGACATCATGCCCTACGACGGCAAGATCATGAAGGGTGGCGCCACGCTGGCAGAGTTCAAGCTCAAGAGCGATGTGCTGTTCGAGGAGGTGCGCGCTGGTGGCCGACTCAACCTCATCATTGGCCGCTCGCTCACCGCCAAGGCGCGTGAGTTCCTGGGGCTGCCCGCCTCCACGCTGTTCCGTTTGCCGTCGGCACCCGCTGAGACCAAAGCCGGTTTCACCCTGGCGCAAAAGATGGTCGGCCGAGCCGTGGGCCTGCCAGAAGGCCAGGGCGTGCGCCCCGGCACTTACTGCGAGCCCAAGATGACCACTGTTGGGTCGCAAGACACGACCGGCCCGATGACCCGGGACGAGCTGAAAGACCTGGCCTGTCTCGGCTTCAGTGCAGACCTCGTGATGCAGTCGTTCTGCCACACCGCTGCATACCCCAAGCCAGTCGACGTGAAGACCCACCGCGAATTGCCCGCATTCATCAGCAACCGTGGCGGCGTGGCCCTGCGCCCGGGCGACGGCGTGATCCACTCTTGGCTGAACCGTCTATTGTTGCCAGACACTGTGGGGACTGGTGGCGACTCGCACACCCGCTTCCCCATCGGCATTTCGTTCCCCGCTGGGTCCGGTTTGGTCGCTTTCGGTGCCGCCACTGGCGTGATGCCGCTGGACATGCCCGAGTCGGTGTTGGTGCGATTCAAAGGCGAGATGCAGCCCGGTGTCACCTTGCGTGATTTGGTGCACGCCATTCCGCTGTACGCCATAAAGGCCGGTTTGTTGACCGTGGCCAAAGCCGGCAAAAAGAACGTGTTTTCAGGCCGCATTCTGGAAATCGAGGGCCTGCCGGACCTGAAGGTCGAGCAGGCGTTTGAACTGTCTGACGCGTCTGCCGAGCGTTCTGCTGCCGGTTGCACCATCAAACTCAATCCCGAGCCGATCAAGGAATACCTCACCAGCAACGTCGTGCTGATGAAGAACATGATTGCCGACGGCTACGCCGACAAGCGCACGCTGGAGCGCCGCATCCAAAAGGTGGAGGCCTGGTTGGCCAAACCCCACCTGCTGGAGGCCGACAAAGACGCCGAATACGCGGCGGTCATTGAGATCGATCTGGCCGACATCAAGGAGCCCATCCTGTGCTGCCCCAACGACCCGGACGACGCCAAGACCCTGTCTGAGGTGGCCGGTACCAAGATCGACGAGGCCTTCATCGGCTCATGCATGACCAACATTGGTCACTTCCGCGCCGCAGCCAAGCTGCTGGGTGGTCAGCGCGACATCCCGGTCAAGTTGTGGGTTGCCCCGCCGACCAAGATGGACGAGAGCGAACTCATCAAAGAAGGCCACTACGCCGCCTTTGGCACCGCAGGGGCCCGGACCGAAATGCCCGGCTGCTCACTGTGCATGGGCAACCAGGCGCAGGTTCGTGAAGGCGCGACTGTGGTTTCCACCAGCACCCGTAACTTCCCCAACCGCCTCGGCAAGAACACCAATGTGTTCTTGGCGTCGGCCGAGCTGGCGGCCATCGCCTCCAAGCTGGGCAAGATTCCGACTGTGGCCGAGTACCACGCCGCCATGGGCGTCATCAACCAGGACAACGCCAGCGTGTACAAGTACCTGAACTTCGACCAGATCCAGGAGTACAAGGACAACGCCGCCACCGTCTGACCCTTGTGGTGGCTGGCACAGCCAAGCTGTCGAAGCGGCCCCTGGGCCGCTTTTTTCTTGCGCGTTCTTGTGAGAGCCTCCGCCAGGTGAAGCCATCGGGCGCGGAGAAAAGTAAGGGGTACGGACGCGACAAAAAGGCCATTAAAAAAGGGCCCTGAGGCCCTTTTTTGAGGTGCTTGGCGTCTAGGCGCCAACGGGAACATTCAGACTGGCAACTGTGGCAGGGCCAATGGCAGGCCTTCGGTCAGACCATTCAGCGCCGACAAGGGCAGCAGGGCGGTCACGCTACCAATGACGGGGAGGTCGCTCAGGGTGCTCAGCGGAACAGCGGCCAGCAAGCTGTCAACCGGCAACGCCGACAACAGGCCACCAACTGGCAGACCGTTCAAGAGGTCGTTCAGGGGCAGGCCATCGGTCAGACCGGCGACGGGCAGCTCGCTCAGCAGGCCGCTGGAGAGCAGGTCAGTCACGCTGCTGATCAGAGTCGTGCCGGTGGCAACCAGCGGCTCAATCAGGGTCAAGCCGGGGAGGCCGGTCAAGTTGCCAGCCAGCGGCAGGGCGGTCAAGCCGCTCAGCAAGTCGGCGTCGGCAGAGGCTTCCACTTTCACTTCGGAACCAGCCAAGCCAGACAGCAGGGGCAAGCCTGACAGCGCGCCAGTCAGGGCTTCCAACAAAGACTCCGTGACCGAGGTGGCGGTGGTCAGCAGTGGGTCGATCAGATCGAGGCCTGGCAGTTCGGGCAGTTGGAGTTCGTTCGCCGAAGCGGTGAAACTCACTTCGCCCAGGGCGGATGTGGAGGTCACGGTGAGCTCAGGCGCGGTGGAGACCAGATCGGTCAGGGTGCTGATGCTGGACAGTAATGGCAAATCGGCCAGCAGACCGGACAGATCTGGCACGCCTGGCAGGCCGGCGGGCAGCAATGCGGTCAGGGCGCTCAATGGGGATTTGGAGGTAGAAACAGTAACAGAGCTCATGGGAGACCTTTCGTGGGGCTTTCAAATTGGTTCGGGTAATCACCGATCGGGTAACCACCATTGAACCTAACGAACCAATATTCTAGCGGTAGCGATACGAAAAATAATACTTTTAGACTAGGACGATGCTGGTGAGGGCCGAAAGTTGGCACTTTTTCACACCAGCTGCTAATTGCTGCCGCGTGGCGTTCACGAGAAATGGGCCACCTTGCCAATGGGCGATCCAGCGTGTCTTCCGCTTGATCGCTGGTCGGAACCCCCTGTTGTGTTCTCGCATCGACCAAGGCCGCGCCGGCTGGTGATGGATGACTCTGCATCGGCAACAAGCAGGTCGGGTGCTTTCTTTAAAGTCTGCGAAACGCCCAGCCGCCATGCACCAGCCCATCACAGCCAACTTGGTAACATAGCCTTGGAATTCGCAGGTCGCCAAAAGCCCTTCGATCACTCACCCATCCGGCTTTGTTGTCCATGAACACCCCAAGACCCAACGCGTTGCGCATCACCCTCTTTGCCTGGTTGTTGGCGCTTACGACAATGGCGACCACCACGGTCCTCGCCCAAGACACGGCCAGCGCTGCCGCCGAGGTCAAATCCAGCCCACGCCGCGTGGTGGTGCGCACCCTGGTCGATGGCAATGGGGCCGTGCAGGCCACCCAGATCCGCGAGAGCAGCGGTAATTCACGCTTGGACGAAGAAGCCATGCAGGTGGTGACCCGGTCATGGAAGTTCAGCCCGTTGAAGATCAACGGCAAAGGCGTGGAGGTCTGGGTCAACGTGCCGATCAATTTTGTACAAGCCACACCCGCACCCGCGCCAGACAAGCCCGATCAAAGCCCTTCAGGCGCTGCGGTGGACGCTGTCCCTGCCAACGGCATGGCGCCCGCGTCCGCTGAGCCACCCGCCAGCGCCGCGCCTGGATCTGGTGGGGCCGATTGAGTCATTCCCGACCCTGCCGCAGTGTCCGCCTCACGTCCCGGCCACATAGGTCTGTTGTTGACGCAGCATGCACATTCAGCCGGCGTGCCCTGCTTTTTGTCCCTAGGCCCGGCCTCGGCCTGGCTTGCAGCCACCTCACTTGAGCTGGCCATTTCCCCAACGGAGTGACCATGTCCCGTGTATTCAATTTCAGTGCCGGTCCTGCGACGCTGCCAGAAACGGTGTTGCGCCAAGCCGCATCTGAAATGCTGGATTGGCAAGGCTCTGGCATGTCAGTGATGGAAATGAGCCACCGAGGCAAGGAGTTCACAACCATACACGCCCAGGCGCACAGCCTGTTGCGTGAGCTGCTGTCCATTCCTGACAATTACCGCGTGTTGTTCTTGCAGGGAGGGGCCATTGGACAAAACGCCATCGTTCCAATGAACCTGTTGCGCGGTAAAGCGAGCGCTGACTACGTGAACACGGGGGAATGGTCAAAACGGTCGATCCAGGAAGCCCAGGCGTTTTGCCGCGTCAACGTGGCGGCCAGTGCTGAAGCCAGCCAGTTCACCAGCATCCCGCTGCAAGACCAGTGGCGACTCGACCCCAATGCGGCCTACGTCCACATTTGCGCCAACGAGACCATCGGCGGCGTGGAATACCACTGGACGCCAGACACGGGCAGCGTGCCGCTGGTGGCCGACATGTCGTCCAACCTCTTGTCCAAGCCGGTGGACGTGCGCAAGTTCGGCCTGATTTACGCCGGTGCGCAAAAGAACATGGGCCCGTCGGGGCTGACCGTGGTGATCGTGCGCGACGACCTGTTGGGCGGCGCGCTGCCTATCACCCCTTCGGCTTTCGATTACCGGCAGCAGGCCGATAACGACTCCATGCTGAACACGCCACCGACCTACGCGATCTACATCCTGGGTTTGGTTTGCCAGTGGGTAAAAGACCAAGGGGGCCTGCAGGCCATGGCCCAACACAACCAGACAAAAGCCGCAGTGTTGTACGACTTCTTGGACAACAGCCGTTTTTTCAGCAGCCCAGTGGCGCGCGCCGACCGGTCGCTGATGAATGTGCCTTTCCGACTGAAAGACGCGGCTCTGGACGATGTTTTTTTGAAAGGTGCCCAAGCCCGCGGCATGGTGCAACTCAAAGGGCATCGCGTGCTGGGCGGCATGCGCGCCTCCATCTACAACGCCATGCCGCTGGAAGGTGTTCGGGCGTTGGTGGCGTACATGCAAGAATTCGAGCAGCAACACGCCTGATCCGCGCCGCTGCAGCAAACCAGGCCACGCTGGCCCATGATGCCCTTCAACAGGTCGGTCGGCGGTTCGGTCAAGCACCCGTCGCCACAACCTACTCGACGCAGCCGCACTTCGTCGATGGGCAAACCATGATCCTCACCGACGCGTCTTGTCCAAAGCGCTTGCCGTGGCGGCGTCATGGCGCAGGCGCCGCCCATACACCCACCCACGCACGCGCTCGCGCTCTGATCGCCCGGTGGGTGCGGCGCTCGCCGCATGCTTTCGGGCCTCGATTCGCCTGGCAGGGATGGTTGGGCGCATGAGCTTGGTGAGCGTCGATCCCAAAGGGGTGCTGGTGGCTGGCGCAGGCATAGGCGGTCTGGCTACCGCACTGGCCCTGGCGCGCACGGGTGCGAATGTCACCGTGCTGGAGCGAGCTGCGGCGTTTGGCGAGGTGGGTGCTGGCATTCAGCTGGGCCCCAACGCGGTGCGTTGTCTCAGCGCCTGGGGTCTTGGGCACGACCTGTGCGCCATTGCCGCACAGCCGCAGCGTTTGCAAGTGCGGGATGCGCACACACACAGGCCGCTGGGCGCCCTGAGGTTGGGCGCTCACTTCCAGGCGCGGTACGGCCAACCCTACCTGACCGCCCACCGTGCCGACTTGCACGCGCTGCTGTTGGATGCCAGTCAACGGGCTGGCGTCGCTGTCCAAACAGACATTGCTATCGAAAAAGTAGCGTCCGATGCAATCGAGGCGAGGGCTTTCTGCCAAAAAGGCGGAGAAAACCGAGTGGAGGCAGCTGCGCAGGCCTTGATCGGCTGCGACGGTTTGTGGAGCGCAGTGCGGGCGCAGTTGCTGAACGATGGACCGCCGTCCGCCACGGGCCACCTGGCCTATCGGGCCTTGCTGCCCGCCGCGGATGCGGCAAACGGCGTGTCGCCCCATGAGGTCACAGTCTGGCTGGGGCCCCAAATGCATGTGGTGTGCTACCCGGTACGGGCAGGCGGCTGGCTGAACTTGGTGGCGGTGGTGCACGGTTCGGCGGAGGCCGGTGCGTCCCGTCGCAGTTGGGCCCAACCGGCCGACGTGTGCACGCTGTTGACGTCGCTGCCGGGTGCCCACCCAGTGCTGCAAGACTTGGTGGGAGCGGCCTCTGGCTGGACCCGTTGGACGCTGCATGACCGGGACCCGCTGACTTCGCCCACCGCCTGCGCGCAGGGGCGCATCGCCTTGTTGGGCGATGCCGCGCACCCGATGCGTCCCTACTTGGCTCAAGGGGCGGCCATGGCGATAGAAGACGCTGCGGCGCTTGCACAGGCCTGGGGCGACACACCCGGTGAGGTGTCGCTGGCCTTAAAACACTATGCCGCTAGCCGCTGGCAGCGCAATGCCCGGGTGCAGGCCAAGGCACGCCGCAATGGCCGCATCTTCCACGCCCAAGGCGTGCTGCGTGCGGCCCGTGACTTGGCGATGCGGTGGGGCGGTGAACGTGTGTTGGATACCCCTTGGTTATACGGTGGGGGCTAGTGGGCGCTCGGCCCGTCTTGCCGGCTCAATGGCCTGTGGCGACGACCGGCGGTCAGCCACTGTGGCCGACCAACCCGTGCTTTTGGCGGGCGCGCTGGCACGCGTCGCTGCCCGCTTCGAATTCCCGGCAGGGTGACGGGCGCCATTCGTAGATTCCACAGCCCACCCGCTCGCCGACCCGTCCAGTGAGTGCCGCACACCGCACAGGCACGTGGTCGGTGCCGCGCATCCGGCAGGTGCTGCCATTCACTTCTACCGCCAAACCCACCGGCACCTTGCCGCCCATGTCCTCCAGCTCGTAGACCGCAAAGTCCACCCGAAAGCTGGCGCAACAAGCGCCACAAGTTTGGCAATCGAGGTCACTGTCGGACCCACTTTGGGCCGACGCGTCGGGGCCGGGCTGCGCGGTCATGCCACGCGGCCAAGCAGCAGGTACTCCATCAAGGCCTTTTGCACATGCATGCGGTTTTCAGCCTCGTCCCAGACCACCGATTGGGGGCCGTCGATCACCTCGGCGCTGACCTCTTCGCCCCGATGCGCTGGCAGACAATGCATGAAGAGCGCCTCTGGTTTGGCTGCCCGCATCATGTCGGCGTTCACGCACCAATTGGCGAAGGCCCTCATACGTGCCTCGTTCTCAGCCTCGTAGCCCATGCTGGTCCAGACATCCGTGGTCACGAGGTCGGCTCCCGCGCAGGCGTCTCGCGGATCTTTGAAGATTTTGTAGCTGCCGCTGGACCGAAGCCCTGCCACCGCTGGGTCCACCTCGTAGCCGCTCGGGGTGCTGAGGTGCACCGTGAAGCCCAACAGCTCGGCGGCCTGCAGCCAAGTGTTGGCCATGTTGTTTCCGTCACCCACCCAAGCCACCACCTTGCCAGCCAGGCGGGCGGGGTCTGGTTGGCCCAGCGTGTCGGTGCCACGGTGCTCAAGGTAGGTGAACAAATCGGCCAAGATCTGGCAGGGGTGGAATTCGTTTGTGAGACCATTGATCACTGGCACCCGGGAATGGGTGGCAAAGCGCTCGATCTTGGTCTGCTCGTAGGTGCGGATCATCACCAGGTCTACCATGCGGCTGATGACTTTGGCGCTGTCTTCAATGGGCTCGGCCCGGCCCAGCTGGCTGTCCCCAGTGGTGAGGTGCACCACGCTGCCGCCCAACTGGTACATACCGGCCTCAAAGCTCACCCGTGTGCGCGTGCTGGCCTTCTCGAAAATCATCGCCAGTGTGCGGTCCACCAACGGGTGGTGTTTCTCGTAAGCCTTGAATTTTTTCTTGATCAGTGCCGCGCGGGCGAACAGGTGCCGGTACTCGTCTGCATTCAGGTCGTTGAATTGCAGGTAGTGTTTGATGGCCGGGTTGGTCATGGGTTTTCTGCCAAGAAGGCCTTGAGCAGCGGACAAAGGATGGCCACGATCTCCTCGGCCTCCGCTTCGGTGAGGATGAGCGGGGGCACCAGCCGGACGACGGTGTCGGCCGTCACGCTGATGAGCAGGCCAGCGTCTGCACAGCGCTGCACCAGCACACCGCAGGGTTTCCAGAGGTCCACGCCCAGCATCAAGCCCATGCCGCGTATTTCTTTCACACCAGCGACCCCAGCGAGCTCGCGGTTGAGTGCCGCCTTGAGGTGGCCGCCCACCCGCAGCGCATTGTCCAGCAGGCCGTCTTCTTCCATGATGCGGATGGTCTCGATCCCCGCCCGCATGGCCAGCGGGTTGCCACCAAAGGTGGTGCCGTGGTTGCCTGGCTGAAAAATATTCGCGGCCTTGGGGCCGGTCACCACCGCGCCGATCGGTACGCCCGACCCCAGCCCCTTGGCCAGCGGCATCACATCGGGCAGGATCCCAGCCCACTGGTGGGCGAACCATTTGCCAGTGCGGCCCATGCCGCACTGCACTTCGTCAATCATGAGCAGCCAGTCGCGTTCGTCGCACAAGGCGCGGACCTCACGCAGGTACTCGGGCCGCATCGGGTTGACCCCGCCTTCGCCCTGGATGGCTTCGAAGAACACCGCCACGACGTTGGCGTTGCCAGCGGTGGCCGCCTTCAGCTGGTCGATGTTGTTGACAGGTACCCGGATGAAACCTTCCACCAACGGGCCGAAGCCCGCCTGCACCTTGGGGTTTCCGGTGGCACTCAAAGTGGCGATGCTGCGGCCATGGAACGCCTTCTCGTACACCACCACCTGAGGGTTGTCGATGCCTTTGTCGTGCCCGTACTTGCGCGCCAGTTTCAGCGCCGCCTCGTTGGCTTCCAGACCGGTGGAACAGAAGAACACATTGGTCATCCCTGACAGCGCCACCAATTTAGCCGCCAGGACCTCCTGCCCAGGGATGTGGTAATAATTGCTGGTGTGGATCAATTTGGCAATCTGATCTTGCAAGGCGGGCACCAATTTGGGGTGCGCGTGGCCCAAGGTATTGACCGCGATGCCGCCCAGCCCATCCAAATACACATTGCCATTGACGTCCCATACCCGGCTGCCTTGGCCGTGCGAGAGCGCGATCGGTACCCGCCCGTAGGTGTTCATCACATGCGGCGAGGTGGGCACGGTGGCGGCGTTCAACGGAGGGACGATGGCGTTCATGGCAGGGCTCCCTAAGCTCAATTGGCATCAGCCCTGGGGCAGGCGTTGCGCCGCCGGTGGGCGAAGCCTGTGATTCTAGGTCCAGCGCTTGTTGTGCACAGTGACCAGCCGCGGTCAGGGCCATGACGCGGCGGTGTGCGACCCATCAGATAGAATGCTTGTGCAGTGCAACATGCCGGTGAGCACGGCCACTGCACCACCCGATCTGACCCGCACCCGATGGTTTCCCCCTTTGCGCAAGAAGTCTTCATCCTGGGGATCACCCTCGATGGCAAGACCTTTCGCCCCAGTGACTGGGCCGAACGGTTGGCCGGGGTCATGAGCTCGTTTCGGCCTGGCGGCAGCCAGCCGGGCAGTCACTTGAGCTACTCGCCTTGGTGCACGCCGAATGCGGTCAACGGCGTCAAGTGCGTCGTGGTACACCCCGACCTGCGAAACGCAGAGCCCATGGCTTGGGACTTTTGTCTCAACTTCGCCCGAGACAACAACCTGCAGGTGGTGGACGCTTGTTCTTTGCCGGTCCCCAAGCGCCCCTGAAACGGGCATCCAACAAAAAAGCCGTCTTGCGACGGCTTTTTGCTTTTCACTGACAGCGCACCCGACAAAACGGCGCAGCGATTTCTCGCTGCGTGCGGTTCGCCTGTTTAGGCGGCGAGGGCCAGGGCTTTCACCTTGGCGCTGAGGCGGCTCTTGTCGCGAGCGGCCTTGTTCTTGTGGAAGATGCCTTTGTCGGCCACGGTGTCCACCACGGCTTGCATCTTTGCGAACAGCTCGGATGCCTTGCTTTTGTCACCCGCGAGAACAGCTTTTTCAACGTTTTTCACGGCGGTGCGGTATTTGGAACGCAGCGACGTGTTCGCGGCGTTGATCTTGACGTCCTGGCGGACGCGTTTGCGGCCCGACGCCAGGCGTGGGTTCTTTTTCTTGGGTTTGGTGGCCATGTGTGTGGTTCCTGATGTTTGAGGATGATGTCAGAAAAGCCTTTTATTATAAGACAAGGGTCGCTGCAGACTACGCTTGCTCACGTCGCCCCTGATGGATCGAAAGCTGGCGTTCGGGCAGCGCATACACTCAGCGCGTGTCTCTGATCAAAGCCGCGTCTACCGTTTCCGCGCTGACCTTGGCGTCACGCATCACAGGTCTTGTGCGCGAGCTGTTGATGGCGTCCACATTCGGGGCCAGTGCCATGACAGACGCGTTCAACGTCGCGTTTCGCATCCCCAACCTGTTTCGCCGGTTGTTCGCCGAAGGGGCTTTCAGTCAAGCGTTTGTGCCTGTGCTGGCCACGGTGAAAGCCAAGCAGGGCGAGGCCGCCACCCGA
This sequence comes from Comamonadaceae bacterium, assembly GCA_027490925.1. Taxonomy (GTDB): domain Bacteria; phylum Pseudomonadota; class Gammaproteobacteria; order Burkholderiales; family Burkholderiaceae_C; genus PCRC01. The sequence goes on from JAIXXF010000034.1 coordinate 106,926, forward strand.
ACGCTGGTTGACCGGGTGGCCACGCTGTTGCTGTTGGCCGTGCTCGTGACCTGTGCACTGGGTGTCGCAGGCGCCCCTGTGCTGGTTTGGGTCATGGCCAGTGGCCTGCAGCAATCGCCCACCGGATTCGAGGCCGCTGTGTTCATGACGCGCTGGATGTTTCCCTACATTGCGTTCATGTCCCTGGTGGCGTTGTCTGCGGGTGTGCTCAACACTTGGAGGCGGTTTGCTGTGCCTGCGGCCACCCCGGTGCTCCTGAATGTGGCCATGATCGGAGCCGCCCTTTGGGTGGCCCCTTGGTTCGCCGGCCGAGGCATTCAACCGATTTACGCCATGGGCGCCGGTGTGATGCTGGGCGGTGCGTTGCAATTGGGGGTGCAAATCCCCGCCCTATGGCGCTTGGGACTGCTGCCGCGGTTCGGTTGTGGTTGGGACAGTTTGCGCGCTGCGTGGCACGACCCTGGCACAAGACAGGTTGCCCGTTTGATGTTGCCCGCCTTGCTGGGCGTGAGCGTGGCGCAGATTTCGTTGTTGATCAACACGCAGATCGCTTCCCACCTGACGCCAGGCAGCGTGAGCTGGCTGAGCTACGCCGACCGGTTGATGGAGTTTCCCACCGCTCTCTTGGGTGTCGCACTGGGCGTGGTGTTGACACCGCAGTTGGCCGCAGCCAAAGCGGCTGGCGACGCGGCCGGCTACTCGGCCATGCTGGATTGGGGCTTGCGGCTGGTGGTGGCTCTGGCCTTGCCCAGCGCGGTTGTCCTGCTCACTTTTGCTCAGCCGTTGGTGGCGACGCTGTACCACTATGGGGCTTTCAGCGACCGCGACGTTCAACAGACCACCTCGGCCTTGATGGGTTATGGGGCCGGGTTGGTCGGACTGGTCGCGATCAAGGTCCTGGCGCCGGGTTACTACGCCAGTCAGGACATCCGCACGCCGGTGCGCATCGCGGTCGTGGTCTTGGTGATCACCCAACTGCTCAATATCGCGCTGGTGCCGTTGTTGCAGCATGCTGGACTGGCTTTGGCGATCGGCCTGGGCGCCGTCGTCAATGCGCTGTGGTTGTTGATCGGGTTGTTGCGACGCGGCAGCTACCAGCCTCTGCCCGGCTGGTGGCGCTTCGGACTTCAGGTCGTCTCCGCCAGTGCCCTTCTGGCGGTGTACCTGCTGTGGTTCGCCGGGCGCCAAGATTGGCCTGAGCTGCGTCAACAGTCCTTATGGCGCATGGGTTTGCTGGCCATGGCACTGATCGGAGGTGCAGCCATTTATCTGAGCGCATTGTGGGCAGCCGGTCTTCGTTTCCGTCAGTTGCTGCGGCGTTGAGAGCGCTCGTCATCGGCTTGACGCCCCTTGCCCCTTTCTTTACAAGACAGCATGACATTCAGCTTCATCGCCCCGACACCGCTGGGTTACTTTGCGTCTTTGGTGCAAAGCGACGACGACTTTCCTCTGCTGGAGGCGGCGGTCAGCCTCGCTCAAGACGAGTACCCTGATCTGGACGTGCAGCAGGTCCTCGGCGATGTGGACCAGTTGTTGGCGCGGCTGAAGCGTCGCATCCCCGCGGACGCTGCCGCCCTGCCAAGGTTGCGAGCGCTGAACCACTTTTTCTTTCGCGATCTGGGATTTGGTGGCAACGTCAACAACTACTACGACCCCGATAACAGTTACCTCAACGCGGTGTTGCGTACCCGTCGCGGGATCCCAATCTCGCTGGCGGTGTTGTGGATGGAGCTCGCCCAGGGCCTGGGCTTGAACGCCCGGGGCGTCGGCTTTCCAGGGCATTTCATGGTCAAAGTCAGTTTGCCCAAGGGGCAGGTGGTCATTGACCCCTTCACAGGCCAGTCGCTGAGCCGAGAAGAGCTGTCGGAGCGCCTTGAACCCTACAAGCGCCGCAGCGGGCTGGTGGACGAGTTCGACGTGCCAATGGGTTTATACCTTCAAGCGGCCACGCCTCGTGACATCGTGGCGCGGATGCTGCGCAACCTCAAGGAAGTGCATAAATCGCAAGAGGACTGGGCGCGGCTGATTGCAGTGCAGGACCGTTTGGTCGTGTTGCTGCCAGAGGCCTGGTCCGAGTACCGAGACCGAGGCTTGGCGTACGCCGAGCAGGGGCATACCGAGCGTGCGGTGGCCGATCTGGAGTTGTATTTGCGCCATGTCGAGGACGCCTTGGACCTCGACGCGATCGCTGAGCGGGTCGAGGCGTTGCGGCGTGCACTGAACTGACCCTGTGCAAAAATGCGCGCCAATCAGGCGCGAAGTGCGCCGACACGTTGTTTATTGAAAGACGCGTTGATGGTCGAGATACGGCATACCCACGAATTCAAGCTGTGGTTGGTTCACCAGCGTGGCAAGCGTGCACGCGGACTGGTGTTGGCCCACGTGGACCGCCTGCAACTGGGTCTGCCAAGCGAGGTGGATGAAGTCAAGCCCGAACTGTTCGCGATGCGCGTTGAGCAAGGCTTGGGTTACCGCCTGTACTTTGTGTACCTGGACCCAACCACCATCGTGTTGCTGGCCGCTGGCGACACCCGTACCCAAGACCGGGACATCCAACTCGCCAGCAAGCTGGCCGTCAACATCTGAGCTCGGTTCGCACACCATGTCCAAGACCGCTTGTATTCCGTTCGACCCCGCCGAGTTCATTGACGCCGAGGACGATGTGGTCGCTTACTTGAACGCTGTCATTGAAGACGGCGACCCTGCCTTGCTTGTCAACGCGCTGGGGGTGGTCGCCCGTGTTCGGCGCGTGAACCAAAAACCTGGAACTGCGGCAGCGGTGGACCTGGAGTTGGTCGACCGAGCGCTGGCCACAGCGGGTGATGGTTCCATGCCGTTGGGGCAGGCCTTGGCCGCCATCAAGGCCTTGGGTGTGAAGTTGCAGGTGGCACGGTATTGAACCCAGCCGCGTGTCGTTCCAAAGGCGTAGGACAACGCCACGTTGGCCCTGGAGGACGGTTGACCGAGCGGTGGCCATGCCGTACCGTGTCGGCGTGGTGTGAAGGGCACACTGCGCAACCCACAGAAAGAGACCCATGACGACCTTCAAAAAAACCATTGCCTCCACCTTGATCGTGTGCATGGGCGTGATCGGTATGCCGCTCACAGCGCAAGCCGGCATCGTCGGTACAGAAGAAGCGCTCACGGTACGTGCCGACGTCACGGCCGATCGAGCCAAGGTTGAGGGTTTCCTGGCCCGCGCCGATGTGAGAGACGCCCTGCTGGCGCAGGGCCTGTCACCAGACAGCGCGGCGGAACGCGTGCGGGCCATGTCCGACGCCGAAGTGGCTCAACTGGCCAATCGGGTGGAGCAAGCGCCTGCCGGTGCTGGCGTGCTGGGCATTGCTTTCACCGTGTTCATCGTCCTGTTGGTGACCGATATCCTGGGGCTGACCAAGGTGTTCCCTTTCACCCGCTCGATTCGATGACGCACCCGCCGGCCCGACGATTGACTACGGCTGGCGCTCGCACACCCCCCGCTCTCGCGGGGTTTTTCTTATGGCTCGCGCTGTCGCTGGTTGGTTGCGCCACCCCCCAGCTCGCCTCTCTGACGCAAGCGTGGCCAGAACACCTTCCCGATCGCGCCGAGGTCCACGGCGTGCCTTTTTTCCCGCAATCCGACTTTCAGTGCGGCCCGGCAGCGCTCGCCATGGTGGCCCGAGCGGCTGGTGTTGCGGTGACTCCCGACGATCTGGTGGATCAGGTGTACTTGCCCGGTCGGCAGGGCTCGCTCCAACCTGAGATGATGGCCGCCGCGCGCCGACGCGGGTTGGTCGCTTACCAGACGGCTCCAGAGCTCACAGCGCTGTTGCGCGAGGTGGCGGCTGGCAGCCCTGTGCTGGTGTTTCAAAACCTGGGCTTGCCGATCTACCCGTTGTGGCACTACGCGGTGGTGGTGGGGTACGACCGGGCGCGGGGCGAACTGTGGTTGCATTCGGGCACTGTTGAGCGAATGCCCCTGTCGCTGGCGACGTTCGAGCGCACTTGGGCGCGGGGCGCCCACTGGGCCATGTTGGCGGTGCCCGCCGACCGCTTGCCTGTGACCGCCACCGCCGATGCGTATGCCGAGGCGGTGGCCCCGATGGAGCGGGTCCAGCCAGGGGCGGCTCTGCGTGCGTACCGCACCGGCATCCAGGCTTGGCCTCGCCATCGCAACCTGCAGTTTGGCCGCGGCAATGCCGCCTATGCGTTGGGACAACGTTCTGAGGCCGCCTCGGCCTACGAGGCTGCCACCCAGTTGGACCCCGCGTTCGCGGACGCTTGGAACAACCTCGCGCAGGTGCAGTGGGAACGGGGCCAGGTTCAGCTGGCAGCGGTGTCCGTCGGCAAGGCCGTGGCCCTGGGCGGCCCGCGCTTGGCGCGTTACCTCGATTTACAGAGGAAAATTGGTGAAGAGGGCGGCCAGCGACGCGAAAGAGGCCGGTAGCCCTCGTGAAGACTGGTGTTTCAGCTACTGAAACTGTAGCAAATGTGGCCAGTCTGCGCTGCCATGCAAACCAGCGCCGCCGTCAAATCACCTCGACCGGTGCGCCCGACCCGCGCTGTGCGATGCGGCCAATGCGGTGCACCTGTTCGCCAGCGGCCTGCAGCGTGCCGGCCACGGCCCCCGCCGCCTCGGCTGCCACCACCACCACCATGCCGATGCCGTTGTTGAACGTGCGGTTCATTTCGAAATCGCCGATGCCAGCGGTGGCCTGAAGCCACGCGAACAGCTCAGATTGTGGCCAGCTGCCCTGATCGAGGTGCGCAGCGGTGCCTTCCGGCAACACACGGGGAATGTTTTCCAGCAGGCCACCGCCTGTGATGTGCGCCAAGGCCTTGATGCCCCCCGACGCCTCGGTGTGCGGGTGGGCCGCCAGTGCCGCCAGCACGTTTTTCACGTACAGGCGGGTGGGTCTCATCACAGCTTCTTTGAAAGGCATGCCGTCCAGCGTAGCCGGAAGTTGACCAGCCGCGCGTTCGATGCATTTGCGCACCAGGCTGAAGCCGTTCGAGTGCACGCCGTGCGAGCCCAATCCCAGTACCACGTCACCGGGCTTCACTGCGGCGCCGGTGAGGATGAGGGATTTCTCGACCGCCCCCACCGCAAAACCCGCGAGGTCGTACTCGCCCGCAGGGTACATGCCGGGCATTTCGGCTGTCTCGCCGCCGATCAAGGCGCAACCGCTCAGTTCACAACCCTTGGCGATGCCACCGACCACCGCGGCGGCTGTGTCCACGTCAAGTTTGCCGCAGGCGAAGTAGTCCAGAAAGAACAGAGGCTCTGCGCCCTGCACCAGTACATCGTTGACGCTCATGGCCACCAAATCGATGCCCACCGTGTCGTGCATGCCCCACTCAAACGCCAGTTTGAGCTTGGTGCCCACGCCATCGGTACCGCTGACGAGGACAGGTTCCTTGTAGCGCTTGGGCACTTCAAACAGCGCGCCGAAGCCACCAATGCCCGCCAACACCCCCTCGCGCATGGTTTTCTTCGCCAGCGGTTTGATGCGCTCGACCAAGGCATCGCCAGCGTCGATGTCAACGCCAGCGTCTTTGTAAGAGAGGGGGGTAGGGTGTGGGGAGGTCATGAGGGGCTGAGCGGCTGCCGTGCTTGGCCGACTAAAATTTCATTCGATTTTACGGGTTAGCCCCCGGCCCAAGCCGATGCCATTCACTTCCGCCCAAAAACGTACCCTGGCCTGGACCGGCATCGGGCTATTGACGCTTCTTGTCTTGTGGTTGCTCGGGCCTGTGCTCACGCCATTTGTCGTGGCCGCCGTGCTGGCCTACGCCCTGACGCCCTTGGTGAACCGACTCGACCACCTGGGGTGTGGCCGGCTGCCGCGTGTGCTGTCGGTGCTGGTGGTGGAGACCCTTTTTATTTTGGTGTTGGTGAGTTTGCTGCTGCTGATGGTGCCCATCATGGCCAAGGAGCTGCCGCAGCTGCGCGAGCAGTTGCCAGTGCTGGCCGAGCGCTTGAACGCCAACGCTGCGCCGCTGCTGGCCAAGTACGGCATCAAGTTGTCGCTCGACGCGGGCAGCGTCAAAGCTTTCGTGCTCAAGTACCTGAACGCCAATTTCGAAGACGCTTTCGGTTCCTTGATGTCCTCACTCAAGCTCGGGGGCAGCGTGGCCCTAGCGCTGGTTGGCAATGCGGTGATGATCCCGGTCGCCCTGTTCTATCTCCTGATGGACTGGGACAAGTTCGTGGCCCGGGTGCTTGAATTGGTGCCGCTCAAAATGCGCGACGGCTTTGACAGTTTCACCGGTGAAGCCGATGCGGTGTTGGGTCAGTACCTGCGCGGACAACTGCTGGTGATGGGCGTATTGGCTGTGTTTTACAGCGTGGGCTTGGCGCTGTTTGGGCTAGACCTGGCCGTACCGATTGGCATCTTCACGGGTCTGGCGGTGTTCGTCCCCTATGTGGGCTTTGGCGTGGGTTTGGTGTTGGCCACACTGGCCGGTTTGCTGGAGTTCACCCACACGGGGGGTGCACTCAAAGCGGTGCTGATGGTGGCGTCGGTCTATGGCGTGGGTCAAATGCTGGAGAGCATCTACCTCACTCCGCGGCTGGTGGGCGAGCGCATCGGCCTGCACCCGCTGGTGGTGATCTTTGCGCTGTTGGCATTTGGTCAGGTGCTGGGCTTTGTCGGCATCCTGATCGCGCTGCCAGCCAGCGCCGTGTTGTTGGTCGCCGTGCGGCGGGTGCGCGAGGGCTATCTCACCAGCAAGCTGTACACCGGCTGATGAAGCAAATCGCACTCGACATCGGTCTGCCCACCGGCCCAACGCTGGACGGGTTCATGCCTGGTCCCAACCAGGAGGTCTGGCAGCACCTTCGGCTGTGGTTGGGGAAGGACAACGCCGCCGCGCGCTCGCCTGTGCCCACCTACATTTGGGGTGACAGCGGTAGCGGCAAAAGCCACCTCTTGCGCGCCATCAAAGACGCGCTGATCGCCCGCGGCGAGCGCGTCGGCTGGCTCGATCCCAACGCAGACGATGGGGTCGAGTTCAGCCCAGCATGGTCAGCGGTGTTCATGGACGATGTGCATGCCTACAGTGCGGTACAGCAACACATGGCTTTCAACTGGTTCGTGAACGCAGCGAGCGGACCCGATGGGCGTCCCCGCAGCGTGCTGGCCGCTGGGCGATGGCCACCGGCCGATCTGTTGATACGGGACGATCTGCGCAGCCGCCTCGGTTGGGGCCATGTTTTTCATTTGAAGGTACTGGACGAGTCCGAACGCGCCCAGGTGCTGAGGCAGCAGGCGCATGACCGCGGCATTCACCTGACCAGCGAGGTCGTGGACTTTCTACTCACCCGGTTCTCGCGAGACTTGAGCACGTTGTCCTTGCTGTTGGACCAGCTTGACCAATACGGTCTGCAAACCCAGCGGGCGGTCACCATTCCTTTGGTTCGCGCCATGATTGAGAGCCAATGACCGCCACACCATGACCGACTTTTTTCGCAACACCAAACCCAGGGTGGCTTTGTTCGACCTGGACCACACGCTGCTGCCGCTCGATTCCGACCACGCCTGGGGAGAGTTCACCATCGCGCTGGGTTGGACAGACCCCGTGGCCTTCAAAGCGGGTAACGACAGTTTTTATGCCCAATACCAAGCCGGCACTTTGAACGTGCATGACTATGTTCGCTTCGCGACCGAGGCGGCGCGTCGCCAAGGTCCCGACCGCGTTCGGCAGGCCCAGGTGGACTTCATGCGGCAGGTGATTCATCCAGCCATCCGGCCGGCCGCGCGGTCGCTCTTGCGGCAGCACCAAGATGCGGGCGATGCAGTGGCCATCGTCACCGCCACCAACGAACTCGTCACCCGTCCCATCGCCCAGGCCCTGGGGGTGACCGATCTGATCGCGGTCAATCTGGTTCGCCAGCCAGGGCCAGCGGGGGAGCCGTGGATCACTGGCGATATCGATGGCGTGCCCTCGTTCCGTGAAGGCAAGGTCCAGCGGGTGAGCGAATGGTTGGCGGCCCGCGGATGGGACTGGGACGCGGTTGACGCCACTTTTTATTCCGATTCAATGAACGACCTGCCGCTGCTGGAGCGGGTCCAGCGTCCCGTGGCGACCAATCCCGACCCGCGGTTGCGAGCCCTGGCCCAGGCGCGTGGGTGGCCGGTACTGGACCTGTTCTAATCCCCACCAACGGCGAAGACTGGCGTGCGCCAGCGCACCCATGTCCAGCAAAGTAACTGCATGATCAAAACATTCATCGACAAGCTGTTCGGCAAAGGCGCTGAATCGGCAACTGGCGTCCGGGCCCGGAGAAACCGGTTCGGCCAGCGCCAGGAAGTTCCGGCCAGTGTCCACGGCATTGATCCCAAGTTGGTGGACGAGCGGGCCCTCAACGTGGTCGGTACGCTTCAGAATGCCGGCTACGAGGCCTACATCGTGGGCGGCGCGGTGCGCGACCTGCTGGTTGGTTTGCGCCCCAAAGACTTTGACGTGGCGACCAACGCCACGCCCGAGCAGGTCAAGGCCCTGTTCCGCCGTGCGTTCATCATCGGCCGGCGCTTCCGCATCGTGCACGTGGTTTACGGGCGCGGCCGTGAGCACGAGGTGATCGAGGTGTCCACCTTTCGTGCCTACCTGGACAGCGCTGCTGCCGAGCAAGTGGCGGGCAACGAGCGCACCAGCAAAGGCCAGCTCGCAGGCATGACGCACGCGGTCGACGCGTCGGGTCGGGTGCTTCGCGACAACGTGTGGGGGCCGCAAGAAGAAGATGCCGCCCGGCGCGACTTCACCTTGAACGCGATGTACTACGACCCCCACACCCAGACGGTGGTCGACTACCACGGTGGAATACAAGATGTGAAGAAGCGCGTGATGCGGATGATCGGTGACCCGGCCACCCGCTACCGAGAAGACCCGGTGCGCATCATCCGCGCAGTGCGTTTCGCAGCCAAGCTCCAACCGCTCGGCTTCAAGCTTGACGCCAAGTCCAGTGAACCACTGGTGAGTTCTCAGGAACTGCTGGCCGATGTGCCCCAGAGCCGTTTGTTTGACGAGATGCTCAAGTTGCTGCTCACCGGGCATGCGCTCGCTAGCATTGCGCAACTCAAGGCGTTGGGTCTGGCCCGTGGCATCTATCCGTTGCTGGACGTCGTGGTGGAACGAGCCGAGCAGCCGCTTGTGAACGCCGCGTTGATGGACACCGATCGGAGGGTGTCAGAGGGTAAGCCGGTGGTCCCCAGCTTTTTGTTGGCCTGCGTGTTGTGGGCCGACGTCCGTGACGGCTGGAACCAGCGCATGTCTCGCCGCGAGCACCCGTTCGCCGCGCTTCAAGACGCGATCGACGAGGCTTTCGGCGCGCGCATCGGCGATGTGTCCGGCCGAGGCAAACTGGCCGCTGACATGCGGGAGATTTGGATGATGCAGCCGCGCTTTGACAAGCGTGTGGGAAACACCCCATACAGCTTGGTCGAGCAACCACGTTTTCGAGCCGGCTTTGACTTCATGCGGTTGCGAGCGTCCACCGGTGAGATGGATGAAGCCATCGCCGAATGGTGGGAAACCTTCAGCACGTCCGATGACGCGACCCGCCAAGACCTGATGGACCAGGCTCGTGACGAGCAACAGCGCCGTCCACGGGCGAGACAAGCCACGTCCCGTGCTTCCGAACCCACGGGTGAAAGCACTGAAGCAAGCGGCGCTCTCACCCACAACGACGGCGAGGGAGCGGCACCGCGCAAGCGGCGCCGCCGTCGCCGCTCGGGCGGTGCCAACCGGGGTGACGGCAGCACTGGCTCTGCGGGTGTGGCGCCCAACGGTGACGGTCACTGACACCCGCTTCATGGGCGCCGCGGCGCTGCGTGACCCCTGCACCGCTTACGTCGCCTTAGGTGCCAATCTGGGCGACGGGCCAACACGGCTTCGCATGGCCGTGAACGCGTTGCGCGATCGCTCAGACGTCCAAGTTGTGGCTGAATCCGCCTTCTACCGCACGGCGCCTGTGGACGCCGACGGACCCGACTACACCAACGCGGTGGTCGCACTGACCACTCGGCTCATCGCGCCGGCACTGCTGGATCTGCTTCAGGCCATCGAGCAGGCACACGGTCGCGTTCGAAGCCACCGCAACGCCCCGCGCACACTGGATTTGGACCTGCTGCTTTATGGAGACGCCTGCATCCAGAGCGAGCGGTTGGTGGTTCCGCACCCGCGCATGCACTTGCGCGCCTTTGTGTTGGCCCCGCTTGCAGACGTGGCGCCGGAACGCGTGCCGGGCAGCGCCTGGGCCCTTGTCCGAAACCAACCCATCACCCGCCTCTGAGCCTGGGCAATGCCGTGGCGCGCAAAGCCCCGGCGGCAGTGCCCCGTCAGGCCTTCTTGTGGGCGGCCCGCTTGGGCGCAGGTTTGCCCGCCATGCGCGGTTTGTTGGCGTTCGTTGCGCTGGTGCGTTGGCCACTGCGGGCTGATCTGACCGACTTTTTGGCTGCCGGGTTGCTGGCGCGAGGGCCCGCTTTGCGCGGTGCAGGGGGCAGGAACAGCACCACCGACTGACCCGCTTTCAGGCTGGCGCTGGTTGCGAGCTTGTTCCATTCGGCGATGTTCGCCACGGTCACTTGATGACGTTTGGCCAAGCTCGCCAGGGTGTCCTTTTTGCCGGCCTTGGTCACCACGCGGCGCAGGACCACCTCGGGCGCGAGGGCCATCTGCCCGTTGTCGGCCACCTGACTGGGCACATCGGTTCGCACCGTGCTCGGACGGGTCACCAGCAAAGTGGAGCCAGACTTGATCAGGAAGCGCGGCGGGATCTTGTTCACCTCGCGGAGTTGGGCTTCGCTCATGCCGACGCGTTTGGCGGCGTCTGCCACTTTCATGGTGCTCGGGGCGGTCCAAGCGGTCCAGCTGGCGGTGTTGCCTGCCTTGTGGGCTTGGAGATTGCGACGAAATACCTCGGCGTTGTCCCAGGGCAGCAGCACGTGCGGCGTGCCCGACGCGAAGATCACCGGGCGATGTGCCGACGGGTTGAGCGCCTTGAAGTCGGCCAGTGGCACCTGGGCCAACTCGGCGGCCAGCTTGACGTCGATGTCCCGTGGCAAGTCCACCTGCTGGAAATAAGGGTGGTTCTCGATCGCTGGCAGGTCGACCTTGAGCGAGTCCGGATCGGCCACGATGTTCTTCACCGCCTGCAGCTTGGGCACATATTGCTGGGTTTCCAGCGGCATGGTGAGGTCGGTGTAAGCGGTTCCCAAGCCGGCACGCTTGTTCTTGGCGATGGCGCGGGACACATTGCCTTCGCCCCAGTTGTAGGCGGCCAGGGCCAGGTGCCAGTCGCCGAACATGCGGTGCAGGCGCTGCAGGTAATTCAATGCGGCCCGCGTGGAAGCCAGCACATCGCGCCGGTCGTCCCTGAACACATTCTGTTTCAGCGCGAAGTCGCGCCCAGTGCTGGGAATGAACTGCCACATACCGGCCGCTTTGGCGCTGGACACCGCTTGGGGGTTGAACGCGCTCTCAATGAAGGGCAACAGCGCGAGCTCGGTGGGCATGTTGCGCCGCTCGAGCTCTTCGACCACGTGGAACAGGTATTTGCGCGAGCGGTTGGTCATGCGTTCGATGTAGTCGGGGCGGCTGGCGTACCACTGCTCTTGGCTGCGAACCAGGTCTCCCTCCAGGTTGGGCAACGCGAAACCACGCCGGATGCGGTGCCACAGGTCCGGTGGTGGTTCGGTCGGTGCGTTGTCAGTGGTCTCAGCGGCGATCAGTGCCCTGATGGGATCTGAATCGGCGCGCAATGTTGGCGCGGGTTGGCGTGGGTGGGCCGCTGGCGTGGCCAAGCTCGCTGCAGGCGTTTCACCCGGCGCTGCGGCGGGCGGTTCTGTGGGGGATGGGACAGGCACCGCCGCAGAGAACGGTGAGGGTGAGAGTGAGGATTTTGGCCCGTCGATCTGTGCCACTTCCAAATGCGACGCGCTGACAGGCTGGACATTCACCACCACAGGCGGTCGTGCCCTGGGTTGGATGCCAGCTGTGTCATCCGCCAGCGGTCGCGGGCTGGTGAGGCGGTTGGTCAGCGGTGGCGGTGGATCGACCGGCGGGAAGGGGGTGGCGCAGCCAGTGAGCAGCGTGGCGGCGAAGAGCAGGCCAAAAGCCGGGGCGGGTCTTTTCATTTGAATTGGTTTTTCCATTCGCGCAACGCAGCGAAATCGTCAACGTCGCTCTGGGCGGCGGGGTCAAAGCGGCGGGCGGCCGCGCTCACAGCAGATTGGCGGGTGCGCAGAAACGGGTTGATCTGCCGTTCCAGCGCGATGGTCGATGGCAGGGTAGGGCGCTGGGCGGCCCTGAGCGCCTCGCAGTGCGCACGGTGGCCGCGGAGCGTGGCGTTGTCGGGCTCCACCGCAACAGCGAACGCCAGATTGGCAAGCGTGTATTCGTGGGTGCAGCAAACGCGGGTATCGCCTGGCAGGGCAGCCAGTTTGTCCAGCGAGGCCAGCATCTGGGCCGGTGTGCCTTCGAACAGGCGGCCGCAGCCGCCGGAGAACAAGGTGTCTCCGCAAAACAGCAGAGGTGCACCAGCGGCATCGGCGCAGTAGAAGGCGATGTGCCCAGCGGTGTGGCCTGGGACGTCGATCACCGAAAAAGCCAAGCCCAACGCTTGGAAGTGGTCGCCTTCGCTCAACCGGACCAAGGGTTCTGGCAGGTTCTCAGAGGCGGGTCCGTAGACCACGGCGCCGAAGCGATTGCGCAGGGCATCTACACCACCGGTGTGGTCTGCGTGGTGGTGCGTCAGTAGAATCGCCTCCAAACTCAACCGTTCGGAAGCCAACAGTGCCATCACCGGTTGCGCGTCGCCCGGATCGACCACCAACGCACGTTGCCCGTCGTGCATCAGCCAGACGTAGTTGTCGGTGAAGACAGGCAGCGGGAGCAGTTTCATGGGCCACCAAATTATAGGTTTGCACGACTGGTTACAGACCCCGCCAGGCCAGTACCTGCTGCGCTGGGAGCAGACCGAGTTGGACCGTACCGTGGCCGATTTTTTCGGCTACCACGCGTTGCAATTGGGTTTGCCCGAACTGTCGGGTTTGCGCGCCAATCGCATGCCGCACCGTTGGCTGGCGGTCTCAGACGCAACGTCGGGTCGCCCAGGTGCGGCGGTCATCGTGACCCACCCTTGCGCCCTGCCATTTCCAGAGAACAGCCTGGACCTTGTGCTTTTGCCGCACACCTTGGAATTGAGCCCAGACCCGCACGCTGCGCTGCGCGAGGTGCACCGCGTTTTGGTGCCAGAAGGCCGTGTGGTGGTGTGCGGACTCAACCCCAACAGCCTGTGGGGTTTGCGGCAGCGCCGTGGACAGGTTTATCAGCAACTCGGCTGGGGCCAGCTGTTCATGCCAGAGGCCAAAGACCTGATCGCCCATTGGCGGTTGCGCGACTGGTTGCGCCTGTTGGGCTTTGAGGTTGAATCGGCCCGTTTCGGCGCCCACCGTCCCGCGCTCAGCAACGCGCTGTGGCTGGAGCGTTTCGCCTGGATGGATGCTGCGGGTGACCGCTGGTGGCCCATTTTCGGCGGGGTGTATTTTTTGGTGGCGGCGAAAAAGGTGCATGGTATGCGTCTGTTGAGCGCGCCCTGGAAAACCCGCAAGAGCCTGGCGACCGCACCTGTCCCGGTGGCCAGCCCCGCCCAACACCACCACAAACAACATGAACCCGATTGACATCTACACCGACGGCGCCTGCAAAGGCAACCCGGGGCCCGGCGGCTGGGGCGTGCTGCTCAAGTCTGGCGCGACCGAAAAAGAGCTGTTCGGCGGCGAGCCCCTCACCACCAACAACCGCATGGAGCTGCTGGCTGTGATTGAGGCGCTGAGCGCGCTGAAGCGCCCCTGTCACGTCACCCTGTACCTGGACAGCGAGTACGTGCGCAAGGGCATCACCGAATGGATCAGTGGCTGGAAGGCCCGGGGCTGGCGCACGGCGGCGAAACAGCCCGTGAAGAACGTCGATCTGTGGCAACGGCTGGACGCGGTGGTCAGTGGGAACGGCCATGTGATTCAGTGGCGATGGGTCAAGGGCCACGCGGGTGACCCAGGCAACGAGCGTGCGGACGCGTTGGCCAACCGTGGCGTTGACGCCGTGCTGCGCGGTCGCTGACGGTCCAACCCGGTCGGGTGGGTCCCCCGCCCTTGGTGCGGGTCATTGGGGGACTGATAGAGTGGCCGTTTGCGTATCAGAAGAGTTTCTTCGGCAGGCCATGGCATCAAAACAACTCTATCTTTGGGCGGCAGTGTTGGGTATCTCGGCCGCGTCTGGCGCGGCGTGGTGGTGGCAGGCGAAGCCCCAGGGACCGCAAGCCGTGCAGCCCGCTGGGGCGCCGCTGACGCCGCCGGCCAAGCCCGCCAGCACGCCCAGGGCAGCCGGGGTGGAGGTCGCCGCCGTCAAGACAACACGATTGCAAGACGACGTGCAGGCGGTGGGCACCTTGCGTTCGCGCCAGAACGTGGTGTTGAGGCCCGAGGTGGCGGGGCGCGTGTTGCAGCTGGGCTTCACCGACGGTGCGCGCGTTCGCAAAGGCCAGATGCTGGTGCAACTGGACGACAGCCTGCCGCGCGCGGAAGTCAGCCAAGCCCAGGCCCAGGTGTCGATCGCCAAAGCCAACCACCAGCGCAACCAAGAGCTGGTGGCGCAAAACTTTGTCGCTCAACGCGTGTTGGACGAAAGCGCGGCCAACCTCAAGGTGGCGGAGGCCCAGTTGGCACTGGCCAGCGCGCGCTTGTCGCGCATGCGCATCGTCGCCCCTTTCGATGGGACGGTGGGCATCCGCACCGTGAATGTGGGTGACTTTGTGCGCGACGGCGCCGAATTGGTGAACTTGGAGGACATTTCCGCGATGTACGTCGACTTCCGGCTGCCCGAGCGTTTTCAGTCCCAGGTCATGCGTAACCAAATCGCCGAGCTGCAATTGGACGCCTTGCCTGGCCAACGCTTCCAGGCCCGGGTGGAGGCGATCGACCCCCTGCTGGACGTGAATGGTCGATCGGTTGCGGTGCGCGCGGTGTTGCCCAACACAGGGCATGGGGGTGGTGCGCCGTTGCGACCCGGCATGTTCGCGCGCGTGACGGTTGTGTTCGCCGTCAGCCAGCGGGCGCTGGTGGTGCCGGAAGAGGCCATCGTGCCGCAGGCCGGGCGGCAGTTTGTGGTCAAAGTGGTGCCTGGTGCCGAGGCGGGCACTTTGGTGTCCCGACGCCAGGAGGTGCAAATGGGCATTCGCCGCGAAGGTCAGGTGGAATTGACCGCTGGCGTGTCGGCGGGCGACACGGTGGTGGTCGCTGGGCAGCAGCGATTGCAAACCGATGGGACCCCGGTCCGTGTGGTGAGTGTGGGGCAGCCCACGCCATCGGGGCAGGCCACACCGGAGGCGACCGGGACACGGTCGGTGTCCGCGCCAACCGCACGCTGACCAGCAGGA
This sequence comes from Comamonadaceae bacterium, assembly GCA_027490925.1. GTDB lineage: Bacteria > Pseudomonadota > Gammaproteobacteria > Burkholderiales > Burkholderiaceae_C > PCRC01. The sequence continues at coordinate 122,341 of JAIXXF010000034.1, forward strand.
GGCCCCGATGCAGCTGTCTGAAGTGTCTATACGCCGCCCGGTGTTTGCGACGGTGTTGTCGTTGCTGGTGTTGCTGATCGGTCTGGTGGCTTACACCACGCTGCCAGTGCGCGAGTACCCAAAGATCGAGGAGCCGGTGGTCACTGTGGAAACGCGCTTCGCCGGGGCGTCCAGTGAGGTGATTGAGTCGCAGATCACCAAGGTGCTGGAGGACTCGCTCGCGGGCATTGAGGGGGTGGATGTGATCACCTCGGTGAGCCGACAAGAGCAAAGCCAGATCTCGGTCCGCTTTGCTCTGAGCCGCAACCCCGACTCGGCCGCCGCCGATGTGCGTGACAAGGTGTCCCGGGTCCGCCAACGGCTGCCGCAGGACATCGATGAGCCGGTGATCGCCAAGGTGGAGGCGGACGCTTTCCCCGTGATCTGGCTGGCCATCAGCTCCGACACCCACTCTGCGCTGGAACTGACCGACTTCGCCAACCGACTGGCCAAGCCGCTGCTGCAGACCGCGCCGGGTGCGTCCGACGTGTTGGTGCGCGGCGAGCGCCGCTATGCCATGCGCATCGCCATCGATCCCGAGCGCCTGGCGGCTTACCGGCTCACCACGCAAGACGTGGAGGACGCGCTGCGGCGCAGCAACGTGGAGGTTCCAGCGGGTCGAATCGAAAGCCGACAACGCGAGTTCAACGTGACCGCCGCGACCGACCTGCGCAAGCCAACCGAGTTCGCGCAGGTGGTGATCCGAACGGTCAACAGCCAGCCAGTGCGCATCGGCGACGTGGCCACTGTGGCCCAAGGGCCTTTGAACGAACGTTCAACTGTGCGGCTGAACGGGCGAGAGGCGATTGCCCTGGGCGTGATTGCGCAGGCCACGGCCAACCCGCTTGAATTGGCCGCTGGGGTGCGCAAGCTGTTGCCACGCCTTCAGTCCGAGCTCCCCGCCGGGGTGTTGCTGGAGCAGGCCAACGACAACTCGGTGTTCATCGACCGCTCCATCAAAGCGGTGTACCAAACCATTGCAGAGGCGGTGGTGCTGGTCGCGTTGGTGATCTTTGTATTCTTGCGCACCTTGCGCGCGTCCATCATCCCGCTGGTGACGATCCCGGTGAGCTTGATTGGCACATTTGCGCTCATGGCGGTGATGGGGTTCTCCATCAACACGCTCACGCTGCTGGCCCTGGTGCTGGCCATTGGCCTGGTGGTGGACGATGCCATTGTGGTGTTGGAGAACATCTACCGCCACATCGAAGAAGGCCTTTCGCCATTTCAGGCCGCCATCACCGGCGCCAAGGAAGTGGGCTTTGCAGTGGTGGCCATGACGCTCACGCTGGCAGCGGTGTTCGCCCCGCTCGCTTTCACGCCCGGACGCACTGGGCGCTTGTTCAGCGAGTTCGCGTTGGCGCTGGCCGGCTCGGTGCTGGTGTCTGGGTTCGTGGCGCTGACTTTGTCACCCATGATGTGCTCCAAGCTGCTTAAGCACAACCCCAAGCCATCGTGGTTTGACCGCTGGATGGAGGGCCGCCTGAACGTGTTGACCAACGGCTACGCCCGGCTGCTGCACTGGACGCTGGACCACCGCTGGTTGGTCGTGTTGGTGATGCTGGTGAGCGGTGCAGCCACCGCCGTCATGTTGACCAGCATCAAGAGTGAGCTGGCCCCGCTGGAAGACCGTGGCACGGTGCTCAACGTGATCAATGGCCCCGACGGCGCCACGCTGGACTACACCAACCGTTATGTGACCGAGCTGGAAAAGATCGCTCGCGACTACCCGGAGTTCGACCGTGTGTTCGCGGTGGTGGGCGACCCCACCGTGGCTCAGGGCCGCGTCATCATGCGCACCAAGCCCTGGGAGGAGCGCACCCGCACCACGCTGGAGATGGCGCGCGACATGGCGCCGCGTGTGTCTGGCTTGCCTGGCATTTCCGCCTTCCCGGTGACTCCGCCCTCCTTGGGCCAAGGCTTTCGCGAGCGGCCGGTGAACTTTGTCATCGTCACCTCCGAGAGTTACCAGGAACTGGCCAAGGCGGTCCGGGCGATGCAGGCCGAACTGGCCAAGAACCCCGGCTTTTTGCAGGTGGATACCGACCTGCGCTTGAACAAGCCCGAAATCAGCATGGCGGTGGACCGTGAACGTGCCGCCGACCTCGGTGTGAGCGTGGAGGCCGTGGCCCGTGCGGTAGAAACCACGCTCGGTGGCCGATTGGTCACCCGCTACAAACGCAACGGCGAACAGTACGACGTGGTGGTGCAAACCAGCCCCAGCAACCGCGCCACGCCCGACGCGATCGAACAGATCTTTGTGCGCGGCACCAAGGGTGGGGTGGAGTCCATGATCCCGCTGTCGGCGTTGGTCCAGCTCAAGGAGGTGGTGGTGCCGCGTGAACTCAACCACTTCGGCCAGCGGCGTTCGGCCTCCATCACCGCCAATTTGGCACCCAACTACGCGCTGGGCGAGGCGCTCAAGTTCATGGACGCCACCGCCGCCACCGTACTCAAGCCCGGCTACGCGACCGACCTCAACGGTATCAGCCGCGAGTTCCGCAATTCATCGGGCTCGCTGGTCATCGTGTTCGTGCTGGCCTTGCTGTTCATCTTTTTGGTGCTGGCGGCGCAGTTCGAGAGCTTCATCGACCCGTTCGTCATCATGTTCAGCGTACCGCTTTCCATGGCTGGGGCCTTGCTGGCGCTCAAGCTGACCGGTGGTACGCTGAATGTGTTCAGCCAGATCGGGCTCATCACACTGGTGGGGCTGATCACCAAACACGGCATTCTGATCGTCGAGTTTGCGAACCAACTGCGTGAGCAGGGCATGGCGATGCGCGAGGCCATTCAGCAGTCGGCCGCCAAACGGCTGCGCCCGATCCTGATGACCACTGGTGCGATGGTCCTGGGCTCGGTGCCGCTGGCCATCGCTACCGGGGCCGGGGCCGAGAGCCGGCAGCAAATCGGTTGGGTGATTGTGGGCGGCATGAGCCTGGGCACACTTCTAACGGTCTTTGTGGTGCCCACCATGTACACGCTGCTTGCACGCAGGCACGCGCCAGGCGCGATCAAGGACTGCGCGTTGCTGCCAGATTCAGGCACGGTTCATGGGACAGCGTCTGCCAAGTGACAGGCTGCCTTGCCGAGCCACGCCGGTGGCCGCCCACTGGGCGTTGCGTCAGCGGGGTGTTCAGATGACCCCTTCAAACATCATCACATCGACCTCGTCGCCCACCGCCACGTCGCCTTGGTGGTGGTGCAGCACGATCAGCCCGTTGCCCTGCACCATGGAGCTGAGCACGCCCGACCCCTGATTGCCGGTGGTGCGGACCGACAGGCTGCCGTCGCTGTGGGTCAGCACCGTGCCGCGCTGGTATTCGGTGCGGCCGGGTTTTTTTCGCATCGGCTCTAGGCTGCGGGCGCGCAACAGCGGCAAGGGCTGGGCTCGGCTGCCCATCATTTGCAGCAGCGCTGGGCGCACGAACGCCAGGAAGGTCACCATCACAGCAACCGGGTTTCCAGGCAGACCGAACAAAACAGCGCTATCGTTTTCATAGCTTCCACGCCATATATCCCGTGGGCCAGCAGGCAATTCGACTTGAAATTCATCGGCTGGCAGTCCAGCAAGCGTTTTTGGGCCTGTTTTTTCGCTGAGGCGGTTTTCCTTGTCTGGCGTCTGCTGGGGCCGGGTCTTGGCGATTCGGCCCACTGCCATCGGCCGTCCCGGGCGCATGGCGATGCGCCAAAACGCCACCCCGCCCACCTCCCCCGCGAGTTGCTTCATCATCGCTTTGGTGTGATCGGCCTCGCCCACGCTCACCCCACCGCTGGTGATGATGGCGTCTGCCGCTCGGGCGGCTTGGGTGAAGGCGGCTTCCAGTTGTGCCGGGTCGTCTGGCACCACGCCCATGTCCAGCGCCTCTGCACCCAGGCGGGTCAGTAGGCCGAACACGGTGTACCGGTTGCTGTCGTACACCGCGCCTTCCCGTGGCGGTTCGCCCAGACTCAAAATCTCGTCGCCGGTAGAGAAGTAGGCCACCTTGAGGCGGCGGTACACCCCCACACGGGGCAAGCCCAGACTGGCGATGAGCCCCAGTGCGGCCGGACCCAGCCGTTCACCGCGGGCCAAAGCCACGTGGCCTTGCATCAGGTCTTCGCCGCGCAAACGGCGATTGTCCCCGCGCTGCAGCAGGCCGGGCGGCACAGTGATCCGGTCGTCCTGCACTTGGGCGAACTCGAGTGGCAGCACCGTGTCGAGCCCTTGCGGCATGACGGCCCCGGTCATCACCTTCACGCATTGTCCGGGTTGGGCATGCCCTGGCCACGCTTTGCCTGCGAATGCGGTGCCCGCAAGCGTCAGGGTCAGGGGCCGCCCGGGCACGAGCGCCGAGCCGTCGAACGCGAAGCCGTCCATGGCGGAATTGTCGTGCGGGGGCACGCTGATGGGAGAGACCACGTCCTGCGCCAGCACACGGCCCAGCGCCTCGAACACCCCCACCTGCTCTACCTCAGTGACCGGTGTCACCAACCGGGTCAAAAAGTCATTGACCGCTACTGCGCTCAACGCCTGTGGGTCGTAGCCTTGCAGTTCTGCGGCGATCTGCTCAATCGTTTTCATGCGCGCATTGTGCCGCGTGGGTGCGCTCCAGCCGCCCCACGCAGGGCAGCGGTCAGGTCTGTTCCAGCCGCTGCAGTTCGGCCAGTGTGTTGGCGTTGGCGAACGCGTGTGGGTCGTCGCCAGGCGCGTCGAACGGCACCAGGACGGTGTGGTGTTGGGACGTCCACGCGTCGATCTTGCGGCCGTCGCTGTGGGTGAACGCCACCAGGCTCTCCAGCAACGCCACCTTCAGCAGGCAAAACACGGGCTGCGCGCGGATCTGGCCGTCGTCTTCTTTCGCCGACGCCATGGCGACGTCGGCGCCATGACGCGCGGCGCCGTCGGCCAGGCGTGCGACCAAGTCCATGGGGAAGCGCGGCGAGTCACAGGGCACGGTGACCAGCCAGGCGGTTTCGCAGCGTTCCAACGCGGTCAGAAATCCGGCGAGGGGTCCCGCGTAGTCGGCCAACCCATCGGGCCACACCGGCACACCGAAAGATTCGTACGCCGCCAGGTTGCGGTTGGCGTTGACCATGCAATGGCCCACCTGCATCTGCAGCCGCAGCAGCGCGTTCAAAGCCAGCGGCAGGCCATTGAAGTTTTGCAAGCCTTTGTCCACACCGCCCATGCGCGAGCCTCGGCCGCCTGCCAGCACCACACCGGTGATGTCTTGTGGGTGGATCATTGTTGGGGCCTGTGAAAGCGTGTTGACGCAGCAAAGCCACTGCCGGGCCGCCCGCTGAGAAGCCGCCCGGGGCATCTGTTTGCTCCAGGCGTTGTATGGGCGAACCGTGCTTGACGGGCGCGGCGTGTCCAGTGCGTGCGGAGAACTGCCACCGGTCAGCCGCCGATGTAGCTCATCTCCACCCGCCGCCCGCCGGTACCGGTGTCGGGTGACAGCGTGGCGCGCAATTCGGAGTAGCGGTCGCCACGGCCCTGCCAGATGTGACCAATGGCCGAGGCGAGCAAGGCGTCACCGTCTTGCCCCTCGGGCGGTTGGCGAATCAGGCTGCGCAGGTCGTAACCGTTCTCAGCGAACAGGCACAGAAACAGCTTGCCCTCGGTCGACAAACGCGCGCGGTTGCAGTCGCGGCAAAAGGCCTGGGTCACGCTGCTGATCACGCCGATCTCGCCCAAAGCGGGGTCGTGGTGGCCGTTGGCATCGGCATACCCCCAACGCTCGGCGGTCTCTCCGGGGGCGGACGGTTCGAGTTGCACCAGCGGCAGCTCTGATTGGATGTGTTGAACCACTTCGGCCGACGGCATCACCTCGTCCATGCGCCATCCGTTGGTGGCGCCCACGTCCATGTATTCGATGAATCGCAGCACGGTGCCTGTACCGCGGAAATGCCGCGCCATCGGCAAGATTTCGTGTTCGTTGGTGCCGCGCTTGACCACCATGTTGACCTTGATCGGGCCCAAGCCCGCTTCGCGCGCAGCGGCAATGCCCTCCAGCACGTCCCGCACCGGAAAGTCGACGTCGTTCATGCGGCGAAACACCTCGTCGTCCAGCCCATCAAGGCTGACCGTGACACGCTTCAGCCCCGCCGCCTTCAGCGCATGCGCTTTGCGCGCCAGCAGTGAGCCGTTGGTGGTGAGCGTGATGTCCAGCGGCTGGCCGTCCACCGTGCGCAGCGCAGACAGTTGCCCAATCAGCACCTCAAGGTTTTTACGCAGCAATGGCTCTCCCCCAGTGAGGCGGAGCTTCTTGACCCCATGCGCAACAAACACCTTGGCCACGCGGGTGATTTCTTCAAAGCTGAGCAGCGCACTCTGGGGCAAATAGGCGTAGTCCTTGTCGAAAATTTCCTTGGGCATGCAGTAGCTGCAGCGGAAATTGCAACGGTCGGTGACGCTGATTCGCAGGTCGCTCAGCGGGCGCCCTAAAGTGTCGGTCAGTAAACCGTTGGGCTGGATCAGCTGGTCGGTCGAGAGCGCCGCGGCCGGTGTGCGGAAGCCGGTGTGGCGTTGGTCGACCAGGGGGATGACACGTTCTGACATCCCCCTATTGTCTACCGTGGTCACGCGCTGTTCGGCTGGTGCTTTCACCGACCTGGCGTGCGTTGCTCTGACAAACGCCGCGTCCAGCGGTAGCATGTGGCACATGGACGCCCGCCCGCCGCTCCCCAACACCCGCTACACCCGAACCGCCATGGCATTCCATTGGTTGCTGGCGCTTGGCATCGTGGGGTCGTTTTTGGTGGGCGTGCAGATGGTGGACATGAAAATGTCGGTGCTTCGGTTGCAGCTGTACAACTGGCACAAGTGGGCAGGGGTGTGCATCCTCGCGCTGTCGGCCCTGCGGTTGTTATGGCGCCTGACCCATCGCCCCCCTGAGGATGTGCCCATGCCGACCTGGCAGCGGCGCTTGGCGCACGCCATCCATGGCCTTTTGTACCTGCTGTTTTTTGCTACGCCTCTGGTGGGTTGGGCCTACAGTTCGGCCGCGGGCTTCCCGGTGGTGCTGTTTGGGCTGTTCCCGTTGCCGGACTGGGTGGCGCCCAGCAAAGAGCTGGCTGCAGCCATCAAGCCGTGGCATGGCGGACTCGCCAAGGCCATGGCGGCGCTGGTGCTACTGCACTTGGCGGGTGCATTCAAGCACCACTTCTGGGACCGCGACGGCTTGCTGCGCCGCATGTGGCCGTGATCGCCTGACTTTCTGATAACGCCCTTTTCTATCTGACCCAATGACAACCATGAAGCGATTTGCCCTGGCCTGCGCACTGCTCACCGCCACAGCGCTCACACACGCACAACAGAAACTGCTACCTGCGCAGAGCGAGATCGTGTTCGTGAGCAAACAAATGGGCGTACCAGTAGAAGGCAGGTTCACCCGTTTCGACGCGCAGATCGCGTTCGACCCCAAAAAGGCCGACGTGGGCAAAGCCAGCTTCACCATCGATCTGGCCAGCGCCAGCCTCGGCTCAGCCGAAACCGAGGCCGAATTGAAGCAACCGGGTTGGTTCAACAGCGCCAAGGCGCCTCAGGCCACCTTCACGTCCACCGGAATGAAAGCGGTGGGTGCCAACCGGTTCGACATCGCGGGCAAGCTGACGATCAAGGGCACCACCCGAGACATCGTGGTGCCTGCCACCCTCACGCAATCGGGGGGCAACACCACCGCCACCGGCAGCTTCGTGATCAAGCGCATAGACTTCAAGATTGGTGAGGGCGAGTGGAACGACGTGTCCATCGTCGCCAACGAGGTTACGGTGCGGTTCAAGCTGGCCCTGTCGGGCGTGCCGTCTTTGTAACGTCGTCGTTAGACCGGATCCATCACGCCCCAATCGTTGATTCCTTTCAGGAGAGTCCCCCATGATCAAAACTTCCATCGCCCTGGCCCTCACTGCCTTGACGGCCGCTGCACACGCCGCACCGGGAACCTACGTGGTCGAGCCCACCCACACCTTCGTGACCTTTGAAGCCAAACACTTCGGTGTGTCCACAAACCGTGGCCGTTTCGACAAAAAAGAAGGCACGATCACTTTTGACAAGGTTGCCAAGAGCGGTAAGGTGGACATCACCATCGACACCGCGTCGATCAACACTGGCACAGCCCCCTTCGACGGCCACCTTAAAAGCAAAGATTTCTTCAACTCAGCCGAATTTCCCACCGCCAGGTTTGTCGGTGACAAATTCACCTTTGACGGCGACAAGGTGAAGTCGGTCGAGGGCCAGCTGACGCTGCTTGGCAAGACAGCGCCAGTCACGTTGACCGCCACCGGCTTCGGCTGCTATGACCACCCACGCTTGAAGCGCGAGGTCTGTGGTGGTGACTTCGAGACCAGTTTCGCGCGCAGCGCCTGGGGCATGACCTACGGTCTGCCTGGTATCCCCGACACCGTTCGTTTGGTGATCCAGGTCGAAGCGGTCAAGCAATGACCGCATGAGCCGTCCCGGCTGGCGGGGTGTTTCACCGTCAGCGCTCTGCCCACGATGGTCAAGCCCCGGTCAGAGCCTCTGAAAAAAGCCCGGCATTCCGGGCTTTTCATGTCGCTGTTCCGCCGCGGGCTGGGCCGCGATCAAGCCGCCATGGTCAGCGCCCAGACACCGCGACCGCGCGTGCAAGGGTCACTTCGCTGTGTGTTTTGGCAGTGGGTTTGGGCGTGTCGGCGTGTAATTTCACCACCAGCGGCACGATCAGCAGGGCCACGATGTTGATGATCTTGATCAGCGGGTTGATGGCCGGGCCGGCCGTGTCTTTGTAGGGGTCTCCCACCGTGTCACCGGTCACCGCCGCTTTGTGGGCCTCGGAGCCCTTCCCCCCGTGGTGACCGTCCTCGATGTATTTTTTGGCGTTGTCCCAAGCGCCCCCGCCGGTGCACATGGAAATGGCCACGAACAACCCGGTGACGATGGTGCCCATCAACAGCCCGCCCAGGGCCTTGGGACCGAGCAGTAGCCCGACCGCGATCGGTACCACCACAGGCAACAAAGACGGGATGACCATTTCTTTGATCGCGGCCGTGGTCAGCATGTCCACCGCCTTGCCGTATTCGGGCTTGCCCGTTCCGTCCATGATGCCCTTGATCTCGGTGAACTGGCGCCGCACCTCCACCACCACCGCACCCGCTGCGCGCCCCACCGCCTCCATGGCCATGGCGCCAAACAGGTAGGGGATCAGGCCCCCGATGAACAGACCAACGATCACCAGCGGGTCGCTCAGGTCAAAGCTGATCGCACGGCCGTAGCTCTCCAGCTTGTGGGTGTAGTCGGCGAACAGCACCAAAGACGCCAGGCCAGCGGAGCCAATGGCATAGCCCTTGGTCACTGCCTTGGTGGTGTTGCCCACTGCGTCCAGCGGGTCGGTGACGTCGCGCACACTGGCAGGCAGCTCAGCCATCTCGGCTATCCCCCCGGCGTTGTCGGTGATGGGGCCATAGGCGTCCAGCGCCACCACGATACCTGCCATGCTCAGCATGGATGTGGCGGCGATCGCGATGCCGTACAAGCCACCGAGCTGGTAGGCCGCCATGATCGCGGCGCAGACGAAGACCACGGGCCAAGCGGTGGAGCGCATGGACACCCCCAACCCCGCGATGATGTTCGTGCCGTGCCCGGTGGTGGACGCCTGGGCGATGTGCTGCACTGGCGAATACTGGGTGCCGGTGTAGAACTCGGTGATCCAGACCAACGCGCCGGTCAACACCAGCCCGACCACGCAAGCGCCAAACAGCCTCAGCTGGCTGCCGGTGGCGGTGATCGCGTTGTCTGGCATCAGCCAATGGGTCACAAAGTAAAACGCGATCAACGACAGCACGCCCGAAATCGCCAAGCCCTTGTAGAGCGCAGGCATCACGTTTTTCATGCCCGGAGACGCCTTCACAAAAAAGCAGCCGACGATGGAAGCGACGATGGACACGCCGCCAAGAGCCATCGGGTACAACGCCGCATTCACTGGCGCAGACGCCACCAGCAGCGCACCCAGCACCATGGTGGCGATCAAGGTCACTGCGTAGGTCTCGAACAGGTCGGCGGCCATGCCAGCGCAATCGCCCACGTTGTCGCCCACGTTGTCGGCGATCACAGCTGGGTTGCGGGGGTCGTCTTCCGGGATGCCAGCCTCCACCTTGCCCACCAAGTCGGCGCCGACGTCGGCGCCTTTGGTGAAAATGCCGCCGCCCAGACGTGCGAAGATGGAGATCAACGACGAGCCGAACGCGAAGCCGATCAACGGGTTCAGCAACGACGACAAGCTCTTCGCGGGTGTCAGGTTGCCGTTGCCCACCAGAAACCAATAAAAACCCGCCACCCCCAGCAGGCCCAGGCCCACCACCAACATGCCGGTGATCGCGCCACCGCGAAAAGCCACATCCAAAGCCGGCCCGATGCCACGTGTGGCGGCTTGCGCGGTGCGCACGTTGGCGCGCACCGACACGTTCATCCCAATAAACCCACAGGCGCCCGACAGCACGGCGCCCACCACGAACCCCACCGCGGTCAATCCGTCCAAAAAGACGCCGATGAGCACAGCCAGCACCCCGCCCACCGCGGCAATGGTTTTGTATTGCCGCGCCAGGTAAGCAGCCGCACCTGCTTGGATCGCGTCCGCAATCTCTTGCATGCGGGCGTTGCCGGGGTCTTGCGAAAGAATCCATCCACGTGCCCACACGCCGTACCCCACAGCGATGAGCCCGCACACGAGTGCCAATACCAGCGCAGAGTTGCCAACCATGTCTGACCTCCAACCCGTTGTTTTTGCTTGGAAGAAACACAACGCAGGGGTTGTGTCTCCGCTGCGTTGCTTCCTCGCCTCACCACCAACAGGTCGTGGGAACGATTGGCCAACGATTCAATGTAACGACGAACCCCGCGCGGCGCAATCGGGCGGAAAGGTCGGTGAAAGTAAAATCCGGGTTAATCCTGACTTTCGACAATCTCTCAACTTTCAAGCACCCCATGGCACTCGACAAAGTCCCCGCAGGCAACAACATCCCCGATGCATTCAACGTCGTGATTGAAATCCCGATGAACGCTGACCCCGTGAAGTACGAGGTGGACAAAGACTCTGGCGCGATTTTTGTGGATCGTTTCATGAGCACCGCCATGCACTACCCCACCAACTATGGCTACGTGCCCAAGACCCTCAGCGGCGACGGTGACCCGGTGGATGTGCTGGTGATCACGCCTGTTCCTCTGATCCCTGGCGTGGTGGTGACCTGCCGCCCCATCGGCATCTTGATGATGGAAGACGAGGCCGGTGTGGACGGCAAAGTACTGGCCGTTCCGGTGGACAAAAAGTGCTCGCTTTACACCCAATGGCAAAAGCCGGAAGACATGAACCCGCTGCGCCTGAAAACCATCTCCCACTTTTTCGAGCACTACAAGGACCTGGAAGAGGGCAAGTGGGTCAAAGTGTTGGGCTGGCAAGGACCAGATGCCGCCAAGAAGGAAGTCGCGGACGGTGTCGCGGCTTACAAAAAGGCCAACCCTGCCGGTTAAATGGGTTTGCCCGACAAAAAAGCCGCTGTTACACAGCGGCTTTTTTGTTGGTGCCACGCCGCGCTGCGCGTCTCTATTGAACCGCCAACGCGACCCGCTTGGCCCCGCGCCAGTCGTCTCAGCGCTTCGGGTCTGGAAAAATCAACCCATGCAGTCCCTGGCGACGCTCGAACGGGCGCCATTGCCCCTCGGGTTGGGCCAGACGGTCGGCCACCACCCACCAGGCACTGGGGTTCAAGCCAATGCCGAAGTGGCTGGCGATCACCTCGACGTTCTCGGTGTTCGGATTGGCGCGGCAGGGCGCTTGCAGACTCCCCTGCCAGGAAACAATGCCGTCGGTGCGTGAGTACACCGAGGTGGTGGGCACCGGCGGAGCGGCGGGCAGGTCGCGGTCTTCGATCTCACGGTGGCTGTCGCGTCCGCTGGTGAACTCGTAAAGGCGCCATGCGTTGGTGCTGCGGGGGCTGCTGGAAAACGGCGTCCCCAGTGTGATCACTTCGCGCACCAGATCAGGCTGCAGCTTGGCCAATTCGCGCGCGTAAATGCCCCCCAAGCTCCAACCCACCAAACTCACGGCCCGGCCGCTGGTGTCGGCGGCGATCTGTAACTGCCGCACCGCTTGCTCCAGCACCCCGGGGCGTGGCCCGAAATTGAAGCCCTGGTCCCAACCTTGGGTGCGGTAGTTCAACGACTGCAGGTAGCGGCGCAGGGGCAGGGTGGTGGCGTCGTTCGCGGTCAGTCCGGGAAAGACGATGACGGTGCGGCCGTCGCCACCAGGGGCTCGTTGCAACACTGGCCAACTGGGCAGCAGCGCGCCAAACTCCCAGAACGCCCGGAACTCCATGGCCAGCAGCCAGGCCCCAGGGGGCGGAACGTCGTTGACCCATGCTTTGGTGTCGCCAGCGGTGCGCCCACCGGCAGCCTTTTGTTGCCGGGTGCTGGGTGTGGCGCGGTTGGCGCTGGGCGGGGTGCGGGCGGAGGAGGTTTTGCGGGCAGCGGGCATGGTCAAAGCTGTGCGACGCACAGAGTCTTCACAAGCCCGAATTGGACACCATGGGCTGGTCGTTTGGTCGGGTGGTGCCTCTGCTTTTTAGAGCCCTGTGCCTGAGTTTGTGTCGCCATCGAGACGCCTGAGGGCCGACCTCAAGCCCGGCGAAACGGCGTGCGCTCGCCCAAATCGTCGAGGTAATTGTCGATGCCCTGGCCTTCTCGCTCCAAAAAACGGGCTACTGCGTCCGAGAACGCGGGATGGGCGAGCCAGTGGGCCGACGTGGTTTTTACGGGCATCAACGCGCGGGCCATTTTGTGTTCGCCCTGGGCACCACCTTCGAAGCGCGCCACGCCGTTGGCGATGCACCAAGCGATGGGCTGGTGGTAACACGCTTCAAAGTGCAGGCAGTCGACCCGCTCCAACGCGCCCCAGTACCTGCCATAGGCCACGGTTTCCGCGGCTTTGGCGTTGTTTTTGGAGCCGGATGCACTGCTGCCCCCAAGATTTTCTTGCGATATTGCTATCAAGCTTGTAGCAATTGGGCGCCCGTCCCGTTCCGCCACGAAGAGCAGCCAGTGCTCAGCCATGGTGTCGGCCATGCGTTGGAAGAAGTCACGGTTCAAGTAAGGTGGGTTGCCATGTTCCCGGTAAGTGCGTTCGTAGCAGCGGTAGAAAAAATCCCAGTCGGCGTTGGCGATGTCGGCCCCCAAAGACCAGCGGAACCGCACGCCAGCGTCGGCCACCTTGCGGCGTTCTTGTTTGATTTTTTTTCGTTTGTCCTGGCTGAGGCTGTTCAGGAATTGGTCGTAGTTCTCGAATGGCGCTGTAGCCACTGTCGGGTGGTCGTGTGCACTCTCTGAAGCCAGCTGGGTCGGTTTGGCTGGGGACGTGTTGTGCCAATGGAACTGCACCGTGTGGCGCAGCATGAGCGACGCCGCTTGGCAAGCGGCCACGTCGTCGTCGTTCGCAAACAGCAGGTGCAGTGAAGACAGCCCGCTTGCCTCGCACCAGTGCACCAAGGCACGCGCTAGGGCTTCTCTGGCGACAGCGTCCACGGCAAGCAGCCGCGCGCCGGGCACCGGTGTGAACGGCACCGCCGCCACCGCTTTGGGGTAGTAAGCAAGCCCGTGTTGCTCGTAGGCGTTTGCCCATGCCCAGTCGAACACATACTCGCCATAGGAGTGGTTTTTGAGGAACAGCGCACAGGCGGCTTGCAGCGCGTCGCCCCGCCACAGCGTCACGAAGCGTGGGGTCCAGCCTGTGGCGGGTGTGGCGCTGCCACTGGCGTGCAGCGCCAGCAAGTAGGCGTGGCGCATGAAGGGCGAGGCGGCGCACTGTCGGGCCAGCAAAGCGTCCCAGTCGGTTGCCGGTATATCACCCGGGTCGTCAAAGACCCGGGTGACATAATCGTTTGAGTTACTGTTCACAGACCCCATGACGCTCCGAATTTGCATTGCCCAACTCAACTTTGTGGTGGGTGACTTGGCCGGCAATGCACAAAAAATCATCGATGCTGCGCGTGCAGCGCACGCGACCGGCGCACAACTGCTGCTGACGCCAGAGCTGTCTATTTGCGGTTACGCCGCTGAAGACCTGTTCTTGCGTCCCGCCTTCATTTCAGCGTGCGATCATGCCGTGAAATCCGTTGCCGGTGCGCTGGCAGATTTGAAAGACATGGTGGTGGTCGTGGGCCACCCCACAGGGGGCGGTAGCCGCACCCGATCGGTGTCGGTGGCGCAGCGCTTTAATTCGGCCAGCGTCCTCTGCGGGGGCGAGGTGATTGCCACCTACGCCAAGCGAGAGCTCCCCAACTACCAGGTGTTTGACGAGCGCCGCTATTTCACGCCCGGCGATGGCGTGTGCGTGTTCGAGGTGGGCGGGGTCAGGGTCGGCCTGCTTATCTGCGAGGACGCTTGGTTCGAGGCCCCAGCATGGCTCGCCAAAGAAGCGGGTGCCGAACTCTTGGCCGTGATCAATGCCTCCCCGTTCCACGTGGGCAAGGGCGACGAGCGCGAACAAACCATGCGCGAACGCGTGCTCGATTGCGGTCTGCCCCTGGTCTATGCCCATTTGGTCGGTGGACAAGACGAGGTGGTGTTCGAGGGCCGATCCTTTGCCCTGAATGCCGATGGCGCCATTGCCTGCCGGGCGCCAAGTTTCGAGGATCAACTGGTGGAATTACAGGTCGAGGCCATCGGCGGTGTGCTGTGCTTGATGGGTTCGGTCTCCCCTGAGCCGTCGCCCGAGGCGGACCTGTGGTCGGCTTTGGTGCTGGGTGTGCGCGATTACGTGCAGAAAAACGGATTCCCTGGCGCCCTGTTGGGATTGTCGGGCGGCATCGATTCGGCTCTGGTGCTGGCGATCGCGGTGGACGCCTTGGGCAAAGACCGGGTGCGCACGGTGATGATGCCGTCTCCTTACACCGCCGACATCAGTTGGATCGACGCGCGCGAAATGGCCAAACGCCTGGACGTACGCCACAACGAGATGTCCATCGTGCCAGAGTTCGAGGCCTTCAAGACTTCCCTGGCCAAGGAATTTCAGGGTTTGGCCGAAGACGCGACCGAGGAGAACATTCAGGCCCGTATCCGTGGGACGCTGTTGATGGCGTTGTCCAACAAGTTTGGTGCGATCGTGTTGACCACCGGCAACAAAAGCGAAATGGCCACCGGCTACTGCACGCTTTATGGCGACATGGCGGGCGGGTTCGCTGCCATCAAAGACCTGGCGAAAACCACGGTGTTCAAACTGGCGCGCTGGCGGAACGAGAACGACCCCTACGGCACGGGTGTCAGCCCCATCCCCGAGCGCATCATCACCCGCCCACCCAGCGCCGAGCTGCGACCCGACCAGACCGACCAGGACAGCCTACCGCCCTACGAGGTGCTCGACGCCATCTTGGAGCGTTACATGGAGAATGACCAGAGCGTGGAAGAAATCGTCGCCGCTGGGTTCGACCCGGCGGTGGTGAGCCGGGTGACCCGGTTGATCCGCGTCAACGAGTACAAACGCCGCCAAGCGCCGATTGGCATTCGGGTCACGCACCGCAGCTTTGGCAAAGATTGGCGTTATCCTATTACCAACAGATTTCGCGCTTGACCCGCGCACACGGCCCATTCGGAGACACCATGAAACAGATCACTGCCATCATCAAACCATTCAAGCTGGAAGAGGTGCGCGAGGCCCTGGCCGACTGTGGCGTGACCGGCTTGACGGTGACTGAGGTGAAGGGTTTTGGGCGTCAAAAAGGCCACACTGAGCTGTACCGTGGGGCCGAGTACGTGGTGGACTTTCTGCCCAAAGTGAAGGTCGAGGTGGTGGTCAAGACGGATGACGTGGACCGGTGCGTGGAAGCCATCATCCGCGCCGCCCGAACCGGGAAAATCGGCGATGGCAAGATTTTCATCACCAGCGTGGAGCGCGTGGTTCGCATCCGCACGGGCGAGCTGGACGAAACCGCTGTCTGAGCCGCTTGCGCTCAGGCGTCCCCTAGCCTGGTAGCCGAGGCCAGGCCAGCGTCTTGTATCAAGTTGGCCAGCAGTTCAGGCACAGAGCCGCTCACCCGGACCAAGTCCATTTGCCATGGCGCCATGAAACCGGCCGAGACCGAGTGGTTCAGGAAGTTGATCAAACCGTCATAGTGGCCGCCCAAGTTGAGCAAACCCACCGGCTTGTTGTGAAAGCCGAGTTGGCGCCACGTCCAAGCTTCAAAGAATTCTTCCAGCGTGCCAATGCCACCCGGCAGGGCGACGAATGCGTCGGCCTGCTCGGCCATTCGCCTCTTGCGCTCGTGCATGGTGTTCACCACTTGCAGGTCGGTGCACCCGGTGTGTGCCCATTCTTTTTCAACCATCGTGGCAGGGATGATGCCAACCACCCGTGCGCCAGAGGCCAAAGCGGCATCGGCCACCGTGCCCATCAGTCCCATGCGACCGCCGCCGTAAACCAATTGGCCACCGTGCGCCCCAATCCACTGGCCGGTTGCTTGTGCCACTTGTTTGAACGCCGGATTGTCACCCGCCCGCGAACCGCAGTACACGCACAGCGAGAACGCGGGCTTCATGCGAACCGGTGGTACAGCGCGGCCAACCAAATGCCGCCGCACAGCAGCAGGCTGAGAAACACCGCTGCGCTGCCCATGTCCTTGGCGCGTTTGGACAGGTCGTGCCAATCCTGGCCGATCCGGTCGATCGCGGTCTCGATGCTGGTGTTGAGCAGCTCGACGATCATGACGATCAACACCGAACCTGCCAACAAGGCCACCTCCGTCCAGGATCGTCCCAGCCAGAAAGCCGCTGGTACCAGCCCCACAGCGGACAGCACCTCCTGACGGAAAGCCGTCTCGTGCCATCCAGCGCGCAGACCGGCCATTGAGTAGCCGGTCGCGTGTAGCCAACGGTTCAGCCCAGTGCGGTGCTTTTGTGGGTTGACCTTTGATTGGTCGGTCGTGGCGATCATTTGAGAGTGATCGGCGCTGATGTGATCAACCGGGTACCGGCCAGTGCATCATGCAAAAACTGTTGCTCAGGGTGGAAGCGGCTCAGCAACGCGTACACAGCCACCCACCCCAGCACGATCACCGTCGTTTCACCGCCCGACAAACCGAACGGGTAGACCGCGGCCAACGGCGGGAGCAGCCACAGCCAGCTGAGAACATAGCGTGCCAACGCCCTTGGCTGGCTAATGGGTCTGCCGTCTACCCCCACGACGCGGATGTTCCACGTCTTCATTGCCAGCGTTTGCCCCTTCGCCCAGAACCAGGTGAAGTAAATGCCGAAGACCAAAAACAGAAACGCCTGCAGCGCGTGGCGGTTGTCCAAAGCGTTGCGGGTCTGACTGAGCGTGCTGAACAGGTAGCCCGAAATGAATACCACCCCGAACATCAGCATGCTCTCGTAGAGCCAACAGGCCATGCGGCGCTTCAAGCTGGGCGTATCCGCCGGGTGGGCGGTTAGAGATGGCTGATGTTCCAAAGTGTCGTCCGGGAGATAACACATTCTAAGGGCGCCCTGACACAGTCACTGCGGCGAACCCACGGGCCGGTCCGTGGGTCAATGAGGGCTTATACCCGGGCGTCAGGGCCGCTGCGGCGCTGACACAGCCGATTTGGGCAGCAGCGTGTTTTGGTTGAGTTGGCTGGTCCCCAGCAGCACCCGTGGCCGCACTGGGGAAGTCACGTCGCCCGCAGGCATCGAGGCCGGGGCTCGGCTTGGCGTGGTTGCCAGCTTATACGCCGGCACGGGCTTGACCGCCGTGGCTGCGCCTTTGAAGCCCGTGGTCGCCGAGCGTGCCAGCTCTTTTTTTTCTTCGCTGCTGAGGGCTTGGTAGGCTTGCCATCGCGCCTCTTTCTCTTCTGCCGTCAGGTCTTTGGCTTCGGCGAAATTCAATCGTGCCTGCGTCCGTTGTTGCGGACTCAGCAGGGCCCAATCCGACATCCGGTCGTGGAGCTTGGCTTGCTCAGACTCTGACAGTTTGGCAAAGTTCTGTGACAGTGCAAGCCATTTGCTTTTCTGGACTTCACTCAAGGTGTTCCACGTTTCAGACAGCGGCGCCAGTGCCCGTCTTTGGCTGCTGGTGAGCTGCTTCCAGGTCACACCGCCGGTCGGGGTCGGGTTGACTGCCACGGTGCCTTTGTTAATCGGTGTCACTGGCGCCGCCACGGTTTGGGCCCAGCCTGTGGCAGTCCAGTAGATCCCCGTTGCCGACAATACGGTCAGCACGGCGAGAAGGGGCATGTGAAATCTTTGCGGTTTCAATTGAGCGCGGCCAATCGTTACTGGTCGGCAGACGCCGATTCAGCGGCTGGACCTCGGCGCAGGAACTGCAAAAAGCCCGGATCGGCATAGGCTGCAGGGGGCAGGTCGTCGGTGAGAAGCGCCACATCAATTTCAGCCAACTCGGTCGCGCGGTTGTCGTCTTGCACCAGATTGATCAGCACCATGCCCACAAGCAGTGCCATCGCTGGCAATGCGGTTGCCAAGCGACTCCAAACACCCCAGCCGCTTTCTTCACTGCCCAACACAGCGCTGCCACCGCCTTGCACCACCATGGGTTGGGCCAGCAATATTGGGCGTTTGCGCGCTGCCACCGCCTGAACGCGGGCCGCGCGCAGGCGCTCGGAGATGTCATAGGACAGTCCGTTCACCCCTGCGTCAAGGTGGGCTGCCATTCGACGACCGATTCGGTCTTGAAGCAGGTCCGTCGCTTGTTGGCTTGTGCGGTTCATAAATGAATACCCTTGGCTTTCAAAGCCTGACTGAGTGCGGCGACTGCACGTGAACAATGGGTTTTGACGCTGCCCTCTGAACACCCCATGGCGGCGGCGGTCTCGGCAACGTCCAACTCTTCCCAGTAACGCATCATGAAGGCTTCCCGTTGACGGCCCGGCAGTTTCTCAATTTCTTCTTCAATTCCGCGCAAGACTTGGGCCCGTTCCGTGGTGGATTGCGCACTTTCCGTTTGCTGTGACTCATCGAGTCCAGAAAGAGTTTCCAGCAAATCGAAATCCCCATCATCCCCGGACGACTCGAAGTCGCTCAGGTTGGAGAACAACGCGTTTCGGGTTTTGCGACGCCGAAACCAATCCAGAGTGCAGTTTGAGAGGATCCGCTGGAACAGCATTTGCAGCTCTTGAGCGGGCTTGTCGCCGTAGTGTTCGGCCAACTTCATCATGCTGTCTTGCACGATGTCCAGTGCCGCCTCTTCATCTCGCACGTGATAAAAGGAGCGCTTGAACGCGCGCTTTTCCACGCTTTTGAGGAAGTCCGAGAGTTCTTTTTCGGTGGCCAAGGCGGGTAGCTAAAGTGATGAGGGAAAACGGGTAGGCAATTGGTCGCCCGTTTCCCAAATTTGCGCGGATTATGGCACCCCAGCCCGTGGCACGATAAAGAGGCTTTGATGGGGTAGGTTGTCCAGTGCGATAATGTTGGCTGCAAATCTACGGCAAACGGGTCACAGTCCGGCGGCAAAATCGCTCGCCCATGTCTGCTGGCCTCAAGTTTCAACGCAGCCCCACAAAGGCTTGCGAAGAAGCACCCAAGGTTTTTCGTCAGAGAAAATCACAAAGGTTGATCATGGACATCTCCAAAGCTGAAATCGCGTCGGCGGCTGCCGCGTCTGCCAACGACACTGTGCCCGAACTGCGTGGTGCAGAAATTCTCGTCAAGTCTCTGCAGGCTGAAAACGTGAAGTACGTCTGGGGCTATCCGGGTGGTGCCGTGCTGCACATCTACGACGCGTTTTACAAACAAGACACCATCCAGCACGTGCTGGTCCGACACGAGCAGGCAGCGGTTCACGCTGCCGACGGGTACGCACGCGCCACCGGAGACGTGGGTGTGGCGTTGGTGACTTCCGGCCCTGGTGTGACGAATGCCATCACCGGCATCGCGACCGCCTACATGGACAGCATCCCGATGGTGATCATCACCGGGCAGGTGCCGTCTCACGCCATTGGTCTGGACGCTTTCCAAGAGTGCGACACCGTCGGCATCACTCGGCCGATCGTCAAGCACAACTTCTTGGTGAAGGATGTGCGGCAAATGGCGGAAACCATGAAGAAAGCCTTCCACATCGCGCGCACGGGTCGGCCAGGCCCGGTGGTGGTTGACATCCCAAAAGACGTCTCTTTCAACAAAACCCCGTACGCTGGCTACCCGGAAAGCGTAGAAATGCGCTCCTACAGCCCGGTACGAAAAGGCCACGGTGGCCAGATCCGAAAGGCGCTACAACTGCTGATGCACGCCAAGCGGCCTTACATCTACACCGGGGGCGGTGTGCTGTTGAGCAATGCGTCGGCAGAGCTGCGTACGCTGGTAGATATGCTGGGTTACCCCTGTACCAACACCCTGATGGGGCTGGGCGCTTACCCGGCGACAGACCCTAAGTTCCTCGGCATGTTGGGCATGCACGGCACCGTAGAAGCCAACAACGCGATGCAGAACTGCGACGTTTTGTTGGCAGTGGGGGCTCGGTTTGATGACCGCGTGATTGGTAACCCCAAGCACTTTGCCCAGAACGACCGCAAGATCATCCACATCGATATTGACCCGTCCAGCATCTCCAAGCGGGTGAAGGTCGACATCCCGATCGTGGGGGATGTGAAGGACGTGCTGACCGAATTGATCGCCATGATTAAGGAATCGGGTTTGAAGCCAGACGCCGATGCCCTAGGCGGTTGGTGGAACACGATCGACGGTTGGCGCAAACGCGATTGCCTGCGATACGACCGCGCCAACAAGGACGTGATCAAGCCGCAATTTGTGATCGAAACCCTCTGGAACATGACCAAAGACGTGGACACGTACATCACGTCCGACGTTGGCCAGCACCAAATGTGGGCTGCCCAGTTTTACAAGTTCAATGAACCACGACGCTGGATCAACTCTGGCGGTTTGGGCACCATGGGGGTGGGAATCCCATACGCCATGGGCATCAAGTTGGCTAAACCGGACAGCGAGGTCTATTGCGTGACAGGCGAGGGCTCTGTACAGATGTGCATCCAAGAGCTTTCGACGTGTTTGCAGTACAACACGCCGATCAAGGTGATGGCGTTGAACAACCGCTACCTCGGCATGGTCCGCCAATGGCAAGAACTCGATTACGAGGGCCGCTACAGTCACAGCTACATGGATGCATTGCCAAACTTCGTGAAGTTGGCAGAGGCCTATGGCCACGTGGGCATGTTGATTGAGCGCCCACAAGACGTCGAGCCTGCGCTGCGCGAAGCCCGCAAGCTGAAGGACCGCACCGTGTTCATGGATTTCCGGACCGATCCCACCGAAAACGTGTTCCCCATGGTACAGGCCGGCAAAGGCATCACTGAGATGCTTCTGGGTTCGGAAGATCTGTAACGGGCACAGCGTTGGTGCAAAGCCGGTTTTCGAACCTGCTTTGCCGCTCCATATTCATCAACAACTGGACGAATCTATCGCCCGCCGAGCCCTGCGCTTACCGGCGCAGGGGGAGGGCGGCGAAAAGAGGAATCACCATGAAACACATCATTGCTGTCTTGCTTGAAAACGAACCCGGCGCCCTGTCTCGCGTGGTGGGACTGTTCTCAGCCCGCGGTTACAACATCGAGAGCCTGACCGTTGCCCCGACCGAAGACCCAAGCTTGTCGCGCATGACCATACAGACCCACGGTTCTGAAGACGTCATTGAACAGATCACCAAACATCTGAACCGATTGATCGAGGTGGTGAAGGTGGTGGACCTGACCGAAGGGGCTTATACCGAGCGCGAGCTGATGATGGTGAAGGTGCGAGCGGTGGGCAAAGAGCGAGAAGAGATGAAGCGCATGGCAGACATCTTTCGCGGTCGCATCATCGATGTGACCGAAAAAAGCTACACCATTGAACTCACCGGCGACCAGAGCAAGAACGACGCCTTCCTGGAGGCGATCGACCGCAGCGCGATCTTGGAGACAGTGCGAACCGGTTCTAGCGGCATTGGTCGCGGTGAACGCATCTTGCGCGTGTGAACGCGCTCATCCCACCAACCCCAACGAATTTCAACAGGAGTGACCATGAAGGTTTTTTACGACAAAGACTGTGACCTGAGCCTGATCAAGGGCAAAACGGTTGCCATCATCGGATACGGCTCGCAGGGCCATGCGCACGCACAGAACCTGAATGACAGCGGTGTCAAGGTCGTTGTGGGTTTGCGCAAAGGCGGCGCATCCTGGGACAAGGTCGGCAAGGCGGGCCTGACCGTGATGGAAGTCAACGACGCCGTCAAGGCGGCCGACGTGGTCATGATTTTGTTGCCCGACGAGCAGATCGCCGAGGTGTACCGCAACAATGTCGAGCCGAACATCAAGCAAGGTGCTTCGCTCGTGTTTGCGCACGGTTTCAACGTGCATTACAACCAGGTCATTCCCCGTGCCGATCTCGACGTGTGGATGGTCGCACCCAAGGCCCCAGGCCACACGGTGCGTAACACCTACACCCAAGGCGGCGGTGTGCCCCATTTGATCGCGATCCACCAAGACAAGTCGGGCCGCGCCCGAGACCTCGCGTTGAGCTACGCCATGGCCAACGGTGGTGGCAAGGCCGGCATCATCGAGACCAACTTCAAAGAAGAAACCGAGACCGACTTGTTCGGCGAGCAGGCCGTGTTGTGCGGCGGCGCGGTGGAACTGATCAAGATGGGTTACGAGACCCTGGTCGAAGCCGGCTATGCCCCGGAGATGGCCTACTTCGAATGCTTGCACGAGCTCAAGCTGATCGTGGACCTGATCTATGAAGGCGGCATCGCCAACATGAACTACTCGATTTCCAACAATGCCGAATACGGCGAGTATGTGACCGGCCCTGAAGTCATCAACGCCGAGAGCCGCGAAGCCATGCGTAACGCGTTGAAGCGCATTCAGACCGGCGAGTACGCCAAGATGTTCATCTTGGAAGGCCGTACTGGCTACCCCAGTATGACCGCACGCCGCCGTTTGACCGCCGAGCACCAAATTGAGGTGGTGGGTGCCAAGCTGCGCGCCATGATGCCCTGGATCGCCAAAAACAAGCTGGTTGACCAAACCCGTAACTGAGCATTTTCAGCACCATTCACAAGGCCACCTCGGTGGCCTTTGTAATTGGTGGAGTCCAGGCGTTGGCTTAAACTGCAGAGCGGTTATGCAAACCCTTGGCACCTCCGCAGGAACCATCCACGCGCCACGGCCTCTGTGTTTCTGCTACTTTATCGATAGCAATACAACCCATTTTGACCAGGGCTCAGCCCAGATTTATGCAAGAAACTGGCCTCCATGAGTCCGCAGACACCGAAAATCTGCCCAGCTTGCGAAAACCGCGCAAGGGCATCTATGTGCTGCCCAATCTGTTCACCCTTGCGGCGCTGTTTGGCGGCTTCTATGCGGTGGTAATGGCGATGAATGCGCGCTTCGACATGGCCGCTGTGGGTATCTTTTGCGCGATGGTTTTGGACAGCTTGGATGGCCGCGTCGCTCGCATGACCAACACCCAGAGCGCTTTCGGCGAGCAAATGGACTCATTGGCCGACATGGTGTCGTTCGGTGCGGCACCTGCACTCATCGCCTACGAATGGTCGCTCAAGGGTTTGGGCCGTTGGGGCTGGATGGCGGCCTTTGTTTACTGTGCGTGTGCGGCGCTGCGTTTGGCCCGGTTCAACGTGAACACTGGGGTGGTGGACAAACGCTATTTTCAGGGGTTGCCGTCACCGGCCGCAGCAGCTCTCATGGCGGGATTCATCTGGATCGCGACAGAGACCGGGTTGGACGGTCGTGATGTGGCGTGGCCCATGTTCGCGCTGGCGCTGTTTTCAGGTTTGACCATGGTCACCAACTTGCCGTTTTACAGCTTCAAAGACGTGCAAATGAAGAAAAGTGTCCCGTTTGCGGTGATTGTGGCCATCGCCCTGGGTATTGCGGTGATCAACGTCCACCCCCCTACGGTGCTGCTGGCGTTGTTCGTTGGATATGGGCTGAGTGGCTATGTGATCTACGCATGGCGCCGCGCGAATGGTCTGAGAACCAGCGTGATTAGCACGTCGACCGACGAGCCAGAAGAGCGTGGACTGCACAAATGAGGCAGTGGTGTGACGCATTGCCGCTCGCGGTGGCCCATGGGCGTGCTCGCATGTGCTACATTGCATACATGAACATCTTCGCCTTTGCGCTACTGCTGCTACGCCAACACGGGCGGAATCAGTAGCGCGAACGCACAACTTCCAAAGGCCCGTATGCATCTGCAACGGGCCTTTTTCTTTGCGTTTGGGTTTTTGGGTTGCGGATGAGCCAACAGCGAAAAGGAGCATTCAAATGTCTGACCAATTGATCATTTTCGACACCACATTGCGCGACGGCGAGCAGTCGCCCGGCGCTTCCATGACCAAAGACGAAAAGCTGCGCATTGCGCGACAGTTGGAGCGTTTGCGTGTCGATGTGATCGAGGCTGGATTCGCGGCCAGTTCCAACGGCGACTTCGAAGCGGTGCAGTTGGTGGCCAACCACATCAAAGACTCCACAGTGTGTTCTTTGTCTCGCGCAAATGACCGTGACATTTCGCGTGCCGCTGAGGCCCTGAAAGGTGCGCCCCGCTCGCGCATCCACACTTTCATCGCTACCAGCGAATTGCACATGGAAAAGAAGTTGCGCATGACGCGTGACCAGGTGTTTGAGCAAGCCAAGCAGTCGGTGCGTTTCGCTCGCAACTTGGTAGGTGATGTCGAGTTCAGCCCAGAAGACGGATACCGCAGCGATGTCGATTTTTTGTGCCGAGTGATCGAAGCGGTGATCGCTGAGGGCGCCTCAACCATCAACGTGCCCGACACGGTGGGTTATGCGGTGCCTGAGTTGTATGGCAACTTCATCAAGACTTTGCGCGAACGCATTCCCAACTCCGACAAGGCGATTTGGTCGGTGCACTGTCACAACGACCTGGGCATGGCCGTGGCCAATTCGCTCGCGGGTGTGAAGATTGGTGGCGCGCGGCAGATCGAGTGCACGATCAACGGCCTGGGCGAGCGTGCGGGGAACTGCTCCCTCGAAGAGGTGGTGATGGCGGTAAAGACACGCCGAGACTACTTTGGTCTTGATTTGGGCATCGACACCCAACACATCGTGGCCGCCAGCCGGATGGTGAGCCAAACCACCGGTTTTGTGGTGCAGCCCAACAAGGCTGTGGTTGGGGCCAACGCTTTCGCCCACGCGTCTGGCATTCACCAAGATGGCGTGTTGAAAGCACGCGACACCTACGAAATCATGCGGGCGGAAGACGTGGGCTGGAGTGCCAACAAGATCGTGTTGGGTAAGCTGAGCGGTCGCAATGCCTTCAAGCAGCGTTTGCAGGACCTCGGCATTCAGCTGCAAAGTGAGGCTGAGGCAAACACTGCTTTCGCCAAGTTCAAGGAACTGGCAGACCGCAAAAGCGAGATCTTCGACGAAGACATCTTGGCATTGGTGAGCGACGAAAGCGTGACCCATGAGAAAGAGCGGTTCGCTTTCGTGTCGCTCTCGCAACACAGCGAAACCGGGGAGCGGCCGCAGGCCACCGTGGTGTTCACCGCCAATGGTGAGGAAGTCAAAAGCGTCTCAGAGGGCAACGGCCCAGTCGACGCCTCGCTGAAAGCCATCGAAGCCCATGTCAAGAGCGGTGCCGAGATGGTTTTGTACTCGGTCAATGCCATCAGCGGTTCCACAGAAAGCCAAGGCGAGGTGACCGTGCGCCTGCAAAACAGTGGTCGCGTGGTCAACGGTGTCGGCGCCGATCCAGACATCATCGTGGCATCTGCCAAGGCCTACTTGAGCGCGCTGAACAAGTTGCACAGCAAGGCCGACCGGGTGGCTGCACAGGGATGAGTTCAACCAACTCCTTGGTCTGAGGAACGTGACTTTAGGTGTGTTCCGCAAGTTGTTGATCTTGTGCAACATTTTTCCTTTGGATAAACTCACTCAATGCCTATTCGGCGCCCTCGGAGAATGCTCCCGATGTCCCCTGCCCTGACCTTCGTTGCCCGCCTGCTGGCCACTGCTTGCATGGTGTCTGTGATGGGGACTGCGCCTGCGGTCGCGAAAGTGGCCCCAACCCCCGCTCAGGGGGTTAAAAAGCCTCCAACCAACAAGTCGGCGACCAAGCCAGCCCGCGCAGTGGTTCGCAAGCCTGCCATGGCCCGTGTGGGGGTGGTGCGTCCAAGGGCCTCATTGCCTGTCAGCGCCAACGCCCGTCGGGCGTCAGCAGCCCGCTTTGCGGCACCCCCAAAACCATCGTTCGGGCAACTGGCTGGTCTCCACGCCACCACCGACGCTTTGTCTCTGCGGTCCAGCTCGGTGCTGGTGATGGATCAAGACACCAACGAGGTGTTGTTCAGCAAGAACGATGGGGCGGTCCTCCCCATAGCCTCCATCACCAAGTTGATGACAGCGTTGATCGTGAGCGAGGCCAACCTGCCAATGGACAAAGTGATCACCATCACCCAAGACGATGTGGACACCGAAAAAGGCAGCCGATCTCGCCTGAGGGTGGGTACCCGTCTCACCCGGGGCGAATTGCTTCACCTCGCTTTGATGAGCAGTGAAAATCGGGCAGCGCACGCGCTTGGGAGAACCCACCCCGGAGGGTTGACGAATTTTGTGCGTTTGATGAACGCCAAGGCCGCCTTGATTGGCATGAAGGACAGCCGGTATGTGGAACCCACTGGCTTGTCGAGCAGAAACCAGTCGAGTGCGCAAGATTTGGCTCTGCTCGTCAATGAGACATCCAAAGACGCCCGAATCCGCGCACTGTCTACATCAACGGGCCATCAAGTGGCGGTGGGACACCGCACTTTGCAGTTCAACAACACCAACCGTTTGGTGAGCAATCCGCAGTGGGACATTGGTTTGCAAAAGACGGGATACATCTCGGAAGCGGGTCAGTGCCTGGTGATGCAAACCAAGGTGGCTGGCCGCAAGCTGATCATGGTGTTCTTGGACTCGGTTGGCAAATACAGCCGACTGGGAGACGCTGAGCGTGTGCGCCGTTGGGTGGAAGACCATCCCGGAACCGGGGGGAATGGCCTGACGCCCTCCGTCAAACACGTTTCGGGCTGATTCCGTGGCGTCTGGTGACCGGCAACGAGTGCCAACACCCCAGGCGTTGAACTGGACTGCCTAGTTCGCCTGCGTTTCTGGTCTACTGAGGGTGGGAGTTGTTTGAGTCGGTATTGATCGCAGATGACCCAATGCCACCGAAATCTCATTGGCAGTGGCTCGGAGTTCAGTGAGCCAACCGTCTTCCAATCTGTCGGATGGTGCTGAAATAGACAGGCCAGCAACCAGCTTGCCGTGGTCATCATGGATGCCCGCTGCGACGCACCGCACCCCGAGTTCCAGTTCTTCGTTGTCGCGTGCGATACCCTGTTGGCGAACCACCTCTAGTTCTTTCAACAGAATGGATAACTGCGTGATGCTGTTGTGGGTTTGGCCGTGCAGGCCCGTTCGTATCGCGTATGCCTGCACCCGCTGTGGGACGTCCACAGCCAGAAACAACTTACCGACCGAGGTCAGGTGCAACGGCGCTCGCCCCCCGATCGCCCTCACCACCTGCATGCCCGAGCGTTCGCTGTAAGCGCGCTCCACGTAGACGATCTCATCGCCTTGACGAAGGCTGAGGTTGACCGGTTGTTGGATCAGGCGGTGCAACGCGCGCATGGGACCCAGGGCCACGTCGCGCACGTTCAGCCTGGCTTTCACCTGGTTGCCCAGCTCCAACAATCGCATGCCCAAGCGGTAGCTGCCGGCTTCGGGCCTGTCGACGTAGCGGCCGAGGGTCAGATCGCTCAGGATGCGATGGGCAGTGGACGGATGGAGGCCGGTCAGTTCACTCAGGTCCTTCAGCGACATGGGGTGTTCACGCGAGGCCAGCACGTCAATCAGCGCGAACACCCGTTCGATCACTTGGATGGCGGGGCGTGTTGGCGTGGAACCGTCGTTGTTTTTCATGCCATCTGGCTTCAAAAGTTTGCCAGATTTTACAATGTGAAATCTATAGAGGTGAGTTTTCGCCGGTCTGGGCAGGCAACCAGACGCCGTCTTGGAGCAATTCGTGTGGGCAAAAGCGCGCCTTGTATGCCATCTTGGCGCTGTTACGGATCCAGTAGCCCAAGTACACATGGGGCAGACCCAACCGGCGCGCTTGGTCAATCAGCCACAGAATGCTGTAGGTGCCATAACTGGCCGACGTGTCAGGTTCGTAGAAGGTGTAGACCGCCGAGATGCCTTCGTCTAGCACGTCAATGATGGAAACCATCCGCAGTGCGCCAGCGCTCCCGTCTGGTTCGGTGTCCCTGAATTCAACGAGTCGGGAATTCACGCGGCTTTGCAGCAGGAACTGGCTGTACTGATCGATGCTGTCTTGGTCCATGCCGCCGCCCGCGTGACGACCGTTTTGGTAGCGCAGGTAAAGCTGGTAGTGCTCCGGCACGAAGCACAGGTGCAGCGCACGGGCCTGGAGACGTATGTGGAATTTCCAGCAACGGCGCTGGCTGCGGTTGGGCCGGAATGTGGCCACTGGCACCCGCAAGGGCACACAAGCCTGGCACCCGTCGCAGTACGGTCGGTAGGTGAACATGCCGCTGCGCCGGAAGCCGGTGGCGAGGAGGCTGGAGTACGCGTCGTTGTTGATGAGGTGGCTGGGAGTGGCCACTTGAGACCGGGCTTGCCGGTCAGACAGATAGCTGCAGGGGTAGGGGGCCGTGGCGTAAAACTGGAGCGCCTGAATCGGCAGGTCTTGGAGGTGCGTCACGCCGTGTCTCTAAGAAGTGAATCCCAGTATATCGGCTCAAATTGCCATGTGGGCGCGCGATGCACGAGGCTTTGCCTCACGTGCGCCAGAAATTCGGCGCGCGGCACTTCGCGCGCACCGAGCGACGCCAGGTGGCGGGTGTTTTGTTGGCAGTCGATCACTGCCAGTCCGTGGGTGCGCGCGAAGGCCACCAACGCGGCCAACGCGATTTTTGATGCGTCCGTCGCTGCAGCGAACATCGACTCACCATACAACGCCTGGCCAATGTTGACGCAGTAAAGCCCACCCACCAACGCGCCGTCCACCCAGCATTCGACGCTGTGTGCATACCCCGCTCGGTGCAGCGCTGTGTAGGCGTTGACCATGCCGGGCACGATCCAGGTGCCGGCCTGGCTTGCTCGCGGTGCTTGTGCACATGCGCGTATCACGGCTTCAAAGTCGTGGTCAAAACGAACTTCGCACTGCGGGCTGTGGCGAAAGCGGTTCAGCGTTTTGCGCAGCGACCGGTGCAAACGGAACTCGGCGGTGTGCAGGACCATCCTTGGGTCTGGACTCCACCAGAGAATGGGCTGGTCGTCTGAAAACCACGGGAAAACGCCATTTGCGTAAGCGTTCACCAGCGTGGGCACGTCCAGTACGCCACCTGCGGCCAGCAGACCGGGCGCAGGGCTGTGGGTTTCCCAGGCCGAACTCACATCGGGAAAAGGCTCGCCCGGCGCGAGCCAGGGCAGTGGGGGTTGGGCGCTCGCCATGGCAGTGGTTGGGATCGACAGACCGCTTCAATCGGGTCTGCCATGCAGTATCGCCGGTGCCCAGAATGCTGAGGCATACTGGACCAAAAGAGGGGCGGCCATCGGGGCGCCCACCGGAGACAAACATGTCGGAACCAGCGGGGCTTTCGGAAGAACAACTCTATCGGTTGGCTCAGGCCGCCGCTTTGACCCAGCAGCAATTGGCTTACGCCCGGCAGATCGTGGCGGGCGCGGGCATCTCCAACGCTGAAATCACCGCCGCGATTCTGCATGCCTTGGCGATCAACTACGCGGCTTCCGTGTCGGTACCTCCGCCCAAAAGCAAATCGTCTGCCCGCCGCGCCCCGAGCAAGGCTGCCGTGTCGACCGCTGACGTTGGATACCAGTCAGACCTGCTGGCGCCGCAGCCCCTGCCGGAGGACCCCTTTGGAATTTGACTACGCTTCGCTAGGAAGGTGAACAGAGCTTGACCGTTACCCTCTGAGGGCCGTCACTTGGCGTAGTAGCCCACGACCCGCCAGCGGCCATCGGTGTCCAAAACGGCTGTGACCACCTCAGTCACGTTGGGTTGGTTGCTGAACTGTGTGCTGAAGCGGGTGCTAACGTACTGACCTGGGGGCAAGCCTGGCATGGCGGTGCGGTGGTTGGACTCCACCAACGTCCGGGATACGAAGCGGCCAAAGGGTTTGCGCAGCTGCGGGACGCCATCCATCCATTTGTCCAACGGCACCAAGCTGCGAAATTTGGGGCTGGCACGCTCCCATGAGCCGCCCCAGTCGCCCACGTCCAGAAGCTGCAGCCACCCGGTGGCCGCGATCTGTCCTTGGTTTTGCTTGTTCTGTGCGGCCTGTTGCGGCGAGAGACCGGGCGGGTCAGCATCGGCCCTTTGGGCGAAGACGGGGTGGACCAGCAGACAAGACATCGCAGCGACAAGTGCGGCGGCCCGGAGCCATTGTTTCAGAAGAGGTCGGTTGGCTAACAGGTACATCGAGTCAGTGTAGCGTTGGCTTGTGAAGCCTTTCAACCCTGCGCCACCGGCCGGGTCGGGTCGCTGCACCATTCGCTCCAGCTGCCTGCGTAAAGAGATGTGTTGCCCAACCCAGCAATGGCCATCGCCAAAAGGTTGGGCACTGCGCTCACTCCGCTGCCGCAATGGTGCACCACAGTACCCGGATCGCTGTCAGCGAGCAGCGATTCGAACTCGGATTTGAGTTGGGCCGCGGGTTTGAAGCGGCCATCGGCGCCGAGATTGAGTTGGAAAGGACGGTTCAGAGCCCCGGGGATGTGCCCTGCCACCGGGTCCAGCGGCTCGACCTCGCCCTTGTAGCGGGGCGTTGCGCGTGCGTCGACCAAAGTCTGGTGCCCGTTGTTCAGACCAGCCAGCACTTGCGCACTGGTCACCAAGTCGACCAATGGCGGTCGCAAGTCGAACACGGTGGAGGACGCACGCGCTGACAGGCCAGACGCCGTGGCCCCGCCAGAATCCAGCCATGCTTGCAGCCCGCCATCGAGCACCGCCACATGGTCATGCCCGACCCACTTCAGCATCCACCACAGTCGGCCGCAAAAGTTGACGCCGTTGCGGTCGTACACCACGGCTTGCATGCCGTTGTGAACACCTGCGCAGCCCAGCCAGGCTGCGAACCACTCGCGGCTGGGCAGAGGGTGTCTCCCGCTGGACGCGGCCGGGCCGCTGCCTGGGGTTTTCGCGCTCAGATCGGTGTCGAGGTGAACGTAACGGGCGCCCGGGATGTGGGCTTGCTCGAACTGGGCCCGGCCGGCTTCGGGCTGCATCAGATCGAAGCTGCAGTCGAACACTGCGAGCGGTTGGCCGGAGCGCTGCAGGGCTTGGAGTTGCTCGGCGGAGATCAGCGAGGTGTGGGTCTGTGTGGTCATGGGCAGGTGTGGGTCAGGTGCGTTGGCTCGGTGGTGTTGTGTCCGGCGATGGTGCGCCGCGGGAACGCAGCGCGGTGGCGGCGATGCCGCTGGCCACAATGACGGCCATGCCCGCCCACGCCATTGGGGGGATGCGGTCGCCGAACAGCAGCAGGCTGTAGCCCGCCGCGAAAACGATGCCGGCGTATTGCATGTTGGCCACCAGCAGGGTGGGCCCGCGGCTGTAGGCGCGGGTCATGCACAGTTGCCCCAGAGATGCCAATAGACCCACGGGCAGAAGCCACCAGCCTGCCTGGCCTGGCCAGGGCGACAGGCCAGTGAATACCAGCGCCACAGCGCCCACCAGCAGGGAGCCCACCGCAAAATAAAATACGGTGCGCGGCTCGGGCTCACCCGCACGCGCCAGCTCGGTGACCTGCAAATAGGCCAACGCGGTGCCAACACCAGACAGCAGCCCGACCAAGCCTGCGAACAATTGGTCGGTCTCCAGGGTGGGGCGCAACACCATCACCACGCCCCCAAAGCCCACCAGCACGGTCAGCACCAAAGCCCCCTGCACGCCGCGACCCCACACGAGGCTACCGCCGACCAAGAAAGCGGCGATCCACACGCTGCTCATGTAGTTCAGCGTCATCGCGGTCGCCAGCGGCAGTTCGGCGATGGCGTAGAACCACGAGCCGAGTGCGAACACGCCCATCAGGCTGCGCCACAGGTGCATCGCGGGCACTGGGGTGGCCAAACGCACGCCAGTGCCACGCGCCAGCGCGAGCATGAAGAGGGTGCTGATCAACCCTCGGTAGAACACCAGTTCAGCGCTGCAGAAGTGCACAGAGGCGTATTTCACGCACACCGCCATGGTGGCGAAAATAAGTGCCGCCAACAGCATCCACAAGGCTTGCACGGTGATTAAATGATTTTCTGGGCGGCAGCCCTTGCTGAAATTGGATATGTAGCTATGAAAACCACAGCTATAGCCTTCAGCTGGTGTCAGGCGATCGTGGCGCCCATGGCGTTCCGGTACCACTCATGGAAGTGTTGCATGCCGTCTTCCATCGGACTCTGGTAAGGGCCGAACTCGTTATCACCGCGGGCCAGCAACGCCCGGCGTCCGGCGTCCATGCGCAAGGCGATCTCGTCGTCTTCTTCGCAGGTCTCCATGTAAGCGGCTTGCTGCGCCTCCACGAACTCGCGTTCAAACGCGGCGATGTCCTCTGGGTAGTAGAACTCCACCATGTTCATCGTCTTTTGGGGTCCGATGGGGAACAGGGTGGAGACGGTCAACACATGCGGGTACCACTCCACCATGATGTGTGGGTAGTAAGTCAGCCAGATCGCACCATACTTGGGCGGTTGGTTGTTGCGGTAGGCCAGCAGCGCGGCCTGCCAGCGTTCGTAGACCGGAGAGCCGCCCGACGCGTCGGCTTTGCCCAACCGGTTGGCCACGCCCACGGTTTGCACCGAGTAGTGGGGCTTGAATTCCCAGCGCAGGTCGTCGCAAGTCACGAAGCCGCCCAAACCTGGGTGGAAGGGCCCAACGTGGTAGTCCTCCAGGTAGACCTCCACGAAGGTCTTCCAGTTGTAGTTGCATTCGTGCATCACCACCCGGTCGAGCACATGACCGGAAAAATCAAGGTCGGCCAACGGGCCCAGTCCCGCCATGTCGGCGGCCACGTGGCGTCCGTTTTGCTCGAAAAGCAGACCATTCCATTCCTGCAATGGATAGTTGTTCAGATTCAGGCAAGGGTCTGTCTCAAAGTGGGGTGCGCCGATCAGCTGGCCCGCGGGTGATGTGTCGCCGCCGCTGTAGGTCCAGCGGTGCAGTGGGCAAACGATGTGGCCACCTGCGCTTCCGGGCTGGGTGGCGTTCAGCGTTCCACGCCCCTTGAGCATGACCGCCTGCCGATGGCGGCAGACGTTGGAGACGAGTTCGATGCCGTTGGGTGTGTGGATCAGCGCGCGGCCTTCGCCCTCTTGCGGCAGCGCGTGGTAGTCCCCCACCTGGGACACTGACAACCTGTGGCCGACATAACGCGGCCCATTCTGGAACAGTGTGGTCAGCTCGCGCTGGAACAGCGCCTCATCAAAATAGCTGGAAACTGGAAGCTGACTTGCGGCCTGCTGCAGTTGAAGACTTAAATCAGACATCGAGTCCTGACCTAAAGACTCCCCACAGGGAGGGTAGGCGCCAGAGCGCGGGCACGGGGCGTTCAGTAAACGGCTTGTGATTGTACCTGCCGACGCCCATGCTCTGCGTTAGTCCCTGGGTTGGCGTGTCCCCCAGCACCCTGGGCCTAAAATCCTCGTTTTAAACACCACCCCCCATGGCCAAAGCAACCCCGCCTGTGGCGCCTTCTCTGGGCCAACCCGCCAGCTACGAATCCGCGCTCGAAGAACTGGAGCAACTGATCGCTCGGATCGAATCCGGCCAGTTGCCACTGGAGCAGCTGCTGTCGGGTTACCGGCGCGGCGCCGAGCTGTTGGCGTTCTGCCGTGGCCAGCTGGAAGCGGTGGACCAACAGATCCAGCTGTTGGAAGATGGCACGCTCAAGGCGTGGGTGGCGTGAGCGCGGGTTTTGATCTGAGCGCATGGAGCACCGACCGGCTGGCCCGGGTGGAACAGGCTCTGTCGCTGTGGGTGCCCGAAGGCGCACCCGCCGGTTTGGGTGGGGCCATGCGCTATGCCGTGCTGGACGGTGGCAAGCGCCTGCGGCCCCTGCTCGTCATGGCGGCAGCGGAGGCGCTGGCCAGTGACGCCGCAAACGAGCAGCGCGCGCAAATCCACGCGGCGGCACTCCGGTCGGCTTGCGCGGTCGAACTCATCCACGCCTACTCGTTGGTGCACGACGACTTGCCCTGCATGGACAACGACGTGCTGCGCCGGGGCAAGCCCACCGTGCACGTGGCTTACGGGGAGGCGATGGCGCTCCTGGCGGGCGACGCGCTCCAGGCGCTGGCGTTTGAGCTGCTCACGCCAGACGACGGCAGCATCCCGCCTGCGATCCAGGCGAAGCTGTGCCGATTGCTGGCACGTGCGGCCGGTTTTGACGGCATGGCTGGTGGTCAAGCCATCGACCTCGCCAGCGTGGGGGTCGCCCTGACCGAGGGCGAGCTCAGCACCATGCACCGGCTCAAAACCGGTGCACTGCTCCAGGGCAGCGTGATGATGGGCCTGGCCAGCGCTGACGCCCCAGCCCTCGCGCAGCAGGCGCTCGCCACCTACGGCGCTGCGGTGGGGCTGGCCTTTCAGGTGGTTGACGACATTTTGGATGTGACCGCCGACTCGGCAACTTTGGGCAAGACCGCAGGCAAAGACGCGGCGCAAGACAAGCCCACTTACGTGTCGTTGCTGGGTTTGCCAGCGGCGAGCGCTTACGCACAAAAGCTGCTCACCCAGGCATTGGACGCACTCGCTGGCAGCGGCTTGTCCAACACGCTGGCGCTCCACGCGCTGGCCAACATGGTGGTGAACCGCTCACACTGAGCCGGTGATCGAACCTGCTGGAATACCTCCCGTGAACGTGTGCCTGTCCCAGAGTCGTCTCGGAAACCAGAGCCCCTAAAGTCCATGTCCAATCCCTCTACTTACCCGCTGCTGTCGCAAATCCACTCACCTGCCGACCTGCGCCGCCTGGGCCGGACACAGCTCAAGCCACTGGCGGACGAGGTTCGCCAATGCGTGCTCGACAACGTGTCCAAGACCGGCGGTCACCTGAGTTCCAACCTCGGAACGGTCGAACTCACTGTGGCCTTGCACGCGGTGTTCAACACACCCTACGACCGACTGGTGTGGGACGTGGGCCACCAGACCTACCCGCACAAAATCCTCACAGGGCGGCGTGACCGCATGGGATCGTTGCGCCAGTTGGGAGGCTTGTCGGGTTTTCCGCAACGCGCCGAAAGCGAGTACGACACATTCGGCACGGCGCATTCCAGCACCTCTATTTCCGCCGCTCTGGGCATGGCGCTGGCCGCACATCAAAAAGGTGAGAACCGTTACGCGGTCGCGGTCATCGGCGACGGCGCGATGAGCGCAGGCATGGCCTTTGAGGCCCTGAACAACGCGGGTGTTTCTCCCGGCAAGTTGCTGGTGGTGTTGAACGACAACGACATGTCGATCAGTCCCCCGGTGGGTGCGCTCAATCGTTATTTGGCGCAATTGATGAGCGGGCAGTTCTACGCCGCCGCCAAGAACGTAGGCAAGCAGGTGCTCAAGCCATTGCCACCGCTGTTTGAGTTGGCCAAACGGTTCGAAGAGCACGCCAAAGGCATGGTGGTGCCCGCGACGCTGTTTGAGAAGTTTGGCTTCAATTACATCGGGCCGATCGATGGCCACGACCTCGACTCGCTCATCCCCACGCTGGAGAACATCAAGCACCTGATGGCGACCAGCCCCGGTCCGCAGTTTCTGCATGTGGTGACCAAAAAGGGTCAGGGTTACAAGCTCGCTGAAGCCGACCCGATCGCCTATCACGGACCAGGCAAGTTCGACCCGGCGGTCGGCCTGACCAAGCCCGCCACCGCGCCCAAGACCACTTTTACCCAAGTGTTTGGACAATGGCTGTGCGACATGGCCGAGCAGGACCCGCGGCTGGTGGGTATCACCCCGGCCATGCGAGAGGGGTCGGGCATGGTGGAGTTTCATCGGCGTTTTCCCGACCGGTACTACGACGTCGGCATCGCAGAGCAGCACTCGGTCACCTTCGCCGCGGGTCTGGCCTGCGAGGGCTTGAAGCCAGTCGTGGCCATATATTCCACTTTTTTGCAGCGCGCCTACGATCAGTTGATCCACGATGTGGCGATTCAGAACCTGCCCGTGGTGTTCGCGTTGGACAGGGCCGGTCTGGTGGGCGCAGATGGCGCCACCCACGCGGGGGCTTACGACATCCCCTACCTGCGTTGCATCCCCAACGTCAGTGTGGCCTGCCCCGCCGACGAAAGCGAGTGTCGGCAGCTGCTGACCACCGCCTTTGAGCAGAGCCACCCGGTGGCGGTGCGTTATCCCCGGGGCGCTGGCGCCGGTGTCACTCCAGCACCGGGCTTGAACGCCTTGCCCTTTGGGAGGGGCGAAGTCAGGCGTCAAGGCCAGAAGATCGCCATCTTGGCGTTCGGCACCTTGCTGTATCCGGCGCTGACCGTCGCCGAGACGTTCAACGCCACAGTGGTCAACATGCGTTGGGCCAAGCCTTTGGATGTGGACCTGTTGCTTCAGGTGGCGGCGCAGCATGACGCACTGGTCACGGTGGAAGAAGGCGCGACCATGGGGGGTGCCGGAAGCGCCGTGGGTGAGGCGCTCAGCGCCGCGGGCGTGCTCAAGCCTTTACTGCAACTGGGCTTGCCAGACCAGTTCATTGAACACGGCGACCCTGCGCAGCTGCTGGCCCTGTTGGGCTTGAATGCAGAGGGCATGGCCCGGTCCATCCAACAACGCTTCCCCACCCTGGTTCCTAACCCAGTCGCAGACCCGGCTCATTTGAACTGAGGTTGGGTTGGCTTGGCCTGCCCGCTTGACCCAGGCGCGAGGGAAAACCCGCGCCGATGGCCATGTGGCGTTTTTTACAATCGCGGTTTTTCTAAGCCGGTCTGGCCATTAGCCAGTCGGGCACACCATCAACCCAGGAGACACCCCATGGACCGTCGTTCTCTCATCAAACAAGCCGGTATCGCTGGCGTGCTGGCCAGCGGCATTGCCCCGGCCGTGCATGCGCAGGCCGCCGTACGGTGGCGGCTGGCGTCCAGCTTCCCCAAATCGCTGGACACCATTTATGGCGGCGCGGAGGTGTTTGCCAAAGCGGTGCGTGCCATGTCGGGCGGTAAGTTCGAAATCTCGGTGCATGCAGGTGGCGAGTTGATGCCCGCCTTCGGTGTGGTGGACGGCGTGCAAAACGCGACCGTGGAAATCGCCCACAGCGTGCCTTACTACTTCTACGGCAAGAACCCTGCCTTTGCCATCGGTTCGGCGGTGCCGTTCGGCATGAACGCGCGTCAGATGAACGCCTGGATGTACCACGGCAATGGCCGCAAGCTGATGAATGAGCTGTACGCCAAGTACAACATGTTCAGCCTGCCCGGTGGTAACACCGGCACGCAAATGGGCGGATGGTTCCGCAAAGAGATCAAGACGGCCGCCGATCTGAAGGGTTTGAAGATGCGCCTTGGCGGCGGTCTGGTCGGCGAGGTCATGACCAAGCTTGGCGCTGTGCCGCAAAGTCTGCCGGGTGGCGAGGTGTACCAGGCGCTGGAGAAGGGCACCATTGACGCGGCCGAATGGGTCGGCCCTTACGACGACCAAAAGCTCGGGTTCAACAAGGTTGCGCCGTTCTATTACTACCCTGGCTGGTGGGAAGGCGGTCCCGAGGTCGACTTTTTCATCAACCAGAAAGCGTTCGACGCCCTGTCGGCAGAGAACAAGGCGATTGTGGAGGCTGCGGCGTCACACGCCCATGTGGACATGTTGGCCAAGTACGACTCGTTGAACCCCACCGCGCTCAAGCAGTTGGTCGCCGCCGGGACCAAAGTGTTGCCCTTTTCACCCGCCATTCTGGAAGCCTCGTTCAAAGCGTCCATGGAGGTATACGGTGAGCTGGCCGCCAAGAGCGAGGACTGGAAAAAAATCTACACCGACTTCCGCAATTTCCAGCGAGACCAGGTGTTGTGGTTCCGCTTTGCTGAAGGCCGATTCGACTCATTCATGGCCCAGCAAAAGCTTTGACGGTCGGGGCGCCAAACAAACCCCCCCGCCAGATGTGATGGCAACGCCTCGAGAGCCCCGCATTGCGGGGCTTTTTCATGCCTGATCGTTGAGAGTCGGGGCCTGTTTGCCTTGATATGATTTCCCACACGAGCCCCTCTCCGGCGGGCCTCCAGCGGCAATAAAGACCCACCATGAAAGCGGTGTGATGAGGGCGTTGTTATGAAAAGGGCATTGGCACTGGCCAGTTGGATCGATGCGTTCGCCGACGGGTTCGGTGTCGTCGCGAAGTGGGCCGTGCTGGCCGCTTGCCTGATCAGCGCGGCCAATGCTGGGGTGCGATACGCACTCAACGTGAGCTCCAACGCTTTTCTGGAAATTCAGTGGTACCTGTTTGCCGCTGCGGTGATGTTGGGGGCCGCGCAAGTGCTGCGGCTCAATGAACATGTGCGAGTGGACGTGTTGTATGGCCGGTACCCGACCAAGGTCAAGGTCTGGGTGGATCTGCTGGGCATTTTGTTTTTTTTGATGCCGGTGATGGGGATGATGATCGCGTTGTCCTGGCCCATGTTCGTCAGCATGTACCAAAGCGGCGAGATGTCGAGCAACGCCGGTGGGCTGGTTCGCTGGCCAGCCATGCTGCTCATCCCCCTGGGGTTCGCCTTGTTGATGCTGCAAGGCCTGTCGGAGGCGATCAAGCGCGTCGCTTGGTTGAATGGCGCCTACGAGATGGAAACGCACTATGAAAGGCCACTCCAATGAGCATGGAGAGCTTTGCCCCGCTGATGTTTGCGGGCCTGATTTTGATCATGCTGATTGGTTTTCCGGTCGCATTTTCTTTGTCGGCGCTGGGTCTGCTGTGCGGCTTCATCGCCATAGAGATGGGTTGGTTCC
>JAIXXF010000012.1 GCA_027490925.1 Comamonadaceae bacterium
AAGACCCTCAGCCGGAGTTGCACATCCGGGGCGACCGCTCGGTGCGCTACGAGCGTGTCGCTCAGGCCATGGCCGCCGCTCAGTCCGCAGGCGTGCGCAAAATCGGGTTCGTGACGGAAGCGAGCACCCGATGACGCGAAGCGACGGGACCGCCCTCACCTCACTGGTCGATTCGGTGGACGCCACACCGAGCGTGTCCTGCCCAGACGGGTCTGGACGACCGAGACCAGCATCAGCCGCGGTGCGACCAGTGGACAGCCAATGGCTGCTTCAGGGCCAGAAAACGGTCGATATCGTACACAACGGCTCGGTTTACCGCTTGCAGGCCACCAAGTTAGGCAAACTGATTTTGACCAAATGACCCGGTGAGCTGTTCGCTCAACCGGACAAGCATCGAATCGGCCTGATCCGATTCATGCACGGTCGGCTGGAGACCCTAGCGCCATGGTCAACCCAAGGCTGCGATGCCGGCACGGGCGATTTGGGCGTCCTCGGGCGATTTGACACCGCTCACCCCCACCGCGCCAATGCATTGCCCCTCACGCAAGATGGGCACCCCACCTTCGAGCATGCCTTGCAAGGCCGGCGCGCTCAAAAAAGACATCCGCCCGCCGTTGATGACGTCCTCATAGACCTTGCTTTCGCGCCGCCCGAGGGCCGATGTGTGTGCCTTGGCTGGCGCGATTTGAGCGGAAATCGGGGCAGCGCCGTCCAGCCGCTGCAGCCACAGCAGGTGACCGCCGTCGTCCACGATCGCGATCGAGACGGCCCACTGGTTTCTCAACGCCTCTGCTTCCGCCGCAGCGGCAATGGTTTTCACGTCTGCGAGTTCTAGGCTGTGTTTGGTTTTCATGGAGGAAACTTTTTTCGTTGTTGACAGTCCACTGTACCTAAATCGCAATGACCAACACGGGCAAGCGGCAGGTATTGCGGTTGAAGATGGGGAGTGTCCACATCTTGACTGCTAGTATCTGGCTTACAAGCCTAAAACAGGAGTGACCACATGAACGACCACGTGCAGACCATTGACCAAACGCTGGGCTACGGCCATGGCGAGCTGGCCGCCGTACGCCATCGCGTGCTGCGCAACACCTATTTGCTGCTGGCCCTCAGCATGCTCCCCACGGTGTTGGGGGCGTGGATTGGTGTGGCCACCGGCATCACCTTGCAACTGACCGGCGGGCTGGGGTTGGTCGTGTTCCTGGGCGGCGCTTTCGCCTTCATGTTCGCGATCGAGAAAACGAAGCACTCTGCGGCTGGCGTCCCAGTGCTTCTCGGCTTCACCTTTTTCATGGGCCTGATGCTTTCTCGCATGATCGCGATGGTGCTGGGCTTCAAGAACGGCTCTGAACTGATCATGCTGGCGTTTGCTGGCACCGCTGGCGTTTTCTTTGCGATGGCCAGCTTGGCCAGCGTGATCAAGCGCGACTTGAGTGGACTTGGTAAATGGCTGTTCGTGGGCGCCATCGTGTTGATGGTGGGCGGCATCGTGAACGTGTTCGTGGGCTCGTCCGCCGGCATGATGGCCTTGTCGGTGGCCGCGATCGGCATTTTCAGCGCCTTCATGGTTTACGACCTCAAGCGCATCATCGATGGGGGTGAGACCAATTACATCAGCGCCACGCTGGCGCTTTACTTGAACGTGTTCAACGTGTTTCAGTCGATGTTGGCCTTGTTTGGCCTGATGGGTGGCGAGCGAGAGTGATTTGGCTCTGCCGAAGATAAAGGGGACCGCTGGTCCCCTTTTTTTTGGGACGCAGTGGTCGATCAGACCGGCTTGACGCGTTCAAAAACCGCGATGCTTTCCACATGCGCTGTGTGCGGAAACATGTTCACCACGCCCGCGGCCGTGCAACGGTAGCCGCCTTGGTGCACCAGAAGGCCCGCATCGCGGGCCAAGGTGGCGGGGTTGCAGCTCACATAGACGATGCGTTCGGGCGGCGCCCAGTTGCCAGGCCAAGAGCCACCCTCCGCCGGCTGCTGGTTCAGATCGGCCAGCGCCTTGGCCAGAGCAAATGCGCCCTCACGCGGCGGGTCCACCAACCACTTGTCGGCAC
The DNA here is from genome assembly GCA_027490925.1 of Comamonadaceae bacterium. GTDB lineage: Bacteria > Pseudomonadota > Gammaproteobacteria > Burkholderiales > Burkholderiaceae_C > PCRC01. The sequence continues at coordinate 2,058 of JAIXXF010000012.1, forward strand.
GCCCGTCGGCAACCAAGCGTTCGGGCGTCATCTCAAAGAGGTTACGCGCTACAAATTGCGTAGCATTGAACCCAGCCTCTTTAGGGGCTGAGGCCCGATTACGTTCCAAATTCTCTCTGGAGCGGGCGACCAGGGCTTCGCTTCCCTCAATCCCGAGCACCTGTCCTGCCAGTGTGGCCAGTGGCAAGGTGAAGTTACCGAGGCCGCAGAACCAGTCGATCACCCGCTCGTGTCGCTGAGGGTCCAGCAGGCGAAGTGCGCGCGAGACCAACACCCGGTTGATGTGTGGGTTGACCTGGGTGAAATCGGTGGGCTTGAAGGGCATCGTGATGCCGAATTGAGGCAGCGCGTAGGTCAACTCCGGGCCACCTTCGTCCAGCGGCCTAACGGTGTCTGGGCCTTTGGGCTGTAGCCACCATTGCAGGCCGGGCCGCTCGGCCGCGAACGCCCGCAGCCGCACAAGGTCGGCTTCGCTCAAGGGTTCAAGATGGCGCAACACCAGCGCGGTGACGTGGTCGCCACAGGCCAGTTCTATCTGCGGGCAGGTCTCGATCGCGTCCATGGATTGGATCAGCGCGCGCAGCGGCATGAGCATGGCGTTCACATGGGGGGGCAGTACACGGCACTCGCGCATGTCGGCCACATAGCGGCTCTTGCGCTCGTGGAATCCCACCAGCACCTCGCCCTTTTTATGCACGTGGCGCACCGACAAGCGGGCGCGGTAACGGTAGCCCCAAGCCGGACCTTCGATCGCGCGCATCACCGTCTCGGGCCTCACTTTGCCCAGGTGCCACAGGTTGTCTTCCAGCACCCGCTGCTTGACGGCCACCTGAGCCGCCGGGTGCAGATGCTGCATCTTGCAGCCGCCGCAAGCGCCTGCGTGCAAGCCAAAATGCGGACATCCCGGCTGAACGCGCTGCGACGATTCGCGGTGGATGGCTGTGACCGTCCCCTGTTCCCAGTTGTTCTTCTTGCGGTGGACATTCACGCCCACCTCCTCAAAAGGCAACGCACCTTCGATGAACACCACTTTGCCGTCTGGCTTGCGGGCCACGCCTTGGGCATCGATGTCGAGCGCATCGACCCACAGGTGGCCGGGTGGCAAAACGTGGGTCGCGAGGGTGGCTTGGCTGGGTTCTTGGGGTTGCTCGGCAGGCAACTGGAACGTGTCGGGAGAGGTCACAGCGGTCATGCACGCATTGTCGCAGGGGCCAGCCCCACGCCAGACCGGTTCAGCCCCAGGCGGCGAGGTATTCCTGCCAGTGGGACTCTGTGGGCGCCAAGTGGCCGAGGCTGTCTTTGACCAGCGTCATTTCCTGGTCGTACTCGGTCTCGGTCAGTCCGCCGCGCATTTTCTGGAAACGGCAATAGAGCAAGTAGGTGTTCATCACATCGGTCTCACAGTACCGGCGGATCTCTTCCAACTGCCCGTTGAGGTAACCCTGGTAGACCATTGATCCGTCCATACCCAGCTTTCCTGGGAAGCCACAGAGCTTGGCCATGGCGTCCAAGGGGGCGTTGTTCTTGGGCTGGTACAGAGCCAGTAGGTCCATCAGGTCGAGGTGGCGCAAGTGGTATCGGCTGATGTAGTTGTTCCACTTGAACTCACGGTCATCGTCGCCAAGGTCCCAATATTTGTCGGCCACCACCCCGTGCTTCAACCCCCGGTAGTGCAGGACAGGCAGGTCGAATCCCCCGCCGTTCCAGCTGACCAGTTGCGGTGTGTGTTTTTCGACCGCGTGGAAGAACTGCTGGATAACCTTGGCTTCGCTTTGGTTGTCACGGTCCACGAACGAATGCACCTTCAAACCGTCGGCATTGCGAAACACACAGGACAGCACCAAGATCCGCTGCAAGTGCAGTGGCAAAAAGTCGCTCTGCCCCTTGTCTTTTCGCTCTTGAAGCCACGCTTGGTGAACTTCGGCGTCGCTTTGCTCCGGCGGGCTGGCACGCAAGGCGCGCAGACCGGCGATGTCCGGGATGGACTCGATGTCAAACACCAGAACCGGCCAGCTCAAGGCAGCCTCCGGCCATTAGCCGGTTCACAAAGAAAGCACCGCACGGGGGTGAGGCGGGGCATGTGCGCCAGCGCCTTGGTGCGACCACATCGCCGCTCTGTGAAGCCTGTACCACACGGCACGCGCGGATCGTGGCGGGCCGGCACCATGTTCAACGGCTCGGCAAGTACTTGCTGGGATCCACTGGTTTGCCTTGGCGGCGAACCTCAAAGTGCAGCTTGACGCGGTCAGCGTCTGTGCTGCCCATTTCCGCGATTTTTTGCCCTTTGCGAACCGTTTGGTCCTCTTTGACCAGCAGGGATTGGTTGTGCGCGTAGGCAGTGAGGTAGGTGTTGTTGTGCTTCAGGATCACCAAGTTTCCGTAGCCGCGAAGACCCGCGCCTGCATACACCACCCGGCCGTCGGCGGCGGCAAACACCGGGTCACCCGCCTTCCCAGCGAAGTCCAGCCCCTTGTTTTTGGCCTCGTCAAAACCGGCGATCACCGCGCCGTTGGTGGGCCACATCCAGGGCACTTCTTCGTCGCTCGCGGGCGGCGGCGCAGACGCCGGGGGCGCAGCCACGGGCGGAGCTTCCACGACCACAGCAGGGGCCGGAGTGGCGGCGCCCGCGCTGGGCGGCGGGGTAACAGTTCCGACGCCCGCAGGCGGCAGGGCCGACATGCTTGGCGACGACAGCAAGGGTGAGCTGGTGACGGGCTTGGTCTGCGCCACCGCCGGCTCTGACGCAGGCGGCGACACGCGCAGCACCTGCCCCACCTCGAGCGAGTTGATGTTGGCGAGGTTGTTCCAGCGCGCGATGTCGGCCGGACGTTGCCCCAGTTCAAAACCAATGCGGTTCAAGGTGTCGCCTGGCCTGACCGTGTACGTGCTGGGGCGAACGGCGTTCTCGACGTCCACCGCCATGGGCGGGGTGTCGTTGGATGGGCGGACAACCGGCCGTGGCTTGCTGCCAGCACGGTCTTCGACTGGCGCCCGGTTCGGGGCGCGGTTGAACGAACAAGCGGACAACACCACCGCTATCAGTGCCAACGCCAAGACCGTTGTGTTTCGAAACGCCAAGAAGGACCTCCGGTTCAAGCAACCCCTGATTTTAGGGGCACGAACAAGACCGGCTCCAAGAAGCGCTGCACCAAGCCAGAGGGGGTTTTGTCGACCACCGTGAGGGCTTGGCGGCCACCAGGCTGGTGCACTGGAGCGACCAAGCGCCCGCCCATCGCCAACTGGTCGAGCCAGGTTGCCGGCAGGGCCTCGCCGCCTGCGGCGGCGATGATGGCCGCATAGGGTGCGCCCTTGGGGTAACCCACCATGCCATCGCCCAGCAACAGGTGCAGGTTGGCCAATCTGAACGGGCGCAGGTTGTCCCGGGCCTTGTCATGCAGGCCCCGCAGTCGTTCCATGCTGTACACCTCGGTGGCCATGGCGCTCAACACAGCGGCTTGGTAGCCGCACCCGGTGCCGATTTCCAACACCCGACCAAGAGGCTGACCCAGGGTCGCCGACGGGGCGCGGAGCAACTCCAGCATGCGAGCCACCACACCCGGCTTGGAGATGGTTTGCGCCAAACCAATCGGCAAGCTGGTGTCCTCGTAGGCTTGGGTGGCCAGCGCAGAGTCCACAAACCGATGCCGCTCCACCCGGCGCATGGCGCTCAGTACCACCGGATCCGAGATGCCCTGACCGGCCAGCAAGTCCACCAGGCGCTCGCGTGCGCGAGAAAAGTCCACGCCGCCGTGGCCCATCACACCCGGCCGTGCTGGCGGGTTTCGAAAGGCGGGCACAGAAAACAACGAAGAAACTGGCGACTTGAGCGGTTCATCCTGATTTTCGGAACGTTTTCCGCCGCCAGCTCTTGACGCGCCGTTTGTATCCGCTATTTTTTTTGTAGCACCTACGACCCAGTTTGGCAAGGCGCCGCGTGCTGGATGGCGGGGCGGCTGGGTCATGCCACTGTGCTGGCGTCCAACGCACCGGTGGTTTGCGCCCAGTGCTGCAGTCGGTCGTGATCGGTCAAGTCCACCTGCAATGGTGTCATCGCCATATGGCCTTGAAATGTGGCGTGGAAGTCGGTGCCCTCTGCGTCGTCTTTGGCAGCACCAGCCGCGCCGATCCAGTACATCGTTTCCCCACGCGGGCTGGTTTGCGTGATCACCGGTTCAGCCAGGTGCCGCCGCCCCAAACGACACACCTTCATCGGTTTGATCTGTCCCAGCGGCAGATTGGGGATGTTCACGTTCAACAGCCAGGGCGCGCCGCCGTGAAGGGCATTGGCTCCCAGCCGCTGCACCAGTTCGCGGGCTTTTGCGGCGGCGGCGTCCAGGTGTTGCCAGCCCTTGTCGGTCTGCGAGAACGCGATCGCGGGGACGCCGAACAGATAGCCTTCCATGGCCGCACCCACGGTGCCAGAGTAAATGGTGTCGTCCCCCATGTTGGCGCCGTTGTTGATGCCACTGACCACCAGGTCGGGGCGATAACCCAACAACCCGGTGAGCGCGATGTGCACGCAGTCGGCCGGCGTGCCATTGACGTAGCGAAAACCGTTGGCCGCCCGGTGCACATACAGCGGGGAGTGCAGCGTGAGCGCGTTCGACTTCGCGCTGTTGTTGTGTTCCGGTGCGACCACCTCCACCTCCCCGAGATCTTTGAGTGCTTCATACAACGCCAAAATGCCGGGCGCTTGGTAGCCGTCGTCGTTGGAAATAAGGATTTTCATGGGGGTGACCAAAAATGACATCGGATTGTAGGTCGCTGCCGTGACAAGACCTGCACCCATCGCGCTCCTATGATCTCCACTTTGCGTCAACGCAAGTGGAGACCTCATGCACGCTTGGCTATGCCACGACCCAACCGGGGTGGACGCCCTGACCTGGACCGAACTGCCGACACCAGAGCCCGGACCGGGCGAGGTGCGGGTGGCGATTCGGGCTGCCAGCCTGAACTTTCCCGACCTGCTGATCGTCCAGAACAAATACCAGATGAAGCCAGCGCTGCCGTTTGTGCCGGGCTCGGAGTTCGCAGGCGTGGTGGACGCTTTAGGCGCGGGCGTGACGCACCTCCACGTGGGCCAGCCAGTCGCCTGCATGCCAGGTACGGGTGGTTTCGGCACCCACGCCGTCGCGCCCGCGTCCTTGTGCGTGCCCCTGCCACCGAACTTCGAGATGGTGCACGCTGCGGCCTTCATTTTGGTGTACGGCACGTCCCACCACGCTTTGATCGATCGCGCACAGCTCCGGGCTGGTGAAACGGTGCTGGTGCTCGGTGCCGCCGGGGGTGTGGGCACGTCTGCGATCCAGATCGCCAAAGCCGCGGGTGCCCGGGTGATCGCCGCAGCCTCCACCGACGACAAATGCGCGCTCTGTGCGTCGATTGGTGCGGACGTGACGATCAACTACACCGCCCACAGCCTGCCACAAGCGTTCCGTGAAGCGGTGAAAGCCGCCACCAGCGGCCAGGGCCCCGACGTGGTCTACGACCCGATCGGCGGCGACTTCGCTGAACCCGCATTCAGGTCCATTGCGTGGCGGGGCCGCTACTTGGTGGTGGGGTTTGCGAGTGGCCCCATTCCCTCGCTGCCACTGAACCTGATGTTGCTCAAAGGTGCGTCGCTGGTGGGTGTGTTTTGGGGCGACTTTGCTAAACGCGAGCCCCAGGCCAATGCCGAGATGCTGGGTGAGCTTGTCCGGTGGTACGGCGAGGGCAAAGTCAAGCCAGTGGTGGACCGCACCCTGCCCATGACCGAACTCAAAGCCGCTTACGCCCACATGGGCTCGCGCAGCGTCAAGGGCAAGTTGGTGTTGGTGAACTGACACCGAAATATCCACCGAAGCCCAGGGCCAGGGCTCGATAGGGTCAAAGCCGGGCTTTGGCCGCTGCGAGTTGGGCCTCCAACTCCGCCACCCGGGCCCTTGCCTCGTCCCCCTGGGGGATGTGCTGGCCACTGTCTCGCCATTGCACAGCGGCCTTGAATCCGTTGACCTCGGCAAAGCGCCGAAACCACAGCCCCTCGGGGTTGTGGCGGGTGATGCCATCGAACAAGGTGGCGAACATCTGGCTTTGCTCCAAACCCATGGAATGCCATACCTGATTCACCACCAGTTTGTGCATGGCGAGGTGAGACTGGGGCACGCCAGCAATGCGCTGTGCCAGCCGCTGGGTCGCCGCCTCCAACTCCGCAGCGGGTACCGCCAGATTGGCAAGGCCCCACTCGGCCGCCTGGGCACCGTCGATGGTGTCGCCCGTGAACATGAGCTGCTTCGCCCGGGTGGCACCCAGCCTGTAGGTCCACATGGCGGTGGTGGGACAGCCCCACACGCGGGTGGGCATGTAGCCAATGCGCGCATCGTCCGCCATGACCAGCAGGTCGCAACACAAGGCGATGTCGCTGCCGCCCGCCACCGCGTAGCCGAGCACTTTGGCGATGGTGGGTTTGCGGCAACGCCACAAGGACATGAAGTCATCGGTGTGGCCTTTCATGGCAGCGTAGTCCACCATCGGATCCCAGGGCGTCTTTTCCTGTCGGCACGGATGATCGCCCACCGCCCCTTCTGTTCCCACACCTTCTGCGTACTCCGCGAGGTCGTAGCCCGCGCAGAAAGCCCGGCCAGCCCCCTCCACAATGACGACGTGTATGTCGTCGTTCGCCTCCGCCCACGCCACCGCTCGCCGAATGTCGCCAGGCGTACCGTTGCCGATCGGGTTCAGTCGCTCAGGCCGGTTCAACACCAGGCGGGCGATGCGCTTCTGCTGCGGGTCGTGGTCTATCAATACGGTGCCAAAGGCGGGCATGGGGTCTCCTCAGGTCGGGTTGAACAGGGCGCGGCCTTCGTCTCGCGGCTCTTTGCCAAGTGTAGACAAGCGCAGTCAGTGCTGACGTGCCGGGTGCTCGTATTTGGGCGAGGCACAGTGAAATCCGCAAAGTCTCTCAAGCACAGGTGCGCCAACGCACTGTGAGCCGCATGCGGCGGCGTCACAGTTCACCCATGCCGACGAAGATGCAGGCGCCCGCGTTCGGGCCGCAACCCACCGCTACCGCCCTGATGGCGTGGCGCTGCCCGCTCATCGGCGTCTTGTGTCACTGGTTGATGGGCGGTTTGGTGGGCACTGCGTCCGCGACGGGTGCTGACACCGTGGGTGAAAAGATCGGCGTCACCGCTCAGATACAAGTCCCGGGGCGGGCTGAAGTGGCCCGCATGGACGCGACCTTGCACCTCGACCTCTCGCAGTTGACGTGGCACCTTGGCCCGGTCGGAGCGGTGGCCCCGGTGCAGGCCATGACACTGGGCCATGGCGACGCCTACCTCGTGGTGACGCACCCCGACGATGGCCAACCCTGGTTCGGTCGCCTTACGCTTGCGCCAGCGACAGTGACCGACCTGCTGAACGGGCACTGGGCCATGGTGTTGTGGGGTGCTGGTGGCCCTGTGAGCGCACCGATTCGGTTGCGGCCGTGACACGGCGCCGGCCACTGGTGTGGTTCCCTCTGTTCGACAACGCACCGACCACCGGCCCCGTTACGGCCAACATTGACGGACGTCCCCACCCCGTCACCAGCCCCCTGGGCTTTTGAGAAGGCGACCATGCTGAACGCCCGCGCTCTTGCGCACCCGACCACGATCCCGGCCAATGCCACGTGGCAACCCTGCCGAGACGTGGGCGCGGTCGGTGAGCACCTGATCAGGGCCTGCGCCCCGTTCGGATCGGTGGACGAGCTGCAAATCGTCACTGCCAAGCACCGAGGGCATTGGTACGCGCTGTGTTTCTTGCGGCTCAGCCCAGGCGCCGCAGAAGCGCCGTTCATAGAAGCCCTGGGAGGCCATCTTTGCGACGGGCGAGTCGCGCTGCAGGTGCCGCTTCAGCCGCTCACACATGCCGTCCAACGGCGACCCTCGGTCTCGGTCCCCAGCCCCCTGCCGGCACTCGGTCTCCACCCAGCACCCACCAGCGGCCCGAACCACCCCGCCCAGCCCCATGCTTGACGCACCGCCCGCCCAAGCTCATGCCGCTCAAGCGAGCGGGCTCAGCACGGGCGATGCCTGGCACCGCAGCGACGGTGACCTGGGCGTGTCGGTGGTGGTGACGTTGCTGGCCGCGATCGTGGCCCTGATGTTGGTGTATGCCGCAAGGCACGTATTGTTCACCCTCAACCGCTTGTTGGGCACGCAGCGTCACCCCTATCTGGACATCGATACCGCCACATGGCCAGAGGTCACCGTATTCGTTGCAGCTCACAACGAAGAGAAGGTGATTGCCGGTTGCCTGTCGGCGCTGCTTGACACCGACTACCCCGCTCACCGGCTAACGATCGTGCCCGTCAACGACCGATCCACCGACGGCACCCAGGCCATCATCGACGCCTGTGCACTGGAACACCCAGGCCGCATCACGCCTTTCCAGCGTGAAAGGGGTAAGAGTGGCAAATCGGCGGCGCTCAAAGACGCGCTGCCATTCGCTCGGGGCGACATCGCCATCGTGTTCGATGCCGACTACATTCCGAGGCGCGGCCTGCTCAAGCAGCTGGTAGCACCATTCTTTGACCCCGAGATCGGCGCGGTCATGGGGCGGGTGGTGCCCCTCAATGCGGGCACCAACCTGCTGACCCGCATGCTCGACTTGGAGCGTGCTGGGGGCTACCAAGTGGATCAGCAAGCCCGGATGAACCTGCGGCTGGTCCCGCAGTTCGGCGGCACCGTGGGCGGTGTTCGTTTGTCGGCCATTCAAGCCGTGGGGGGATGGAACGACAACGCCTTGGCGGAAGACACCGACATCACCGTGCGCTTGCTGATCGCCGGTTGGAAAACCGCGTACAGCAACCGCACCGAGTGCTACGAGGAAGTTCCGGAAGACTGGCCCGTGCGCATCAAGCAGGTGAAACGCTGGGCAAAAGGCCACAACCAGGTGCTGGCCCGCCACGGCTTGGCATTTCTGACCAGCCACCACCTCAGTGCCCGAGAGCGTTCGGACGGCCTGCTGCTGCTGCTGGTGTTCGCCATGCCCCCACTGCTGCTGTTGGGCTGGCTGCTCGCGCTGGCGCTGTATTTTCTGAACGGCAGTGCCCTTCTGGCGCAATTGATTCCGCTGTTTGCCCTGATGACTTACACCACAGCGGGCAACTTCGCGGCATTTTTTGAGATCGCGGTGGCGGCGATGCTGGACGGCAGCCACCGGCGTCTGCGGTTGCTGCCGTTCAACCTGCTCGGCTTTTTAGTGAGCTTGTTCGCCATTTCGGCCTCGGTGGTCGGTATGTTGGCCGACCACGTCTTTCGGCGCGAGTTGGTGTGGGACAAAACGCTTCGCTACAGACAGGGCCAGCTCAAATGACCGCCGACCTGCTGTCACAAGCCGCGTTTGCATTTGTCTGTCTTGGCTTGCTGGCGATTGCATTCGGGCCCGCTTGGCGCGAGTGGCGCCGCCCCACCGACCGCGAGCCATTGAAGATACCTTTGGATTACAGCACCGACATTGAGCACTTTGCCCAGGCATTGAGGCGGCAAGTGACCAACGCCCTCGGAGAGCGGCCGCTGAGCGGGGGCCACGGAACCATGCTGTTGCCGCCGACCATCGGCGCCGTCGGTTCGTTCGATGGGCCAGGACCTTTGATCGCCAAGGGACCTTTGACGGTTCTGGTGCCTGTGCGCTTCAAATCGCCGGTGTACGTGGGCGGTGACCTCTGCGCCGCACCTGGCAGCGTGTTTTCTGAGTTGCTGGTGGATGGGGCGGCGCGCTTGTCGGCCCATAGCGAGGTGCGCGGTTGGGCCCACGCCAATGGCCCACTGACCCTGCACGCGGACGGCGTGGCACTGCGACGCATGTCTTCTCGCTCAGTGATCGAACTCGCCAACCGATGCTGCTTTGAACGCTTGCACGCCCCGGTCATCCACTTTGGCGGCGCGGCCTCGGCGCGCCGGCCAGATGAAGGAGCCGACCGGGTCGAGGTCTCATTCTTGACAGTACCAGGCGTCACCCGCCGCAGTGCGTCGCTGTTCGCTGTGCAAGGGGACTGCCGGCTGCCGCACGGGCTGCTGTTCAGAGGATCGCTCGTGGTCACCGGGCGCCTGTACATCGGCAGCCGCACACGGATCCTTGGGGACATCAAAGCGCACCGCGGCGTGACGATCGGCAGCCATGCAGAAGTCTCCGGAGCGGTGTGCTGCGACCAACAAGTGCAGCTCTCGCATGGCGCTGTCGCATGGGGCCCTGTGGTGTCGGAAACCTTGGTGCTGCTTGGCCGGTATGCACAGGTGGGCCACATCGACGCACCGACCAGCCTCACCGCAGCCAGTGTGATGGCCGAATCGGGCTCGGTCGCGCACGGCAGCGTTTGGGCGCGTGAGATGGGCGTTGTGTGGTCCAACTGACAGCCACTGGCCCAGCGGCTCCGCGACCACATTGTGGGCATACCCTCGTGACAGGTATGCGGCCACTCGCCAAAAACGAGAAGTGCGGGTCGCTTTGGCAATGGGTGTCGGCTTGTCTGTTGCCGTGGACCACAGGTTGCGCGGTAGGGGCCAGCCCAGCGCTCCAACTGGACGGCTTTGCCGACGCGCAAGGCGCCATCTCGGTCCAACACCAGGGTGACACTGTGGACCCCTACTTTGCGCTTCAGGCCTTGCTTTTGGCGCATGACAACGGCCTGGACATCCGCCAACCGGCGGTTGCCTGGATCGACTGGCTGGTGACCAAACAAAAACCCGACGCGACCTTCGACCGCTTTTGCCGCAACGGCCCCGTGTGGGCCGCCTGCAAAACCGCTGACGCTGACGATGCCCTGCTCGCGCTTTGGATCCGGCTCCTGGACACCCAACCTGGCGCCTTGCAACGTCAGCCCGAACTGCGCCGCAGCCGCGAGCGCAGTGCACTCGCGCTGAACCACCTGCTCGACCCGCTTCGCGGGGTGTACTTGGTCTCTCCGGTGTACCAGCACGCCCTGTTCATGGACAACCTGGAGGTGCTGTCCGCGCTCCAGGAAGCGCCGTCAAAACGGCAATCCAAAAATGCGGTCAGCTTGGCCAAAAACATCCAGGGCGTGTTCTGGGACGCCAAAGACGGGCGCTACCTGGTGTCCACCCAGCCCGAGCAAAAAGAAGAAAAACACAGCTTCTACCCCGAACATGTGGCGCAGATCTACCCGCTGATGTTCGATGTGCCCTTGGCGCAGTCACGGCACGCACCCAACCGCCAGGCCCGGTACACCTCATGGATGGCGGCCCACCGCGCCACTTGGCTCACGCAGTCGCGGCACGACTTTTCATGGGGCCTGATCGCCATTGTCGCCTTACGTCTAGGGGACCGAGCCACCGCAGCCTGCTGGTTGCGCGAGTCCGCCCCGGCTCGCCGCACCGTGCACTGGATAGTGACCGACGACGTTGCTGAGCAGATCTTGCGCGCCCAGGGCGTGGAGATGGCGGATCCCTCAGCCCACTGTGGATGACGCCCTGCACCACACAACGAACCCATACACCCACAGGAAAGCGGAGATCACCATGTCCCAACGAACTTACCTCGCGTGCATCGGTACTCGGCCTGAAATCATCAAGATGGCCCCCATCTACCGAGAGTTGAAAGCCCGAGGTCATCGGGTTGTGGTGGTTCACACCGGCCAGCATGGGGCGGTGGCCGAAGCGCTGTACGCATTTTTTGAGATGCCGCCCGACACGGTGATCGACCTGCACCGCAAGTCCACGTCGCTGGCGCACCTGACCTCCGCCTTGCTCGACGGGCTCGAAGGCGCCCTGAAGCGCTTGCAGCCAGACGTGGTCATGGTGCAGGGCGATACCACCTCGGCATTGGCCGGGGCGTTGATCGGCTTCTACCAAGACGTTCCAGTGGCCCATGTGGAAGCGGGGTTACGCACCCACGAGCACGACCCTTTCCCGGAAGAAAAGAATCGGGAACTGATCGGGCATTTGGCGCGCTGGCACTTTCCGCCCACACCCCAAGCCGCCCAAAACCTGGTCAGCGAGGGCGTTTCGCCGGACCACATCCATCAAGTGGGCAACACCGTGATTGACGCCGCGCTGTGGACCCGCGACCGCCTCGCACAACCTGGCTTCGACCTGCAGGGCATGAAGCCCGTGCAACTGGTGAACTTCGAGCAGAACCATGCCGCCCGGCGCATGATCTTGGTCACCGCCCACAGGCGGGAAAATTGGGGAGAACCCATTCGCCAGATCGCCCGGGCGGTGGCTCAAATCGTCCGGGATCACACCGACACCGTAGCCGTGTGGCCTGTGCACCCCAATCCCTTGGTGCATGCCGATGTGGTCGCCGAGCTGAACGGTTTGCCTGCAGCCCTCAGGGGGCGCATCTGTCTCACCGAACCGCTGGGCTATCAGGCCTTGATCTCGCTGTTGATGCGCTGCGACTTCGCATTGACCGACTCCGGAGGTGTCTTGGAAGAGGCCTCGGCCTTCGCCAAGCCGGTGCTGGTGACGCGCGAGAGCACCGAGCGCCACGAAATGGTCGCAGCCGGCGGGGCCGCATTGGTGGGCACCGACACGTCCGCCATTGTTGAGCAGGCCCAACGTTTGCTGACCGACCCTTCACACCACCGCAAGATGCGCCTGGTTAACAGCCCGTTCGGCGATGGGCACAGCGCCACCCGCATCGTGGAGGTGTTGTCCAACGCGGCGCGGTTCGAAATCGGCGCGTCGAACCCAAACACACAAGGCGGCGCGGCCCAACGTCATCTGTGGCGTACCTCCGCATCGGCCAGCCAACCAGCCGCCTGATTGCCCCCCCGCCGTCCCCTGCACGCGCCTCTTACCTTCACCGGACACCCACATGCTTCCTAAAACCCTGACCGCCCTGCTTGCTTTGACCATGCCGGCCATGTGCTTGCCATCTTGGGCGCAATACCAAAATGCAGGGGCGTCTGGGATCGCGATCGAGTCCGATCAGGGACCACTGGGCGATGCACGGCGCACGCCCTACCGCAGCGTAGAAATGACGGTCGGCAGCCAGCACCTCACCAATGGGTTTGGCGACTGGCGCGACACCACGCTCCGCGGTGCCTATGAGCTAGGGCACCATGTGTGGCAACTGGAGTTGGCGGCAAAGCGGGAGTTCGGCGAGTCGGGCACATTTCTCGGCTTCGGTGACACCTACACCTTCAATGAGGACTGGTATGGCAGCGTATCGCTTGGCGCTGGTGACGGTGCTTTCTTTCTCCCCACATACCGGGTTGACGTCTCTTTGTTCCACAAGTTTCTGACTGGCCGCAACCTGGTCGCTTCGCTGGGCGTTGGGCGCTATCAAGCCCCAGCGAACAACGTGGACCGCAACGTGAACATCGGGGCCACCTATTACTTTGAAAGCCCCTGGATCGTCGAGGCTGGTCTGCGCTTCAACCGAAGCCAGCCAGGGACCTTTGAGACGCGACAGCGGTTCGCATCGGTCACCCACGGGCGGGTTCGCCAGTACCTACTCACCGCGCGCTATGGCCAGGGCGGCGAGGGCTACCAAACGGTCGCTGCCAATACGCAACTGGTGAATTTTCAGAGCAAAGAGGCCAGCCTGTCGTGGCGTCACTGGCTCGACCCAAGGTCTGGCTACTTGGTCAGTGCAGAGCACTACCGCAACCCCAACTACCGCCGATCCGGCGTGAACCTGGGTCTTTTCCACCAGTTCTGAAATGCGGCCCACACCTCGCCCCGCCCACGAACGGCGTACGCGGCAGCAGGCCATGGACCGTGCGCACCGGACCGGGCAGGCGGTGCTCGCCGCAGCCCGAGCGCGGATGCCCGCGGTTTCCCAACACCGCGCTTTAAGGCACATGCAAGCCACGACCTGGGTGTTGTGCCAAATGGCGCTGTTGCCCCTGCTGTTCAGCGCTGGCGTTTGGGCTGCCAGGTTCCACCTGTTTGCGGCATGGCGTGCGTGCACCTTGTGGTGGGCCGACCGACTCGGTTTGCCGCTCATTGCCAACCCGCAACATCTCCCAGGCGACGCCTTAGGCCTATCATGGACCGCTCATGCTGGCTGGGGCCAACCACCCACGGGCTTATCCCTGTGGGTGGTAGCAGGTGCGACCTTGCTCACGCTGCTGGCCTCTGGTTTGTTGCGAGGACACGCCACACCGCTCAGGTATTTGGTCCGCGTCCTGTGCGGCATACAAGCGTTGTCGGTGCTGTACTTCGCAGCACTTCCGGGCGAGTTTCCCTACCCAGTCGACAGGCATGCACACGACCTGGCCAGCACTGGTTTCGTGACCATGCTGGCTGTTCCGGTGTTATTGGCCTTGGGGTACGGCGTGGTCACCGTGTCGCTGGTTCGAAAGCTGGCGTTCACCGCGCTGGTCCTGGGCTACTTCGCCCTTTACGTGCCCCACCAATTGGTACTGCATTTGCTGGTCCTGCACCACCTCGGCACCGTGTTCATGCCGCTGCTGTTCATGGCATTCGGTGCGCTGTTCAATATGCTGGTGTTTGTGGCGCTGTATGCGTGGACGGCAAGCTTGACCATAGCAAATACACCCCCCTCCCCGTCTGGGGCGATGGAGGTGGGAGTGGGGGTGGGGCAGTGAACTGACCGCTTTCACGCGTCGACCTGACCGTTGAGTGCATGGCGGGTTCGCTGGTAAAACCCCAATTCGTTGATGGTGACCAAGGCGCGTTGGGTCAAAAACTTTTGTTCGGTCGCGCGCATTTGCGCTTGGGCCGTCGCGGTGTCTCCTCGTTTGGCCGCGACAAAGCCGAGGATTTGCCAAGGATAAGGGTCGTAACGACCATCGGCCCAGCCTGGGGACTGGGTTTGCAGATAGGCCCAAGCGCGGTCAAAAAAAGGAGCAACTTCCGCTACACCCATGGCCTGCGGAAACACTTGGCATGTGGTACCGGGGTAAAAGGTGTTGGTGGCTTGTGCAGTGAAGTCGCCCGGGATGAAGGCCGATCGTGCGCTGTCAAACAGCAGGCCGCCGACCGCTCTGGCAATGCCGGTGGCAAACCCGTCGTAGTAGCTGGCAACCGCTGGCTCTGAACGCTCACGCAACAAGCCAGCAAAATCTCGCAGGCCACGGTACACCTCGCAGTTGTCCATCAAATAGCCGATGGAATTGCCTGAGCTCCTGGGCGGCTGAAACACGCTGGTCAGTCCGTTGGGTTTGACCATCAATGCCAGATTGCGGTACGCGATCGTCTTGAGTTTGTCCTTGTTTTGTGTCCACCACGACCAGTTCTGGCTGTAACGCAGGTAACGGGTCACCAAAGTGAGGAAAGTGGCGGCATACGAGTCGTCAGAGTCGGACCCCACCAAGGTGAACAGTTCCGGGTTGGCGCGGCCCACTGTGAAGTTCACATCCATGATGGTCGCGTCTGGCAGCAGGTGTCGCAAATACAGGTCCAGGTAAGCCCGGATGTGCGTGTCTCGCTCGGCGGCGGTCATCAGCTGAACCATTGGCAACAGCGCGAGATTGCTGAAGTACCAATTGAGTCGCCCATTGGGCGCGATCTCGTACCCCCCTGCGTAAGGCCCACTGGGGATACGAAGCGATTTGATTTGCGTCAACACGTCGATCGCGTTGATTCCCAACGGGGCTGGGCAGGTCAATGTTTGAGCAAACCCGCTCACTGGCATTAAGGCGGTGGAAGCACAGAAAAGAAAGCGGCGACGTTGCATATGGGATCCGATCGGCAAAAGCACAGCGGGACGCTGTTGGGAGGACGGCGGGTGGGATCAACAAAAAGAAGCCACCCAGACACAACAAGTCCGCCACTGTTCTGGCGTTGACCCAACCTGATGCTGGCCCACAGTGGGCGCCAAAATGGTCGACGGTGGTGTGGATTGGAAGCGGGTCTTGCGTTGCCAATTGCTGGCTTATGGGAGCGGTCTTTACCCGTGCTTCACACCGGCGTCATGAACACTCAACCGGCTGCGCCCGCCAATGAAAAATGGCACCGTCCTGTGGGACTGGTGCCATGGATGGGCGTCGCAACCGCCCGAATTTTTTTGGGTGAGCTGCAACAAGCCCACCCCATTTGAAAATCAGAAGGTGAACTTCAAACCGAGGTTCGCATTGCGTGCATTGGACTGGTTGATCTGCGCATAGCGGAATTCGGCCACTGCGCTCATGTTCTTGCGCAACACCTGTTCGATGCCCACGCCCACAAATGGCTCGGACTCATAGCGCTTGATGCGTTGCGTGCCTGCCACGATGTTGGCCTTGGTCCGGATCATGCCTACAGAACCGCGCACCCAGGTGTTGGGCGCCACTTCAACGCGGGCCACGCCGGCAAGGGTCAATGCGCGAATCTTTGCGCCAACAGCGCCAGACTGCTGTTTGCCGAAGTCGTCATAGCCCAACTCTGCCGCGAAATTTTTGTGCACTTGCGCACCCAATCGCGTGCCAACGCCAACTTCAGTGAAGTTCACCGGCAAGTCGGTGACTTTCGTGTAATTCACATGGCTAGACACATACAGGGTGGGCTGGGTTTGGGTTTGGGCTTGCGCTTGACCCGACATAACCAGTGCCGCCGCAGCCAGAGAGATGGTCTTAAGAAGGTTTTTTTTCATCGTCTTTGAGCGCCAGCTCTCCACCATGGAGAGCCACCTGCGGAAATTGACGGCGCTTACCGCAAGTGGGCAATTATGGCTGCCATCAGACACTGTAAAGGTTCACAACCCGTTACCGCAGTGTCAAGCGAGGACAAGGGGGCCAGCCCCATGGCTGCGCAACAACCGCTGGAGACGGCGCTGCTGCGTGTTGAGGGGCCTATCGTTCATTTGCGGGGGGCGCAGTCCGCGCAATCGGTGGCAGTGACTGCAACGGGTCAAACACCCGTCACATCGCAATGGCAACCTGTGGCTTTGAATCCAAAGTGCTGATGACTGCGTAAGTGTCCTGGGCGCAACAGGCCCGCAAAACCCATAACCCCATCGGAGACGACCATGCCGTTCAAACTCAACCATGTGGCCCACGCGGCTGTGCTGCTCGCCGCAGCCGGCGCTGCGGTGGCGTCCAGCCACCGAGAAGCCCCGTTCATCACCACCGCACCCAAAGTGGACGGGACCGACTTTTACATGTTCAACAGCTACGAGGCTGGCAAATCGGCCAACGTGACGCTGATTGCCAACTACCTGCCTCTCCAAGATCCCTATGGCGGTCCGAATTACTTTTCTTTGGATCCCAACGCGCTGTACGAAATCCACATCGACAACAACGGCGACGGCAAAGAAGACCTCACTTTCCAGTTTCGTTTCAACAACACCCTGGCCAACAATGGCGCCGGCGTTGCCCTGAAAATTGGCACGGGTGCCAATGAAAAAACCGTGGCCATACCGTTGCGTCAAGCCGGTGGCGTGACCGCGTCCGACAGCAGCAAGCTCAGTTACAACGAAAGCTACACTCTGACTGTGGTTCGCGGCGACCGGCGCAACGGTACGCGCAGTGCAGTGACCAACGCCAGCGGCGGAAGCGCGACCTTTGCGAAACCCATCGATTACATCGGTGAGAAGACCTTCGGAAATGCGTCGGCCTACGACGCTTATGCCAACAGCTTCATCCACACCATCAACATTCCAGGCTGTTCTGCAACTGCCAAGGTCTTTGTTGGCCAGCGTAAGGAGGCCTTCTCGGTCAACTTGGGGACGATTTTTGATCTGGTCAACGCACCTGGCGCGATCATCACCAGCGAGTCCAACGCGTCTGCCTTGGGCAAATTTGGCGAACTAGGCGACAAGAACGTCACCTCGCTGGCCCTCGAAATCCCCAAGACCTGCCTGACGGCAGGCTCTGACCCCGTCATCGGCGGGTGGACAACCGCCAGTTTGCGACAAGCACGCCTTCTGAACGGCTCAACGCCATCTGGATTGCAAGCCAGTGAGCGCCCTGGCGGCGCATGGACACAGGTCTCTCGCCTAGGTCACCCCTTGGTGAACGAAGTGGTGATTGGTCTGCCCGACAAAGACAAGTTCAACGGGTCCAAGCCATTGAACGATGCCACGAACTTTGCAGATTACGTGACCAATCCCACGTTGCCAGCGTTGATTCAGACCCTGTTTCCCAGCGCCCCTGCCCCAACCAACTTCCCCCGCACCGATCTCATGACGGTGTTTCTGACCGGACTGCCCGGTTTGAACCGCCCCGCCAATGTCACCGGCCTGGGGGCAGGCGGTCCTTTGACCGAAATGCTGCGACTCAACACCGCCACACCTGTGACCCCGGTAGCGAATCAGAATCCACTCGGTGTAGCAGCTGGCGATAACGCTGGTTTCCCAAATGGTCGCCGCCTGGTGGACGACGTGGTGGATGTGTCCCTGCGCGTGGCCATGGGTGCTTTGTGTACCTTGACAGGTACAGCGGACGCATTGAAAGTGGGTTGTAAGCCAGGTGATGCCCCTGCAGGTGGCGTCGCCTTTGTTGACGGTGTCCGCGCCTCGGCGACCGACTTCAAGACTGTGTTCCCCTACCTGAACACCCCACTGCCAGGTGCCCGCAATTTCCCGGCAAACTGACCAGGACCGTCAAACCATGAAGCGCAAACTCAACAACCATCCTGCGGTGATTGGCGTCGCCGCAGCGGCATTGACCCTTACGCTCACCGCTTGCGGTGGCGGCGGTGGCGGCGGGGCTCTGAATGGCACCGATGTGTCGGTCAGCGCCACACAGGACAGCGCGCAGGCGCTCAACTTCACCGCAGGCGTGGCGGGCAACACGACCGAAACTGGCGAGCCGTTGGTGCTGGGCGACGCACAACTCGCAACCAGCGAGACGGCCGAGCCCTCACCACTGTAGGGCCGACAACGCTGAGATCAAAGGCGTGCTAGGCACGCCTTTTTTTATCCCGACAGCTTGTGCAGCGACGTGTCACCTCTTCCGAAAGCTGCCTGTGACCTTTTCAATCGCCCACCTGAAACGTCAGATTGCCCCAATGGCTGTCCCAATCAAACTCGGCTTCCCCCTCGCTGGGCACCATGTGCACCACGCTGGCCATCCAAACCCCGGGCCACGGCATGGCAAGTGCCAATTCACCACGCCGATCGGACCGTGTCCTGAGGACAGTGAGTTGGTGACCCCGTTGGTTCCACAGCTTCACCAGTGCACCTCCCAAGGGTTGGCCGTTGAAATGCAACCGAAACCTCAGAACCCCCCCTGATTTGACGATCCGCGGGTTGGACAACGGGACTATTTCAAGGATCTGGCCGGTCTTCTTCGAGTACGTGGCGTCCGACTTGCCGCCAACGGTGACCAAAGTTTTGACGTGGCGCCGGTACCGCTCCCTCCCCGGTTCAGCGTCCCGCAACTGGTCGGCTCTCGCGCGCAGCACGCTGTCTAAGCCCTCGTCTTTCAAGTAAGCGTTGAACCGATCGGCTGGCATTTCAAGCGTCTGGGGCTTGGTGTCTAAAGCAATCAACTGGGTCCCAGATCGGTTGAATGCCATGGACGCCGCGTTGTGTTCCAAGGTCGCGGGCAGGTTGTCAGTCAGATCGGTTCGATCCATTTGGTTGAACCACGAAAACGACAGGGCCATGGGCCGCCCGAATCCAGCAGGGGTTCCAACGAAGTTCTCACCGACATTCAACGCGAATTCAACCTGCCCCCCCACAGGGACTGTGAACCGGTCCGGCATCACCCAAAACTCATGGCTTTCGGCAGCCAGAGTCAGGCCAAACGCTGACGCAACCAACCAATGTTTGAGTGTGTTCATTTTTCTTAATCTGTTTGGCTTCAAAAAGAATCGGCCTCATGAGATACGTCGTTCTCGCTCAATGGTTTCAGCGTCCGACGCCGTCATTCAATGCGCCAGGAAGCACAACTTACCAACCAAATGTCACGCGGGTGACGGGCTTTCTTAATTTGTCTGTCTCAAAGCTAAAGCAAGACAGGGCTGACCACCTCATTCGCCTTGTGCAGCATTGTTTCTTCGCCGTGATCGATGAACCGATCCGAGCCCACTCACCCACATCCTCAAGATTCTCCACCGGGCAGCCGTTATTAGTGGGGAGCAGTGTCTATTTGTTGAACTCACCAATGAATCGATCACCGTCAGATGCCCCTGGGTGTCTGGTCAACGTCACACCTGGCAGCTTTGAGGAGAGGGCTGGGTTTCATTTCACCCCTACGGAGAACCCGGTATGTCTTTGGTCATGAAACGCGCAGCACCATCCAGCCCCGACGTAACGCTTGCGGCGGTGCGCGGCGTGAGCCGCCAGATGAGCCGCGACGCAGATGCCCAACGAAAACGCGCGCGCACTTTGGCGAAACAGCAGCAGGCCGCCGAGCGCGTGGCAAGCGCCTCCAACCAAGTGGCAGCAGGCGTGAACGAGGCCGCTTCTGCGGCAGAAGAGCTCAAGCGTGCATCTGATGAAATCGCCAGCGGCGCGGAAGAAGCCTCGGGCGCGGCACAGGAGTCTCTGGCAGCCATCACCCAGATCACAGCAGCGATCGGTCGGCAACTCAACGCCGCCAAAGACGCCCAAGCCCGCGCCCAGGCCATGCAACGCATGGTGGGTAAGGTGAATGAAGAAGTTCAGGCCACGGTCTCGAATGTGGGGGTGGCAGCTCAGCGCCAGGGCGAGTCTGTGAAGATGGTGGCGGAGCTTGAACGGCAGGCTGCAAACATTGGCGACATCGTCAAGGCTGTGGCGCGCATCGCAGACCAAACCAATTTGTTGGCGCTCAACGCCGCCATTGAAGCCGCAAGGGCCGGACAACACGGTAAAGGCTTTGCAGTGGTGGCCGATGAAGTACGCACACTGGCAGAGACCAGTGAAAAAAGCGCCAAGGAAATCCAGGAGCTGGTTGGTCAGATTCAGGGGGATGTGAAAAACATCGCTGAGGGAATAAACGACGCTGCCGAAGCCGTGCAAAACGAGACCGAGAAAAGCAAAACCATTGTCGATCAACTGAACAAAATCGGTATCGACTCGGTCGAGATCGTGGCCGGTGCCAACGAAATTGCCTCCGCAGCTCAACAATCCATTGCGGCCGCAAACCAGGCCCTCAAAGGCGCAGAAACGATTGCCGCTGCCGCCACCGAGCAGAGCTCGGCGTGCGAAGAGGCGGCCAAAACCGTCCAGGAGCAGAGCAGCGCATTGTCAGAGTGCGAGCAAACCGCTTCCAACCTGTCCGAGCTGGCGGACGAACTGAAAAACAGCACCGACATTGGCAAGAGCGCAGAAGAAGTGGCCTCGTCCGCTGAGGAACTCTCCAGCGCGGTACAGGAGATCAACCGCTCAGCCAGCCAAATCATGGTGGCGCTTGAACAGATTCGCAAAGGTGCTCAAGCACAAACCAGCGCCACGGCCGAGTCCGCAGCGGCCATTGGCCAGATTGAGAAAGGCGCACAACTCGCCTCAACGCGAGCGAACGCGGCGCGTGAACTGGCCGTCACCATACGCGCTCTGATGGCCGACAACAAAGACATGATCGACGGCTTGGTGGGCAGCATCACAACCAGTGTGGAGGCCACCCGTGCCAGCGCGCAACAAATCAAAGCACTGGAATTGATCAGTCGCAAGATCGACAAGATCGTAGATGCGATCACGCAAGTGTCCATCCAGACCAACATGCTCGCTGTGAACGGCAGCATAGAAGCGGCCCGCGCGGGCGAATATGGCAAGGGCTTTGTGGTGGTAGCGACCGACATCCGAAACCTTGCCCACGATTCAGCAGAGAACGCCGACAGGATCAAAGATCTGGTCAAGGCCATCCAAGACCAGATCGGCATGGTTGGGCGTGACCTGGGCGAAATCATGTTGTCTGCCCTGGGCGAAGTGGAGAAAACCAAGAGCATCACGGCCAGCCTGGTTGCCATGGAAGAAGACGTAGGCAAGCTTGAAGAGGGCAACTCAGAGGCGGTCAATGCGTCGAGCGACATCGTGACGGCACTGGCTCAAGTCAGGGTCGGTGTCGATCAGGTGTCCGCCGCGGCTGCTCAAGCCGAGAAAGCCGCCGAACAAGCCGCCGCTGCCGCGCGCCAGCAATCCACGGGCGCCGAAGAACTGTCTGCTGCGATTGAAGAAATTGCCTCATTGGCTGACGAGTTGCAGAGCAACTGATCCTGCTGGAGCGCCCCATGAATCCATCAGACGATCTGGTGACTGACCAAGTCACAGCGCAGACCGCTCAAGAAAAGCAGTTCGTCACCTTCAGTGTGGCGGGCGAAATGTTCGCTGTACAAATGGCGCCTGTTCAGGAAATCATCCGCGTGCCCAACGTGGCCCGACTGCCACTCGCCCCGCCCTCGCTCGACGGGTTGGCGAATCTGCGCGGGCGTGTTCTGCCCATCGTTAACCTTCGCAGCATCTTCGGCGTGTCACAACGCGATCACGACGATGCCACGCGTGCCGTGGTGATCAATCTGGGACAACCGCTTGGGTTTGTGGTGGACCGAGTGGCCAGTGTCATCAGCGTGGAGCCCGCAGAAATCGAACCCGCGCAGCACATCCAATCGGTCGTGCGGTCTGACTATCTCATTGGTGTCATCAAACGCCCCAGATCGGGCGGCAAAGACCAGCTTCTTTTGGTGCTTGACTTCGACCGTGTGGTGCGAGAGCAGTTCGCGGGTCTTACCCATATGGCGGCTGTGCGCGGAAACAGCCGAATCAGCTCTGGCAGCTCACCAGACATGAGAACGTTTGAGGAAATAGGGGCCAGTGACGATCTCAGGCTGGTGAGTTTCACCGTGGCAGGACAGGAATACGCCATCGATATTGCCGATGTGCGTGAGATCGTGCAGTGCCCTGCAGAGATCAGCGAATTGCCCAACACACCATTGCACGTGTTGGGTCTGATGTCCCTGCGTCAACGGCTGCTGCCACTGGTGGGCTTGCGCCACCTGTTTGGCTTGGCGGATGTGGACCACGATGAGCAACACCGCGTTGTGGTGGTGTCGCTCCCGGACGGCGGACAAATGGGGCTGGTGACCGACACCGTCAAAGAAGTGCTGACAGTGCCCAGAGGCCAAGCCGACGAGATGCCCCCACTGCTGGCTCGGGACCCAAGCATGCAGGAGTTTTCGGCCATTTGCCGGCTTGAGGGTGGCCAGAGACTCGTCTCAGTCATCGCCACCCACCACTTGCCCGGTCTCAGCCACCTCGCCGAGCCGATGGGCCTGGTGCAGACGCCCATTCAACAGTTGCAGGAAGAACACACCATGCGCTCGCAAGATATTGGTAACGACGACGACACCCAAGTGGTCATCTTCCGACTGGGCACAGAGGAGTACGGCGTCCCCATCATGAGTGTGCAAGAAATCGTGCGGGTTCCCGAGGTGATGGCCCGCGTCCCCCGCACGCCGCCGTATGCCGAAGGGGTAATCAACCTACGCGGCACCGTGCTCCCAGTGATTGACCAGCGAACACGCTTAGGTCTGCCCAAAGGAGAGCGAAACGACCGCCAACGCATCATGGTTTACACCGTTGGTGGTGTGCGCACAGGCTTCATCGTGGACTCGGTGGCAGAGGTGTTGCGGATCCCCAAAAGCAGTATCGAAAAAGCCCCTGAGTTGTCGAACGAACAGAGTCAACTCATCACACGTGTGGCCAAACTCGAAGGCGACAAGCGTCTGGTCATGTTGATCGACCCGAACCAGTTGATGGCAAGCATCTCCAGCCACGGCGACCATGGGCCGGACATGCACAGCCGATTCCAGATGGCGCTGGCCGCTTGAGGGGAGTCTGTGGTGCTTAAAGTGTTGGTGGTAGATGATTCGGCCCTCATGCGACGCCTGCTGGGCCAGGTGCTTTCTGCCGCAGGCCTGAATGTGGCCATGGCACGCAATGGGCGAGAGGGCGTGGAACAGGTCGCGGAGTGGCAACCCGACGTGGTCACCCTGGATGTCAACATGCCTGAGATGGATGGCCTGACTGCGCTGTCGCTCATCATGCAAGCCCGTCCCACGCCAGTGGTGATGGTGAGTTCACTCACAGAGCGGGGGGCACTGGCAACGCTTGAGGCCTTGGCGCTTGGTGCGGTCGACTATGTGGCCAAGCCTGGTGGGACGATCTCGCTGAGTGTGGACAGTGTGGCTCGGGACCTGGTCAACAAAGTGCGCTGCGCTGCACGGGCGCGTCTGCGAGCACCTGGTCCACATCAGCCAACGCGTGAACTCCGTGGCCAGCTTTCACAGGGCGAGCCTGTACCAGCGATTCACCCACAGGCTGCGAGGCCACAACCCATGCGGCAGCTGCTACCGCCGAAGGAGATACCGAACCGCCCAGCTGCCCCAAAACCCGTTGGCGCCACGTTACCTGGTTTGGTGGTGATTGGCGTGTCAACCGGCGGCCCACGCACGCTAGAAGACGTTCTTCCCCTTCTGCCCCATGATTTTCCTTGGCCAGTGCTCATCGCACAGCACATGCCTGCCAACTTCACCGATGTCTTCGCGCGGCGCATGGCCACCCTTTGTGCGCTCGACGTGCGTGAGGCTTCCTCGCCCATGCCCATCGAGCCTGGGGTGATCTACATCGCCCAGGGCGGAAGCGATATGGTGGTCAGCGAACGCCTCGGGCGCCTGATGGTGCAACCCCTGTCGGAATCGACTACACACCCGTGGCACCCTTCGGTGGACCGGCTGGTGGAAACAGTGTTGCGACACATGGATCCGAAACGGGTTGTCGGTGTACTGCTCACTGGCATGGGCAACGATGGCGCAGAGCAAATGGCACGCGTGCGCCAAATGGGTGGACGCACGATCGCCGAGTCGGCAGAGTCCGCCGTCGTCTTTGGGATGCCGCAGGAACTCATCCATCGACACGGCGCCACGCGGGTGCTGCCCGCACAGGCCATTGGTGCACAGTTGGTCAGCTGGCTGGTCCACACCCCGCCGCTTTGAGGTGCTTCATGGGACTCAAACAGTCAACGAGCAAGACAGGTCCAAACGAAGCGGATCGGATTGCCACAACGCCTGATCTCCACGACTTGCTGGTGCAGCTCAAGTCGCTCGACCCTGCTGCACGTCGGAGGGCTGCACGCCATTTGGCGACCTTCTCACAAAGCGTGCCCGCGTTGGGACAGGCCCTGCTGACCGAACAGGATCCCAGCGTGCGCTCAACCCTTTTCACCAGCCTCGCTGGCTTCGCGACCGATGAGTCGGTGACGGCATTGGTGCCACTGCTCCGCAGTGAAGACGCAGCGCTTCGAAACGGCGCCATTGAGGCACTGACCGGCATGCCCCAGGCCGTCGCCCCAACCATCGGCAAGCTGTTACGCGACCCCGACCCGGACGTGCGCATCTTCACCGTCAACCTTTTGGCTGACTTGCGCCATGACATGGTGGGCCAGTGGCTCAGGCAAGTCCTGAAAGAAGACGCCAGCGTCAATGTGGTGGCCGCAGCCATTGAAGTGATGACCGAGGTCGGCGATACGCGCGACATCCCTTTTCTTCGGGCTGCTGCGCAACGGCTGTTGAACGAGCCGTTCATCGGCTTTGCTGTTGCAATGGCAATCGAACGAATTGAGGCGCCATGAGGAGTTCTTTCGCCAGCATGGTGTCAACGCCGACCGCGATTGCAGACGCCGACTTTCTGAAGTTCAGAGAGTTTTTCTACAGAAAAACCGGCATCCATTTCGATGAAAGCAAACGCTACTTCGTAGACAAGCGTTTGTTGGAGCGAATCGCGGGAACCGGCGCAGAGAGTTTTCGCCAGTACTTCATCAACTTGCGGTTTGAAACTGACACAAGCGAGTTGCAGAAACTGGTCAACGCCATGACGGTCAATGAGACATATTTTTTTCGCGAGGCGTACCAATTCGACTGCATGGTCAACGACATGCTGGATGACATCGCGCAGCGCAAACGCGCAGGGGAACGCATTCGCATTTGGTCAGTCCCCTCCTCCACTGGTGAAGAGCCTTACAGCATCGCCATCTATTTGCTCGAGCGCTGGGCTCAAATTGACGACTATGAGGTCGAAATCCTCTCATCAGACATTGACACCGAAGTCTTGGCTGCAGCACAAAGAGGCGTCTACTCGGCCCGCTCGGTCGCCAATTTGCCCAAGGCTTACCTCGACAAATACTTTAGGAAGGTCAACGACAACGAGTTTGTGATCTCGCGGGATCTGGTGTCTGCCGTGGAATTCAACCGGGTGAATCTCACCGACCCTTTGGATACCAAACGGTTTCGCGACATTGACCTGATCTTCTGCCGCAATCTGTTGATCTACTTCGATGAAATGTCGCGGCGTGTGGCGGCTGAAGGCATGTTCGAGTCACTCAACCCGGGAGGGTATGTCTGTCTGGGTCACTCGGAATCAATGAGCCGGATTTCCAACTTGTTTTCCGTGCGCCGATTCCCGGATGCCATGGTCTACCAAAAGCCCATCTGAGGAACCCATCATGAAGCAACCGCACATTCTGGTGATCGACGATGCCGCCACCGTGCGCCTATACCACCGCAAGATGCTGGGGGATGCCGGGTGGCACGTTGACGAAGCAATCAATGGCCTTGAAGCCCTTGAGAGAGTTGCCAGCCAGCCGGCCGACACGCCTTTTGACCTGTATGTCAGCGACATCAACATGCCCAAGATGGATGGCTATACGTTTGTTCGCGAACTGCGTCGCATGGACGTGCCGCAAGTGCCAGTGCTCATGGTATCCACCGAAGCGCAAGCACAAGACGCCAACGCTGCAAAAGACGCTGGCGCCAACTGCTATCTGGTCAAGCCAGCACGCCCGGCTGAGCTTGTACTGACCGCAGCCATTTTGATGGGCGATGCCGGTGCCGCCCGCAAGGCAGCTTCGCAGATAGCCAGCGCCTCAACAGGAACCAAGGCATGAGTATCAACACTTCTGAGCTGTTGGAGCAATTCACTTTAGAAGCACGCGAATGTCTGGAAGTGGTGGGACAGCGCCTGCTGGATCTAGAGCGGGAGCCGTCAAACCCGGAGCTGCTCCACAACCTGTTCCGTCAAGTGCACACCCTCAAAGGCAACTGTGGACTGTTTGAGTTCAAGGCTCTGGAGCTATTGGCACACGCTGGAGAGGACCTTCTGGACCGGGTACGCAATGGTGGCCAGCCCTACACGCCACAGCTGGCCGACGCTCTGCTGAACGCAATGGACTACTGTGCGGAACTGGTCGACCACATCGCCGCACACGGACAGTTGCCTGTGGTAGCCGCCGATAAAGGTCAGGTCTTGGCCGCCGCGCTACGGGCATTGATCGACATCGATGGCGAAGCGGCCCCATCCATCAGCGCGACCACTGACAAGTCACCCGAATCGCCTAGCTTTTCGGCCGCCGTAACCGAGGCTGAGCCTGTGCCTGTGCCTGTGTGGGCCCAGTCACTTTCCCCGGAGTACCACGCCGAAGGTCTCGTGGCCCTTCGGTATGAGCCTGAAGCCAATTGCTTCTTCAAGGGCGAAGACCCGTGGCACACAGCGATTAACACGCCGGGACTGGTGCATTTGCATGTCGAGTCCGCTCAACCATGGGCCGAGCCAGACGCCTTCGACTGCTACGCCTGCAACTTGGTCATCGTGGGAGTGAGCAGTGCACCCAAGGCGTATTTGGAGGAACACTTCCGCTATGTGCCTGATCAGGTGCGTTGGGCTGAAATGGGGGTTGGTAAAAAGGCGAACACCCCCCCCGGAAATGATGGGATGTCCCAGGATGTGCTGCGGGAGCGAATGCGCCAGATCTGGGACGAGCAACGTGCCCTGCTGGAACGGCCGGGAGTGACCTCAGGCACCGTAAATGGTACGCGTTCGGTGGTTGAAAACCTGCATCGGATCTGGGGCGCAATCACTGACAACAACGTACCCAACGCCGATGTTTCCCTGGTACGCGAAACTCTGCGAACGCTGCCTAGCGGTTCGCAGCCGCTGACGGCATGGATGCAACAGAACCCCATCGGTGGGGACGCCGTACCCTTTGCGACCTCGCAATCCTCGAGCAGCGATACAGCCTACATGGGGCCGCAACTCGGACCCAAACTGGGGGGGAACCACAGTGGTTTTGGCAGCAGCGGAAGCACTGGCGGCCAAGTTGAAGACGCCGGAGGCAGCCACCGCGTGCTTAGGGTCTCCCAAGACAAGATCGACCGTCTAATGGATCTGATTGGTGAAATGGTGGTGGCCAAAAATGCCTTGCCCTACGTGGCTACAAGAGCGGAAACCACGTTCGGCCAGCGTGAATTGGCCCGTGAAATCAAGGCGCAGTACGCTGTCATCAACCGAATCGCTGAAGACATGCAGTACGCCATCATGCAAGTGCGAATGATGCCAGTGGGTACTGTGTTTCAGCGCTTCGGGCGGCTGGTGCGCGACCTGTCAAAAAAGCTTGGTAAGGACGTTCAGCTGCTGGTTGAGGGCCAAGACACCGAGGCGGATAAAAACGTGATTGAGGCATTGGCCGATCCATTGATTCACATTTTGCGGAACAGCTTGGACCATGGATTGGAACGCCCTGAGGTACGCGTCGCCGCTGGGAAACCACCCACTGGCACCTTGCGGGTGAGTGCGCACCAGGAAGGTGATCGTGTGCTGCTTGACATCACCGACGACGGCGCGGGCATCGACACCGATCGGGTGCGTGCCAAAGCGATTGAGCGTGGTCTGATTCCAGAGGACCGTGCCAGCACTTTGAGCGAAGAGGAGGCGCAACAGCTCATATTCCTCCCGGGATTCTCAACCGCTGACACCGTGTCGGACCTGTCAGGACGCGGCGTGGGGATGGACGTGGTGCGCTCGGCGGTTGAGCGAATCAACGGCACGGTCTCGCTACAAAGCGAGCGCGGCAGAGGGACCTCGTTGTGTTTGTCGCTTCCCCTGTCGATGGCGGTGACCAATGTGATGATGGTGGAAACCGGCGACCGGCGTTTCGGCGTGCCCATGGACCTCATCGTTGAAACCGTGCGCGTGCACGCCGAGGAGATTCATCATTTCAAGCAGGCCCGTACTGTGGTACTCCGCGGGCGAATTGTGCCGCTGCGCGCCATGAATGAACTGTTGGCCATTGACTCAGCACACCGCCCCAACGAGCAGAACGAACATGCCGTGTTGGTGGTTCGGAATGGCCGCGAGAACGTGGGGCTGATCGTGGACGACTTTCACGGCACGAGCGACATCATTCTGAAACCCCTCGAGGGGGTGCTCTCCGGCTTAACTGGCTTTGCAGGCACTGCGCTGATGGGAGATGGCAACGTGCTGATGATCCTCAACCCCAAGGAGTTGCTCTAATGGCATTGCAGTTCGACCAACAACTTGCCACCCTCAGCGGAACAGTGAGTGTGGAAGAGGCTGAAACGCTGGCCACATGGCTCAAAGAGCAGATGGTTGCCACCAACCCGCTTGGGGTCGCCATGGCGGACTGCGAGCATGTGCATGCTGCCGTGCTCCAAACGCTGCTGGCCCTCAAGCCGCGGCTTCACAGCGAGCCCAAAGCACCCCTGCTTCGGCAGGTGCTCAGTCATCACCTCGACACAGCCACCGACTAGGAAAGAACCCACCATGAAACACGTGTTGCTCGTCGACGACTCTGCAACCATGCTGATGAGCTTGAAAAACACTTTGGAGATCAGTGGCTTCAAGGTTGATGTGGCCAGCGACGGTCAGATCGCTTTGGACAAAGTCAAAGGTGGTCTCAAGCCCGACTTGATCATCACCGACATCAACATGCCGAATCTCGATGGCATAGGCTTCATACGCGCTGTGCGGCAAGTTCTGCGCTTCACGCCCATTCTCGCCCTGACCACTGAAAGTCAGCAGACCAAGCGCGATGAGGCCAAATCAATTGGTGCCACTGGTTGGTTGGTCAAGCCAGTGGGTGGTGCCGATCTGGTGCGGGTGATCAAACAAGTCATTCCCGATGCTTAAGGGACAACCATGAGCCGAAAACCAAACGAACCAGGTCCGCGTAGCGTCGTCGTCCTCATGAAGCAAATGCTCAACCCCAAGGAACCGGCGGCCTGGGCGGCGATGTCTCTGCTGGCTGCGGCGGTGCTGCCCGTTCTGGCACCGGACTCGTTCAACTACGAACAGTTCAGCTGGATGGCGGCAGGTGTGTGTGTGGGTTGGGTGCTGTGTCCGCACCTGAGTCAGACCAAGCACGTCCGCAGTCTGCGCACCAATGAGGTCATCGCCCAAGACATCAGCACCTCACAGCAAGCATTCGGAGTGCTCAAGCAGCAAGTCAGCGCCACGATACAAACCTCTGAAACCGCCGTCTTTGCAATGATGGAGCGGATGACGCGGGTGCATCGGACCACCACCGCGCTGCGAGAGCGCATCCTGGCCTCGGTTAGCAAATCACAATCGCTCTCAAGCGACTCCTTAGACAAAGCCGGTCGCGACAGCGTGTCAGTGACACAGTTGGCAGACCACCAAAGAGAATTTGAGACCTTGTGCATCAACAGTGTCTCAAGAGTGCGCAGTGTCGCTACGCAAGTGGCGCACCTCACGCCGTTGGCAGCCACCATCGCAGACATTTCTCGGCAAACCAACCTGATCGCCATCAACGCCTCAATCGAAGCCGCGCGTGCGGGCAACTCTGGCGCAGGCTTCAAGGTGGTGGCTTCAGAAGTGCGCCGCCTTTCAACCCAAACATCACAAGCCGCCAAGCAGATCACTGCCGGAATCGAAGAAGCGGCGCGTTCCATCGAAAGGGAGCTGGAGGCGCTTCAAGGAAGCATGAACAGCGAAACGTCGGATCAGCTGACCGACATTGCACACCACATTGAGGACATGAGCCGAACGCTGAGCGAGGTGGTGCCTTATCTGGCCGACCTTTCCACAAATATGGACCAGGTGATGCTCGAGGTGACCAACGACATCCTTGGAACACTGGGAGAAATGCAGTTTCAGGACATCAATCGGCAATTGCTTGAGCAGATCAACCACGCCCTGGGAAGCCTGTCTGCACATTTCGCGCAACTCTACAAACTCATTGACGGTCAAGCGCCCCCGCCTCCCATGATGCTGGAGGAGTTGATGCAGGTTTGGACCAGCAACTATGTGATGCACTCACAACGTGTGGCCCACGTGCTGGGCACTGGCGGTTCCGGGTCGGGCGAAGTGGTGGTGCCTGACGAGTCGGAAACCGTTGGCAAACTAGAGCTGTCCACCACCAACGGACCACGCATCGAGTTGTTCTAATGACTGGATTCACCGCCCTGGTCCTAAGTGGCGGTGGGGCGCGGGCGGCCTACCAAGTGGGGGTGCTCAAGGCTTTGTCAAAGATTCGCCGCAGCGTCCTGACTGGCGAATCGCGTGATGAGAACCCATTCAAAATCATTGTTGGTACCTCTGCAGGGGCCATCAACAGCGCGGCACTGGCCTGTCAGGCAGATCGCCACGACACGACGGTCGAGATCCTGGCCAAGGTCTGGGCTGATTTCTCCGCAGACCAGGTCTACCGCAGCGATTCGTTGGGCGTGATTCGCAGCGGTGCGCAGTGGCTCACCATGCTGTCGATGGGTTGGGCTTTGGCTCGGTTCAAACGAATCAAACCCCGCTCCTTGCTCGACAACACACCCCTGGCCGAGCTGCTTGAGAAATTCATCCCAATGGAGCGGTTGCCCACCATGCTGGCACGCAAGCATCTGCATGCACTGGCAGTGACCGCTTCGAGCTACTCCAGCGGCGAGCATGTAACCTTCTACAGCGCTGCCAAGCCTATTGAGCAGTTGGTTCGGTCCCAGCGCCTTGCGGTACCCACCCAGCTGATACACGAACATTTGCTGGCGTCCTCCGCCATCCCGTTTATTTTTCCTGCAAAGCGCATTCACCACCAGACCGCCAGTGGCGCCCATGCCGCTTGGTACGGTGATGGGGCCATGCGACAGACGGCGCCACTTTCGCCGGCTGTGCACCTCGGTGCTGACAAACTGCTTGTCATTGGGGCAGGCCGGATGCATGAGCCCAAAAGCCTCGGCCGCAGTTCCCCGGCCTACCCCACCCTCGCGCAAATTGCTGGACATGCCATGTCCAGTATTTTTTTGGATGCCCTTTCGGTGGACATCGAACGCATGAACCGCATCAACAAGACATTGGCCTTACTAAGCCCGGAGGCGCTTGCGAACACCCCGTTGCGCCCTTTGAAATGCCTGGTCATCGCCCCGACGCAACGCATCGATGACATCGCAGCACGCCACGTACAGCACCTCCCTAGGCCAGTACGGGTGTTGTTGGCTGGAGCCGGAGTGGGGAAAACAGGCCAGCAGAACCAGGGCTCAGCACTGGCAAGTTACCTTTTGTTTGAAGGTCCATTCACACGCGAACTCATGGCCCTTGGGGAGTCAGATACCCTCGCGCGCGTCGATGAAGTGCATGCATTTTTCGGCTGGCCCGCTGTAAGCGCAGCCCTCACTTAACGCGCCATCACGGCTTCGCTAAAGCATGTTGCTCTTCTACAGCTCCCACGTTGAGCGGCTGCTTCCATGGGGTTCCAAGGGCTGCTGCTGGCCGAAAGGTGTCTTACGCGGAGCTGGTCTCGACTGTGCGTAACCACTGCAAAACCGACACCTGATGCAAAGTAGTCAAACTTGAGGTTTGCACCAAGCGCGGACAAGCATTAGCGTGGTCTACTGGCTACAGTTCAAACCAGCCGAAAAGTCGAAGTGCATCAACTCATCATCATGATGTTGGGAGGAAGTGATCTATGAACATCAGAATGAAAATTGCGTTTGCTTGCTATTGTTTGATGGGACTGCTTTTGGTAGGTTTCGGCGTCGTGTATTTGCTCCGACAGGAATTCATGCCCTACTACTCCGTGGCAGTGGGCCTGCCCTGGGCCGATGTTCCACCCAACTTCCAATTTCTCATACTGGCCTTGATGAAGGCCGTAGGAGGAGCCATCATTGCCGTCGCACTCGCCCTTTACATCGTGCTGCTCGTGCCATTCCGGGAGGGCGAACGTTGGGCGTTGTGGGCAGTCCCGATTCTGGGGCTGGTTCAAAGCGCGGCTGCGCTCTACCCCATGAGCTACATTGCATCTAACACCACCGCCAGCCCACCGCTCTGGGCACCTGCCGCTGGCGTATTGCTCATAGTCTTTGCGTTCGCACTATCGCTGTCCGCCAGTAAGAGGCCGGCGGTATAGCGCTATCCATTGGTAGTGACCAGCACACTTGTTGGCCGCAGTCGGTTCTGTAATTGATATGTCCACAATCTATTTCGGGTCCAAAGCCGATCGGTCGACACACAGTGCCGGGTCGACTCGGTTTGCAACAACCTCGGCGATCGATCATCGGGTTTCTGACGGCCGCAAGCGATAAGGCGGTATTGCCGGTCACCCCAGAGCGGCTTGAGGATGCGGGTTAACCAGCGTGACTGCTTGCGGTCTGGCCACTAGCCTGCAGGCCCAATCGCCGCAATCGGCTGCCACAGTCGGCCGCTCACGCCAACACACACCATGTACTTCATCACGAGCCGTATGCCCGTGGAGCGTGCGACAGCGCAGCGCGGCCCCGGCATGTCATTCACCTTCGACCTGGAGGACAACGCCTCTGGCCAGGAATTCTTCTGCTGCCAAAAGACAGGCGACAAGACCCACGTGGAACTGGGCGGTAAGGCACTGCTGTCAGCGCTCAAGAAAGCGCCATACCGCCAGGTGCTGCTGTACATCCACGGCTTCGCGAACCTGCCGGGCGACGTCTTCGCGAACGCACAGGAATTCCAGGACCTGTGTGATGCGAAGAAGAAGGGCGAGGTGCTGGTGCTGCCGGTGATTTGGCCCTGCGACAACGACCTGGGCATCGTCAAGGATTACTGGGATGACCAGAAGTCCGCCGACCTGAGCGCCTTCGCGCTTGCGCGGATGATGCAGCGCTTCATGGATTGGCGGAACTCGCCTGAGACCAACCCGGCCGAAGACCCCTGCCTCAAACGTATCAATGTGCTGGCCCATTCGATGGGCAACCGGGTGCTGCGCCAAACCATGGTGAACTGGCAGAAGAACTACCAGCCGGCCGGTGTGCCGCTGCTGTTCCGCAACACCTTCCTGGTGGCTGCCGACATCGTGAACGAATCTCTGCACCGCGGTGAGCCGGGAGAACTGCTCAGCCACGCCTCACGCAACGTGGTCGTGTATTACGCGTCGGATGATCTTGCGCTGCGTGCGAGCAAGGTCTCGAACCTGAAGAACGCCGAAGCGTCGAGACGGCTCGGCCACTCGGGCCCTGAGGACATGGACCGCACGCCCAAGAACGTTTACGCCATCGACTGCGACGACGTCAACACGGATTACGACCCGCCCAAGGGTCACAGTTACTTCCGCAGTGTCCCGAAGACAAAGAAGCCCGGCGTGGTCTTCGAGCACATCTTCCAGACGATCACCAGCGGCCGGGTGTTTCCGGACGACGAGACCCGCAAGGCCACCGTATTGCGGTTGGGTAAGCCGGCCAAGGCGGACAAGAAGTGAACGAAGCGCTCGGCTGACCCACGTTTTAATCGGCACATCGGTACATCGGCATGACGTGAGACGACCGTCGAGGGTTGGGCGGTCGATGACGGGTTTTGTGGGTAATCGGCCACCGGTTTGGGACTGACCGGATCAGGCCAAACCAGGGAGAGCGACCTGCTTGGTGGGATCGGCCGCACCATGTCGGAATCGCTCTGCCGGGGGGACTTGGATCAGGGTTTCGGCGTCGGCTGCAGTGCCATGCAACCACCGGTTCCAGTCGCTGGCTTCGATCGGGACCACCGCGCGTTTGTCTGGGGGCACGGCCCCGTCTGGCTTGTGCATCAGGCTCAACAGCGGGTGGCCATCGCAGTTCTGGGTCAGCAGGGTGTAGTTCGGAACCACCTCTCCGGTGTCGGGGTCTGTCCATTCGCTCCACAGACCTGCCAGCGCCCAGGGTGCGCCATCGGCCCGCCAGAACCGCCACCAGATGTTTTTGCCAGTGCCCCAATAGGGTTCGTCGTAGCTCCAGGCCGGGATCAGGCAGCGTTGGCCGTTCTTCCAGGCCCGGGAGAAGGTCCAGGCGGTGGCCACGGTCTCACGTCGGGCGTTGTTGGTGCTTAGGCGGCGACCGTCTCGGGTGGTGGGGGTTCGGGACTTGGAGGAGCCGGGGATCATCCCCCACTGGCCGACTTCCACCACCCCTCCCGCTTTGATGTACGGGCCGTCCTTGAGCGGGGCGATGGTGGCGGCGTAGGGCTTGGCCGGGGGCGTGACCTTGAACCAATCGACAAGGTCGTCTTTGGGGGTGGATTGGTAGAGGTTGCACATGTTCAGCCCGGCCCCAGTGCTGTCTGATAACGAGGAAGACCAATGTACGTACCGTGAACAGGCGCCACTTGCAGGTCTTTCAGTGCCCCGCCTTCTCGAGCAGCTCAGATGGCTGCATTCCCAAAGCGTCGGCGACCCGTTTTAAGTTCATGACCGACAAATTGTGCTCCCCGCGCTCGATCCCACCCATGTATGAACGGTCCAATTGAGCTTGATCTGCCAGACCTTCTTGAGACAGTTTGACATTCAAACGCGCCTCGCGCACAGCCTGTCCCAGATCGGTAAGGACCGGGTGGCCCGAGTAAAGCGGTGATCGCTTGGACATCTTTTGATGCTGGCAAATTGACGCCTTAGACACCACGGGATAAGATACCCAACGTATGCTGATCTTCGTCCCGGCAACCTCAATAGAGGGGTACTTGTATTCAATTTTTTTCATAGCAAGCTCCGCCAGAAGGTGAGACGCCATTCACAAACCGCTTTACGTCACCGCCATGATCTCGACCACACACTCCACCACTTTTCGCTTTTCCTTTGGCCTTGTGGCCTCGTCCCTGACCGCTTTGGCACTCACAGCCTGCGGTGGTGGTGGAGGTGACTCGGCCCCAGCACCCGCCCAAACCAAGGCTGAAGGTGTGTATGAAGGACGCGTCTCCAACAACTTGGGATTTCAGCTGGCGGTCCTGGAAAACGACCAGTTCTACAGCCTGATCGGCACCACGGACAGCCAGGGTGTTTTCCGGGTTCAGAGCTTGGTAGAGGGTCGCGGCACGTCCAGCAACGGCACGATCACAGCCAGCAACGTGCGCGAGTACGTGAGCGACGGTCAAGTCCGCACGGGGACGCTCAACGGCACGTATGTACCGAAGACCAGCGTCGCCGGCTCCATCACCTCTGCCGGTGCATCTCTGACGTTCTCTGGCCAGGCCTCGCCGACGACGAACTACAACTACGACACACCTGCCACATTGGCTGCAATCACGGGCGCATGGCCAGGACAGACCTTCACTGGCGAAGGCGTGAATTTCACGATCAGCACGTCGGGATCGGTGTCGGGGACGTCTCAGCTCGGATGCGCCTTCACGGGATCGGTTGTTCCTCGCAGTTCGGGCAAGAACGTGTACGACGTGTCGATCACCTATGGCACCGCCAACTGCCTGTTCCCGGGCGCCACTTTCACTGGCGCGGCCTTGGTGACCCGTCTGAACAGTGGCCAGCGTCAGCTGGTCATTGCTGCGAACAACAGCGCGCGCACCGCTGGCGGAGTCGTGTTCGCAACGAGGTGATTCATCCCTTGAACGTTCAGCCACTTCATCGCCAAGACCCATCGAACGCCACCAGCATGCCAATCACTTTCACATCCATAGTGCGATCCACCCGGTGCACCAAAGCAGTATCGCTTGTCCTGATTGCTCTTGGAGGTTTAGCTGGCTGCGCAGCGCCATCGTCGAAGTTTCAAAACGCCAACGGTCAAGTCATGGACTGCAGCACCTCTGGGTTTGGACTCCTTGGTACGGTGGCAGCAATTTCAATGCACAGCGATTGCGAGAAGCGCGCCCAGGATGCTGGTTACAGGCCCGTTGGCGCCAACTCGGTCGCCCCGAAGCAAGCTGCCAACCCAACATCGATCCGGGTGGACTGGCCACAAGGCTGGCTGGAGCAGCCACTGACCCAAACGATGGTCAATAACGGGTTGATTGCCTACGGAGCTGATAAAACCAAGGATCTCGCCAGCCAAGTCAGCGTCGTTTCTGCCGATGGCGTTTACGACATGATCGCCTACGCTTCTTCGCGCCGGGCCAATCAATTGGGAAGGCTGAAGAACAGCCAGGGCAGCGAAATCACCACCACCACGGTGAACGACAGAGATGCATTTCGCTTCGAAGTATCAGGTCAACTGGAAAGCGGAACGCCCATCAGCTACCTGGTCACGATCATCCGCGGTAAAACCCAAATTGTGTATGTCACAGCATGGGCAGTGACACCCAACTACCAGCCTAACAAAGAGGCGCTGGCAGAAATCAGTACCAAGGTTGCTGGGATTTTGTGATGCAAACGACATGGCCTGCTGCTGCCGTGCTCGTTATGGTCGCGTCGCTGGCCGCTTGTGCGTCAAACCCTCAGGTGGTCGTCGATCCGAAATCGATCAAAAGTGAATTGGTCTACCAGCGAGACATGGACGATTGCCACCAGATCTCAAGGTCCTATGACTTGTCAAACCCAACCACGCAGAATGCGTTGCTTGGCGCGACTGGTGGCGGGCTTGCAGTGGCCGGGGTTGCTACAGCAGTTGCTGGCGCAGTCTTTCTGCCAGCCCTGCCCTTCATCGCAGCCGGAGCAACCGCGGGTGGCCTGACGGGGGGCGGCCTGACAAAGTCGAGTGAGACGGCAGCCCGCGAGAGGATCCTCGCTGAGTGCCTGAAGGATCGCGGATACAGAGCCTATTCACCACAATGATTCAGGTTGATCCGCACTTCGAACGCGGACCGACCTGCTGTGACTGGCGACAGACTGCACTTCTTTAATTGAAAGCTGTGGGCCGCTCCACAGGATGCAGCCCAGAGCATTGAGCCGATATGGCCCGCCGAGAAACCGTCCCTAGTGGTGTGAAGGCAGGGCAGCTGGTCGCCCGGGTGTCGAGCAGCCCCCCCCCGTAGCCCTTGCTTGCCATCCACAGAGCCCCGCTGTGTCCCGATATTGCATCGGTACGAAAGATCGGTACGCACTAAAACCGGTGATATTTGCGAGTGCCATCACCCTGCCTTCGGCCACCGTATTGACCGGGTGGCCGCCCGATCCCTTTCTCGGTCCTCCTGGTGCAGCAGGTAGCGCGGCGCCAACGCCATGCCCAGCCGATCGGCCGCCGCGATCCAGGCCAGCGCATCGGCCGCCGACATTTCCAGCAGCCACCCCGGCACGCGATCGTGCTGGAGCTCGTATGCGGCCAGCATGTCCTCGACCCCGCGCAAGAGCCGCTGTGCGTTTCGGTTCAACTCGCTCATGCCGACCTCCCCTCTCCGGCCCCTTGGCGTGAACACCCCGGCCACGGCCGGTACACCGGCGGATTGAGCTTCAAGATGCTGGGGCTGGGCACGGTCGGCTGCGTATTCAATGCCGAGTTGTTCGGTGCCGAGTTGTTCGGTGACGGTGGGTTCGGCGGCAGGGTGTTGGGTATCGGCCCGTCGTCCTCCTGCCGTGATGTCGGTCCCTCCGATGGTCTTGCTTCTGGCGGCTGGGTGTTCCGTGCAGTGTCTTCGACAGGCCCTGACTGATTGCTCCAGCGCGTGTATTCGGCGGCGAAGGCCTTCAGGGTGGTGATGAGTCGGCTGTCGACCAGCAGGTTGCAGGACCGGCGGCAATCGACCAGGCGCCAGCAGCCGCGTCGGCGGACCGTACCGATGTGCCTGTCGGGGGGTGGGATGTGTTCCAGTTCCAGGGTCGCCACCCGCTTGCCGTCGCGTCGCACCGAGAAGAACCGATGGTCTCTGTCGGGCTCGCACTCACTGGCCAGTGAGTACAGGCAGGAGTGCATCGCCCTGCCCTCCACCCACAAGGCGTAAGGCGTGGTGAGCGGGACGATCTCCAGGCCCTGCCAGTCGGTCGGGCCGCAGTAGAAGTGCCAGGGCTCCGATTGCCGGGTGACCGCAAGGGCTTCGGTTTCTGCCATCCACTTTTCTGCCCGGCGCCACAAACTCCGCCAGGTGTGGCTGCGGGTGATGTCGAATTCGGCGCGGAACGCCCAATCGTGCAGGGTCAAGAACCCCTCCAGGGTGGCGATGCCGTCGCGCTGGGCGATCCACATCAGGGCGAAGTCCGATTTGTCTTCCGGCAACTCCGGGCGGGAATTGAAGTAGTAATAGGACTGGACGATCAAGGCGTCGAGCCACCGTCCTTGGGGTGCCTCCTGCCAGCCGGTGGCGATCAGGGCGTCCACATACTGGCGCAGGTCGTAGAGCCGGAACTGGGTGCACTTCAGGATGGGCTGGAAGTTTTTGGGGTCGCTGCGACAGATCAGCCGCCAGGCGGCTGGCGTGAACAAGGAGCGCAACCATTGTTCGGGGCTCTCATTGCTGGTGGTGTCTTGCAAGCGCTGAATCCGGGCCCGGGCCGACGGGGTGCGTTGGGCAAGCCGTATGAGCCAGGTGAGGTCGGCTTGCGCGGCGGACGGGATGGCTACCGGGCTGACCACCGAGTCAACATGCCCGCCGACAGCTGGCTCGACTGGCCCACCCACGGGCAAGCCGTTGGGCACGGGGGGAGCAGCGCAGGTGTCTGCGTTGGACGGCGCGTCCAAGGACTCGGCTGGCAACCCGTTGACGAGCTCACTTGGGCGTTTACCCAGTTGTTTACCCAGTTCTTTGCCCAGCTGTCTGGCCAGTCCCGATGGCACGGGCGTGCTCGTGGGCTCGTGTGGACCTGCACCGGGCCAACCTGGGCATCGTGAACCATCCAAAGCCGCCTGAATCGCTGGGCGGTCAACACGAAGGTGGGGCGGGTCGACCCACTCGCTGTGGGTCAGCGGAGGGGTGTCACCGTGTCGATGTGGTGAGAGCCCATTGCACGGGCCATCAATTTGTCCAGAGCGGTGTTCGTCGTTGCCCACGCGGCCGCCTTGGACAACATGGCCAGGTTGAGGGTGGTTCTCGCTGTCAAGGGAATGGATGAGGTCGTTCATGAGCGACCTCCAGTGGTCCGTCCGGCGCCGATGGCTTGCAGGTAGTCACCAAGGGCTTGGTGGAGTCGCTGCAGGCCGACCGTGTCGAGGGTGACCCGATACCGCAGGTGCCATGCCTCGGGGTCTCGCGCGGTGTCCAGCTGGCTTCGGACACTGACCTCGTGGCTGTCGGGGACCGCCTGGATCGGGCGGATCTCCAAGACCTCTCGGTAGGCGCTGCTGCTGGTCAGCTCGACTGGGGTGTGGAAGGCTTGGTTGGCGGTGGCCGACTGGGTGTCGATCGCACCGATGGGTTGGCTGGCGGCCGTGGGTGCGCCGCGGGGGATCGCTGTCATGTGAGCTCCTGTTTAGCCGCTTTGACGTGGTGTCGGGGGCGGCAATCTGGAACAAATCCCCCCGGTCTTTCGCTCTGTCGGGTGACAGGGCTGGGCGACCCGCCCAGTGGTTCAGGTGCGGTTGGTCATCTGAGCAGCACCAGTCGTGGCGTGGCGTCGGCACCTGCCCAGACGACGGCGTTTTGTTGGTGGCGGTTACCGAGCGCTTTGCTGGCCTCCAGAGCGATGCCGAGGACCAGGAAACTGGGTTCGCCCTGCCAACCGTTGGTGGGGTGTTGCCCGATTCCTGGGATGAACTTCAGGCTGCGCTGGGCCAGCTCTTGGCGCAGCTGCGCTTGCCGGGCGTCATTGACCTCGTCCGGGACGTTTTGGCTCAACGGGTTGCATGCGGTGACAAAGGCGCACTGGGTGTGTCTGGTGGCGGCATACAGGCTCATCAACGCCGTGCTGGGCTGGTCGATGGTGAGGGTGAAGCGGCCAGGCCCGCCTTCGACTTCATCGGCATGGACGAGGTAATGGGTCTCTCGGTAGGCCGCCACGGTGGCGGGGTCGAGGACGGTGGAAATACCAGGCTCAGAAAACACGAAACCCTCCGAAAAGGAGGGCCGACGCTTTGCACCGCTTGGTTGCTTCGGTAGAAGCCACATCCGCTGTTGCGAACCACCTTGCCCGGTCTGGCAGGTTGGTTTGGGCGTCGGCCCAAGTCTTGATGTGCTGATAGTTTATTTCAGATTCAAAAAGTTTGCTGATCCTCCAACGAGTGTTCATCGTCCATTCGCTGGCCGCCCTGCAAGCCAGCGCGTTACGCCATACCCGTGCACTGAAACTACAAGCCGAAAACCGCCACCCATGACGGTATGACCTTACTTGATCTTGTGTCGCTGTGTAGGTTGTGGGTACTCCGCCTCGAAGAAAGAACAGTCTCGGGCGGTCGACATGACTTCTGCCACAGACATGGTGCCCGATGGGGTGTCACGCAGGCCTGACCGACACTCCCATGGCCCAGTCCCCGCCAAGTGTCGGCAAGCCATACAGGCCTTCCAAGGCTGGCCGCTGCGGTCGTACTTCACCAAGTGATCCGCAATTCTTTCAGCAAGTTCCATTGGAAATCCACGAGCTGCAAAAAGGGACTGCCGTTGTTCAAACAGATTGATCTCGGCGGTGTTCATCGCGTCGGTGACAGGCCAACAATGGCGATCTGGATCGAGAGCGGCAGGCTCGGCATCTTGACGTTGCACGGCATGCAAGTGATCGATCAGCCGCTGCTTGTTGGCTCTGATGAGCGCCCTGAGTTCCTCGGTCAAAGCGGAGCTGGGAGATGCCATCAATCCGTCGCCAGACAGCAACTGGATCTTGAGCCCTGCGGCTCCGATAAGTGCTAGTAGTTGTTCTGGGTGCTCACACTTCATCAGAACACCTCGCTGCCGCCAAGATCGGTGGCGTCGTCCAGTTGGAACTCACCAACTCCCGCCGACAACGTACCTTCAATCTCATCAACTTGGCCAACAGGGCCATCAATTGAACGTTGAACACCATGGGCGATCTCCTTGGACAACCTCGGCATTTCCCAGTACCACCTGTCGATGACTTTCTTCTTCTGGACCTCTAAGGCTTCAGACGCTCTCCTGACAGTTCGCCATGAAATTCCTGCTGCTTTCGCCTGTTCCTCCACATATTTCGTAGGACAAGGACCTTCTTTCAACAGCACGACCAAGAAGTCCTGGGCCTGGGACAGTGCAGAACTGCGGAGGCCATCGCCTCCCTCTGGCTCCGCCAGCAAATCTCTTGCGGACCCCTCCACTCGCGTACCCCAGACCACGTGGCTGGCTTCAATGCCCGGTAGGGGCTGACTTTGATGGATGTTGTATTCAAAGCCGTCTTGATCGGATCCGATGTTTGACTTAGCACGAGCCAGTACCCGCCGATCGTTGCCGTCCTTGAGCGCCACCTTTGCGGCGACCAACACCACGCGTGCCACAGCCGTGAACGCAATGGAGCCCACGACACGGGTTGCCGGATCACTCCCTGCCCCGCCCTTGCTAAAGTGGGAGATACCTAAAACCGCGGCGCCAAGACCAGCCGCCAGATCTACGAACGGTTGTAACGCGCGCCGAACCTCGGTGTTTTTGTGGCTGTCGCCCTGCACTGCAGAGACGATCGGATCAACGATCAACAGCTTGACATTGCCAATTTCCAACGCTTTCTCCAACAGCTGGGGCATGTCGCGGGCTGGGTCAAAGGCTCGGTCCTCTCCGTTGATGCGAGTACTTTGGACGAAGAAACAACTCGCCCTGTTCGCACCGGAGGCGATGAGCCGGGGAATGAGGGTGTCCGCCGGATCATCTTCCCCGCTCTAGATCAATACGTTGCCAGCATCTGTTTGGCTGCCCTCGGGCCATCGCCCCCCGGCAGTCACGGTCGCTGCGAACTTGAGCGCAATCGTTGTTTTGCCCTGGCCCGGCGCACCCGCCAAAATATGAAACTTGCCCAGTGCCAGCCAATCGGGCCACAGCCAACGGATCGGCTCAGGTGTCAGGTCCGCGCCGTTCACAAGGATCACTTCGGTGGTGTCGTCTCGGGCATAAGAGTCAGTACGCAACATGCTTGAAGTCTTTCAGATTTGGAGTGTTGATTGAGAGTGCACGGTCGAAGACGGCTCGCACTGCTTGCGAGCCCATAAGACGGTGCATGTCGTTGAAGTCGGTGGGGTTGGTGACCAGGTCTGACCCATTGAAGGTTGGCGCCGCAACCAGGCCGCCAACCGCCAGGGCGGCTGCAGTGGCTTTTGTCATCCCTGGGTTCCCCGGTGTTCTTCGGTCGTCGTCAGCAGCAAGAACGATCAGGACGCCCGGATACTTTTTGCTGAGAGCCTCAGCGACCGGGAGTAAGTTGCCAGCATTGAAGGCCACAGCGACGGCATAGCCGGTGCATTCATGAATGCTTGCGCCTGTGGCGAAACCCTCACAGACGACCAGCACTCCCGATGGATGTCCGATGCTGAAGTAACACCCCGTACGTCGGCCGCCGGGTAACCCACGCTTACTTGAAAAGTCCTCGGGGCCGATCCTTTCGATGTTCCAAAGCCGTCCGGTCGTGTCCCTCATAGGGACCAGAAGTGTCCCAGCGAGATTCACCCGGGTGCCATGAGGCTGGACACCTTTCGCGCTCAGGTAGGGGCTGAATAGGCTGGGTCGAGCGCCCATCCAAAGCTCTTCCGCGTACGTTGCCGCGTACTCTTGCGCTGCGGATATCTCGGCAGCTCGCTTGGCGCGAATGTCTTGAATCCGTTGATGGTGCTTCTCGCGCTCGGCATGGGTCATAGTGACCGCTTCTCTACTGCACCAGCTGACATGGAGGTTAGTCCGCCAATCGCCGAAGCACCCAGCTGGCAGACCATCATCAAACAGCACGTACCAGCCACCTCGGTCGCTCGGCTTACCGTTGGTGCTGAATCTGTGAATGGCGCCGTCAGGGATGATGACATCTGGCGGGAACACGCCGACCTGGAGCATCGCCAGTCGAAATTCTTCGATCTGTCTGCTCATACCAACCCCAGTACTCGGCGGATCTCGCTGACAGGCCAGGCTAAGCGGCCGTAAACTCTTACTGGCCGGATCGGTCCCTTGTCTTGACTTGCCCAAACTCGCAGCGTTTGCTGCTGGCGATTGAGATGCCGTGCGGCTTCGGCAGTGGTGAGTGTTGAGCGGACCTCGTCATGGAGACTTGATACATGATTGCTGACCACGGTGTGTTTCCTTTCAATCTCGTTGAACACACCGCTATTGCAATTACCGGGTAACGTCAGTCCCCGTTACCCGGCTGAATCCTGTTGGCAAGTCCGGGTCAATTGGCCACCTGAGCCCGGATGAAAGCCGGGATCTACCCGGCTCAATCAGTGGAACGAGGGTCAGCCAGAGCGTGTCGTTCATAGACTAGGGGGAAGTAGCTTGCCAACAACCTCCATCCCGTCTCCACGCTCAGGTTATTGGTCCCACGCCGCCGTCTCGTGGTCAAGTAGCACATGACTTCGTACGGACAAAACAACGCGTCCTGATATCTTTTGCCTCCAATTCCTTTTCGCTTGCGGGCCTGGAGAAGTGCTGGTCGATCAGTGAGGCTTCGAAACCAGCGATCGTTCATCCCGGTAAATGAACCGAACGCTCGTATCAGCTCACTCGAACTTGCAAGGAGGTCAATCTCCGCCGCTCTATCAACGATCAGGTTCTTTGATGGCGTTAGTTTCTGTCGGGTCAAGATGATTGCTTTTTCCAAGTCGCGTAACCTTGTCCGTTGAAGTTCCAACTCGGACGCAGTTGGTGTTTTCGCCTCGCACCACCTTTGGTGCTCAGAGAGCAGCCGATCAAGCTCTAGCGCCAGATCCCAACCCTCACTGAAGTCAGTGTCTTCTGAAGCTAATGGTGTTTGTTTGCTATCACTTGGAAACTTCTTAGTCATAGTCGATCCACTACATGAGATGACGCGCACCGCTGATACTGCGCGTTGAAAGTGCCGGAAACGATACGTTTGATGAGCCGTCTTCGCCGTGCGACGCTTCAAATAACTGCCCGTCAGGGAGCGAGACAATCTTTACATTCTCGGCCTGCACCCGACCGAGCTGAGAATACTGGCAGAGAACGGTATCGAGTAGTAGGAAACCCCTGTACCGCTGGCTACATGGTGGCTACATGGAGACCAAAGAAAAAAGCCTGCTATCGCTTTGATAGCAGGCTTTCCTT
This sequence comes from Comamonadaceae bacterium, assembly GCA_027490925.1. Classification (GTDB taxonomy): domain Bacteria; phylum Pseudomonadota; class Gammaproteobacteria; order Burkholderiales; family Burkholderiaceae_C; genus PCRC01. Next base: position 46,926 of record JAIXXF010000012.1, read on the forward strand.
TATTTACTGGGGTGGCTGATGGGGCTCGAACCCACGACAACAGGAATCACAATCCTGGACTCTACCAACTGAGCTACAGCCACCGTTAGACCTAATTATAACAAAGACACTCGCAGGATCCGCCTCAGCGGGCATCGTTGATTTGCGTGCTGGTCGGTGCTGGCACTTTGATTTTTGCCTTGTACCGGTCTTGCAATACCTTGTAGTACGCCAACACTTCAGCGGAAGTCCACCAGCTGGCGTATTGCGCCTGGTCTCGCTTCGTTGAACGCTCTTCCGGTCGAACTTGCGGTAACCGCTTGTCAACACTGGCGACCACAAAGCCCTGCGTGCCCACATCCACCCCCACCAATTCAGGCAAGCGGTCGGGTGCTGCACGCAGGGCCGCACCAATCAACTCCACCGGCGCGGTGGTGGATTGCGTGCGCGAAATCTGAAGGGTCTCCTGGAAGGCCGCCAACGCTGGGTTCTTGCGCCATGCTTCAAGCTTGGCAGCTCCGTCGGCTCGGGCCAGCTCTTGTGCACGGAGTGCCAACAAACGCTCACGCACCTGGGCCCTCACCTCAGCAAGCGGTCGCGTGCGCGCTGGGGTGTATTCGGTGAGCCGGCCAGCCGCCAATTGGTTGGGACCGATCTCGATGGCCTCGGTGTTGCGTTTTTTCTCAGTGGATTCGGGTGAGAACAACGCGGCCATGAAGTTCGGATTGCCCAACGGACCAGATACACCGGGGAGCGGCTGGCGCCCGATGGCGGTGGCCCGGCGCACCGGCAGCTTCAACTTGGTGGCCACCGCTTCTAGATTGTCGGGTTGCTCAAACACCCCGTTGGAGAACGCCTCCGCCGTTTCGGCAAATTTGGCGGTGGCCAATTGCTGGCGCAATGTGGTCTCGATCTCTGCCTGAAGCTCTTCAAAACGGCGCAGCTTAGGGGCTTTGACATCGGTGAGCTGGATGATGTGAAAGCCAAAGTCGGATGCCACCACGTCGCTGATGTCTCCCTTTTTGAGAGCGAATGCCGCGTCCTCGAACGGTTTGACCATCACGCCGCGGCCGAAAAAGTTCAGGTCACCGCCACTGGGAGCCGAGCCAGTGTCTTGGGAGTGTTGCTTGGCCAACTCGGCGAACCGGCTCGGGTTCTTGCGTGCCTCCGCCAACAGCTCGGTGGCGCGGGCTTTGGCCTTCTCACGCTCGGCAGCGGGGGCATCTTTGGCCGAGTTGATCAAAATGTGGCTGGCGCGGCGTTCTTCGTTGCCTGACAACCGGACTGCATTTTGTTCGTAGTAAGCCTTGACATCTTGGAGGCTGACGCTGACAGCGCTCTTCACAGCGTCCATGTCGAGCACCACGTATTCGGCGCTCGCTTTCTCCGGAGACTGGAACAGGCCAGGATTGTCCTTGTAGAAGCGCTCAATGTCTGTGTCGGACAGGGTCACTTTGCCAATGTAGTCCGCGCTGTTGAATCGGGCCACGCGGACCTCCCGCCTTTCATGGAACGCCGACAGCGCGGTGTCGGACACCGAGGTTGGTGAGAAGCCAGAGGCCGCAATACCCTGCACCACCTGCTGAACCGACAGGTCGTTCCTGACGCGGGCCTCAAACATCTCGGGCGTCATGCCCTGGCTGCCCACCAATTGTTTGTAACGGTCCATGTCCAGCGAACCGTCAGGACGGCGCAGGGAGGCAATCGTCGGATTCAGCTGCAGGTCACGTGCCAAACGCTGGTCGCTGGTGACAAGGTTCGACTTGTTGGCGGCCACGGCGAGGACACGTTCACGCACCAAGCGTTCAAGGGTGGCGTATTTGGCTTCCGGCGTGTCCAACAGTTTTGGATCGAAGCGGGGCACCGACGCCCGCAAACGTTGCAATTCGTTGTTGTGTGCCGTGTCCCATTCGGCCTGGGTGATGTCCAGCCCGTCCACCGTGGCCACCACAGCGCTCTTCTCGCTCAGCCTCGTGGTGCCATCCACACCCAACAAAATGAACGAGGGCACGATCAGCAGCACCAGGATCAGCATCAACGTTTTGGAACGCTCGCGGATAAAGTCAAACATTCAATCCCTCTGTCTCAAAACAAAAAGGCGAACACGGGGTTCGCCTGGCTCTCTAGGGGGTGGTGGGTGGTGGGTGCTGACGGGCTCGAACCGCCGACCTACGCCGTGTAAGGGCGCTGCTCTACCAACTGAGCTAAGCACCCCACCGAAACAAATTCAGTTCAGCGCGTCTTTAAGCGCTTTGCCAGGACGGAACTTCGGCACCTTGGCCGCTTTGATTTTGATGGTCGCACCTGTGCGTGGGTTGCGCCCGCTGCGTGCCGCGCGTTTGCCAACCGCAAAAGTACCAAAACCAACCAAAGACACCGAGCCACCTTTCTTGAGGGTGGTCTTGACAGCGCCGATGGTGGCTTCAAGAGCTCGGGTCGCGGCCGCTTTGGAAATGTCGGCGTGCTTGGCGATGTGCTCGATGAGTTCGGTTTTGTTCACAGGATTCCCCTCATTCAGATTAGGTTGGTTGTGCGTTGAACATGGTGAGTCTGATCGTAGGGCGCCTCGCCGGATCCTGGCTCATAAGAACACTGGGTGCAACGCAGGAAGAGGTGTGTTGGTGAAGGCCCATCACCCAGCCCGCGATATCACTTGTGGTCACCATGCGCAAGCGACGGATTCTAGTCGCTTTTGACCCCAAGCCGCGCAGCAACAACCAGCCTGTGAAACTGAGAAAAGCCTTGCCATAGCAAACGCCGACCGTCTGGCAAAGCGATCATGAACGGTCGGTGGCCACGGCCTGCGCGATCGCGCGCCCCACATCGCCGGTGCCGGCGGTTCCGCCCAGGTCGGGCGTTCGCGGCGCACCACTTTGGGGGCTCAACACGGCCTCGATCGCTGCGAGGATCGCGTCATGCGCGTCGCGGTACCCCAGGAAATCCAGCATCAACGCACCGCACCAGATCTGTCCGATGGGGTTGGCGACAGCGCGGCCTGCGATGTCGGGCGCCGACCCATGCACCGGCTCAAACAACGATGGAAACCGGCGGTCAGGGTTGAGGTTGGCGCTGGGCGCGATACCGATGGTTCCAGTACACGCAGGGCCAAGGTCGCTCAGGATGTCACCAAACAGATTACTGGCCACCACCACATCGAAAAAATCCGGACGCTGGACAAAGTGAGCGGTCAGGATGTCGATGTGGAACTTGTCCACCGTCACCTCCGGGTAATGCTCGGACATCGCTGCAACACGTTCGTCCCAGTACGGCATGGTGATCGCGATGCCGTTCGATTTGGTCGCGCTGGTCAGGTGTTTTTTGGGTCTCGACTGTGCCAATTCGAAGGCAAATTTCAGCACCCGATCCACACCCACGCGGGACATGACCGTTTCTTGCATCACGATTTCACGCTCGGTGCCTTCGTACATGCGGCCACCGATGCTGGAATACTCGCCCTCTGTGTTCTCGCGGACGATCATCATGTCGATCTCTCCCGCCGCCCTGGCGCTGCCGTCCCGTCGAACCACCGGCGCAACGATGCCAGGCATCAGCTTTGCAGGCCGAAGATTGACGTACTGATCGAATTCGCGTCGAAACAGCAGCAGCGAGCCCCAAAGCGAGATGTGGTCTGGAATCTTCTCTGGCCAACCGACCGCACCAAAATACAGTGCGTCGTGACCACCAATCTGGTCTTTCCAATCGACCGGCAACATCTTGCCGTGCTTTTCGTAATAACGCCAACTCGAAAAGTCAAAGTGATCGAACCGCAGGTCAATGTCGAACCGCCGAGCGGCCGCGTCCAACACCCGCAGGCCTTCTGGCATGACTTCTTGTCCGATGCCGTCACCGGCGATCACGGCGATGCGATGCACACCCATGCGAGTTAATCCTTCTTCAAACAGTTCAAGGGGAAGAGACGGTACGAACCACTAGGCTGACGCCGGTGGCCGTCAACACCGTGCCCAACAAGGTGATACCGGTGATGGGCTCGTCAAACAGCACCCACGCCATGAGTGCCGTGGTGGGGGGCACCAGATACAGCAAGGTGGTGACCGAGGTGGCTGCGCCGCGCTGGATCAGAAGGTACAGCAATGAGCTGCCGCCCAAGGTCAGAGCCAACACCGACCAAGCGACTGCTGCGATGAGCTCGTTGTTCCATGAAATTGCCTCGCGCTCCAGCACTGCAAAAGGCAGGGCCACGGCCAGTGCCGCCACCAACTGAACCGCGCTGGCGCTGCGCACATCGCAAGGTTGCACCTGATGCTTCTGGTACAGCGTTCCCACGGTGATGCTGAACAACGCCCCCACCGCGAAAGCGAGATTGGCCAGATTGGCCTCTGCGCCTTGGCCGAACTTTCCCGACACCACCAAGACCAACCCAACAAACCCCACGGCCAACCCCGCCCACTGACGACGTGTGACCACACCACCCAAGGCGGACAGCCAGATCGCCGTGAGCACTGGCTGAAATCCAACAATCAGCGCGGAAAGGCCTGAACCCATACCGGCCTTCACAGCCGACCAGACACCGCCCAGGTACCCTGCATGCATCAGCACACCTGTCACGCCCAAGTGCAACCATTGAGAACACGATCGGGGCCAACGAACCCGCGCCAGCCAGATCCAGGGAAGAAAACACGCGATCGACAGCGCAAACCGCAAAGCCAAAAACTTCATGGGCGGCGCATGGGGCATGCCATAGCGGGCAACGATGAACCCGGTACTCCAAATCAGCACAAACACCCAGGGCATGGCTTTAACCCACGCTGAACCCTCGGTGGGTGGGCTCAACGGACTCATTTGGCCCGGGCACGAATTTCGGGCAGTGCCTTCTGCAGGTAATAGACCATGGACCAAACGGTGAGCACCGCAGAAGCCCAGATCAAGCCAGCACCCCACACGCGGGTGTCAATCAGGCCCAGGAGCACACTGTCGTACAGCAGGAACGGAATGGCCACCATCTGCACTGTGGTCTTGACCTTGCCCAACATGTGCACTGCGACGCTCTTCGATGCACCGATTTGCGCCATCCACTCGCGCAAGGCGGAGATCGCGATTTCCCGTCCGATGATGATCAACGCCACGAACACGTCGGCCCGGTTGAGGTGCACCAAGACCAGCAGCGATGCACACACCAAAAACTTGTCCGCCACCGGGTCAAGGAAAGCCCCGAAGGAAGACACCTGGTTCAACTTGCGAGCGAGGTAGCCATCTAGCCAGTCAGTGATGGCAAAAGCCACAAACATCACGGTGGCAGCGATGTTGCGGGTCGGCTCTTCAAATGGCAAGTAAAACACCCCAACGATGAGCGGAATGGCGACGATACGCGTCCACGTCATCAGGGTGGGAATGGTGAAGAACATAGACCGATTCTGGCATGGACTGAATGGCACACCGTCAGTCTGCGATGGCCAGCGATCGCAGCTGGAATTTCAAATCGTCGTTGTACAGAAATGTTTCATTGAACTGCCACGGGGCGGGCAAATGGGCAACCGAGCCAAACGGGGCAGCTTGCTGGACGGCAGTAATGGCGAGCTTCACCGTTTGTGGCGCGAACTTGGGCGTTCGCAACACCTCAATCCGACGTACCGAACCATCGCGGTGAAGTTGCACCTGCAGCACGGGGATGGACTGAAGCCGCTGTGGCAACGGGCCGGAAAAGCTTTCTCCTGCGTTCGTTTGAACGATCCGCTGGGCCGCGTTCCGCCGGTACTCGTCCCAGTTACGGGGGGGCGTGTGGGACTCCGAGGGCTGCGCTTGCGTCTGAGGCTTCAACGACAGACCTTGATCAGGCCGACTTGATGGGCTTGTCTGGAGCGTTTGCGGCGTGGTGTGCGGCCGTGCAGGCGGTGTGGGGATGGACCCAGGCATCAGCACACATCCGGTCAGGCCTGCCATCGCCGTCATTGAACCCCATTTAATGAAGCGCACGGTAAATCTCCTCCGCCAGTTCTTTTGATATGCCTTCGACAGTGGCGATGTCCGCCACTCCAGCCGCCGCCACCCCGCGAATGCCGCCAAAACGCTGAAGCAGTTTCGCTCGCTTTTTCGGCCCGATACCGGGAATATCTTCCAGCTTGCTGCCACCAGTTCGTACTTTGGCGCGCTGGGCCCGCATACCGGTGATGGCGAAGCGGTGCGCCTCGTCGCGAATCTGCGCCACCAGCATCAGCGCGGCCGAATCTTTGCCGAGGTACACCTTCTCACGGCCATCGGCGAACACCAGTTCTTCAAGGCCGACCTTGCGGCCCTCTCCCTTTTCTACGCCGACGATCCGTGATAGTTCCAACCCCAGGCTTTCGAATACCTCGCGCGCGACGCCGACCTGACCTTTGCCTCCGTCAATGAGCACGATATCGGGCATGCTGGTGTGATTGGGGTCGTCAGCCACCGCCTCGGCCAGTTTGCCGTAGCGCCGCCGCAGCACCTGGCTCATGGCGGCGTAATCGTCGCCTGGGGTGATGCCGTCGATGTTGTAGCGTCGGTATTCAGCACTTTGCATCTTGTGGTGGTGGAACACCACACACGAGGCCTGCGTGGCCTCGCCAGCGGTATGAGAAATGTCGAAGCACTCGATGCGCAGTGCCTCCAGGCTGTCAGGCGCCATGTCCAAAGCCGTGACCAGCGCGCGCGTACGGGCTTGCTGAGAGCCCTCTTCGGCGAGCAGCCTCGCCAGCTGAATCGACGCGTTTTTTAGTGCCATCTCCAGCCAGATGCGCCGCTGTTCGCGGGGATTGTGTACAGCGTGAACGCGTTGGCCCGCCTGGGCCGATAGCGCACCGATCAAGTCCTTACCCACAGCTACGCTGGTGATCAGCGTGGGCGGCGGCAAGATGTCGGTGTAGTGCTGCGCAATGAACGCCTCCAGCACCAGCCGCTCCACTGGCTCAGGCTCGGTGGCGTCACCAGCTTCCTCGTCGAAACGCAGGCTGGTGGCATCCTCGACATGCACCGGAAAGTACGGGCGATCGCCCAAGTGCCGCCCCCCCCGTACCACCGCGAGGTTGACGCAGGCTTTGCCCCCCTGCACCTGAACCGCCAAGATATCGGCATCTTTGTCGGCGCTCGTCTCCACCGACTGCTGGTGCAGCACGCGCGAGAGTGCCGACATCTGGTTACGGATATCGGCCGCTTGCTCAAACTCCAGGCGCTCGGCGTGGTGGCGCATGCGTTCTTCCAGCGTCAAGAGCACGCCTTGGGTTTCACCCCTCAAAAACTGCTCGGCGTGCGCCACGTCTTGGGCGTAGGCGGCAGGGCTGATCTGATTCACACAGGGACCCGAGCAACGTTTGATCTGGTAAAGCAGGCACGGGCGGGTGCGGTTGGAAAACACAGTGTCCTCGCAGGTCCGCAAGCGGAACACCTTTTGCAGCAGTAAGATGGATTCCTTAACCGCCCAGGCACTCGGGTAGGGCCCGAAGTACCGGTGCCTTTTCTCCACCGCACCTCGGTAATAGGCCACCCTCGGGTAGGCGGATGCACCGCTGGCGCTCTGTGGCCCTGGTCCAGTGATTTTCAAATACGGGTAACTCTTGTCATCGCGGAAGAGGATGTTGAACCGCGGGTTGAGCGTTTTGATCAGGTTGTTTTCAAGCAGCAGCGCCTCTGCCTCAGACCGCACCACTGTGGTCTCCAAGCGGGCGATCTTGCCCACCATGTGGCCAATCCGGGTGCCGCCGTGGTTCTTCTGAAAGTAGCTGGACACCCGCTTCTTCAAATCACGTGCTTTGCCCACGTAAAGGAGTTGCCCGTTCGCGTCAAAGTACCGATACACACCAGGCAGGGCTGGCAGGGCAGCGACCTCGCTCAGCAGCTGGTCCGAATGGGGGCTGTCGGTTTCGCAAGCATCAGAAGCAGCGGAGCCGGCGCTGTGCATGGCGGCGGCTGGTGGATTGGCGGCTGTGTCCATGACCCGTATTGTGGACAATCCGGGGCAAAGGACGCGGCATGCGCTGGGACATCTTCTGCAAAGTGATCGATAACCACGGCGACATTGGCGTGTGCTGGCGGCTGGCATCTGACTTGGCGAACCGTGGCGAACACGTCAGATTGTGGTCCGACGACTTGTCCGCTTTAGGGTGGATGGCCCCGGACGGCCACCCCAACATCGCCGCCCTGCCCTGGCCCGACGACCACCCCGCCACGTGGCGACGCATGACGCCGGGAGACGTGGTGGTCGAGGCTTTCGGTTGCGACATCCCGGACCCTGTGGCTGGCGCCATGGCCGAATGCGCCATAGCGGGGACGCAGCCGGTGTGGATCAACCTCGAATACCTCACCGCTGAAGCCCACAGTGAGCAAAACCATCGTCTGCCTTCGCCGGTTCTCAGTGGGTCCGGCAAAGGCCTGACCAAGCACTTTTTTTACCCGGGTTTCACGGCCGCTACAGGCGGCCTGTTGCGCGAACCCACTTTGGTGGACGAACAACGCCAGTTCGACCGTACGGCTTGGCTGGCACAACAACAAATCCCCTGGGGCGGCGAGCGTTTGGTGTCACTTTTTTGCTATGAGCCAGCAGGACTTTCAGCATGGTTGAACGATTTGATGGCCGACTCGCTGCGCACCAGGCTGCTGGTGGCCTTCGGCCGGGCCCAAAGCGCCGTCATCGACCACTTTTCAAAACGAATCTGGCGCCAGCCCTCGTTTTCGCTCACGTCCTCGCTATCAATTTCATACCTTCCGCCGCTCACGCAGCCCGACTTTGACCGCCTGCTTTGGGCCTGCGACATGAATTTTGTGCGAGGGGAAGACTCGCTGGTGAGGGGCATCTGGGCGGGTAAACCCCTGATCTGGAACATTTACCCGCAGGACGACGGCGCGCACCACGCCAAGTTGGAAGCCTACTTGGACGCCATGGCAGCACCCGAGTCGCAGCGGCGGTTTCACCGTGTGTGGAACGGCATCGAGCCAGGCCCGCTGCCCCACGTAGACGCCATTGAGTGGGCCGATGTCGCCACCGCGTGGCGACATCACGCGAGCCAACTCGCCGACTTGACCAGCCAGTTGCTCGGATTCGCAGCAGAAAACCGTTAAAATCAAAGGCTTTGCTGACACCCCGGGCTGGCCGGCGGCAACACCACATCGCATATCGCCGCGCGAGCGGTCTACTCTCCCGTAACGCCATGAAAATCGCTCAAGAAATCCGCGCCGGCAACGTCATCATGCACGGTAAAGACCCCATGGTTGTGCTCAAGACCGAGTACAGCCGAGGCGGCCGCAACTCGGCCACCGTCCGCATGAAGCTGAAAAGTCTGATCGCCAACTTCGGCACCGAAGTGGTGTTCAAAGCAGACGACAAGATGGACCAGATCATCTTGGACAAAAAGGACTGCACCTATTCCTACTTTGCCGACCCGATGTACGTGTGGATGGACGCCGAATACAACCAGTATGAAGTGGAAGCCGACAACATGGGCGACTCGCTGAACTACCTGGAGGACGGTATGGCCGCCGAAGTGGTGTTCTACGACGGCAAGGCCATTTCTGTGGAACTCCCCACCAGCGTGGAACGCGAGATCACCTGGACAGAACCAGCGGTCAAAGGCGACACGTCGGGCAAAGTCCTCAAGCCAGCCAAGATCGCCACAGGCTTCGAGATCGGTGTGCCCATTTTTGTGGCGCAAGGTGACCGGGTGGAGATCGACACCCGAACCGGTGAATACCGCAAGCGCGTTTGAAGCCCCCTTCTCCACCAAAGGCCCCATCAGGGGCCTTTTTCATGGGCACCCCGTTCTTTCACAAAGCGCCAACGCCCACACAATCAATCCATGGACCAAATCGAATACTGGAAAGACCGCCGTCTCGCAGACGCATGGGCCACCCTGCAGGCACACGCCCAACAGGGCGTTCCACTCGCTCCAGACCCATCCCGTCTGGCTTTTGCCGACCCAGAGTTTTTGCTTCGCCGCGAGACACGTGGCATTCGCTTTCAGCTGGAACTGCTCAAACCGGACTTGGCCCAACATGAACAGGGCATTGAGAACACAGTGGTGGTGTTTGGCAGTGCGCGGTTTTGCAGCGAAGAAGCCGCGCGCGAGTTGTTGGCGCGCGCCGAGGCCAGCGGGGATAAGCCGGCCAGCGCACGAGCCCAAACGCTGCTGCGCAACGCACGCTACTACGAAGCGGCCCGCGCCTTCGGCGGCTTAGTAGCCCGGCATTGCGCCGACTGGCCCGCCAGCGAACAACTGTTTGTTTGCACTGGCGGTGGTCCGGGCATCATGGAAGCGGCCAATCGCGGCGTCCATGAAGCGGGTGGCCGCAGTGTGGGCCTGTCCATCGCGCTGCCCCGCGAAGAAGCGCCCAACCCGTACATCACCCCCAGTTTGAGCTTCAAGTTCCACTACTTCGCGCTGCGCAAAATGCACTTCATGATGCGAGCGAAGGCACTGGTCGCTTTTCCGGGCGGGTTCGGTACGCTGGACGAGCTGTTCGAGACCATCACCCTGATCCAGACTCGTAAAGCCAAACCTGTACCTGTGATCCTGTTCGGCACCGACTACTGGCAGCGACTGTTCAATCCACAAGTGCTGGTGGACGAAGGCGCCATTTCAGACAGCGACCTCCAGTTGTTCCAGTACCTGGACGATCCCCAAGACGCCTGGGACGCGATCCAGCTCTTTTACAACTCGCATTGAATGCAGCAGTGGTCCTGGGTGGGCTGGTTTCAACCCACCCGTTCATGCGCCGTTGTCGGCGTCGCCCGCATTGGGGATCAGCGCCTGGGCTTCGCTTTCTGGCAGTGACTCCACCACCTTCAGCGCGCGTCGCATCTGGTTGGTTCGTGTGGTGGCGATCTCAAGGGTATCGGAGGCCTTGCGCACCTGCTCACGGATTTTCTCCACCCAGGTGCCATAACGCTCAAATTCGGTCTTCACTGCGCCCAAGACTTTCCACACCTCCGACGCCTGCTGCTCCAGCGCGAGCGTTCGGAATCCCATGTGCAGGCTGTTGAGCATCGCCAGCAATGTGGTGGGACCGGCGAGCGTGACGCGGTGGTCTCGTTGCAAGCTGTCCATCAGCCCCGGGCGCCGCAGCACTTCAGCGTAAAGACTTTCTATGGGCAAGAACAAAATCGCGAAGTCGGTGGTGTGCGGCGGTGCCAGGTAGCTGTCAGCGATCGCTTTGGCCTCGGTCCGGATGCGCGACTCCAGCGCCTTGGCAGCGGCTTCTGCGCCAGCGGCGTCAGCCCGCTCGTGCGCATCCAGCAAACGCTCGTAATCGTCGCGGGGAAACTTGGCGTCAATCGGTAACCACACCGGTGTCCCATCGGCGCTGCGGCCCGGAAAACGCACCGCGAAGTCCACTCGCTGGTTGCTGCGCGGCTTGGTCTCCACCTGCTTACCAAACTGGTCGGTGGTCAACACCTGCTCCAGCAGCGACTCCAGCTGGATCTCACCGAACATGCCGCGGGTTTTCACGTTGGTCAGCACCCGCTGTAAATCGCCTACGCCCTGGGCCAGGCTTTGCATTTGACCCAGCCCTTGGTGCACCTGCTCCAGCCGATCAGCGACCTGCTTGAAGCTCTCTCCCAACCGGGTCTCCAACGTATGTTGCAGCTTTTCGTCCACAGTTCGTCTCATCTCCTCCAGCTTGGCCAGGTTCGATTCTTGGAGTTGAGTGAGCTGGGTTTCCAGGGTGCCTCGCACCTCGTGCATGCGCCTGGCGTTGCCCTCGCTCAGGCTCTGTAGCTGCGTACTGAGGGTGTCGGACAAGGTCTTTTGCAGCAGGCTGAGCTGCTGACCAAAAGCATCGATCTGCGCGTTTTGGGTACGGGTTGCTTCGGCGCTTTGCAGCACGAGCGCCTGCTGGAAGCTCGCCAAATTGCCGCCAAGCTCGAGACGACCGAGTCGCGCGGACTCGTTGATATCATGCCTCAGTTCGCGCTCCAGACGCTCGTTCGCACGGGTCACGCTTTGGAGCCACTCAGCAGACAGGCCGTTCGTCTTGCGACGCCAAAGCAACCAAGACAAAAGCGCCACGTTCACAGCAACCAGTCCTACCAGCGCCCACAAACCCATTGGTTCCAGAAGACCCATGGCTGTGGGCTCAGCGCACAATCGACGTCACGGTGTTGACGGGCGTCAACACGCGCCCTTCGGTGAAGAAGGACACCAAATTATCGGCAGCCAAACGAGCCATCGCCATGCGGGTCGGCCCGCTGGCGCTGGCAATGTGCGGCGTCAACACCACATTGGGCAGCGTCAGCAAATCGGGGAGAACTGCGGGCTCACCCTCGAAAACGTCCAGGCCGGCCCCGGCAATGGTTCGGGCCTTGAGGGCCGCCGCCAACGCAACGTCGTCGACGATCCCACCCCGTGCGATGTTGGTCAGTGTCGCGGTCGGCTTCATTTGTGCCAACTCGGCTGCACCGATCGCGTGGTGCGATTCAGCCGAGTAGGGCAACACCAAGACGAGGTGATCGGCCCTCTGCAGCAGCTCAGCCTTGCTGACGTAGCTGGCCCGGCAACGCGCCTCTGTCGCCGGGTCGAGCCGGGTGCGGTTGTGATAAATCACCTCCATGCCGAAACCGTGAGCCCCCCGACTGGCGATGCCCTGACCGATGCGACCCATGCCCAAAATGCCCAGAGTGGCACCGTGGATGTCGCTGCCAGTGAACATGTCGTAGCGCCATTTTGTCCACTCGCCACGGCGCAAGAAATGCTCGCTCTCGGTCAAGCGGCGCGCGGTTGCCATCATGAGCGCAAAGCCAAAATCGGCGGTGGTGTCGGTCAGCACGTCCGGCGTGTTGGTGCCTTGTACGCCGCGCTCGGTCATCGCTGGCAAGTCGAAGTTGTTGTACCCCACCGCCATGTTGGCCACCACCTTGAGCTGTGGACAGGCGACCAGAAGGTCGGAATCGATCCGCTCACTCCCCGTGGTCAGCGCACCGTCAACACCCTGCAGCCGAGCGATGAGCTCGCTTTTGGTCAAGACTTGATCGGTTTGGTTCGTGGCAACGTCGAAACGCGTGGACAGCGACTCGATAATGGCTGGGAATACGGCCCGGGCCAGCAGGATTTTTGGTTTTGTCATGTCATCGGAACCAAATGAAAGTCATAGCTACGAAAAGCGGCAGGAGAATGCCAATCGACCACAGCATGTAGCCAAAGAAGCTGGGCATTCTGACACCCCTGTCTTCGGCAATGGCTTTGACCATCAGGTTGGGTGCATTGCCGATATAGGTGTTCGCTCCCATGAACACCGCCCCGGCGGAGATGGCGGCCAGGGTCGCCGCATTGGCGCCCATCAGCACTTGGGGATCTCCACCCGCGGTGTTGAAAAACACCAGATAAGTGGGCGCATTGTCCAAAAACGAACTGAGCAAGCCGGTGGCCCAAAAATACATGGCAGGGTCAGGTTGACCGTCTAGACCGGTCACTGCTGCCACCACCGGGCCGAAAGGCCCTTGGGCACCAGCCTTCAACATGGCAATGACGGGCACGATGGTGACGAAAATGCCTGCGAAAAGCTTCGCGACCTCCGCCATGGGTGCCCAAGAGAACTGGTTCTCGTGGTGAATGCGAGCGGGCGTGATCCATAAAGACAACGCGGTCACCAGCAGCAGCCCCACATCGCGCACCAAACTGGGCAGACCAATGTCGGTGCCCAAAACATGGATCGCCACTGGAGATGTCCAGACCCCACTCATCAGCACCAGCCCAGCGATGGCCGCCAACAACACGAAGTTCCAGGCGCCGTCAAAATCGATTGGACCTTGACCAGAGCTAGTGAGTCCAGGGAGGGTACGCTCGGTGCGGTGGTGGTGGCGGTCAATGAGGTGGTGAATCACAAGAAGTGAAGCCACCAAAAACAGGGTTTCGGAAAAAATGTGACGGACTGTCCAAAAGAAATCCACGCCCTTGAGAAATCCGAGAAACAAAGGGGGGTCGCCCAGCGGTGTGAGAGCACCGCCAGCGTTGGACACGATGAATATGAAAAAAACGATCGTGTGCACTTGGTGGTTTCGGTGAGCGTTGGCTCGGATCAGAGGCCGTATCAGCAGCATGGACGCCCCAGTTGTCCCCATGAAGCTGGCCATCACCGCACCCATCGCCAACATTGCGGTGTTGAGGGCGGGCGTGCCCCTCAAATTGCCGCGGATGTGAATGCCTCCGGCAACGGTGAACAACGCGGTGAGCAACACAATGAAGGGCAAGTATTCAGCCACAGCCGCATGGGCCAGGTGAGAGCCGGCTGTTGCCCAGCCCTGTGTCGCTCCAAACGGCAGCAGAAACGCCAGCGCCCAGGCCATCGCGACCTTGCCTTGGTGCAGGTGCCAAATACGCGGCATCAGCAATGGCATGAGCGCGATGGACAAAAGCACCCCAACGAACGGCAAACCCCAAGCGACAGAGAGCCGCCCTCCCTCAAGCTCGGCGGCGGATACGGCCCCTGGGAACAGCACAGCAGGCCAGGCGGCCAATAACGGCAGTCGCTTCATGAATGGTGTCTCCTCCGGAGGATTGGGCCGATCGGATTGTGCACGACGCACCGTTGCGCAAGTTCGGCCGGAAACACCGTGGATTTCAACGTTTGTTGGGTCGTTTCATTTTTTGTTTAAGGTGTACAAAGCGTGCGTATGCGCCCAGGGGTGGCTTGCCAGAGTAACCGTTTCCATTTAACTGGTACGCTGGGTTGGCGAGCCACTCACCCCAACCACCAACGCCACTGGCCAAATGCGCTTCAAACTGAGTCTGCTGTTTTTTTCCCTGTCCCTGGTCGCCCTGCTGATCGGCGGCGTGGTCGTGCGCTTTTGGATCATCGAGTTTCAAGACCAAGCATTGACCGACACCATGCGACGGGGCGCGCAGTTGGGCGCACTGACCGTCGACGCGGCCATCGCCTCACGCCAGCGAGAGCTGGCTTCGGTGGCCGCAGGCTTGACCGACACCAATGCGGTCACGGCGCAAGATGGCCGGTCGCTGCAAAACACACTGGCTGGGCTCAAGCGCAGCGGCTTCGCTTGGGCGGCTGTCGTTGACCAGAATGGGCAAGTGCTGGCTTCGTCGCTTACCGCGCCTGCGAGCAGCCCTGTCCCCTCGCAAACCACCTGGCTGCTTCGTGGTCAACAAGGGGCGTTTGTCAGTGACCAATTCCAAGCCGACTGGCCAGCAGAGCCTGTCCCTGGCGCCGGAGCCGCTGCATGGGGTGTGTTACTGGCGACACCTGTCTCCGGTGTTGCGAGTGGCCCCTCCGACTCAGAAACGCAACCCAAACCAGCCGTTCTGGTCGCCATGCTGGCGGCGCCATGGCGCGAATCGTTGCAAAAAGCGCTGCAACCCCTGGCAAACGCTGCCGCCCTCGGCTCGGCACCCACGGTGGCTGTTTGGACGCCACGCGGTACCCTCGTCTTCGGCGGAGGCAGCCCGCCCAACATCGCACTTACAACAGGGCAATGTGGCGTGGTCAACGCGCGTCTGCGGTGTTTGGCCACAGGGCCAGCTCGCCTGGACTTCCCTGGTTTGGGGTGGCAGGTGGTCTTGGAAATACCCGAATCGCTGGCGGCGTCTGCGGTTGCAGACTTTGACCGACGTTTGGGGACACTGGGCGGCGCGTTGGCCCTGCTTTTGGCGGTCGGGGCTTGGTGGCTGGCCGACCGAGTCAGCAGACCTGTATTGGCTGCCAAACGGTTGGCCACCCGCATGGCCACCGGGGACCGCGATCCCAACTTGCCGAGCGCAACCAAAGTCACCGGACCGTTGGGCGCAGCGCTGGGCCAATTGCTCACCGGGTTGCGACAACAAGAGGCGGAATGGGTGCGTACTCAGATGGACCTTGAGACCCGGGTGGCAGACCGGGCCCGGGAACTGGAGCGGGCGGTGGTAGAGCTGCAAGAAGCCAACACCGACCTTGATCGCTTCACCAGCATGGTGTCCCATGACCTTCTGGCGCCAGTGCGCGCCATGCGGACGTTTTCCGAGCTGCTATTAATGGATTACGCCGACCAGTTACCTGAGGAAGCGAGGCGGTTGCTCAACCGGGTGGACCAAGCCGGGCAGGACATGAGCAACTTGGTCAACGCACTGCACGCATTGGCCAAGCTGGGGAATAAACCCCTGCAGGTCGCCGATACCGACATGCGTGGCGTGGTCATGCAAGCGATTCGAGCCCACACACCCGAATGGAACGCAGAGACGATCGACGTGGGACCACTACCGCACTGCACATGCGACCCGGCCATGGTACGAGTCGTCTTCGACAACCTGATTGGCAACGCCGTGAAATACAGCCACCGACAGCCGGTGCCGCACATCACCGTCTCCGGTCAGGACGAAGCCGAGCGCTGCGTTTACTGGGTGTCAGACAACGGCGCTGGCTTCGACCCTGCTTACGCCCACAGGCTGTTCCAAATCTTCCAACGCTTACATTCACAAAGGGAGTACCCGGGCACTGGTGTGGGTCTTGCCACAGTGGCCCGCATTGTTCATCGACACGGTGGGAAGGTGTGGGCCGAGGGCACGCCCAACGAGGGCGCCACGTTTTACTTTTCATTGCCTAAGCGAGCCGTCGGGGCTAAAACCGAATTGTCTGTGCCCACAGACGCCTGAGTTGGTGATGTGCCCGCTGGCTCTAGGGCGGAAGTGAACCGAAGGGCCCCGCTTCAACAGAGGTTCTGCAGCACCGCCTGCAGTGCCTTTGGAATAGACACGGGGCGCCGTGTGATGCGATCCACATACACGTGGACAAAGTGCCCCTTGGCTGCACACAAGGTCTGGTCGTCTGCAAACAGTCCCACTTCGTAGCGGACGCTGGACGACCCGATCCGGGCAACCCGTATGCCAGCATCGACCCGCTGCGGAAAGGCCAGAGGTGCAAAGTAGTTGCACTGTGTTTCCACCACCAGCCCGATGGTGTTGCCGCCGTGAATGTCCAAAACGCCCTGCTCGATCAGGTACGCGTTCACCGCAGTGTCGAACCAGCTGTAGTACACCACGTTGTTAACGTGCCCATAGACGTCGTTGTCCATCCAACGGGTCGAGATGGTTCGGAACGCCTTGTACGCGTCGCGATGCTCGGGATGGGGCTTAAAGTTTTCGGCGGTCATGGACCAAGATTTTGCCAGCCACGGTATGAACGAAGCGCCTCTGTGAACGTGTTGATTTGCGCGACAAGAGTGTCCTCAATTTGCCGCCCATACCCACCCGCCATCACAAACGCCAGAGGCACCCTGTGCGTACGTGCCCAGTCGAAGATGCGGCGGTCACGCGCCTGCAAACCTGCCCAGGTGAGTTTCAACCGACCGAGGCGATCGCCCTCGTGCGGGTCTGCACCTGCCAGATAAAGCACAAAGTCGGGGCGGAACCTCGCCTCCAACTCCACCAAAGCCCGCTCCAGTGCGACCAAGTAGGTTGAGTCGTCACAACCGTCTGGCAATGGCACGTCCAAGTCGCTGCGCTCCTTGCGAAACGGAAAGTTGTGCTCACCGTGCAACGACAGGGTGAACACCGAAGGGTCCGCTTGAAATATCTCAGCCGTGCCGTTGCCCTGGTGCACATCGAGGTCCACGACGGCCACTCTATATGGCCTGTCGTGGTGCCACGACTGGAGTGCTCGCGCTGCCACCGCCACATCGTTGAAGACACAAAATCCGCCACCTTGTGATCGGCCCGCGTGGTGAGTGCCACCAGCCAAGTTCGCCGAGATCCCGTCGCGCAAGGCCACACGGCAGGCTGCCAGCGTCGCCCCCACCGAGCGCCGGGCGCGCTCGGCCATGGCATTGCTCCAAGGAAAGCCGATCGCCTTGAGGCGCGGCGCGTCTAGAGTGCCATGGCTCACGGCCATGACGTAGGCATCCTCGTGAACGCGCAACAAATCGACGTTTTCGGCACGAGGGGCTTCCACAAGCCTTACCTCTGGGAGGTGAACCGACACCTCATCGCGCAAGCGCCGGTACTTCTCCATGGGAAAACGGTGCCCCTCCGGCAGCGGAAGTACAAATTCGTCTGAGTAATGGGCGATCACATCGTTCTCCTTTCGGGCTGCAGTGTAGGACGGCGCCGCGCCGTACTAGAGGCGTGAATCTATTTTGCTGCAACGCAACAAAAAGAGCTTGTGGAAGCCGGACCAGTGCTTATAATTTGTCCATGCTGCACTGCAACATTTGTTGAGAGCAGTTCTTTTGTAACCCCATAGGAGAATGAAGATGCTGACAGCCGAACAAATCGTTGCCTCGCAAAAAGCCAATTTCGAGACCCTTTTCGGTCTCACCCACAAAGCCTTTGAAAGCGTTGAAAAGCTGGTCGAGCTGAATGTGACAGCCACCAAGGCTGCGTTGGCAGAGTCGGCCGAGCACACCCAGGCCCTGTTCAGCGTGAAAGACGCCCAGGAGCTGCTGGCGCTGCAAGCGAGTATGTTCCAGCCGCTGGCTGAAAAAACTGCAGCGTACAGCCGCCACTTGTACGACATTGCCTCAAGTACTGGTAACGACTTGGGCAAAACATTCGAAGCCCAAGCTGCCGAGGCGCAGAAAAAGTTTGCCAGCTTGGTCGATAACGCTGCGAAAAATGCACCGGCTGGCTCTGAAACCGCCGTGGCTTTGGTGAAGAGCTCGCTGGCAGCCGCCAACAATGCCTTCGAGTCGGTTCAAAAGGCTGTCAAGCAGGCCACCGATGTGGCCGAAGCCAACTTCAACGCCGTGTCTTCAACGGCAGTGAACGCTGCCAAGACCGCTGGCAAAAAGCGTTAATGGTCTCAACCCTGCCCCCTACCGGGTCAGGGTGGCCGCCACAAATTGCCCGGTCCATCGCTCGGAGTTCGCCGAGCAAAGAGTTGAGACCAATGAATGGCTGATCCAGCGGATCAGCCATTTTTTTGAGCAGTGTTTGGGCGACAGATTAATCACAGTGTTTTCTGAACGATCAGCGCTTTCAACTGTGGCAAAGCTGCCAGCATCGCGGTACGACCCGCTTCGATGGCCCGCCTCCGTGCCGCGAAATCGGTGCCGCCAATGCGAGAGATCGGTGGCCGAATCACGAGGTCGGCGTCCTTGAGTTCGTGCCGGTTGATGCTGTTTCCCATGATGGTGAATGTCTGCAACAGCAATTGCAGCGTGTCGTTCGCCAGGTTGGTGTCTGGCGAACTCGAAATGTCCACCGCCACAACCAATTCAGCGCCCATTTCTTTGGCGTATCGCACAGGTACAGGCGCAACAAGTCCGCCATCCACGTACTCGCGACCGTTGATCATCACTGGCAAAAAGACCGCGGGAACTGCGCTTGAAGCGCGGACGGCAGTCGCTGCATCGCCTTGCCTGAACAGCACCCCTTGACCTGATTGCAGATCGGTCGCGACGATGCCCAATGGGATCACCATGGATTGGATTGTTCTACCCTGCACCTGTTGGCCCACGTAGCGCGCCAACGCCTCTCCACGAAACACCCCTCGGCTGAACAGCGGCAGGGTCCAGTCGGTGATGGCCGCCTCCTCCATCGCCTCGGCCACCTGCTGCAACTGGGCGCCGGTTTTCCCCGACGCGTAGAAAGCCCCCACCAAGCTGCCTGCGGATGTCCCCACCACGATATCAGGACGAATGCCAGCCTCCTCAAGTACTTGGATGACCCCCACATGGGCAAAGCCGCGCGCGGCGCCTCCGCCAAGTGCCAAGCCCAGCTTGGGCGGGCGCTTTAGGACCTCGGGCACGACCACAACCGGGGGTGGGTCGCTCGGCTTGGGCAAGATGGAACAAGCGCCCAACGCCCCGGCCAGGGCTGCAATCGCAAGGCCCCTGCGGGCAACTCGACGCCCGCCGCAGGCAAAGCGCCTCGAGACAATCTCATTAATAATCGTTATCATTCAGATTCTTTGTTTCAGTCCATTCCCGATAGGGCATCCTCAAGAAAGCGTCCACTGCCATGAAACAGTCCCGCCTCAGTTTGAATTTGATCCTTGCTAGCGCATTGATGCATGTCGTGCCAGTGCAAGCGCAAGAATCGGTGGTCAACCTGTACTCCGCGCGCCATTATTCAACGGACGAGGCCCTGTACGCGGATTTCACCAAGTCGACGGGCATCAAAGTCAACCGGGTCGATGCAGACGACGCAGGTATCTTGGCCAGACTCAAAGCCGAAGGCGCTGCCTCCCCTGCCGATGTGGTGCTGTTGGTCGATGCGGCCCGGCTGTGGCGGGCGGAAGCGGATGGTTTGTTTGCCCCAGTGATGTCTCCAACCCTTGAGGCGGCCATTCCAGAACATTTGCGTGCTGCTGCAACACCTTCCGGAACACACTGGTTCGGCTTTTCCACGCGAGCGCGCGTCATCGTTTACGACAAAGTCAAGGTGAAACGTGCGGATGTGGACACCTACGAGAAACTGGCCGACCCCAGCTTGAAAGGCAAGCTCTGTATCCGATCGGGGTCGCATCCGTACAACCTGTCGCTGATCAGTGCCGTCAATGCGCATCTGGGAGATCAGGGAACTGAAACGTGGCTCAAAGGTCTGGTCGCGAACTTCGCCCGGGAGCCAAAGGGAGGTGATACCGACCAGATCAAAGGGGTCGCGTCCGGAGAATGCGCCGTGGCAGTGACCAATACTTATTACCTTGCGCGCATCCTGCGGTCAAACAAGCCCGAGGACCAAGCGATCGCTGACAAGGTGGGCGTCGTATTCCCGAATCAGGCGAGCTGGGGCACGCACGTCAACATCGCAGGTGGAGCCATGGCCAAGAACGCCAAAAACCGAGCCAATGCGATCAAATTTTTGGAGTACCTCGCCAGTCCAGGTGCACAACAGTACTTCGCGACCGGTAACAACGAGTGGCCCACTGCCAAAGGCGTCACCGTGGCGAACACCGCTTTGAAGGCCATGTCTGGGGGCGACTTCAAAAGCGACACGGTCCCGCTCGCCACCATCGGCATGAACCAGGTGAAAATTCAGCAGCTGCTGGACCGAGTCGGCTTCAAGTGAACAGGCCGCCAGGCGGCGCTAGCGTCACCCTATGGTGCCCATTTCGCCGACAGCTGGGTGAGATCCATGGCGTCGTAGCTTTCGAAGGGCTGGTGAATCCATGGATTGGTTGACAGCACCTCCACAGCGTAATCGGCCTTAAAGCCCGAAGCCGCCTTGATCCAAAGCACAGCGCTGCGCAGTTCTGTGATGCCGGTGTAGTTGGCCCGTAGTCGAAGGATCACCTCGGCCATGGTGTGGCCCGTGTCTGCCAAGTCATCGACCAACAACACACGCCCTGCCACCTCGGCTTGGGGCGTAGTGATGTAGCGGGCGATATCCAGGTGCCCCTGCTGCCGGCCAGCCTCTGCGCGGTAAGAACTGGTCGACATGATTGCCAGAGGTTTACGGAAAATGCGCGACAGAACATCGCCTGGTCGCATACCTCCACGGGCAAGACACAAGATGGTGTCAAACGCCCATCCAGAAAGGTAAATCTGAACTGCCAGCTTTTCGATCAGGTTGTGGTACTCGTCGTGACTGACGTACAAATGTTTGCCGTCTTCGGTCAACATACTTGGGCTCCTGATGGTGTGGTTGGCAGCGACTCCGAACGTATCCCGTGGGGTGTGGCGTCAGGATGACCGATAAGGGTGCTGCATCATGATGGTGTGATCCCGGTCGGGACTGGTCGAGACCACGTGGACAGGTACCCCAGTCAAGGTTTCAATCCGTTGCAAGTAATGCCTCGCTGCAGTGGGCAGTCGCTCGTAAACGGTCACGCCCACCGTGCTGTCACTCCAGCCCGGCAAGGTTTCATAGATCGGTTTGCATCGCGCTATGTCTTCGGCACCCATTGGCAAGATGTCTGTCACCTCCCCATCCAGCTCGTACCCTGTGCACAACATCAGCTCGTGCAAACCGTCCAGAACGTCCAGCTTGGTGATGCAAAGGCCAGAGAGCCCGTTGACTTGCGCAGACCGCTTCAACAAAGCAGCGTCGAACCACCCACAACGGCGGGAGCGGCCCGTGGTGACGCCCTTTTCTGCGCCCACTGTGCTCATGTGGTGGCCTGGCGTGCCCGGCGTTTCCCAGTCCAGTTCGGTGGGGAAAGGACCGCCGCCGACGCGCGTGCAGTAGGCTTTGGTGATGCCCAACACATAGTGCAACATGCCTGGACCGACCCCAGATCCTGCAGCGGCGTTGCCCGCCACGCAATTGCTGGACGTCACAAAGGGGTAGGTGCCGTGGTCGACATCGAGCAGTGTGCCCTGCGCCCCCTCGAAAAGCAGGTTGTCGCCTGCCATATGCGCTTCGTTGAGTTCGCGCGACACGTCCGCCATCATGGGCTTGAGCAACTCTGCGTGGCGCATGGACTCGCGGTAAACCGTGTCGAAATCGATCGGCGCAGCGTTCAAATACTGAGTCAACACGTGGTTGTGCAGGTCCAGCAGATCTTTCAACTTGGCAGCGAAGCGATCGGGGTGCTTGAGATCCTGAACCCGCAGCGCTCGGCGCGCGATCTTGTCCTCATACGCCGGTCCGATACCTCGTCCAGTGGTACCGATCTTGGCATTGCCACATTGCTCGCGCGCCACCTCACGGGCGATGTCCAAGGCTGCATGAAACGGCAGTATGAGTGGGCAGGCTTCACTGATACGCAGCCGCGAGCGGACCTCAACACCCACTTTCTCCAGGCCCTCGATCTCCTCGAACAATTTGGCTGCGGACAACACCACACCGTTCCCGATGTAGCACTTGACTCCGGGCCGCATGATGCCGCTGGGGATCAGGTGCAAGGCTGTCTTGTGTCCGTTGATCACAAGCGTGTGGCCTGCGTTGTGTCCGCCCTGGAACCGCACCACACCTTGGGCGCTCTCGGTCAACCAATCCACCAGCTTGCCCTTGCCTTCGTCACCCCACTGGGTACCGACCACCACCACGTTACGGCCTGGGGTCTTGCCATTGCTTGTGTTCATCTCACCACTTTTCAAAATACATCTCAGATTGGCTGAACCATCCAACGGCCGCCGTGATTCACCAACGCACGATCACACTGGAATTCGTCCACTTCGCTTTCGTGCCCTGGCAGCACACACACCACGGTCTCACCGTTCGCACGCAGCGTGGAAATGGCGGACCTGAGTTCGCGGTCCTCGCTCCAAGGCGCTCGCACTGCGGCCTTCAACGGCCTGGACGCCGCCACATCGACCAGCGCTTTCACATCGAGGCTGAACCCAACAGCCGGGCGATTACGGCCGAACACAGCCCCTACCTCGTCGTAGCGGCCGCCGCGCACCAGCGCATCTGGCGCGCCTGGCGCGTACACAGCAAACCTGGGACCGGTGTAGTAGGCATAACCACGCAGGTCAGCGAGGTCGAACGTGACCGGCGCGCCTTCCAAGTGGGCAGCCAGCCATTTCAGGTCCGACAAGGCGGTTGTCAGCAGTGCCGATGGGGCAAGGACTTTCTCTGCTTCAAAAAGCACTTTGCCATCGCCGTAGAGTTGAACCAGGGCAAGCAGCCCTTGCCTCACCGCAGCCGGAAAAGGCCGAGCGATGTCGGCCAAAGAGGCACTGTCCTTAGCCGCCAGCGCTGCATGCAGTTGGGCCAAACGGTCACTTGCGATGGGGGTGTTGGCGAGCATGGCGCGAACAATGCGCGCATCCGCCATGTCCACGCCCACACTTTGAACTTGCGCAACTCTTAGCGAGTCAAGCGCCAGCGACATGACCTCTAACTCTGCTTCAAGCCCAGCATGGCCAAAGATCTCTGACCCGAATTGCAAGGGTTCGCGGCTGGCGTGGGGCTGCGCTGGGAGAGTGTGTAACACCGGCCCGCAGTAACAGAGGCGCGTCACGCCCTGGCGGTTCAGCAGGTGGGCATCGATGCGGGCCACCTGTGGCGTGGTGTCGGCTCTTAGCCCCATCATCCGACCGGACAGCTGATCGACCAGCTTGAATGTTTGCAGGTCCAGCGACTCGCCGGTGCCAGTGAGCAAGGACTCCAAATGCTCGAACAGCGGCGGCATGACCAACTCGTACCCGTAGCTCCGCGCTGTATCCAACAGGTCCCGGCGCAATTCTTCTATAAGCCGCGCACCAGAGGGGAGCACGTCGGCGGTGTGATCCGGCAGGACCCAAGCAGACATAGATGACGGGAAACTGGTTAAATCCTGATTCTACCGGTCTTGGTCACCAGCCAATCGAGAGTGCGAGCCACCTCTTTAGAGGACGACCTAAAGCAATACCAAGCCGAGTGCGGCGCTGCTGTAACCAATGAATCGGACTTGACCATCCCGCAGTCCGAGGAGGCGCTTGAGCACACTGCACCAGCTGTTGGACGCAGCAAACGGTATCCAACCTTCAAGCACCAACACCAAGGCCAACGCGGCCTACAGGGTGTCAGTGCCCACTTGGCCGTACCATCATTTCCGCGGTGTCGCAGTGCTGGCTGGCGACCCATTGCCACGCATGGCTTTGAAGAACTCCGAGGATGGGTCCAACACCATCACGTCGGCCTTGCGAGCAAAGCTTTGCTTGTATGCCTCCATGCTGCGATAGAACTGAGCAAACTGCGGATCTCGGCCGAAAGCCTCTGCATAGACACGCGCGGCCTCGCCGTCACCTTCACCCTTGATTTTTTGCGCGTCGCGGTACGCATTGGCAATGGTGACCTCGCGTTGGCGGTCAGCATCGGCACGAATTTTTTCACCCTCCGCAGCGCCGGTTGAACGCAACTCGTTGGCGACCCGCTTACGCTCGGCCTCCATCCGACGGTAAACCGATTCCGTGATGGAATCCACGTAGTCCACCCGCGTGATGCGAACGTCGACCACATCAACGCCCCATGGCTTTTCCCCGCGCACTTTCTCAAGCACCTCTCGCTTCACGTCGGCCATCAACGCTTCTCGCTTCTGCGACAACAAATCCTTCACGGTGCGTTTGTTGATTTCTTCTTGAAAAGCGTTGCGTACCACCCGGTTCAGTTGGTTGGCACCGGCTTTTTCGTCCAGTCCAACGTTGCGGATGTAATCCGAAGGTTGAGTGATGCGCCACCGTACGTACCAGTCGATCACGACGCGTTGCTTTTCCAAGGTCAACATTGGCTCAGCGTCGGTGCTGTCCAGCGTGAGCAAGCGCTTGTCGATGTAACTGACGTTTTGGAATGGCGGGGGCAGCTTGAAGTTCAGCCCAGGCTCGGTGATCACTTCCTTGATTTGTCCAAGGGCATACACCACCCCAAACTGCCGCTGGTCTACGACGAACAGCGTCGAGCTCAGCAAAACGAGCCCCAACAGCGCGGTGGAAATCAAAAATCCAATTTTGTTCATGGCTAATCCTGTGCTCAGCGCGTTTCACGGTCACGGGTGCGCGAGGAATCGCGAGAGCGCGCGTCACTCATCGGCGCTGGAGGGGCTGCCGGTGCAGAGGTACTGGGCACAGCGCCGTTGGGCGCAACATCTCCCGATGACGCGTTTTGTGCGGTCAACTGCATGATCTTGTCGAGCGGAAGATACAACAGGTTAGAACCTTGGCGTGATTCAACCAACACCTTCGTCACGTTGCCGTAAATTTGCTGCATCGTGTCGGTGTAGATGCGATCGCGGGTGACCTGAGGGGCCTTTTGGTATTCCGTGAGCACCGACCGAAAGCGCTGCGCGTCACCTTGGGCCTGGGCAACAATGCGGGCTTTGTAGGCTTCCGACTCCTCCTTCAGACGCGAGGCCGAACCCACGGCGCGAGGGATGACGTCGTTGGCGTAGGCTTGGGCCTCATTCTTGGCGCGCTCACGCTCCTGGCCGGCCTTGAGCACATCGTCAAACGCAGCCTGGACCTGCTCAGGTGGGCGAACGCCACTTTGTTGAAGGTTGATGCCCACCACCTCTACGCCCACCTTGTAACGGTCCAGGATGGTTTGCATCAGCGCACGTACCCGTGGTGCGATCTGGTCCCGCTCCTCCGCCAAGGCGGAATCCATCTTCATCTTTCCGACCACCTCTCGAACCGCAGTTTCCGCGGCTTGGACGACCGAGCCAGCAGGGTCTTTGCTTTCAAACAAGTAGGCACGGGCGTCGTTCAGTCGGTACTGAACCGCGAACTTGATTTCGACGATGTTCTCGTCCTCGGTCAGCATGGCCGATTCGCGCAGACCCGTGGCCTTGATCACGGTGTCGCGCCCAACGTCCACCGATCGGATCTGGGTCACGACCACCACCTCATGGCGTTGTATTGGGTACGGGAGACGCCAATTGAAGCCAGCGCCCACCGTGCTTTTGTACTTCCCGAATTGGGTGATCACCGCTTGCTGACCTTCTTGGACGATAAAGAAGCCGCTTCCGAGCCAAATCAAGGCCACCACCGCCGCCACCAAACCGGCGCCGATACCTGCGCTTTTCATGTTGGGCTGAAAGTTACCAGGACCGCCACCGAAGCCGCCACCAGCACCGCCTTGACCGCCTGTTTTACCGCCGCCAAACAGGCCACTCAGCTTGCGGTTGAAGTCACGCCACAGCTCATCCAAATCAGGTGGCCCACCATTTGGCCCTTGTCCGCGTGGACTTGGGCGAGGTGGTTTGTCGGGAGCTGGTTTGTCCGAATCGCTGGCTTGCTCATCGCCACGCCCCCATCGCGGGTCGTTCAGGTTGAACATGCCTCGGATGCGGCTCGATAGGCCCGCCCATCGCGGCGCCGTTGGTTTGAGGTTCATGCGCAGAGTCTCTTTGTCTATTCACACGCGATTGTGCCCAATCAAACCGCTAAATCTGGCACTTCAGGGGCATAAGACCCTGGAGCTGCCTGGGCGTTTGGGTTGGCCAGGGGAAACTTTGCAGCACTCAGGCTGAGCTGCTCACGCAATGCTGCCAGCCCGATACCGCTTCGGGCGCTGGTGAAGAAACGCGGCACAGGCACACCGTCAAGTTCGTACATATCGCTAAGAATTGAGGGGCGATGCTCTTCGACCAAAGCGTCGATCTTGTTGAACACCAATACCTGCGGCACTTCAGCCGCCCCAATGTCGGCGAGGACCTTTTGAACCTCGGCCATTTGCTCGGGAAAGCCAGGGTTCGCTGCGTCGATCACGTGAAGCAAGAGGTCAGCGTCTGCGGCTTCTTGGAGGGTCGCCTGAAACGCGTCGACCAAACCGTGGGGCAAGTCTCTGATGAAACCAACGGTGTCCGAAAGAGACGCCTGGCGCCCTGCTTCGCCCAGATACAGGTGACGAGTGGTTGTGTCCAGGGTGGCGAAGAGTTGGTCGGCTGCGTACGCGCGGGCCTTCACCAGCGCGTTGAACAGCGTCGACTTGCCCGCGTTGGTGTAGCCAACCAGGGAGATGTTGAAGGTGTCACGACGCTCGCGCTGGCGGCGTTGGGTCTGCCGCTGCCGCTTCACTTTCACCAATCGCTCTTTGGTGCGCTTGATCGCATCGCCGATCATGCGACGGTCAAGTTCGATCTGCTTTTCGCCCGGCCCACCGCGGACGCCCGCACCGCCGGTTTGCCGCTCCAGGTGGGACCAACGGCGCACCAAACGGGTAGACAAATACTGCAGTCGGGCCAATTCCACCTGGAGCTTGCCTTCGTGGCTGCGTGCGCGCTGGGCGAAGATTTCCAAAATCAACAGGGTGCGGTCATTGACTGCCAAGCCCAGCTCTCGCTCCAAATTTCGCTGTTGTGCGGGGCTGAGTGCTTGGTCAAACAAGATCTCTGTCGCGCCATGCATCAGAGCGGTTTGCTGAATCTCGTTGGCTTTGCCAGTGCCCACAAACAGCGCTGGGTCGGGGGCTCTTCGCTTGCAGGTGATTCGGGCCACAGGCGTCAAGCCCGCTGTCTGCGCCAGTAGCCCCAGCTCTTCCAGAGCTTGATCGAAGTGCGGCTGCCCAAAGTCCACACCGACGAGCACTGCCCTCGGTGCCGCTGGATCAAGACCAGCGGCACCGGTTCCCAGAGAGGCCAAGGGCGGATTGTGTGGAAAAGGCGCGGTCAAGTGCTGGCCGCGTCGGAGTCGTCGGTGGCCTGGAAGTTGACGGCTCGGCCAGGCACGATGGTCGAGATGGCATGTTTATAGACCATCTGGGTCACGGTGTTGCGCAGCAACACAACGTACTGGTCGAACGACTCGATTTGCCCCTGCAGCTTGATGCCATTGACCAAATAAATGGACACAGGCACATGTTCCCGGCGCAGCGCGTTGAGAAACGGGTCTTGGAGGAGTTGGCCTTTGTTGCTCACGATATCTTCCGTGTTCGGTCGTTGGTTAATAGGGTTTCACGTTACCACAGGCTCGCGCGGCAGCCCAACCCTGCCTGAATGCCCACAGGCCAGCTGTGGAACTGCCATGGATAGCCCTGTCAGGAAGCGACTTTGTCAGCGTAAGGATTTTGCGAGGTTTTCATCTCGATGCGCAGCGGCGTACCCACCAAGTTGAACTCAGCGCGAAAGCGACCTTCCAGGAACCGTTTGTAGGCTTCGGTCACATGCTCCAGTGAATTACCATGGATCACGATCACAGGCGGATTCATTCCGCCCTGGTGCGCGTAACGCAGTTTTGGCCGGAACATGCCAGTGCGCTTGGGGCTCTGGAACTGAACCGCCTCCAACAGCAACCGGGTCAGCACCGGTGTCGACATTTTGCATGTGGCCGACTTGTGCGCTTGAATGATCGACGCCCACAGCGGCCCGAGGCCCTGGCGTTTCACTGCAGAGATGTGGTGCACAGCGGCGAACTTGAGGAAGGCGAGCCGTGTCTCAATGGAGCGCTGCACCATTTGTCGCCCGTAATCGTCGACAGCGTCCCATTTGTTGACGGCCAGCACTACCGCCCGGCCACTTTCCAGCACGTAGCCGGCGATGTGCGCGTCTTGATCGGTCACACCCTGGGTGGCGTCCAGCAACAACAGCACCACATTGGCCGACTCGATGGCTTGCAGCGTCTTGACGACCGAAAACTTCTCGATCGCTTCAAACACCCTGCCCTTGCGCCGTAGCCCAGCGGTGTCGATCAGTTCGAAACGCTGACCACTCCGCTCAAACGGCACCGAAATCGCATCACGCGTGGTGCCTGGCATGTCAAATGCGACCAGACGCTCTTCGCCGAGCCAGGTGTTTATCAAAGTCGACTTGCCGACGTTGGGGCGCCCTGCCACGGCGAGCTTGATCACGCCAGCGTCTCCATCGGCCTCTTCACTGGGCTCCGGCAGATGGAGCGGTTCCAATGCGAGTTCGATCAGACTGCGGATACCCTGCCCGTGTGCCGCAGACACGGGCACGACCTCACCCAGACCCAGTTCGTAAAACTCGACCAGTTGGGCGCCCTCGCGCATACCCTCGGCTTTGTTGGCGGTGAGCACGCAAGGCTTGCCCAGTCGCCGCAAGTAGTTGGCGATCTCGTGGTCTTGCGCGCTCAGGCCGCCACGTGCATCCACCACAAAGATCACCACATCCGCCTCGGCAACGGCCTGGCGGGTCTGTTTGGCCATCTCTTTGTAGATGCCGCTGGTCGCGTCAGGCTCAAAGCCACCGGTGTCGATCACGATGAACTCGTGTTGCCCTAGGCGGCCGTTGCCGTAGTGGCGGTCGCGGGTCAAGCCCGCAAAGTCCGCGACGATGGCGTCGCGTGACTTGGTCAATCGGTTGAACAGGGTCGACTTGCCGACGTTGGGACGCCCTACCAATGCAACGACGGGCTTCATCGGTTGTCGCCGCTCAGGTCATGGGGGCTCTTCATCGACGGATGCTGGACATGCCCATTCATTGGGGACGGAAGGCGAACACACCGCCGTTGCGGGTGACCACCACCAAGTTGCCAGCCGCCAGCACCGGAGTGGTGGCGATGCCCGAGCCGTCGGTGCTCAATCGGTTGACAAGGGTGCCATCGTCTCTGGACAACACGTGGACCGAACCGGAGCCGTCACCCACAACCACCGTGCGACCCGTGGCCAATGGGGCCGTGAGTCGCCGGTACTGGAGATTTTCATTGGTCCATGCACGCTCGCCGCTGCTGCGCCGCCACGCGACCACATGCCCGTTGGACTCGGTGCCGAAAACGTAACCACCGTCGCCGCCGATGCCTTCGTATCCATTGGCTGGCTTGCTCCAGACAAGGCTGCCGCGCTCGGTGTTGACGCACCCCACGCTGGCCTGGAAGGCGCGGGCGCAAACCACTTCCGCAAGGCGCGCCGCGCCGCCGACCAAATCGACCAATCGCTCCACGTCGTTGATGCCCCGTGGTGAGGCGATGGGCGCCTCCCAACGCACGGTGCCACTGTTTGGATTCAGCCCCACCAGCCGGCCGGACAGGCCCACCACCAAGGTGTCCCCCACCGGCAGGATCACCCCCGCCTGCCGCAGCACCAGCGGCTCACCGGCTCGCTGCTGCTGCCACAACCTGCGGCCGGTCTGGCCGTCGTAGGCGCTGACCGACCGGTCTGCCGCCAGAACAAACACGCGGCCACCCGCCACCAGTGGTGGGGTGTAGACCTGAGCCTGAATTCTTTGCCGCCAGAGTTCACGGCCGGCGTCTAGCACGACCACGTCGTTGCCCTGGGTCACCACAGCGGCCACCTGGCCGTCGGTGCCAACCCCCGCGGCCAGCGCACTGCCCACTCGGGTACGCCAGCGCTCGGCGCCAGTCGCTGCGTCGAGCGACGCCACAGTGCCGTCGCTGGCGGCCACTGTGACCGAGTCACCGCTGACCGCAGGCACCAAAGCGTCGCGCACGGCCCCGACCCTGGCCGTCCAGACCTGGCTGTAAGGCACCGTTGCCGGGTTCACACCGAGCGGCACTGGCTCGGCGCCCTTGGTGCCCTTGAGGGAGCCACAGCCTAACAGCACCACGCTGGCCAATGCAAAAACAATAGCGCGACCGCCAGTCCGCGCAAGGGCTCCAGCGGCTTTTGGCATCAAAATCATGGCTTCACCTCGTTCGGGACCGTTTTTGCCACAGTGGGGTCGACACCCAGTGCATTGAGTTTGACCTCGACCATGCGGCGGTACTCGGAACGCGTGTCCAAACTGGCGTAGGCGCTCACATAAGCGGCTTGTGCCTCGGCGTTCTTGCCCTGCGCCAGCAACACATCGCCACGGCGGTCGGCCGCGAGGCCAGCAAACGACGGGGGAAAGGTGGCCGCAAGCTGAGCGAGTGCGGCATCGAACTGCTTGGCATCGAGCAGCAAAGCAATCAGCCGCAGTCGGGCCACAGCCCGGTAGCCCTCGTCTTTGCCTTGCTCGGCGACCCAGCGCAGAGCTTCTTTGGCTGCGTCGGTTTTACCGTTGTCGTTCAAAAACCGGGCTCCCAGGAGCTGGGCTTGCTGCGCAAAGGTGGTGGCGCCGAATTTGTTTCGGATGTCAGTGACCGACCGTTCCACTTTGGTGACATCGCCCGACTGCAGGGACCGCTCCACTTCGTCGAACAGCACCGACGCCTGCGACGCTTGCTGGCGTTGCCAGTACTGCCAGCCGTTCCAGCCCGCCACGGCGGCCATCACCGCGACCAACACCCAGGTGATGGCATTGCCGTACTGGTTCCAGAAGTACTTGATCGCGTCAAGCTGTTCTTGTTCTTCGAGGTCGAGGTGTTTTGCCATGGTCTGTGAGAGTGAGGCGAGATTGTAGGTGGCCTGCCTGCCAAAAACGCCGGGCGGGCCCGATGGCATCAAGGCTTGAGCAACCGAGCGAGTTGGGCAACGTCGTCCAACCCGAACACCGCCTGTCCGGCGGGCGCAACATTGGGGTCGCCACGGAGGGGTTTGACCCCAACCTCGCCCCGCGCCACCTCGTCCTGGCCGAACACCAGTGCGTACCGGGCGCCACTGGCGTCGGCCTTTTTGAACTGAGACTTCATGCTCGCGGTGGTCTCAGCGCTCGGCGCGGCGTGCATCTGGATGCTGATCCCGGCTGCCCGCAACGCTTGCAACAGCCGAACAGCGCGTGGCAAGACACTGGCGTGGGGCAGCACAGCGTACGCATCTGGCACCAGGTCGGGCGGGGGGCTGTCGCTGGCTTTGATCAGCTCCAGCACGCGCTCCACACCCAAAGCCCAGCCCACCGCTGGCGCAGGTTTGCCACCCATTTGACCGATCAGGTAGTCGTACCGACCACCGCCGCAAATGGTGCCTTGCGCACCGAGCTGGGTGGTGATGAACTCGAACACCGTGAGGTTGTAGTAGTCCATGCCACGCACCAGGCGTGTATTGACGCTGTACGCCACGCCGTTCGCATCCAGGATGGCCCTGACGGCATTGAAATGCGCGAGCGAGCCCTCCCCAAGAAAATCCAACAACCTTGGGGCCGACGCCACCACAGGTTCCATGGCGGGGTTTTTGGTGTCCAGGATCCTCAGCGGGTTGCTGTGCAGCCGGCGTTTGGCATCGTCGTCCAAGACCTCGGCGTGCTGCTCAAAGTGGGTGATGAGCGCCGCGCGGTGGGCCTTGCGCTCGTCGGGTTGGCCCAGGCTGTTGAGCTCCAAACGGATGCCACTTAAGCCCAGCGCCTCCCAAAGGGACTGCGCCAGCAGGATCAATTCCGCGTCGACCTCTGGGCCGCCGTATCCAAGGGCCTCTGCCCCAATTTGGTAGAACTGCCGGTAGCGTCCCCGCTGCGGCCGCTCGTGGCGGAACATCGGGCCCATGTAGTAAAGCCTTTTACCGCCCTCGTACAACAGGTTGTGTTCATTGACCGCACGCACCACGCCCGCCGTGTTCTCCGGTCGCAGGGTCAACTGCTCGCCGTTGAGCCGATCCTCGAAGCAGTACATCTCTTTTTCGACGATGTCGGTCACCTCGCCCAGCCCGCGCACGAACAGCGCGGTCGGCTCGACGATGGGCGTGCGGATATTGCGGTAGGCGTAGCGGGCCATCAACGCCCGTACCGTTTGTTCGAGCCACTCCCAGCGGGCCGAGTCGGGCGGCAGGATGTCGTTCATGCCCTTCACGGACGTCAACCGCCCCGTTGACACAGGCGCTGGCTTGTCGGCCTTTGGGGCACTGTTTTGTTCAACCATGGATTCCCTCAGCCGGCTTTGGAGGCACCTGACGCGCCAAAGCGCTGCTCGATGTAGTTT
Source organism: Comamonadaceae bacterium (assembly GCA_027490925.1). Classification (GTDB taxonomy): domain Bacteria; phylum Pseudomonadota; class Gammaproteobacteria; order Burkholderiales; family Burkholderiaceae_C; genus PCRC01. The sequence goes on from JAIXXF010000012.1 coordinate 79,843, forward strand.
TCAACCAGCGCTTGGAAATCTTGGGTGATCCTCTCGCCGCGCAGGGTGAGTTTCTTTTCTCCGTCGATGAACACCGGCGCGGCAGGCGCCTCGCCGGTGCCAGGCAGACTGATGCCGATGTCTGCGTGCTTGCTCTCTCCTGGCCCGTTGACGATGCACCCCATCACTGCGACCTTGAGTTTTTCCACGCCCGGGTAGCGGGTGCGCCACAGCGGCATTTGGGCTCGCATGAAGTCGTCGATCTGTTTGGCCATTTCTTGAAACGTCACACTGGTCGTACGGCCACAGCCCGGGCAGGCGGTGACGCTAGGCACGAAGCTGCGCAGGCCGAGCGACTGCAAGATTTCGGTGGCGATCACCACCTCTTGGGTTCGGGGCTCGCCCGGTTGAGGGGTCAGTGACACCCGAATGGTGTCTCCGATGCCCTCTTGCAACAAAACGGCGAGTGCCGCAGCAGAGGCGACGGTCCCCTTGGTACCCATACCGGCTTCGGTCAAACCGAGGTGCAGCGCGTAGTCGCAACGCGCAGCCAGGGCGCGGTACACTGAAATCAGGTCCTGGACGCCACTCACCTTGCAACTCAGAATGATCTGGTTGCCGTCCATGCCCATCTCTTCGGCGCGCCGGGCAGACTCGACGGCGGAAGCGATCAGCGCTTGGTACATCACCGGTTGCGCAGGCCAGGGTTCGGCTCGGCGGCTATTGTCGTCCATCAGGCTGGCCAACAAATCTTGGTCCAGACTCCCCCAGTTCACCCCGATGCGGACCGGCTTGTTCCAGCGCATCGCGGCCTCGATCATCTGGCCGAACTGGCGGTCACGCTTATCGCCCTTGCCCACGTTACCAGGGTTGATGCGGTATTTGGACAGCGCCTCTGCACAGGCCGGGAATTCGGTCAATAGACGGTGGCCGTTGTAGTGGAAGTCGCCCACCAATGGGACATCGACGCCCATGCGGTCGAGTTGTTCGCGAATGAACGGAACCTGCGCAGCGGCCTCTGGGGTGTTCACGGTGATGCGCACCATCTCAGAGCCAGCCAAGGCCAATTCCTTGACTTGAATGGCGGTGCCGATGGCGTCCACGGTGTCGGTGTTGGTCATGGACTGCACCCGAACCGGTGCGTCACCGCCCACCGTCACCACCCGGTTGCCCCAAACCACTTTCGCTTGCTTGGTGAGGCGTGCCCTTGGGTGGGCTACGGGGATCGGTTGCTCCACGGCGCCCATCATTTCACTTCGAAGCGGGCGACGTTGTCGCGGGCGCGCGCGGCAATGTCCAACGGCTGCCCACGCACCAAGACCTCCACCGCATCCGCACGGCCGACCACCACCGAGACCGGCACTGCCGCATCGACCTGCACCAACTCCCCGGCATTCAACAAACGACGCAGTTTTGACTTGCCCTTGGCGTCGGTCACCTCCACCCACGACTCTGACCGTGCCTTGAACGACACTAAGCCTGTGGGAATAGGCTCAGAGCCAAGACGGGAGGCCGCGGTGAGGGACGGCGGCGGAATATCGGGCGGCGCCACCAACTTGGTCTGGGCAGGCACCAGCAATGGAGCAACCGGCGCCGCTGGCGGTGGCGTGATGTCTGCTGGTACGCTGTTGCCCATTGGGACCTCAGCCGTGGCCGCAGTCGCCAATGCAGTGGCCTCTTTTGAGCGACCCATCAGGCTGTCCAGCAGTGGCACGGTGGGCAGCCACCACAGAAGCGCCGCTCCGGCCAAAAGTGCCAACACCGCCAAGACCACGGGGCGTTTCAATTGCGACAACCAATCGCCCAAAAGGCTTTCGCCATGCCCGCGAAACGGGGCATTCAACGACGCCTGCGCTGCATCGAAGGACACCTGTCCGCTTTGAGGCAACAAGGCCAACACGGGCGCCGACTCGATGCCCAGCACGCGACACACGCTCGACGCGAGCGCGCGGGTGAACATGGGGCTGGGCAACTGATCAAACTGGTCTCGCTCGAGGGCCTCGAGCTTGGTAGGAGACACTTTCAACGTTTGAGACAGGGCGTCCAGTGACAACCCAGCCGCCTCCCGCGCCACAGACAGTAGCCGTCCAGCAGAAGGCTCGCCCGATGCAGGTGGTACGTCGGGCGGTACCAAGGTTGCTGATTCAGCCGAGGGTGTCAAAAGGTCGGGCGTCTGTGTGCCTCGGGTCTCACTCATTGAAGGCTCCGCGTTCGAGTGCAGCCGCTTCGGGCGACTGGGGGAAACGTCGTGTCAATTGGTTGGCGAGCTGCTGCGCGGTGTCGCGGCTGCCCAAGCGCCGGTCCACCCGAACGCCTAGCCAAAGGGTTTCTGCGTTGGCAAGTTCGCTGTTGTTGAGCCGACGCAGGTAAAACTGCGCGCGGTCGTAAACACCGCGTTTGTACAGCAGGTTCGCCAGGTTGTAAGCCACCACTGGGTTACCGGGGTCAAACTCGTAGGCCTTGGCCAAGCTGCGCTCTGCGTCGTCGGGCCGGGCGGCGTTCAGCTGGCACAGTCCCCGCGCCATCCATGTCTTGGCCTGCCCGCCGTACACCGCGCTGCCCAACGCCGTAGCGAATTGGGCATCTGCATCGGCGTATCGTGCTTGCTGACACAACAGCCAACCATGGTTGTGGGCGATGTTGGCATCGCGGGGGTTCAGGGCCGCAGCCCGCCGAAAACTGTCTTCCGCCAATCGGGGCTCATTCAACCGCATGTAAATCAAACCGCGCAAATTGAACGCGTCCGCAAAGGTCGGGTCTGCGGTCAACGCTTGCTTGAGCTCATCCAAAGCGACCGTGGTTTGACCCTGGTCAAAGTAGCCGGTGGCGAGTTCCAAGCGGATGCGGGCACGACGCCGTCCTTCCGGCTCGTCAGACGCCGTGACGATCTCCGGTGGCAGGGGCCCGCCATCCGACCCCACACCGTGGCCCGCACAGCCGCCCAGTGCCGCCAAAGCAAATCCCACAGCGCCCAGCAGCGCGACCCAAGCGACGAAGCGGCTCACAGGGAAACCTCCTTCGCTGGTCGCTGGATATCCTGCACACGAACGTTGCGTTGCAGGGCAATGCGCTCAACCACCCGGGTACGGTCCTGCACGTCGCCAGCCAGCTGACCGCAGGCTGCATCGATGTCGTCACCACGCGTCTTGCGTACCGTGACCACCAGTCCCGCGTCGTTGACGATTCGCAAGAAGGCGTTGATCGCAGGCGGGCTCGAACGGGTGAGCCCCGAGGCCGGAAAAGGATTAAACGGAATCAGGTTGATCTTGGCCCGCATGCCCTGCCCCGCATGTTGACGCAACAACGTCACCAATTGCTCGGCGTGGGCGGGTTGGTCGTTCACGCCGTCGAGCATGCAGTACTCAAAGGTGATGAAATCGCGTGGGGCATAGGCCAGATACCGCTGGCAGGCGTCCAAGAGCTCAACGATCGGGTACTTCTTGTTGAGTGGAACCAGACCGTCGCGCAACGCGTCATTTGGCGCATGGAGCGACACCGCCAGAGCGACCGGGCACTCCTGGGCCAAGCGGTCGATCATGGGCACCACCCCGGAAGTGGACACGGTGACCCGGCGCCTTGACAGACCGTAACCATGGTCGTCCAACATCGCGCGCAGCGCGGGGACCAGGGCTGAAAAGTTTTGCAGAGGCTCACCCATTCCCATCATCACCACATTGGAAATGACGCGATCGGTCTGGCCCAAGTGTTTGCGCAAAAAGTGCTCTGCGAACCACAACTGGGCAATGATTTCACCGGTACTGAGGTTGCGGCTGAAACCTTGGTGGCCAGTTGAGCAAAAGCGACACCCCACTGCGCAACCGGCTTGGGATGAGACACAGAGCGTGCCGCGGTCGGACTCGGGGATGAACACGGTCTCTACGGCATCGCCGTCGCCCACATCAAAGAGCCACTTGATGGTGCCATCGGCGGATTCGTGCTGACTCAGCACGGGCAAGGCCTCGATGCGCGCCGAGCCGGATAATTTATCGCGTAGCGACTTGGCCAAGTCGGTCATCTGACCGAACTCAGTGGCGCCGCGTTGGTGAATCCATCGGAACAGCTGGGTGGCGCGGAAACGCTTTTCCCCCAGCTGCCCGCAGAAGGCAGCCAAACCCTCGAGGTCGAAGTCGAGCAGGTTGGCTGTCATGGTGCCCAAGCCGGTGGCTTACTTCCCGTAGACGTTCATGCCAGCAAAGAAGAAGGCGATTTCAACCGCGGCAGTCTCTGCGGCATCAGAGCCATGGACAGCGTTGGCATCGATGCTGTCGGCGAAGTCGGCGCGGATGGTGCCCTTCTCGGCCTTTTTCGGGTCGGTAGCACCCATCAGATCGCGGTTCTTGAGGATGGCGCCCTCGCCTTCCAACACCTGGATCATCACAGGGCCAGAAATCATGAAGTCCACCAAGTCTTTGAAAAACGGGCGGGCCTTGTGCACAGCGTAGAACGCCTCTGCCTCGCCACGAGACAGGTGGGCCATGCGCGCAGCGATCACTTTCAGACCAGCGGCCTCGAAGCGCGCGTAAATTTGACCGATCACATTTTTGGCCACGGCGTCTGGCTTGATGATGGAAAGGGTGCGTTCGATGGCCATGGGAAATCCTTGATTTGTGGAATAAAAACAGACCGAATCTGAAGACTCAGCGAACCTCTGAGTTTAACCCGAGCCTCTCGGCTCTTCGCGAGGGATCCTTGAGGGCTCAACACAAGGCATGAGGAAGCAAACAACGGTCAACGGCTGCGCCCGCCGCCCCGGCGAGGGCCGGAGCCTCCGCCCGCACCGCCCCCTCGCCGCTGACTGGGCGCTCCCGGACGTTGGCGTGTGAAGCTGTCGGCACCGATGTACCCGAACGCGGTTTTCATGGGGTCGGGTTGATTGGCTCCGGTTCGATCGCCCTGATCAGCGCGGGGCGGGCGGTTTGCGTTGGCGGCTGAACCACGATTGGGGCCGCCGCCATCGCGTCGGGGCTGCTGGCCTGACCGTGCCCCCCTTTGGCCCTCCGCGCGGGGACCGCCTTGGCGCTTGCCAGGACCGCGATTGCCGTTGCGTGGGTTGTGTTCCGCACCAGTCGGGCTGGTTGCCGAACGGGCAGACCGCGGCGTTCCCACGGCTTGCAGCAAAGACCGCATGTCGGCGTCGTCGAGCTCCATCCAGGCGCCGCGTTTGAGGCCCCGGGGCAACAGCATCGCGCCGTAGCGGATTCGAATCAGGCGACTGACCGCATGGCCCACCGCCTCGAACATGCGTCGCACTTCGCGGTTGCGACCTTCGGCAATGGTGACCTTGTACCAACAATTGGCGCCCTCTCCACCGCCGGGCTCAATGGTGCCGAACTGGGCCATGCCGTCGTCCAGCCGCACCCCATCCAAAAGTTTTTGCTTTTCTTCTGCATTCAGCGCGCCCAACACCCGGACCGCGTACTCGCGTTCAAGACCGAATCGCGGGTGCATCAATTGGTTGGCCAACTCACCCGAACTGGTGAACAGCAGCAGACCCTCGGTGTTGAGGTCCAGCCGACCAACCGACTGCCACTTGCCCTGGAAGAGTTTGGGCAACTTGCGAAACACCGTGGGTCTGTTTTGCGGATCGTCGTGCGTGACCACCTCGCCCGCAGGCTTGTGATACGCGATAACCCGGGCTGGAGGGGGCGAAATGCGAACCTTGATTGGCTTGCCATTCACCTTCACATGATCGCCAAACTGGATGCGCTGGCCAATGTGGGCGGGCTCGTTGTTGACGCTGATGCGGCCCTCGGTGATGAGTTGCTCCATTTCCAGCCGCGACCCCAGGCCAGCCTGGGCCAATACCTTGTGCAGCTTGGGGGTTTCTGGTTGGGGCTGGAGCACTCGTTTGGGCAGCACCACCGCCTCGTTGTCTTCATCGGCGTCGAACTGACCCGTGATGACGTCCAGGAACTGGTAGCCGCGCACGTCGGGCATCGGGGCAGATGCTACAGATGGAGGAGCATCAGTGCCCGATTTGACGGGGCCTAAAGCCGGCTTTTGCTCTGAATCCAGGACCTGCGGTATCTGGGGCTGTGTGGGCAGGGAAATGTCTTCAGAGGGTGTCATGCTTGGGGCTCGAGGGGGCGTTGGCGGGTGCCTCGGCGGGTGGAAGGACATCCAGCGGGTTGGGCGTGTCGCGGACACCGGAATCATCATCGGGTTGCGCCGCTGGGGCGAGAAGCGCCTGCGTCCCATCGGGGTCGTTGAACACTGAAGCAGTATTGACCTCAAGGTTCAAATCGTTCGCCATGGGAAGGGAAGCCTGCCCCGAAGTTTCCGCCACCAGCAAACCTTCCATCACCCGCTCCCCGGACGCAGGGTCGTCGAGCGACGGCAATTGGTCTAGGGAAGCCAGCCCGAGGTCATCAAGGAATTGGCGGGTGGTGGCGTAAAGACCCGGCCGCCCCACCGTGTCGCGGTGCCCGATGACCTCGACCCAACCCCGATCCTCCAACTGCTTCAAGATGAGGGAGTTGACCGTCACACCCCGAATGTCCTCAATGTCACCCCGCGTGACCGGTTGCCGGTACGCAATGATGGCCAAAGTTTCCAGCGCCGCACGGGTGTATTTAGGTGGCTTCTCTGGGTGGAGCCGGTCCAGGTGCTCCCGCATTTGCGGGCGACTCTGGAATCTCCAGCCGCTGGCGAGCTGCACCAACTCCACGCCACGGTGTGTCCAGTCTTGCTGCAAATCGTCCAGCAAGCCGCGCAAGGTGTCGGTGCCCAGTGTGTCTTCAAACAGCGTACGCATGTCGCGCAATGACAGCGGCTGTTGCGCACAGATCAGGGCGGTTTCAAGGATGCGCTTGGCATCCGCCGTGTTCATGGTCGTGACTGAAACAAGGTGAGCGCATCAGGCGCTGAGTGACTCTGCGAGCGGAGGACAGGCACTGAATTGCCTGCACGTGCAGGGAGACCGATGGTCGCCGCTCGGTCGGTGGCTTTTAAGCGCTTCCATTGTATCCCAGGCCACCCAGCGCCAAGGCTTGCTGCAGGTCGAGAGGCGGTTCGGCTTGCAAAGAGACGGGCCGACGCGTGATGGGATGGTCAAACGCCAGCCTCTGGGCATGCAACGCCTGCCGCGCAAGGCCCAAGGCGGCGTGGCCGCCATAAAGCGCGTCCGCCACCAAAGGGTGCCCTAGACTGGCGGCGTGAACACGGATCTGGTGGGTACGGCCTGTGTGCAAAGTGCACTTCAACACACAATGCGCGTCGGTGTTTGCCAGCAGTTCAAAGTCCGTTTGCGCTGGTTTGCCTGCGTCACGCAACGGTTCGACGACCGCCATGCGCAGCCGCTGTCTGGGGTCTCGCCCGATCGGCGCGTCGACGTGGCGATGACACTCCCCCCGCCAAGGGCGGTGCGCGATGGCAAGGTATTGCCGGTGCACCTCCCGGGCGGCGATCTGGGCCACCAACGCGTCCATGGCCAACCGGGTGCGGGCCACGACCATCAATCCACTGGTGTCTTTGTCAAGCCTGTGCACAATGCCGGCGCGCGGTAGCAGGCCAGCCTGCGGGTCGTCGGCCAACAGGCCATTTAGCAGCGTGCCAGACCAGTTGCCGGGGGCCGGGTGCACCACCAAGCCCGCGGGCTTGTTGATCACGCGCAGGTGCTCGTCCTGAAACACCGTGACCAGCGACATGGCTTCTGGCCGGAACGCCTGACTCTGCATCGTGGGGCGCAGGTCGATCAGCAGCGTGTCGCCCGCCTTCACCTTGAGGGATGGTTTGTGCACCGGCTGACCATTCAGTCGAACGGCATCGCCTTCCACCAGCTGCTGCAGATAGCTGCGCGACAACTCCGGCACCAGTTGCACCAGAGCGAGGTCCAGACGGGCGCCGTGCTGGACCGCAGGCACAGCAAAAACGCGCTGTTCGCAAACGTCTCCGGCATCCTCCATATCGTCGTGTGCCCCTGCCTCACCCAGCAAAGACGCAGTGGTGTTGGAGGGGGGGGTCGATATAATTCGGCAGCTGTTATCCACAGGATTTTCTCAATGCAACGCACCAAATTATCGACGCTACGGTTGTTCGGATTGTTAGGCCTGACAGCATGGCTGGCGGCCTGTTCGAGCACCACCGTTGATAAGTACGCCAACGCGAGTCCCAACCAGCTCTACGCCGACGCTCGCGATGAAGCGGCTGCAGGGGCTTACGACAAAGCTGTTCCTTTGTTTGAAAAGCTGGAAGGGCGCGCTGCGGGCACCCCGCTGGCTCAACAGGCCCAGCTCGAGAAAGCCTTTGCCCAATACAAATCAGGAGAGCCGGCGCAAGCCCAGGCCACTCTGGATCGGTTCATCCGCCTTCACCCGGCCAGCCCCGCCCTCGACTACGCGCTGTACCTCAAGGGCCTGATCAACTTCAACGACAACCTCGGGATTTTCGGCGGGCTGACCCGCCAGGACCTCTCTGAGCGTGACCAGAAGGCAGCCAAGGAATCGTTTGAGTCATTCAAAGAACTGACCGGCCGGTTTCCTGACTCTCGTTATACGCCCGATGCGCGGCAGCGAATGACTTACATCGTCAATTCACTCGCCCAGTACGAAGTGCACGTGGCGCGGTACTACTTCAACCGAGGCGCTTACGTGGCTGCAATCAACCGGGCTCAAATGGCGATTGCCGATTACCGAGACGTGCCCGCTTTGGAGGAGGCGACCTACCTTTTGGTACGCTCTTACGATGCGCTCGGCATGATCGACCTGCGCGACGACGCCCGCCGGATCTTGGCCCAAAGCTACCCCAAAAGTGCCTTCTTAAACGAGGGTGTCAAGCAGACCAAGAGCCCTTGGTGGAAGCCTTTCTGAGGTCGTCCAACACCGCTTCAAACTCCGCGGCACTCGCCAGTCGGCGCATCGGGGGCAACGACGCGAGCAGGCGGCGGCCGTACCCCATGGTGACCAACCTCGGGTCACACACCACCAACACCCCGACGTCTTCCACGGTTCGAATCAATCGGCCGGCGCCTTGCTTGAGCGTCACCGAGGCTTCAGGCACGAAGTAATCGTTAAAAGGGCTTCTACCCTCCAATTCAAGCCGCTGAGTGCGTGCCTCCACCAAGGGGTCGCTCGGCGGGGGAAACGGCAGTTTGTCGATCACGACCATCTGCAAGGCATCACCCGGGATATCCACCCCCTCCCAAAAAGACATCGAAGCCACCAGCACGCCCCCGCTGGACGCCGCACTGTCGCAAAAGCGATTGATCAGCGTGCGCTTGGGCATTTCTCCTTGTACCAAGACATCGGGATCGCCGCTGGCGACGAAATCCTCCCTCAGTGCGTCGCCAATTTGCCGCAGGCCACGCAAGGTGGTGGTGAGCACCAAGGTACGCCCACCCAATCGCCGCGCCGCCGCCGCCACCAAGAGTGTGACTTGCGCTAGGTGGCCGGCCTCGTTCGGCTTCAGAAACGTTCCTGGCACATACACCGCGGCCTGGGTGGCGTAGTCAAACGGGCTCTCGAACCGCATGGTTCGCGCGTGGCCCAGTCCACAGGGCTCGGTGAACCAACTCAGGGCGGCATCGTCGCCCAGGGTCGCAGAGGTGAACACCCAGGCGCGAGGTCCAGCCGCTGCGGTGTTCTCCGGCACGGACACCTCCGACGTTGGCACAGGCCAGTGGCCTCTCACCGACCCAGCGATGTCCAGTGGCGACTCCGTCAATCGCAAGGACGTGCCCCACTCCACCCACCGGACGCAACCGGTGGCGCACGGGGCTCGGAAGCGCTGGAGTGAGCCCATCAGCTGGCCTACCCGTTCCGACAAACGGACAAAGTCGGGACCCAGCTCGCTGACGGTGTCCAGCGCTTTTTCGGCCAGCACCGCAGCGTCTGCCAGGCTGTCCAGGGAGGCATGCCACAGGGCTGGCGACACACCCTCAGGGGCTTCCTGGGTCCAACGCCCGCGGCCCAACGCCTGACGCCCGCCTGCCAAACGCAAATTCCGCGCAGCGCGGTCCAGGCCGCCGGCAACCAATGTCCAGTCAACCAAGCCTCGGGCCTGCTGCAGGCCGGTGGCGAGCAAATCGCGGCTCAAATCGACCAGCTGAGAGGTGGACAAATGGTGACCCAAAAACTGCACACCGATCTCATTGAGTTGATGCGCTTCGTCGAACACGGCCACATGAACGCTGGGCAGCAGTTCTGCGACACCCGACTCCCGTACCGCCAGGTCGGCAAAAAACAGATGGTGGTTCACCACCACCAGATCGGCCGCCATGGCCTCTCTGCGGGCCTGCATCACGTAGCAGCCACGGTGGTCTGGGCACCGAGTCCCCAGGCAGTTCTCTCGGGTAGAGGTGATCATTGGAACAACCGGTGACCGCTCATCCAAATCGGTCATTTCTGCCAGGTCCCCTGTGGGGGTGAGCTGCGCCCAGCGAACGACCCTCGCCAGCATGTGGGCCGTGCGAGCGTCAGACAGGTCACCCGCCGCTTGAGCGCTGTGCAGGCGGTGGGTGCAAAGGTAGCTGCTTCTGCCTTTGAGCAGAGCCAACCGCAGCGGCACGCCCAAAGCACGGATCAGCCCCGGCAGGTCTCGGCTGTACAGCTGGTCCTGCAAGGTCTTGGTGGCAGTGGACACCAAGACCGTCAAGCCACTCAGCAGGGCGGGGACCAAATACGCATAGGTTTTGCCAACGCCAGTTCCGGCTTCGGCCACCAAGACGCCACCCTGGTCGATCGTTTCGGCCACTGCAAGGGCCATGTCGGTCTGCCCTTGCCTGGGCTGAAAACCTGGGTTGTGGCGCGCCAATGCACCGTGCTGGCCAAACACTTCCACCACCTGCTGCCGGAGGTCCATGCACAAACTCAGGCGGGCTCAGGCGGCAGCAAACTGCGCTCGATGCGCAGCATCTCATCGCGCAGTTGAAGCCGACGTTTTTTCAGGCGTCTCAAAGCCAGCTCGTCGTGCGGCTGGAGGGGCGCCGCGAGGTCGATCAGTGCATTGAGGTCGGCGTGCGCCATGCGCAGCTCAATCAAGTGGCGCTCGAGAGAATGCAGATTGCCCGCGACAGTGTTCGATGACATCAAGGTGTTGGCAACGGTGCTGCCGGCGGCTTGCTTTCTGCGGCTCGCTTGCGTGCCAGGGCGTCTTTGTGTTGTTGCGCCTCCAGTTGCTTGGCGGCGAATCGCTTCAGTGCTTCTTCCTTCTCAGCGTCGGTCCGACGGGGCTTGCGTGTGGCGTCTGGCCCGGCCGGGTTTGTTACAGGCGCAACAGCAGCCTCTTCTGGCGGGTTGCCTTGAGATTGGATCCGTGCGGACCTGACGTCGCCCTCGGGGAGTGCACGGTCTTGCCGGTTGCGCTCTCGGCGATCGGCTTGGGCTTGAGATTTGGCTTGGATCGCTTTCAACCGCTCAGCACTGCTTTGACGACGTTGGGTCTCGTTCAACACCATTTCTTCACGAGACAGGACACCCAAGGCTTGGCGCTGCACACGCCGGGCCGTTTCCAGGCAGTCGTTCACAGCGAACTTTGCATAGCACGCTGCCTCTTGCACATGGAATCGGCGGTTAACCTCTGCGCGGGATTGCGCAATCCTGTGCCGGTCTGCGCTGTCGCTCTGGACGACTTGGTTCACCCCGGTACCGCCCAGCGCTTCTGCGGCAACCGCGCCACACCACCACCAGACACACAAGGCCAGCAATCGTCTCATGTGAGTCCCGTGTCCACCATGCGGCGCTCCAGCGCCAAGAACTCGGCCGACTGCATCTCGTTCAAGCGGGAAACCGTTCGGGGGAACTCGTGGGACAAAGGTCCCTCGGTGTACAACTGCTCGGGGGCGACTTCCGCCGACAGGATCAGTTTGACCCGACGGTCGTACAACACGTCCACCAACCAAGTGAACCTGCGGGCTTCAGACGCCATCCGCATCGGCATGTGAGGCACGTTGCTCAACAAAACGGTGTGAAACTGCGTGGCAATTTCAAGGTAATCGTTTTGCGAACGGGGCCCGCCACACAAATCCTTGAAGTCAAACCAGACCACGCCGCCGGCCATGCGGCGCGCGCGGATCTCACGGGCCTCAATGTTGAGCACTGGCCGCTCGTCCGGCGCCTCGGCCAGTCGAGTGAACGCCTCGAACATCTCCTCGTCGGCCTCTGTGCCCAGCGGGGAGTGGTACAGCTTGACCTGCTCCAGGGTTCGCCGACGGTAATCGGTACCGTTGTCCACGTTGATGACCGCCAGATTGGCATTCAGAAGCTGGATGGCTGGCAAGATGCGGTCGCGGTGCAAACCGTTGGGGTAGAGGTGATCGGGTTTGAAATTGGAGGTGGTCACAAAACCCACACCGTTGTCGAACAAGGCCACCAACAATCGGTGCAAGATCATGGCATCAGTGATGTCCGCGACGTGGAACTCGTCGAAGCACAGCAGCCTGTATCTCTTGGCGATCCGCTTGCCCAACTCATCCAGCGGGTTCACCGTGCCCTGCAGGTCGTGCAATTCGCGATGCACTTCACGCATGAACTCGTGAAAGTGCAACCGGGTTTTTCGCTGCAATGGCACGGCGCCGTAGAAGCACTCCATCAGGAAGCTCTTGCCCCGCCCAACACCGCCATGCATGTAAACGCCCCGGGGAATGACCGGACGATGGATGAGTTTCTTGAAGGCGTTGGACCGTTTTTCTTTGAAACGGGCCCATTCGTTCGCGCACCGCTCCAACTCAGACACAGCCCGCAGTTGGGCCGGGTCGCTCTGAAACCCGCGTGCTGCGAGTTCAGCGTCATAGGCCGCACGAACCGTCATGCAGCGCGTCAGAAGTTCAGGGTGCGCTTGTCCACCGCCAGAGCGGCTTCTTTGGTCGCTTCACTGAGCGACGGGTGGGCGTGGCAAATTCGAGCGATGTCCTCGCTACTGGCGCGGAACTCCATGGCCACCACCGCTTCGGCGATCAGCTCGCTCGCTTGCGGCCCTACGATGTGCACCCCCAAAATCTCGTCGGTGGTGGCATCGGCCAGCATCTTCACCATGCCCGTCGTGTCACCCAGCGCCCGTGCACGCCCGTTGGCAAGGAAAGGGAAGCTCCCAGACCGATACTTAACGCCGGCGGCCTTGAGCTGCTGCTCTGTCTGGCCGACCCAAGCGATCTCTGGGCTGGTGTAGATCACCCACGGAATGGTGTTGAAGTTCACATGGCCGTGTTGGCCAGAGATGCGCTCGGCCACTGCCACGCCCTCTTCCTCTGCCTTGTGCGCCAGCATGGGGCCACGCACCACGTCCCCGACAGCCCAGACATTGGGCAGGTTGGTCTGACAGGCGTCGTTCACGACGATGGCCCCGCGTTCGTCGAGTTGCAGACCGACCGCCTCAGCGCCCAGGCCAATGGTGTTGGGCACGCGGCCAATCGAGACAATGAGCTTGTCCACGTCCAACACCATCGACTCTCCTTTGGCGCTGGTGTAGGCGACCGCCACGCCCTTCTTGCCGACTTTGATGTCGCCAACCTTCACCCCGAGCTCGATCTTCAGGCCTTGTTTGGTGAATGCTTTGTGCGCCTCTTTGGCGATCTGCTCATCCACTGCCCCCAGAAAGGTGGGGGATCCTTCGAGAATGGTCACCTCGGCCCCGAGCCGACGCCATACTGACCCCATTTCCAAACCGATCACGCCAGAACCGATCAGGCCCAATTTTTTCGGGACTCCCGCCAAACGCAGCGCGCCATCGTTGGACAGCACCGTTTCCTCGTCAAACGGCACACCGGGCAACGCCCGAGCGTTGGAACCTGTGGCCACCACAATGTGCTTGCCGGTGATGACCTCTTCGGTCTCGCCGGTCACGCGGATCTCGTAGCCGCCGTCCACCGCTTTGCCGAACGAGCCGCGGCCATGGAAAAACGCCACCTTGTTCTTCTTGAAC
>JAIXXF010000041.1 GCA_027490925.1 Comamonadaceae bacterium
AGTTGCCGGCCCCGAAGCTGCCCCCAATGATCACGGTGAACTTGGGCACCTGCGCGGTGGCGACCGCGGTGACCATCTTGGCGCCATTGCGGGCGATGCCTTCGTTTTCGTACTTCCGGCCGACCATGAAGCCGGTGATGTTCTGCAAAAACACCAGTGGAATCTTGCGTTGGCAGCACAGCTCGATGAAGTGCGCGCCCTTCAGCGCCGACTCGCTGAACAGGATGCCGTTGTTGGCGATGATGCCCACCGGCATGCCTTCGATGCGGGCGAAACCACACACCAGCGTGGCCCCAAAGCGCGACTTGAATTCGTCGAACTCGCTGCCGTCCACGATGCGGGCGATGATCTCGCGCACATCAAACGGTTTGCGGGTGTCGGTGGGGATCACGCCATAGAGCTCGTCGGCCGGGAACTTCGGCGGGCGTGGCGGGTGCAGCGCGAACGGCTGGGGTTTGGTGATGTTCAGGTTCTTCACCGCTTGGCGCGCGAGGGACAAGGCATGCAGGTCGTTCTGTGCCAAGTGGTCGGCCACGCCGGACAGCCGTGTGTGCACGTCGCCGCCGCCCAAGTCCTCGGCGCTCACGACCTCGCCGGTGGCGGCCTTCACCAACGGTGGCCCGCCCAGGAAAATGGTGCCTTGGTTGTTGACGATGATGGTCTCATCGCTCATGGCGGGCACGTAAGCCCCCCCGGCAGTGCAAGACCCCATGACCACCGCGATTTGCGCGATGCCCTGGGCGCTCATGTTGGCCTGGTTGAAAAAGATGCGGCCGAAGTGATCGCGGTCGGGGAAGACCTCGTCCTGGTTTGGCAGGTTGGCGCCACCGCTGTCCACCAGGTAGATGCACGGCAGCCGGTTCTGCGCCGCCACCTCTTGCGCGCGCAAGTGCTTTTTCACTGTAATGGGGTAGTAGGTGCCACCTTTGACGGTGGCGTCGTTGCAGACGATCAAGCAGTCCACCCCGCTCACCCGGCCGATGCCCGCGATCACCCCGGCGCAGGGCGCGCTGTCGCTGCCATCCTTGTAGGGGTACATCCCCAGAGCGGCCAATGGCGCCAGTTCCAAAAACGGGCTGCCCGGGTCCAACAACATCTGCACCCGGTCGCGTGGCAGCAGCTTGCCCCGGGCCGTGTGTTTGGCCCGGGCCGCCTCGCCCCCACCGACAGCGGCCCGCGCGACCTTGGCGCGGAGCTCGTCCACCAGGGCGCGCATCGCCATGGCATTGGCTTGGAAGTCGGCGGAGCGGGCGTTCAGGTGCGTTTCAAGCTGGCTCATGCGGTTCTTTCTTCGGGTCATGCAGGGACGGCCACCCCCCCTGTCAACCATGAAAGCATACGACGCGACGCCCCGCTGTACGGGCCACACAGGCCACAAATCCTGCCACATCAGGGGCCGAGCAAGACCCGGGATCGGTACCCGGTCGGGGACTCCCCTGTCCACTGACGAAAGGCGCGGGCAAAACTTTTCTCGCTGCCAAAACCCACCGCCAACGCGACTTGCTTGACCGGCTTTTGGCTTCGGCCGAGCAGGTCCATGGCACGGCTTCGGCGCACCTCGTCTTTCAGCCCTTGCAGGGACGCGCCCTCTTCTTGGAGCTGCCGGTGCAGGGTGCGAACCGACACGTTCAGGGCCTCGGCCAGAGATTCGGCGGTGGCACCGACCGGTTGTGCCCGCAGTGTGGATCGCACCCGCTGCACCAACAACCGGTCGCGGCGGTAGGGCCGCACGATGAGGGCCAGCGCGTCTGAAAGCATCATGTCCAGGGCCTGGTCGTCGCGCCGGAGTGGCAGCGCGAGATAGCGGGCATCCAGGTGCAGCGCAGCACTGGGCGCGTCGAACACCACTGGACCAGGGAACAGCACGGGGTACACGGCGGCGTGCGTGGGCGCTGGAAAAGGCAGCGCCACCCGCTGCAGGGCGATGCGCGAGTCGACAAACCAGCACGCCACGCCATGAAGGTTGCGCAACAGCGTGGTGAGACAGAACTCGCGGGCCGGGCCGATGTCATGGTGCTCGGTCAGGGTCAAGACGGCGGTGTCGGCGGTGGGCACATGGAGGCGCAAGCGCACATCGCGGGTCAGCAGGCCGTGGTGGCGACACCAGCGGTGCAGAGCCACACCCAGGTTGGGGGCACTGAGTGACGCCCGCGCCAGCATGCCGTAGCTGCCCCAAGGCAAGCGGCGTGAGAACCAGCCCAGGGCTTCGTCGTCGAGTTCCCGCATGGCGGTACCGGCCAGTACCTCCAATTGGTGGGACGTGATGGCCGCTCCCGGTTGACCGAGCTGCTCCGCAGCGATGCCCGCCTTGGCCAGCGCCGCTGCGGGGTCGGCACCGTGGCGCACATAGGCGTGCAGCAGCATGCGCACAAAGGCCATGGGCGTGGCGGCCACCGGCGGCATGCGACTCAGGCGTTGACGGGCTCGGCCACGGCCAGCAGCGCTGGTAAGGCCGCCATGTCCTCGAACAGGTGCGAGGCACCCGCCTGCCACAGCGCGCGGGCGGCGCTGGGCGACGTGCCAGGCGGCACGTAGGCATAAACCCATGCGCCAGCGGCCACACCAGCCGTGACCCCGGTCACCGTGTCTTCCACCACCGCACAACGGTGTGGCCGTGCCCCGAGCGCCTGTGCAGCGGCCAGATACACGTCTGGGGCCGGCTTGGAGCGCGGCATTTCGTGGCCACTGAAAATACGGCCTTCAAAGTACGGCATGAGGCCGGTCTTGCGGAACTGCAGCTCCACTTTGAACCGGTCGGCGCCCGATGCGCAGGCGATGCGGTCGCCATACACGGCGTGCACCTCGGCCACCGCGCTCACAGCCCCTGGGATGGGCTGTAGGTCACGTTCCAGCGCGGCATTGCGGCGCTCTCGGAAGGCACACAGCCAGTCTTCGGTCAGGGGCTGACCGGTTCTCGCCTCGATCAGGGCGCGCTCGTCTTTGACGGCCTTGCCGATGAACAGGCGCACACATTCTTCGGGGCTCATCGCCCAACCGCGCTCCTCCAGCATGTCGCGCAACAACCCGTTGGTGATGGGCTCGCTGTCAACGAGCACGCCGTCGCAATCGAACAGGATGGCGTCGAATCGCATGTCAGTGCCCGATGTTGTTCGGCGCGCCATCCAGGTAGAACCAGCGCCCGTCTTCGCGCACGAAGTGGCTGCGTTCGTGCAGGCGGCTGGCGCGCCCACCTGGACCACGCGACCGCGCCACGAAGGCGACCTCAGCGCGGCCAGCGCCCAGCGGCCGGTGGTCTCGCACTTCCAGGCCCAGCCACCGGGTGCCCGCTTCCAACACCACATCGGCCGGGCGGCGGCTCGGGTGCCAGGTGGCCAGTAAGTGGTCGGCCCGGCCCAGTGCGAACGCGCTGTAACGCGACCGCATCAGCGCTTCGGCGTCGGGCGCCGGCATGGGCGGCTGGCCCGCTGGGCCATCGATGTAGGGGCCGCAGCACTGGGCGTAGGCGCGCGGCGCTGTGCCGACCGGCTCACCGAGGCGGCGCCCGCCGCAGGGGCACACATCGGGCGCGGGCTTCATGACCGCGGGGCCGGTGGGGCCTTGTGCGCCTTGCGCTGCTCCAGGGTTTCGGTCGGCGCGCCACGCTGCGCCCACTCGGTGAAACCACCGTCCATGTGCGCGACGTTGTGCATCCCCATGTCTTGCAGCGTCTTGGCGGCCAGCGCGCTGCGCCAGCCCCCGCCGCAATACAAAACGAATTCGGTGTCGTCGCTGGCGAAGATGGGTTTGAAGTAAGGCGACTCAGGGTCGACCCAAAACTCCAACATGCCCCGGGGTGCGTGGAAAGCACCGGGCACCAGACCGTTGGCGAGTTCACGGGGATCTCGGATGTCGACGATCTGCACCCGGGGGTCTTTCAAGACGTGCAGGACCTCGTCCACGCTGTAGGTTTTGACTTCGGCCAGCGCCTCGTCGACCAGTTCACGAAAGCCTTTGGTGATGGGCATGGGGTGTCTCCAGTGGGTGCGCGTCAGGCGAGCGCCCGTTGAATCAGGATTTTCTGGACGTCGCTGGTGCCTTCGTAAATCTGGCACACCCGCACGTCGCGGTAGATGCGCTCGACCGGGAAGTCGCTCACATACCCGTAACCGCCCAGGGTCTGGAGGGCGGCGGTGCACACGGCTTCGGCCATTTCGCTGGCAAACAGCTTGGCCATGGCGGCTTCTTTCAGACAGGGCAAACCCGCATCGCGCATGGCGGCGGCATGCCATGTGAGCTGGCGCGCGGCTTCGATCTGGGTCGCGCAGTCGGCCAGCCGAAAGCCCACCGCCTGGTGGGTGAAGATGCTCGCCCCGAAACTCTCACGCTGTTTGGCGTAATCCAACGCGAACTCAAACGCGCTGCGGGCCATGCCAATGCTTTGCGAGGCGATGCCGATGCGCCCCCCCTCCAAGCCGCCGAGCGCGATTTTGTAGCCCTCACCCTCGGCCCCGATCAGGTTCTCGGCCGGGACACGGCAGTCGTCGAATTGGATTTGTGCGGTGTCGCTGCTGTGCTGGCCCAGTTTGTCTTCCAACCGCGCCACCACATAACCCGGCGTGTTGGTGGGCACCAGGAAGGCGCTCATGCCTTTCTTGCCCGCGCCCTTGTCGGTCACCGCGATGACGATGGCCACGTGGCCATTCTTGCCGCTGGTGATGAATTGCTTGACGCCATTGATGACATAGCCGTCGGCGTCTTTCACCGCCGTGGTCTTGAGCCCAGACGCGTCGCTACCGACCTGGGGCTCGGTCAGGCAAAACGCGCCCAACATCTGTCCCTGGGCCAATGGCGTCAGCCACTGGCGTTTTTGCGCTTCGGTGCCGTACCGCAGCAAGATGGCATTGACGGGGCAGTTGGTGACACTGATGGCGGTGCTGGTGCCGCCATCACCGGCGGCGATTTCCTCCAGCACCACGGCCAGCGTCAGGTAGTCCAGGTTGGCACCGCCATAGGCCTCGGGCACGCAGATGCCATAGGCACCGAGCTCTGCCAGGCCTTGGTGGGCCGCTTGAGGAAAGTGGTGCTCTTTGTCCCAGCGGGCGGCATGGGGCCAAAGTTCTCGCTGAGAAAAGGCCCGAACGGCCTCGCGAACGGCTTGCTGGTCTGAATTGAGCAACATATTGGCAGTTAGCCCTTGTAAAGGCTGGTGATTCCGCTATGAATATCAGAGCAATTCAATCGCCATCGCGGTCGCTTCGCCCCCACCAATGCAGAGCGTGGCCACGCCTTTTTTCAGACCACGGGCCTTCAGGGCGTAGATCAACGTGACCAGAATGCGGGCGCCGCTCGCACCGATGGGGTGTCCCAACGCGCAGGCCCCGCCGTTGACGTTCACCTTCTCATGGGGAATGCCCAGTTCCTTCATGAGGGCCATGGGCACCACAGCAAAGGCCTCGTTGATTTCCCACAGGTCCACGTCGGCCACGCCCCAGCCGGTCTTGGCCAACAGCTTCTGGGTGGCCCCCACCGGCGCGGTGGAGAACCAGTTCGGTTCCTGGGCATGGGTGGTGTGCGCCACCACGCGGGCGATCGGGGTGCTGCCCAGCCGCAATGCGGTGGCGGCCTTCATCATGACCAGCGCGGCGGCGCCGTCATTGATGGACGAACTCGAAGCGGCGGTGATCGTGCCGTCTTTCTTGAAGGCTGCGCGCAGCGATGGGATCTTGTCGATCTTGATTTTTCCCGGCCCTTCGTCGATGCCGATCAGCGTGTCACCAGCGCGGGTTTTCACGGTCACCGGGGTGATTTCGGCGGCAAAAGCGCCGGAGGTGGTGGCGGCTTGCGCACGCTGCACGCTGGCCATCGCAAAAGCGTCCTGCTGTTCGCGGGTGAACTGGTATTTGGCGGCACAGTCTTCCCCAAACGTGCCCATCGAGCGGCCCGCTTCGTAGGCGTCTTCCAGGCCGTCGAGCATCATGTGGTCCATCACGCGGTCGTGGCCGATGCGGATGCCACTCCTCCCCTTGAGCAACAGGTGGGGCGCGTTGGTCATGCTCTCCATGCCACCGGCCACGACCACGTCATGGCTGCCCGCCAGCAGCATGTCGTGCGCGAACATCGCGGCACGCATGCCCGAGCCACACATTTTGCTAAGCGTGACCGCTCCCGCTTCCTTGGGCAAGCCGCCTTTGAACGCGGCTTGGCGGGCCGGTGCCTGGCCCTGGCCCGCCATCAGGCAATTGCCAAACAGCACTTCACCCACGGTCGCGGGTGAGACGCCAGCGCGTTCCACCGCCGCACGGATGGCGGCACCGCCGAGGTCATGGGCGGCGAGGCCGCTGAAGTCGCCTTGGAAGGCGCCCATGGGCGTGCGCGCGGCACCGGTGATGACGATGGCGTCGGGATGGACTGTGGACATGTGGATCTCCTTCAATAGGGGTCAGGGGGTGAACAAGGTCAAAGTGGCGCGACGAAGCGCCGTTCGTCGTCGGCGATCTGGCGAATGTGGGCTTGAAACTGCGGGTCTTCGCCGCGCAGCAGCTGCGGCAGAGCAGCCACAAAACGCTCGCGTCGGCACCATTCGCGCATGAAGTCGTCCCAGCTGTTCCAGCGGCGCCTCTCCAGTTCGGTCATCGAGTCGCTCCAGGCCACGATGTAGGCCCGCTCGAACAGCGACACCAGCATGTCGTAGATGACCAAGATGCGCTCGTTCTGCTCGGGCGTGGGGTGGGGCAGCGGGTCGTTGGTGCGCAGGCGCAGGTCGGCGTTGGCGAGCACGACCTTGAGGAAGTCGTTGTACGCGTCTGACAAGTGTTGGTAGGCGGCCTCTTCTTCGTTGTCGCGCTCCTTGCGCTGCTCCCACCAGAAAAAGGCGATCGCCACCGGCAAGCCGAGCGCCGTGACCACAAAGCTGGCCATCTCCCAGGCGTCGCGCACGCTGTCCATGGGTCAACCGCTGGTGAGCTCTGCGGGCGAGGTGGTCAGGCTGTGGCGGATATAGCGCTCCACGAAACGGACGCTGCGTTCGTAAGGGAACACGTCGTGCACATGACCGGCCGCAATGCGGTCTTTGTGGCTCTGCCAGAAGGCCACGTCCAGCAGGTCAGCATGGTGGCGCATGAACACCTCTCGCACCCGCGGGTTGCCGAGCAGGAACGGACCAAAGGTCTCCGGGAACACGTCTTTGGGGCCCACGCTGTACCAGATCTCGCCACTCATCTCGTCTTCTTCGTTGCGGGGCGGGGGTACGCGGCGGAAGTTGCAGTCGGTGATGTACTCGATCTCGTCGTAGTCGTAGAACACGACCTTGCCGTTGCGGGTGATGCCAAAGTTCTTCCACAGCATGTCGCCCGGAAAGATGTTGGCGGCGACCAGGTCCTTGATGGCGTTGCCGTACTCGATGACGCCACGCTCGATCTGCTCCTGCGCCTTGGGGTCGTCTTTAGCGTCGAAGGCCTCTTGCAAGTAAATATTGAGCGGGATCATGCGCCGCTCGATGTACACGTGCTTGAGGATGACCTCCATGTGCCCGTCGCCGTCGCGGTCGGAGATTTCCAGCACGCTCGGCGCGAATTTTTCGATCTCGGCGATCAGTTCGTCCTCGAACCGGTCTCTCGGGAAAGCGACGTCGCTGTACTCCTGGGTGTCGGCCATGCGGCCCACCCGGTCGTGCTGCTTCACCAGCAGGTACTTGCTTTTGATGATCTCGCGGGTGGTGTCTTTCTGCGGCGGGTAATAGTCTTTGATGACCTTGAACACGTACGGAAAAGACGGCAGGTCGAACACCAGCATCACCATGCCCTTGATGCCAGGCGCGATGCGGAACTTGTCGGTGCTGTGGCGCTGGTGGTAGAGAAAGTCGCGGTAGAACAGGGTTTTGCCCTGCTTGGCCAGGCCCAGCGCGTTGTAAATCTCGGCGCGTGGTTTGCGGGGCATCATGCTGCGCAAAAACTGCACATAGGCAGACGGGATCTCCATCTCGACCATGAAGTACGCGCGGGCAAAGCTGAAGAGCACCGCCAGGTCGTCCTCGCCGAACAGCGCGGTGTCGATCACCAGCTTGCCGTGCTTGCTGTGCAAGATCGGCAACGCGAAGGGCACTTCGTTGAAGCCGTTGATGATCTTGCCAACGACGTAGGCGCCCTTGTTGCGGAAAAACAGCCCCGACAGCACCTGCAGCTGAAAATTGGCCCGCAGCTTCACATGGTCGTAGCGGCCTTTCATCGCCTCCAACACGTAGGCGGCATCGCGTTCAAGGTCGTCGAATTCGCGGCGCAGGTCGTAATCCCGCACCATTTGCACCAGCGTAGCGTGCAGGTTGTCCCGCGTAGGGTAGTAGGCACGGTAGGTGGGCTTGGCCTCCGGCTCGCTGTTCTCGATGTACTCGGTGCTGACCGCTGGCCGCACAAAGATGAAGTCGTTGTGAAAGTAGCTGCGGTGCAGGATCTTGGTCGTGACCGAGTTGAAAAAGGTCTCGGCCAGCTCGGGCTGGTGGTGGTTCACCAGCAACCCGATGTAGTGCAGCTTGACCTGTTGCCACACCTCCATCGGCTGCTCGCCCCCTTTGAACTCGCGCTCCAGCCGGTTGGAGCATTCCTTCACCCGCAGGTCGTAAAACTCGATCCGTTCGCGCTGGGCCCGCTGCTGCCCATGCCAGTCGGCGGTCTCGAAACGGTGCTTGGCGCGGGCCGATTCGGTGCGGAACAACCGATAGTGGCGGTTGAATCCGTCGATCATCGCCTTGGCGATGTCGTAGGCGATGGTGGAGTCGAGTCTTTGGGGGAACATGTCAGCGCCCGCGGGTCAAGCGCGGCGGCCCCGGGCCACACCATCGATGGCGGCGCGGTAGCGGGTCTCCAGGCTCTGGTTGCCGTCCACCGTCATCTTGAGGTCTTGGATCAGGCCGTCGTTCAGGCCATACACCCAGCCATGCAGCGTGACCGACTGGCCACGCGCCCACGCGTCTTGCAGCACCGTGGTCTGGGCCACATTCACCACCTGCTCGATCGCGTTGAGCTCCACCAGCGCGTCGCCTTTGCGCTCTCCTTCCAGGCCGTCCAACAGCGCGCGGTGCCGGTCACGGACGTCCTGGATGTGGCGGATCCAGTTGTCGGCCAAACCCACCCGTACGCCATTGAGGGCGGCGAGCACACCGCCGCAACCGTAGTGGCCGACCACCATTAGGTGCTCGATCTTGAGCATGTCCACCGCGTACTGCACGGTAGACAGGCAGTTCAGGTCGGTGGGCACCACCACGTTGGCCACGTTGCGGTGCACAAACACCTCACCCGGCTCCAGGCCCGTGATCTGGTTGGCTGGAACGCGGCTGTCGGAACAACCGATCCACATGTACTTGGGCTTTTGCTGGGCTTTCAGGCTGGTGAAAAAGCCGGGCCGCTCGCGCTCCATTTGGGCCGCCCAGGCGCGGTTGTGGGCGAAGAGGTCTTGAAGTTCGGAGGACATGGCAGGTATTGTCGCGAATCTGGAGGGTGGCAAAACGTCAGGCGGTCTCAGAGAACAGTTCCCGGCCGATCAGCATGCGGCGGATCTCGCTGGTGCCGGCGCCGATTTCGTAGAGCTTGGCGTCGCGCCAGAGGCGCCCCAGCGGGTACTCGTTGATGTAGCCGTTGCCGCCGAAGATCTGAATGCCATTGGCCGCCATTTTGGTCGCCTCTTCGGCGCACCACAAAATCACCGACGCGCAGTCTTTGCGCACCTGGCGCACGTGCTCTGCGCCCAGCGCGTCGAGGTTCTTGCCGATGGTGTAGCAAAACGCGCGACCGGCCTGCAGCACGGTGTACATGTCGGCCACCTTGCCCTGGATCAGCTGGAACTCGCCAATGCTTTGGCCAAACTGCTTGCGGTCGTGGATGTAGGGCACGACGTTGTCCATCACCGCCTGCATGATGCCAATGGGCCCGGCGGCCAGCACGGCGCGTTCATAGTCCAACCCGCTCATCAGCACCTTGGCACCGTCGTTCAGCCCACCCAGGATGTTGGCCGCTGGCACTTCCACGTTGTTGAACACCATCTCACCGGTGTGGCTGCCGCGCATGCCCAGCTTGTCGAGCTTCTGCGCGGTGGAGAAACCCTTCGTGCCTTTCTCAACGATGAAGGCGGTCACCCCGCGTGCACCCAGTTCGGGCTCGGTCTTGGCATAGACCACCATGGTGTCGGCGTCCGGGCCGTTGGTGATCCACATCTTGCTGCCATTGAGCAGGTAGTAGCCACCTTTGTCTTCGGCCTTGAGCTTCATGCTGATGACGTCGGAACCCGCCCCCGGCTCGCTCATGGCGAGCGCACCCACGTGCTCACCAGACACCAGCTTGGGCAAGTACTTGGCGCGCTGGGCGTCGGTGCCATTGCGCTTGACCTGGTTCACGCACAGGTTGCTGTGGGCGCCGTAGCTCAGACCCACCGACGCCGATGCCCGGGAGATTTCCTCCATCGCGATCATGTGCGCGAGGTAACCCATGTTGGCGCCGCCGTACTCTTCGCCGACCGTGATGCCCAACACGCCCAGCGCGCCCATCTTGGGCCACAGGTCCATCGGGAACTGGTCGTTGCGGTCGATGTCGGCGGCACGGGGAGCGATCTCGACTTGGGCAAAGTCGCGCACCGCATCGCGCAGCGCGTCGACGTCTTCTCCGAGTTGGAAGTTGAGTCCGGGCAGGTTGGTCATCAGGGTCTCCAGTGGGCGGGGCCACGGCGAGTGGCCAAGGGGTTCTTGGTGTTTTGAAGTTGAGGCGGCAGTGGGTGTGCGTCCGTGTCAGGCCGGGTCGCGGGTGGCAGGTGCGTGAACCGTCCAGTCTCGCGCCGGGTATGGGGTGCGGCGTGTCAGCGTCAGTAGGTTTTGGGCACCACCATCAGGGTTTGCTGCATCACTGCACAAGGGGTTTCCTGGCCGTCTGCGGCGCGGTGGTGCACCTCAGCAGTGGTCACGATGACGCGCCGTCCTGCACGCACCACGCGGCCACAGCCCATCAGTTCGCCGCCCTGGAACGCCGCCAGAAAGTTCACCTTGTATTCCACCGTGGTGACCTCCATGCCCTCGGCCGCCACGCTCAAACCCGCATAGCCACCAACGATGTCGGCCAGCGCGCCCATGGCACCGCCGTGGAAGCCACCCTGCTGCTGGGTGACCTTGTCGCTGTAGGGCAAGGCGATGTCGCACTCGCCCGGGGCCACGCGCAGCAGCCGAGCGCCGAGGTGCTGCATCAGGCCCTGACGCAGAAAGCTGGCTTCGATGCGCTGGTGCAGAGCGGAAGGGTCAGACATGGTTGGGGCTTGGTGGCAGGGCCAGTGGGTGAGTATCAGATGGGCACGACGTGAGTCTAATTGACGTTTACGTCAACGGCAATTGAAG
Source organism: Comamonadaceae bacterium (assembly GCA_027490925.1). Taxonomy (GTDB): domain Bacteria; phylum Pseudomonadota; class Gammaproteobacteria; order Burkholderiales; family Burkholderiaceae_C; genus PCRC01. The sequence goes on from JAIXXF010000041.1 coordinate 11,306, forward strand.
ACCCTGCCACCAGACCCAAGACGGGCGCAACCCGCAAACCGCTTGTGCTCATTTCGCCGCGGGCTTGGCTTTGGCGAGCTTGTTGAGCAACGAGCGCGCCTCTTTTTCGTGTGCCTTCACCTCGTCGAGGTTGGCTTGCAGGTCGGTCATTTGCGCTTCCAGCTCTTTGCGGTGCCCCGCCAGCACAGCGAGGAATTTTTGCAACTGCCCGCCGGTGTCGCGCGGGCTGTCGTACATGTCCAGAATGTCTTTGGCTTCGGCCAGGCTGAGCCCCAGACGTTTGGCCCGCAGCGTGAGCTTGAGGCGGGTGCGGTCGCGGGCCGAATAAATGCGGTTGCGGCCGCTGGCCCCCTCGCGGGTGGGTTGCAGCAGACCCATGTCTTCGTAAAAACGAATGGCGCGCGTGGTGAGGTCGAACTCACGGGCCAAGTCGCTGATGGTGTAGGTGGTTGCCATGGTTTGCGGGGGGGTGCACACGGACGCGACAGCGCCGAGCGCGGCCGCTCCATACAACGGGCCAGATTACATATGACGTTTACGTACACGTCAATACCAAGGTTCGCATGAATTCCCTTGAACACGAGCTCATCTACCCCCATGGCGACACCCTGCCCGCACTGGGCACGACCTTGGTGGTGGTACCGGGCGACCGCCCCGGCTTGACCCCGGCGGTGAAGTGGGTGCGCATGGGGTTGCCGTTCGCGCTGGACCACATCAACCTCTGGTTGCTGCGCGATGAAATCGACGGGCGCGCGGGCTGGAGCGTGGTGGACTGCTGCATCACCCGGGACGAGACCAAGGCCCAGTGGGAACAGATCTTCGCCAGCGAGCTGGAGGGGTTGCCTCTGCTCCGTGTGATCGTGACCCACATGCACCCCGACCATGTGGGCCTCGCGCACTGGCTGTGTGAGCGCTGGAATGCGCCGCTGTGGATGAGCGCCACCGACTACAACGCCGCGCGTCTGGGCTCCATCACCACCACCGGCTTTGGCGGCGAGGGGGCGGCGCGGTTTTTTGCCTCGCATGGGCTTCTAGACGGGGCGTCATTGGCGGTGATCCGCGGCCGCACCGGCTACTACCCCAGCATGGTGCCGCGCATGCCCGAGCGCTATGTGCGCCTGATGGACGGTGACGCGCTGCGCATTGGCGGGCGCGGCTGGCGTTGCATCAGCGGCCATGGGCACGCGCCGGAACACATCTCTCTGTACTGCGATGACCTGCGGGTGCTGATTGGTGGCGACATGATGCTGCCGCGCATTTCCACCAACGTGAGCACTTACGACATCGAGCCGGAGTCCAACCCGCTGGCGCTGTTTTTGGCGTCGATCGACAAATTCGCGCCCTTGCCAGCAGACACACTGACGCTGCCATCCCACGGCAAACCCTTCCGAGGCTTGCACGCGCGCATACGGCAATTGCACGACCACCACCGCGACCGCTTGGCCGAGGTCCTGGCGGCGTGCCGCCAGCAGCCACACAGCGGCCACGACATCGTGCCCATCATGTTCAGACGCTCCCTGGACGTGCACCAGACCACCTTTGCCCTGGGCGAAGCGGTCGCCCACCTGCACGCGCTGTGGTACCAGGGCGCCCTGGCACGCACCCAAGGGGCCGATGGGGTGTACCGTTTCAGCGCGACCTGACCAGGGTGGTCAGTCCCAACGCGGCACGTGCGCCGACTTGAGCTCGGCGCGCAAGGCCTGGTAGCCGGGCAGGACGCTGGCCACGGTGGCCCAGAAGCGCGGGCTGTGGTCCATGTGCCGCAGGTGGCTGAGTTCATGCACCACCACGTAATCCACCACCTCGGGGCGGCAGTGCAGCAACCGCCAATTGAGGCGGATCTGACCGCTGCTGCTGGCGCTGCCCCAGCGGGTGTGGGCGTTGCTGAGCCCGAGCTGGCGCCACTGCACGCCCAGCAAAGCGGCATGGGCCTGCAAGCGCGATTCAAAATGCGTCCGCGCCTGACGCACCCACCACGCCCGGACCGCCTGCGCCACCGCGTCGCCCGGCGCGGCGGCGGGCAGCGGCAGGTGCAAACGCCGGACGCCGTGGGCATCGGTCTCCAACACGGCGGTGGCGCGGGGCGCGTCCGGGGGCCTTGGGGCCAGGCACACGGTGAGGGGCTCCCCCAGGTAGGGCAGGACGGCGCCATCGCCCCAAAGAATGCGTGCCTGGTCCGCGCCGGCCTGGCGCTGGGCCATCTCGCCCAACTTTCGGACGATCCACCCCGCCTTGTCTTGCAAGGCGGCATCTACTTCGTACAACGGAACGCGCTGCGGCGCGCTGACCACCAAGCCGTCGGAGGTGATGGTGAAGCCGATGCTGCGGCGACGCGCGCGGCGGAACAGGTAGGCGACCGTTGTGTCACCCAGCCGCGCTTCGCGGTTGGCTTGGGGGTGGCGTTGAAGCCGGCCAAGCGAGGAAAGCGGGCCAGAAGACGCAGCATCTGCTGCATTTTTTATAGCGACGTTACCAATATCGACAGGGGCCAAAGGCAGATTGGAGCCTGAATTGGCAACCATATCGCCAGGGGATGCTTTTTTTGCGCTTTTCTCACTCTGCAGGACGTCGCCCTGACCAGCGGTCCAGAAATCGAACGCCGTTTGAAGCAGGTGCCCCATGGCAGGTGTCGTCCCAATGGCAACGTTTGGGGTGGAGAACGGCAGAGTGGCGGCGGTCAGGGAAAGGGGTTCAGCGGTAGGCGTCCGGGTCGAGGCGGCGCATCTCGGCCTCGATCCAGGCTTCCACCTCGGCCATCAGCTCTTCGGGTTCGCGGCCCACGCTGGGGATGGGCTTGCCGATGGAGAAGTCCACCACCCCGGGCCGCTTGATGAAAGCCTTGCGCGGCCAGCATTTGGCCGAGGTCACGGCAACCGGGATGACCGGTGCGCCGGTGGCCACCGCCAAGCGCGTGCCGCCGAGTTTGTAGTTGCCCTTCTGGCCGCGCGGGATGCGGGTGCCCTCGGGGAACATGATCACCCACACCCCCTGCGCCAGCAAACGTTTGCCCTGGTCCACCACCTTCTGGAACGCCTGCGCGCGTTGGCTGCGGTCGATGTGGATCATGTCGAGCCGGCCCATGGCCCAGCCGAAGAAAGGCACATAAATCAGCTCGCGTTTGAACACATAGGCGAGCGGGCGTGGCATCAAGGTGGGCATGGCGAAGGTTTCCCAGGTGGACTGGTGCTTCACCAACAAAATCGCCGCGCTCTTCTCGCCGGTGGGCAAGTTCTCCTTCCCGGTGACCCGGTTCTGAATACCTAAGATGGCGGTACCACCCGCCGTGGCCATGCGCAGCCAGGTGACGCACTGCCAGTACAGCGTGGTGCTGCTGACCACCAGCGACGACGCCAGCATGTAGAAAGACCAGGGGATGACGGTGACGATCATCCAGAGCAAGTGCACAACCGAACGGATCAGGGACATGGTGGTTTCAGTGGTCGGTGGTTGCGGGCATGGCCGGGTTCAGGCGGCTTGGGCCTCGCGGGTGAGGAGGAAGTCGGCAAACGCGGCGAGGTTTTCGTGCACGCGGGTGCCTGCAGGAAACGCCGCCGGCAGTGACTGCCCGCGCAGGTGGGCACTTTTGCCCGTCAACACCAGATGCGGCTCGCAACCGGTGGCCGCAGCAGCTTGCACGTCGCGCAGGCTGTCGCCGGTGGCGGGCACGCCAGTCAGCTCAATGCCGTAGCGTTCGCCGATTTGCAGGAACAAACCTGGCAGCGGTTTGCGGCAGGTGCAGGCTTTCTCGCCCTCGGCGGGGGAGTGTGGGCAGTAAAACACCGCGTCAATGCGGCCGCCGGCAGCGGCCAAAGCCTTGTGCATCTTGGTGTGGATCGCGTTGAGCGCCCCCACATCGAACAGGCCACGGCCCAGGCCCGACTGGTTGGACGCGACCACCACATGCCAGCCGGCGTGGTTGAGCCGAGCGATCGCCTCCAGCGAACCCTCGATGGGCGCCCACTCCTCCGGCGACTTGACGAACTCGTCGCTGTCCACGTTGACGGTGCCGTCGCGGTCGAGGATGACGAGCTTCATGCGGTCAGGCGGCGAGCTTGGACAGATCGGCCACGCGGTTCATGGCGGCGTGCAAGGTGGCCAGCAGGCCCAAGCGGTTGGCCCTCAAAGCGGGGTCTTCGGCGTTGACCATGACTTGGTCGAAAAAATCGTCCACTGGCGCCTTGAGTGCAGCCAACGCTTGCAAACTCTCGGTGTATTGACCACTGGCCCACGCCGAATCTGCCTGCGGCGCTACGGATTTCAGAGCACCGGCCAACGACACCTCGGCCGACTCGGACAACAGGGCGTCGTTCACTTGGGCACGCACGTCGCCCTCGGCCTTTTTCAGGATGTTGCCCACGCGCTTGTTGGCTGCCGCCAGGGCGGGCGCTTCAGGCAAAGCCGCGAACGCACGCACCGCGGCCAGGCGCTTGGCCACATCGCCCAGGCGTTGCGGCCGCAGCGCCAGCACCGCGTCCACTTCCTGGGCGCTGTAGCCCTGCTCGCGCAGGCTGCCGGCCAGGCGGTCGTAAATGAAGTCTGTCAGCGCGGCCGTGGCGTCGCTGACCTTGTCACCAAACGCAGGCAGCGCACCCGCCAGCAGCGCTGACAAGTCGAGCGCCAGGTCTTGCTCCGTCAGCATGCGGATCACGCCGAGCGCATGGCGGCGCAACGCGAACGGGTCTTTGTCGCCCGTGGGCAAGTTGCCGATGCCGAACATGCCCACCAGCGTTTCCAGCTTGTCGGCCAACGCCACCACCACACCGGTGGTGTTGCGCGGCAAGTCGTCCCCAGCGAAACGCGGTTTGTAGTGGTCTTCGATGGCGTCGGCCACCTCGGCGCTCAGGCCGTCGTTGAGCGCGTAGTAGCGGCCCATGGTGCCTTGCAGCTCGGGGAACTCACCCACCATGTCGGTCAACAGGTCTGTCTTGGCCAATTGCGCAGCCTGGTCGGCTTTGGCCGCGAGCAGGTCACCGCCGAGTTGCTGCCCAATGGCTTTGGCAATCGCCCGCACCCGCGCCACGCGCTCGCCCTGCGTGCCCAGCTTGTTGTGATAGACCACCTTGTCCAACCCGGCCACGCGCGCGGCCAGGGTTTTCTTGCGGTCCTGGTCAAAGAAGAACTTGGCGTCGGCCAACCGCGGGCGGACCACACGTTCGTTGCCGCCAATCACGTGGCTCGCGTCGTCGGGCCGGATGTTGCTGACCACCAGGAACTGGTTGGTCAGCTTGCCGCTGGCGTCCAGCAGCGGAAAGTACTTTTGGTTGGCCTTCATCGTGAGGATGAGGCACTCCTGCGGCACATCGAGAAACTGACGCTCGAATTGGCAAACGAGCACGTTGGGGCGCTCCACCAGCGCGGTCACCTCGTCGAGCAGCGCGTCGTCATCGATGGGGCGTGCACCCCCACCCAGTTGCGCGGCGGCCGCTGCCAACTGGCGCACGATCTCGGCCCGGCGCTCGGCAAAACTGGCGATCACCGCACCGTCTTGCGCCAACGTGGCTGCGTAGCGGTCGGCGTGTTGCACCACCACAGGCGACACCGCCGCTTCAAAGCGGTGGCCTTGGGTGGTGTTGCCAGCGTTCAGCCCCAGCGCCTGCACGGGGACCACGTCGCTGCCGTGCAAGGCCACCAGGGCATGGGCCGGGCGAACAAAGCTCACGCTGCTCCAGCCCGGCAGATCGCAACCGCTTTCCAGCTGGTAGGTCATGACCTTCGGAATGGGCAGTTTGGCGATGGCCTCGGCCAGGGCTTTCTGTAAGCCCTCGGCCAAGGTCAGGCCCTGCACCATGCTGTCGTAGTACAGCGCTTCCACCTTGCCATCGGGTGCACGTTTCAGGCTGGGCACAGCCGACGCGTCGGCGCCCAGCGCCTGCAGCTTCTTGAGCAGCGCCGGGGTGGCGTTGCCTGCAGCGTCCAGTCCCACGCTGACCGGCATCAATTTCTGCGACACGGACTTGTCGCCCGCTCGCGCGGCCACAGAGGTGATGTGCGCAGCCAAACGGCGCGGCGAGGCAAAGCTGGTCAACGTGGCGTTGGTGCCTGACAGGCCTTGGGCCTTGAGCTGCTCGAACAACACGCCGGCAAATGCATCGCCCAGTTTCTTCAGCGCTTTGGGGGGCAGTTCCTCAACAAAGAGTTCCACCAGAAGGTTTTGGGTGCTCATGTCTTATGCGGCCTTCTTGGCGATCTGGTCGACCCACTCGCGCGGCGCCATGGGAAAGCCCAAACGCTCGCGGCTGTCGTAATAGCTTTGCGCCACGGCGCGGGCCAGATTACGAATGCGGCCAATGTAGGCCGCCCGCTCGGTCACACTGATGGCGCCACGGGCGTCCAGCAGGTTGAAGCTGTGTGCGGCCTTGAGCACCTGCTCGTAGGCGGGCAAAGCGAGCTGCTGTTCCATCAGGTACTTGGCCTGCTTTTCGTGGGCGGCAAAGGCGGTGAACAAGAAGTCGGCGTCGCTGTGCTCAAAGTTGTAGGCCGATTGTTCTTTTTCATTTTGCAAGTAGACATCACCATAGCTCAGGGTGTCGGTCCACTTCAGGTTGTAGACGTTGTCCACGCCCTGCAAATACATGGCCAGGCGCTCCAGGCCATAGGTGATCTCGCCGGTGATGGGTTTGCAGTCGATGCCGCCGACCTGCTGGAAGTAAGTGAACTGCGTCACCTCCATGCCATTGAGCCACACCTCCCACCCCAGGCCCCAAGCGCCCAGCGTCGGGTTTTCCCAGTCGTCTTCCACAAAGCGGATGTCGTTTTTCTTCAAGTCAAAGCCCAGGGCCTCCAGACTGCCCAAGTACAACTCCAGGATGTTGCTGGGCGCGGGCTTGCGCACCACCTGGTACTGGTAGTAATGTTGCAGGCGGTTGGGGTTTTCTCCGTAGCGGCCGTCCTTCGGACGGCGACTGGGCTGCACGTAAGCGGCCTTCCACGGCTCAGGACCCAGCGCGCGCAAAAAGGTGGCGGTGTGGGATGTGCCTGCGCCCACTTCCATGTCGTAGGGTTGCAAAAGCGCGCAACCCTGGCGGTCCCAGTAGGACTGCAGGGTCAGGATGATCTGCTGAAAAGTGAGCATGGTGGGTGGTGTGGTGTCGCCGCCGCGCACCGGGACAGCCGGTGGCGGCGCAGCCCTTGATTTTACGGGGCTTCCCACCCCCCACGCACCCCCGCCGGGGCGTCAGTACTCCCAGAAGATGCGCTGCAGTTCTTTGGGGTCGTTGGTCTTGGTCAGCGCCACCGCAGCCAAGATGCGGGCCTTCTGGGGCCGCAGGTCGTGCGCGACCACCCAGTCGTACTGGTCGTCGGGCTGCTCGGCATTGCGCAGCACAAAGCCGTCGGCCACGCGGGACGACCGGATGATGTGTACCCCCTTTGCGCGCAAGTCCCGCAGCACCGGGACAATGCGGTCGGCCACCGAGCCATTGCCCGGCCCGCCGTGCACCAGCGCCTTGATGCCCGACTTGCCCACCGCGTCGAACGCTGTGCGCGGCACGTTGCCGTAGCTGTAGACGATCTCCACTGGGGCCAGCGAGGTGATCTCGTCGATGTTGAATTCCGAGCCTCCGGTGTGGCGCTTCACAGGCGCGCGGAACCAATAATTCTTGCCCTCCACCACCATGCCCAGCGGGCCCCACTGGCTGGTGAAGGCGTTGGTCTTGATGTTGACGTTCTTCGACACGTCGCGGCCACTTTGGATCTCGTCGTTCATGGTGACCAGCACGCCTTTGCCCGCTGAGTCGTTGCTGGCCGCCACGACCACCGCGTCGTACAGGTTCAAAGCGCCATCTGCCGACAGCGCAGTGCCGGGGCGCATGGAACCCACCACCACGATCGGCTTGCTGGTGCGGACGACGAGGTTCAAAAAGTAGGCCGTCTCTTCCAAGGTATCGGTGCCATGAGTGACCACGATGCCGTCCACGTCGGCCTGCTTCACCAGCGCCGACACACGCCTTGCCAGCGTCAGCAACTGCTCATTGGTGAAACTCTCCGAAGCGATCTGGAACACCTGCTCGCCCCGGACGTTGGCCACCTTGGTCAGCTCTGGCAGGCCCGCCAGCAGCTTGTCCACAGGCACCTTGGCGGCCGCATAAGTGGCGCTGTTCAAAGCCGAAGCGCCCGCCCCAGCGATGGTGCCGCCAGTGGCCAGCACCACCACATTGGGCTGGCTCGACACAGCGTATTGGGCGGAGCCAACAGCCCCTGTCACGGCCAGCACCAAGCCAGTCAGCCACCGGCGCCATGGGTTCATTCGCATGCGAGTCTCTCCTCAGGTTGGAACAAGGTTCAGCGGGACCGGTGCAAGGCCCGTACCAGCCCCGCCACCGCCACCAGCCCCAGGGCCAGCGCCCACAGCGGCAAGAGGCCCCGGCGGGACACCCACTGGGCATATGGCGTGGTCGTGGTCCGCCCTTCCACCGTGCCGACCAATACGCCGCGCGTCAAGCGAGGCAACGCGTAGGTGACCCGTCCGAGGTGGTCGATCACCACCGTGGCGCCGGTGTTGGTGGCGCGAACAAATGGCCGCTCGAACTCGCGGGCCCGCATGCGCGAAATGTGCAGATGCTGGTCAATCGCCACGCTGTCACCGAACCAGCCAATGTTGCTGACGTTGACGAACACAGTGGGCGCTGTGGCCGGGTCGGCGAACCGGGCACCCAGTTCCTCACCAAAGAGGTCTTCGTAGCAGATGTTGGGGGCCAGGCGCTGGCCCTGCCAAGCGAAGGACGGCTGGCCCACCGCGCCGCGGTTGAAGTCACCGAGTGGGATGTTCATCAACTCGGTGAACCACCGAAAGCCCCTGGGAATGAACTCACCGAACGGGACCAAATGGTGTTTGGCATAGGTGTAAGGCGCGGTGGCGCCAGGCTTGAGGCCCACCACCGAGTTGGTGTAACCGGCTTCCTGGCTGCCCAGCGGGATGCCGAGCAGCGCCGCCGTGTCGCCACGTTGGAAATGCGTGCGCAAACCGTCCCAGTAGCCTGGGGGCAAATCGTCAGGGAGCAAGGGCACAGCGGTCTCCGGTCCCACGACCAGCGCGGTGTCGGCCTGCAGCAGTTGCTGGCCGTACCACTGCAACGCGTCGGGCACGCCTTTGCCCGGCTGGAATTTCTCGTCCTGAGGGATGTTGCCTTGCAGCAGCGTGACGTCCAGCCAACCCGCGCTGCCTGAGGGGGGGGCGTCTTGCGCCAAGCCATTCAGCCGCACTTGGGGTTCGGCAGGGCCCGGCAAGCCCCACGACGCCGCGATCACCGCCACTACCATCAAAGCAGGTACCCGCCATCTGACCCCAACCGCGGGGTGTACGCCAGCAGGCCGCAGCGCCAACCACAGCGCGGTCCAAACGGCTGCCAAACCCGCCGCGCACAGCGCGGCCACTGCGCCCGTACCGTACACGCCGACATGGCGCGGCCAGTGGGCCAGCGGGCCTGCGAGGTGGGCGTAGCCGCCTGCGCCCCATGGGAAACCAGTGAACCAGTGGCCGCGCGACAGTTCGGCCACCGTCCACAACGCGGCGAACAGCACCGGACCCCAAGCCGCGTGCAGCCGTGGGGAGCCGCCACCACCGGCCAGCAGCGCGTAAACCCCGCCGGCCACGCCGTAGTAAATCGCCAAAAAACCGGCAAGCGCCACCACCGCCACCGCCGCCACTGGCGCGGCCAGCCCCCCGTAGGTGTGCATGGAAATGAACAACCACCAGAACGTGCCGCTCAGCATGGCCAGGGCAAACACCCAGCCACGAAGCGCTGCTTGGCGCACGTCGGGTGCGCTGTGCCACAGGGCCGACAGAGCGGCCAGCGACAGCAGTTGCAACCACCAGGTGGGTTGACCCGGGCCGATGCCGGGCGGGGCCACACCGAACGGCCACGCCACAGCCAGGGCGTGCGCCAAGCCTGCGAGGCCAGCGACCGCGAGGCCGGGCGCCCGCCGCGTCATGGGCGGCTGGCCGACGCGGCAGCAGATGAGCCGGACGGTGCCGCTGAAGCGGCTCCAGCCGCCGGGACCACAGGCGCGACTTTGAACCATTTGACCGCCCCGCCCTGGGTGTGCAGCACCGTGAACTTCAGCCCGGCGGTGACGAACTGCTCCCCGCGCTTGGGCACATGGCCCATCTCATGCGCAATCAGGCCGCCAATGGTGTCCACGTCGTCGTGCGCGAGCGCCACGGAGAAGGCCTCGTTCATGCGCTCGATGAGGGTGTCGCCGCTGACGCGGTAGGTTTTGTCGGGCAGGCCAAAGATGTCGCCGTCGTCCTCGGCGATGTCGAACTCATCCTCGATCTCGCCCACGATCTCTTCCAGCACGTCCTCGATGGTGATCAGGCCAGCGGTGCGGCCGAACTCGTCGATGACGATCGCCAAGTGGTTGCGGTTGCCGCGGAATTCCCGCAGCAGGTCGTTCAACCCCTTGCTTTCGGGAATGAAAACCGCCGGTCTGAGCAGTGCACGAATGTTGAGTTCGGGCGCACGCTGCAGCTTGAGCAGGCCTTTGGCCATCAGCGTGCCGCCGATGCTTCCTTTGTCGCGCTCGAACACTGGAAAGCGCGAGTGCGCGGTGTCAATCACCAGGTGCAGCAAGTCGTCGTACGAGGCGTCGATGTCGATGAGGTCCATCCGAGTGGCGGGCACCATCACGTCGCCAGCCGTCATGTCGGCCATCCGGATCACCCCTTCCAGCATGGCGCGGGATTCGGGGCCAATGATGTCGTTGTCTTCGGCCTCGGCCAGCGTTTCGATCAGCTCGTCTTTGGAATCGGGGCCGGGATGCAGGAATTCAGCGACTTTTTGCAGGAAGCTGCGTTTGTCTTGGTAGGGCTCGCGGTCATGGCGCGCCGGGTGGGGGTCTGACACAGGCGTGTGCGGTAGTGGAGTTGCCCCTAGGATAGCGGATCGCTGTGACGCCGCCTGCGCGCTCGGCCTGTGGCGGGAAGAGGGCACCACCACCCTCGGTCTTTCGGTCTGCTTGCCCGTCAGCCTGCCGATTTGTGGCGGCCTTCGCGCACACCACTGCGCACCTCTTGCAGGGTCGCCAGAAAGTCCCAAAACTGCTTGGCCTGCGCTTTCAGGCGGTAGTCGGTCTGTGCAAACTGCTCCTCCACGATCTCCGTCATGCGGGAGTCCAGGTTTGCGGGTGGCAACTTGAGGTACGCGTCCGACTCCGAGCCGTTGCGCTCGACCGACGCGCCCGCATTGCGCGCGATCTTGAGCATGGCGGTGTTCTCCGTGAGGGCATGGATGAACAACAGGCCCACACGCTCGTTGCGCGCGTGGATCACGGCGCGCTCAAACAAACGCGCCCCAAACCCCCGGCCACGTGCTGATTTCAGCACCGACACGCCGAACTCGGCACAGGCCTCGCAAGTGGGCTCAGGCGAGAACGCGAGGTGCGCCATGGCAATCAGCGCCAGGCGGCGGTTGTAGATGCCAAAAATCTCGTCCCGCTCGAAATCGAGCTGTTCCACGTACCGCTGGATTTGGTCGTCCGACGCGGCGTAGCCAAAACGCAGGTAACGGTCGGGCGGCTCCAGCGCAAGCAGGTGGGTGGCGATCCGCTCTCGGTGGCTCGGGCCCAACGACCGAATGGGCACGATCACCGAGCTGCGAGCCGCAGGGCCGACCTCGCCAGACGCCTTGGGCGCCACGCGCAGCATCTCGCGCCCCGCGTGGAGCGATGCCTTGATGAGCGCGGCCGGATGCACCATGGACAGATACTAGGGTTATTACTTAGATTCCACAACCCAACAACGGTTGGCAAAAACCACAGTTGACAGGCCCTGTGGCCATTTTTCTGCAGATTCAAGAGCAATTTATACCGCTGGCCCACGTTTACACTGACTCTTTTGCTATGGATTCAGGAGCGAAATAAATCGGGAGTCACCCATCGCATCTCACCACGTGACGACGGGTGGTGACGGCCCCACATGGCGGCGCAGACTGGCCTCTGTGCGCCAGCCTTCCAAAACCTGCGCGGGCCTGGGGGCAGTACCGGGTTCGCTCAGGCGGCCAGGCGCGCCAACACGTCTTGCCACACCTCGGGCCGGTGCGCCAACGCCACATGGCCCGCCGCCGTGAGCAATCGGTTATCGGCACCGGGCAGCTGGGCCGATGATGGCGGCGCCACGATGTTGTCGGCGTTGGAATACCAGCAGGTGAAATGCGCCCGGCGCTGCACAGGTTCGCCCCGCGCCAGCTCGGCCAGCCAAGGGCTGTTCAAGCGCATCTGACGGGCATTCTCGCCGTGCCCAAACTTGGCGAACCAGGTGCCTTGGTGCGGCGAGCCAAGGGTCACCACCGATTGCACCGCCAGATCCCCACTGGGCAAGGCCTCAGACGCGGCTCTGGCGCGCAGCCAAGTGCGGGCGACCAGGCCGCCCATGCTGTGACACACCAGCACCGGGGGCCGCCCGGTCGCTTCGCGCACCCGGCGAACCGACGAGTCGATCTGCGCCAAGTGCCCATCGATGCTGCCAAACACCGGCTCCAGGTTCACCGCCACGAACGCGTGCCCCCGCGCCTTGAGCAGGGGTAACCAGGGGTTCCAGAACCCCCGGTTGCACACGAAGCCGTGGACCAGCACCACCCCGCGCGGCAGGGCTTCGCCGGGGCCCCGCGGGGGCAAATGGTCGGGCGTGGCCTGTGCCCGGAACGGTTGGCGCCACCCAAAGGTCTGGCAGGCCACCACCGTTTCCGTAACCGCGGCGCGCAGCAGGTCGAGCGGGGCGGCCAGCGGCACACCACAGCCCCTGTTGATGAGGTTCAGCAGCGAGAACTCCACCGCGAACAAAACCACACAGCTACCCAGCACGCCGACAAAGCCCAGCGCGGCCCAAGCCGGGCCTTGGGGCCACAACGCCGCAGCCACCACGGTGGCCAGCACCCACAGCGCGACACACAGGGCGCGCTGAAGCCGGGCCAGCACGGGTCAGGCGAGTGCCACGTCGCGGCCGCTCAGGCGCTTGGCCAGGCCTTGCGCCATGCGGTTCACCGCGCCGTAGATCGACAGTTGCGGGTTGGCACCGATGCTGGTGGGAAACAGCGATCCGTCGTGTACCGACAAGTTGGCCAGCTGCCAGTGCTGCCCGTCGGGCCGGGTCACGCCAAGCTTGTCGGTCCCGCCCATGCCACACCCACCCATCACGTGGGCGCAGACCACCTTGGCGAGCAAGGGCGTCATTGGCAGCTCGGCGATGGCTTTTTGTGCTTCGGCCCACGAGTTGCACGCCGGTGCGGTTTCATGCACCGGAAACACCTGCGTCGCGCCAGCGGCGAACTGCAACTCAGCCATGGACAACAGCGCACGCCGTGCGCCTTCCATCACGAAGGGGGTGAGGGGGTAGTCCAGCACCGCCGAGCCATCTTTTCGCAGGCCCACGCTGCCCCCCCGAGATTCGTCGTGGAAGCCGTCACGCAACAGCGCCAGCAATACGTGGGTGTTGGGCAATTTGGACAACAGCTCCGCTTGCTGTTGCCCGAACCCGGGCAAGGTCGACGAAAAGATCAGCGGGTGGACCGGTGGAGCCTCGATTTTGTAGCCGATGGGGCCGTCCAGGGCCTGCGTCGACAGATAATGGTCCGAGTACACCGTTTGCGGCGCGCCGTTCCAACCTTCGACTTTGTGCGGCATCAGCCCGGCCGACAGCACCACGGGGTGCAAAAAGGTTCGTTTGCCCAGCAGGCCATGCGGGTCAGGCGCTTTGGAGCGCATCAGCACAGCCGGGGAATTGATCGCACCTGCCGCAAGCACATAATGCCGCGCCAAGATGCGGCGGCTCGCTCCAGCCACTGCTGTACCGTTGGCAGTGACCGGTTGCACCAGCAAGGCGCTGACTTGATTGCCCGACCACTCGAACCGCTCCGCGCGTGACTCGACCCACAGCTGTGCCCCTTCGTTCAGCGCAGCGGGGATGGTGGTGACCAGCATCGACTGCTTGGCGTTGGTCGGGCAGCCCATGCCACACGAACCCAGGTTGGCGCAGTTTTTCACATTGCGCGGGATCACCGCACTGGGCACATTGATCCGGTTCGCACCGCGCCGTAGTGCTTCGTTGTTTTCGTTTGGTGCCAGGACCCATGGTGCTATGCCCAGCCGCTTTTCGGCCTGCGCGAAGTAGGGGCCGAGCTGTTCGTTGGTGTACGACTCCAGGCCGAACTTCTGCTGCCAGTACTGCAAGGTGTCGGTCGGAGTCCGGAACGAGCTGGTCCAGTTGACCGTCGTGGAGCCGCCCACACAACGCCCCTGCAAGATGGTGATGCCCTTGTCTTTGGTCTTGCGCGCGCCACTTTCTTGGTACAGATCGGGGTAGGCCACGCTTTCCAGCTGCTTGAAGTCGCTGTTGCTGCGCAGGGGGCCCTCTTCAACAATGACCACGCTCAAGCCAGCCTTGGCCATCAGCTCAGCGGTCACGCCCGCGCCGGCGCCGCTGCCCACAATGGCCACATCACACTCCACCCGTGCTGGCAATGCACCGTGCGGGCCACCCAAAACTTTCCAGCCGCGCTTCAAACCCTCGCGGATCGGGTCGGGAAATGAACTCATGGGATCGCTTTACAACTTGATGGGTCCACCGTAGCCCATCAGGGCCCAGGTGCTGGAATCGGAAAAATAAGCGCTGTTCACCAAATCATGGAACGCGTGGTACACCTGCTGCCGAACGGCCAGACGGGACGTGCGCATGGCTTGCAGGCGGTCCTGCAGCGCCGCCACACCCGCTTCGCCCAAGGGTTTGTAAGTACCCACCAGGGCAACACGGCCCAACCCCATGGACAGCGCCGACAGCAGTTCCGCCAGCTCATTCTGGGTGGCGCCCGGCAAACCCTGAATGAGCAGCTCCAAACGGTTCAAAAAGCCATCCAGTGCGGCCGTGCGGTCAGCGCCCGCCGCGGGCAGGCAGGCGTCCAGCATGGCTTCACCCACACCACGAAAAGTTGCGCGTGCCCCGGGCGACAGCTTGCCCCGTTGCAGCGGTGATTCCCATTGGACCGCGACCACGCCGGCCACGCCCAAGGCAAGCGATCCCGCGACGCCGAGTTTCAACAAGGTTCTTCTTTGCATGTTTGCACTATCGCATTGGGTGCTCACGCTTCGTTAGAGCGTTTCATCTATTGGGCATCGGCAAAATCCCTTCTATGCTGTCCAACCCTGACCAGAACCCCATTCGCGACGCACTGGGCGTGATCACCCGCTTGCGCGCCGAGCGCCTAGGTGCTCCCGAACTGGCCTCTGCAGTGGCCGCTGTCAAACGAATTCAAGCGCAGCGATTTGCAGGCACTTACGCGCAGCTTCTGCGCGACTCGACACACGGGCCAGCCGCCCGTTTTTTCCTAACAGAACTGTACGCCCCTAGGGATTTTTCTGCGAGAGACGCGCAGTTCGCTCAGATTGCAGGAACGATCGAAACGGTCTTCCCTACATCGGTTGTCGATACTTGTCGGGCGCTGGCGTCTTTGCACTGCGCGACAGAGGAATTGGACCATCAAATGGGTTGCGTCATGGTGCACCAAGCACTAACTTCTGGTGGATTGTCAGGCACAGCAGAGGCATATGTGACCGCTTGGCAGACCGTCGGACAGCCTGCTGCGAGGCAGCAGCAGTTGCGGGCGGTGCTGCGCATCGGTGAAGATTTGGCCCGTTTGGTACGAACGCCTGGCCTGCGCACATTGCTCAGGCTGATGCGGCGACCCGCCGCTGTCGCCGGCCTCACGGAACTTCAACGCTTTCTTGAGATGGGGTTTGACACCTTTGCCGATTTGACCAAACAAGCCGGGGGTGCATCGGCATTCCTGGCTCACATTGAAGCGCGCGAAACGGAACTGATGGAACGCCTTTTTGGCCGTTCGAAAGCGGCGGCAGTGGCAGCGATTGTGGCTGCGCTGGGCGCCCTTCGCTAGCGTACAGGATATTTCCGTCAGCAGAGGCGATACTCTCAGGGGAGAGAAAACACCATGAGCTCTATTTCCCCCAAGTTGCCGCTGGGCGTGACCGTTTTTGAGCGCGGCTGGCTGTCTTCTAACAATGTACTGTGCGTTGGACCCGATGGCGCCGCACTCGTCGACAGCGGATACGCCACCCACGCCCCGCAGACACTGGCGTTGGTTCAATCGGCACTCGGACCTCGCGCGCTGACAATGTTGGTGAACACCCACTTGCACAGCGACCATTGTGGCGGAAACGCTCTGCTGCAAAACGCTTATCCATCCCTGGTTACCAGCATTCCTGAGGGCCAAGTGGACCTCGTTAAACCATGGGATGCGGAGGCATTGGGTTACGTTGCCACAGGCCAGTCGTGCGAATCATTCACGCATGACAACACGATCAAGCACGGTGACGTCGTTTACCTCGGCGGCTCTGACTGGGAGGTGCATACGGCACCCGGACACGATCCACACGCCGTGGTCCTGTTTCAGCGTGAGCACGCGGTACTGATATCTGGCGATGCTTTGTGGGAAAGCGGCTTCGGCGTCGTTTTTCCAGAACTGGAAGGCGAATCGGGTTTCACGGACGTCGAGGCGACCCTCGACATGATCGAGTCACTTCGCCCGAGGTGTGTCATCCCAGGCCATGGCAAAGTTTTCGACAACGTGGGAAGCGCTCTCGGAGTCGCAAGAAAACGGCTTCATGGGTTTATGCGCGACCCTCAAAAGCACGCCCTGCATGCCGCAAAGGTCTTACTCAAGTTTAAGTTGCTCGAGCTTCAAAGTACGCGGCTGGACGCGCTGACGAAGTGGGCAGGACAAACGCCCTACTTTCAGACGCTATGGGAGCGGTACTTCAACCACATGGTGCTCAACGAATGGGTTGATGACGTGGTGCAGCAGCTGGCTGCCGCAGGTGCCCTGCGCATCGAGAACGGCCGCGTTTTCAATCACTGACGTTAGCTCGTCTTGGCTACTGGCCAAAGAGCGAAGCTTGACCAGCCCCCAAAAATTGGCGCGGATAGATCGGAAGTCTCCTCGCCACCCGTTGAATAGCGGGTAAAGACATTGGCCAGGAAACAAAAAAGCCCGACCAGGTTATGGTCGGGCTTTTCAGCGCTGTAATAGCCTGACGATGACCTACTTTCACACGGGAACCCGCACTATCATCGGCGCAGAGGCGTTTCACTGTCCTGTTCGGTATGGGAAGGAGTGGGACCACCTCGCTATGGTCATCAGGCATAACTGGTTGTCTCCATGACTGGGTCAAGGAAACGAATTCATAGAGCAAATCAGCTGGTTATTTTGAATGCGTCAACTTGGCATAACTTCTTTGACATTCATCAAAGTTATAGGGTCAAGCCGCACGAGCAATTAGTATCAGTTAGCTTAACGCATTACTGCGCTTCCACACCTGACCTATCAACGTCCTGGTCTTGAACGACTCTTCAGGGGGCTCAAGGCCCCGGCAGATCTCATCTTGAAACGAGTTTCCCGCTTAGATGCTTTCAGCGGTTATCTCTTCCACACTTAGC